>NZ_JAMBOJ010000073.1 GCF_023715565.1 Cytobacillus firmus | reverse complement strand
TGATTGTAATAATAAAGTGAAACAAACATTGATTTAATAATAAAAAAGGAGGTTCTAAATCGCTTGCGATTTAAACCTCCAAATGTATTACTATTTACTGTTTTCTCCCTCTGAACCGAACCCGTTAGCCTAAGATTGTCTGGTTTATTTTTCTATTATTAAATCACCTGTTTACTCATCAAAAACCCCTTCATAAATCCTTTTCAAATCATCACGAAGCTTCTCCACCGGAATGAAACGCGCTTCCCTCAATACCTCTTTTCCATCCAAAAATAAGGCAACCACAGGCACTGTAAAGGCCATCAGGTAACCGGCAATTTCCGTTGCCTTTCCAGCATTTACAAGCCGGGCCTCAATACGGGGATAATCCTTTAACACTTCCTCCACCTGAGGAAGCAGGCCATGGCAGATGCTTCAGCTGTCATGCAGCACATAAATAAGAGCGAGCTCCGTGCTTTGAATAAATGGATGCACCTCTTCCATCGATGTCAGCTCTTTCATTTTTATCCTCCTCTTGCAGGCATTTTTTCCATTATACAATAGGATTTACAGAACCTATCCTAGAATACCTTATGGGAAAAGGAGTGGTTTGATTGGCAAATCTATGGGAAGAAAAGTTTTCTCAGGAAGGCTATTTATATGGCGAAGAGCCCAATGAATTCATCAGAGAGCAGGCATGGCGGCTTGAAGGGAACAAACGAGTTGTGGCCTTTGCCGAGGGGGAGGGGCGTAATGCCGTATATCTTGCAAGAATGGGGCATGATGTAACAGCCTGGGATTATACTCAAAGCGGGTTAGACAAAACACATCAGCTGGCTGGGCGCCATCAGGTCAGAGTGGAAACTGGGCAGAAAGATCTGATTCATGATTCTGTGCCAACTGCGGAATATGACGCTTCAATTATGGTTTTCGGCCATTTTTTGAAAAAGGACCAAAAAACCGTATTTGATAAGCTAATTTCGGTTGTCAAGCCGGGTGGAATTGTCATGCTTGAGGTTTATTAAGAAGATCAGCTAAGCTATGGTACAGGCGGGCCGAAAAGTGTGGACATGGTCTATCATCCGGCTGATATTCTTCAATGGATTCAGGGTTATAAGGTCCTTCATTTCTTTTACGGCGAACAGGAAAGAGTGGAAGGAAAAGGGCATACAGGAACGGGACACGTCATTCAGGTGATCCTGCAAAAGTAGAAAAGGGAGGCAAAATGAGCCTCCTTTTTTAAAAGATAAGAAAGTATATAATTTTTGAACGCCGATAACTGTCTAGCTCCAGCGCCTAACTCCTCGAGTCACAATCTTCAAGGTGCTTGCGCTTTTCTTAAGGTGTAATCGAACGGGTTCTGTTCAACTTGACAGCATACACACGATACATGATGAAAGCCAAACCGGAAAGCAGGATTCCCGTCAGGTACGGAGCACCGATGCTGATGGTGAACAGCCATCCTCCGAGCGGCGGGCCGATAATGCGTCCCAGGGAATCAAAGGATGACAGCAGGCCAGTCGTACTGCCATGTCCGGATTGAGATGTCTTGGTCAGCAGGGAAGAAACACTCGGACGGATAAATCCGTTCCCTATGCCGAAAATCGTCAGGAAAATCGCTGCAGTCGTAAAATTGTCAACCAGGAGAATCAATCCGAAGCCAATGGCGGAGACGATGGTCCCGAGCTGAATCACAACCCCTTCTCCATACTTTTTCGTCAAGCGTCCTACCAGGCCGCCCTGCACAAGAGCGCCCCCAAATCCCATAATCATAAAAATGTAGCCCAGCTCCACGGTGCCAAGGCCGGCTTTTTCAGCCGCAAAATAAGCGAAGGTTGCTTCCAGACCTGCCAATGACAGTGAAACAAACAGCTGCAGGATAAACAAAATGCCAGTGCTTCCTCTTAAAGCGGTCATCAGACCTGGACGCTTTGCTGTTCCCTGGCTGCGCTGCTCCGGTGAAAGAGATTCTTTCAGCACAAGCATGACAAGGAAGAATGTGATAAACGAAGAAATTCCTGCCGCGTAGAAAGGAAGGTTCAAACTTTCCCGGGAAAAGATGCCGCCGATCGCCGGGCCAAAAATAAACCCTAAGCCCACTGCAGCTCCAATGATGCCCATTCCTTTCCCACGGTCTTCTTCTGATGTAATATCCGCTACATAAGCCATGACTGTCGGCATATTGGCTGATGACAGAAAGCCGCCGATGATTCTGGCTGCAAACAGCATCCATAGCTCAGTGGACAGGGCCATCATGAAAAAGGACAGTCCAAGGCCAAAAATACCGATCATAATGACAGGCTTGCGTCCGATTTTATCGGAAACACGCCCCCACATAGGCGCAAAGAGCAGCTGCATCAGTGAATAAACGGCCATTAACAGGCCAAGTTCAGTAGGTGATGCCCCTAATTCTTCCGCATAAAAGGGGATGACAGGAATAATGATTCCAAACCCCACCATAACAAGAAACATAACGGCAAATAAAAGAGGCAATGCTTTTTTAGTATTCAACATGTTCACTCCAGTAAATTCAAATTCCATCTAAGTATTATGATTATAACAAAAACATTCCCATACTTTCATCTTAGGGATTTGACAGGTAAATAAGTTCTATTTATCAGTCAATTTTAAAAATATATTGAAATATCAAAATAATATAAACTATGATGAACTTGTACATTTTTACAGTCAAGAGAGGGGGAGATGTAATGGAAAAGAAATTAGAAAAGAAAGTACTGATCGCAAGCCTGATCGGAAGCTCCATCGAATGGTTTGATTACTTTTTATACGGAACGGTTGCTGCACTTGTATTTAATCAAATGTTTTTTCACAGTGATGATCCGGCCGTCGGTTTAATGCTTGCGTATGCCTCTTTCGCGCTTGCCTTCTTCATCCGTCCGCTTGGCGGCGTTATTTTCAGCCATATCGGCGATAAAATCGGCAGGAAGAAAACCCTTGTCCTCACACTTTCCCTTATGGGGGGTGCCACTGTTCTCATGGGCTTTTTGCCTACCTATGACAATATTGGTGTGGCGGCACCGATTCTTCTAATTATTTTAAGACTGATACAGGGAATTGGTCTCGGAGGAGAATGGGGCGGTGCATTGCTGCTAGCCGTTGAATATGCCCCAAAAAATCGGCGGGGCTTTTTTGGAAGCATTCCACAAATGGGTGTCACCATCGGAATGCTCCTCGGAACAATTGCCTTATCCGTCATGACGTTATTGCCGGAGGAAGCCTTTTTATCTTGGGGATGGCGTGTGCCATTCATCCTGAGTGCCCTGCTTGTCTTTTTTGGCTTATGGATCCGCAAAGGCATTGATGAAACACCATCCTTTAAAAAGGCCCAGGAAAAAGGCGAAATTGCCAAGGTTCCGTTTGTGGAAACGATGCGTACCCATTGGAAGGAAGTATTGATTGCAGTTGGCGCAAAAGTGGTGGAGACAGCGCCCTTTTATATCTTTGGAACCTTTATTGTTTCCTATGCGACAACTCAGCTTGGTTTCTCGCGTACAGTTACCCTGAATGCCGTGACAATTGCAACGGTGATTACTACTATTCTGATCCCGATTATGGGGAAGCTGTCTGATAAAATAGGCCGGAAAAAGCTTTATGTCGGCGGAACGGTCCTGATGATGCTTTATGCCTTTCCGTACTTTTGGCTCCTTCACCAGGGTTCGGCGGCACTGCTGATTGTGGCTACCATATTGGGTCTCGGCATCATCTGGGCTCCCATCACCGCTGTACTTGGAACGATGTTTTCTGAAATATTTAAGTCGAATGTCCGCTATACCGGCATTACTCTGGGCTATCAAATAGGTGCCGCATTGGCAGGCGGGACAGCTCCTCTCGTTGCTACGGCACTTCTGAATGCCTATAACAATTCCTATGTTCCTGTAGCGTTATACATCATGCTTGCAGCAGCCATCTCTTTGATTGCGATTTCATCTGTCCGCGACCGCAGCAATCAGGATCTGGATTCAGATCAGCCCAAAGCAGATTCATTCCATACAAGTTTCGGACAAACCCATCATAAAGCTTAGAAAGGTAGAGTTCATGCTTATATTATCTGAAAAGGAAATAAAATCCATCTATACGATGGAATTAGCCATAAAAGATCTTGAAAATGCTCTGTTGCATAATCTGGAGGGGAAAATTCAGAATCCACACAGAACCGTCCTGGACTTTCCGGAGAGAAAGGCATCCGCCCTTTACATGCCAAGTGCCATGCCTCCAATCGGAAAAACGGCTGTAAAGGTGGTCACCATTTTTCCAGAGAACCCTGCGATCGGCAAAAAAACCACTCAGGGAGTTATTTTATTAAGTGATACGGATACAGGTGAACATCTGGCATGTATGAATGCTTCTTACCTTACCAGACTCCGGACCGGGGCTGCAAGCGGCATTGCCACTAAGCACCTGGCGAAAAAATCGGCAAGAGGAGTGGCTGTGATTGGCTGTGGGGCCATGGCGGAGGAGCAGCTTCAGGCAGTATTGGAGGTCCGCGAAATACAGGAAATATTCCTTTACAACCGTACAACTGGAAAGGCACATCAATTTGCCGGAAAATTTGACGGGTTCCCGGGGAAGATTACCATCCTGGAAAATGCGGATGAAGCTGTATCCCGGGCGGATATCGTAATCTGCAGCACCCGCTCGGAAAAGCCGGTATTCTCCGGCAAAGCTCTCCTGCCGGGTACGCATATTAACGGCGTAGGTTCTTATCTTCCGCATATGCAGGAAGTCGACTTGGAAACACTGCTGCGAAGCTCTAAGATTGTCGCAGATACTATAGAAGGGGTCAAAGAGGAAGCCGGTGATTTTATTATTCCTGCTACAGAAGGGGTCTGGAGCTTTTCGGACCTTCATGGCGAAATCGGGCAATTATCAGCCGGAATAATTCCAGGCAGAGAAAACGATAAAGAGATTACCTTTTTCAAGTCCGTCGGCATTGCCTACTTCGACCTCGCTGTCGCTGCAGCCGTTTATGAAAAGGCAATTCATGAAGGCATCGGAACAAAGGTGGATCTGTAAAAAGGTGAATAGTGCCTGAGGCTTTGGAAAATCTATAGCTATACTTCTAAAATAAAGGAGAGATAGAGATGCCGAAGCAGCCGAATAAAGTAACTGAAGAACAGCAAATCGTATCAGCCCAAAACCAGGCTGACCAATTCAAAAAGGGTATGGACACCGAATTTGCTCTTGAAGAAAACGTCCAGGATGCGGCAGCCAAAAGCCAGCAGTATGAGGCACAAAATCAGCAGCCGACCTATGAACCGAATAAGCCTTTTTAATGAAACAGCATGATGGGTGTTGCGCCTGTCATGCTGCTTTTTTGTTTGGAATTCAGGGATCAGTCAGCAGCCGCCTTTTGAACCTATCCCCAAACTCTTGTAAAATAAGTGCAAACCAGATAATAAAAAGGAGTCATTATGAAAAGTCATATCGTAATTGGTGCAGGAATTCTGGGGGCCTCTGCTGCCTATCATTTGGCTAAGGCAGGTACCAAAGTCACCGTTATTGACCGCAAAGATCCGGGGCAGGCAACAGATGCTGCGGCCGGAATCATATGCCCCTGGCTGTCACAGCGGCGGAATAAAGCGTGGTACGCACTCGCCAAGGGGGGAGCGGCCTATTATCGTACTCTGATTAAAGAGCTTGAAAAAGACGGCGAGACAGAGACCGGCTATCAGCAGGCAGGCGCCGTCAGCATTCATACCGATCCTGCAAAGCTTGAAAAAATGGAAGAACGGGCTATGAAAAGGCGCGATGATGCTCCTGAAATGGGGGAGATAACACCCTTGTCTCCGGAACAGACATCCCGGCTGTTTCCGGCATTGGCTAAGGAATATGCCTCTGTACATGTAAGCGGTGCTGCGCGCGTCAACGGCCGGGCACTGCGTGACGCGCTGCTGCGGGCAGCTGAAAAGCATGGTGCAAAAGGGGTGCAGGGCTCCGCAGAACTTGTGTGCCAGGAAGATGAGATTACAGCTGTTAGAGCAGGTGGGAAGCAATATGAAGCGGAAAGTGTGATTGCAGCGGCCGGAGCATGGGCAGGAGAGCTTTTTGAGCCGCTTGGAATCCAGCTGGATGTGAAACCGCAAAAAGCGCAAATCGTCCATCTTCAGCTTGAAGGAGACGATACGGCGGACTGGCCGGTTGTCATGCCGCCAAACAATCAATATATCCTGGCTTTTGAGGGCGGACGCATTGTCATGGGTGCGACCCATGAAGATGATATGGGCTATGATTTAAGAGTAACAGCAGGCGGGTTAAATGACATTTTTGAAAAAGCCCTGGCAATCGCCCCGGGATTATCGAATGGAACGTTTACAGAAGCACGCGTGGGATTTCGACCCTATACACCCGGATTTCTGCCCATTATAGGCCAAATTCCGGGTCTCAAAGGTCTTTACATAGCTAATGGGCTTGGAGCCTCAGGGCTCACTGCAGGCCCGTTTCTGGGCGCCCAGCTGGCCAGGCTTGCTCTCGGGCAAGAGGTTGATGATATAGATCTGAGCCTCTATGATCCGGCTGGTGCTGTAAAAAAAGGATAGATTTCAAAGTGCCTGTTTTAGCAGCAGGCACTTATTTTTGTATCTGATAAGTTAATAAATCGCTTCATTTCGGGTATACACTAATGAAAGTGATGTTTCATTAGGAGGCTGAATTATGAAGTGGAAGGGCAGAAGAGCGAGTTCTAATGTAGAAGACCGCAGAGGCATGGGCGGCGGGGGAAAAACCCTGATCGGCGGCGGCCTTGGCGGAATTATTATAGTATTGTTATTTACCTTCCTCGGTGGTGATCCGGGTGACCTAATAGGCAATATGAACGGAACAGATTCAGGTACATCTGTGCCATATGAAGAGTCGGAGCAGGAAAAAGAGCTTGCAGACTTTGTCTCGGTTGTGTTGGCGGATACAGAGGAAGTCTGGACGGAAATATTCAAAGAGCAGGGGTTGCAGTATAAAGAGCCAACCCTAGTTTTATACTCAGGCAGTGTACAGTCTGCATGCGGGCAAGCGTCCTCTTCAGTAGGGCCCTTCTATTGCCCGGGCGACCAAAAGCTGTATATCGATTTAAGTTTTTACGAAGAACTGCAAAGGAAATTCCAGGCACCCGGTGATTTTGCCATGGCATATGTTATCGCCCATGAAGTTGGGCACCATGTGCAGACCCTTCTGGGGACAACAGAAGAAATCATGCCGCTCCGCCAGAAAATGAGTGAAGAAAAATTTAATAAATATCTTGTACGGTTTGAATTGCAGGCCGACTATTATTCAGGCGTGTGGGCTCATCATGCTCAGGGAATGGGTTATTTAGAGGAAGGTGACCTGGAAGAAGCCCTGAATGCAGCCACGGCAGTAGGGGACGATACTCTTCAAAAACGGGCACAGGGCTATGTCGTGCCGGAAAGCTTTACACATGGCACTTCTGAACAAAGAAAGTCATGGTTTCACAAAGGCTTCCAGAACGGAACCATTAAAGGCGGAGATACGTTTAAGCAAAGCGGTTTTTAATTAAGAAAGGAGCGGATTGAATGAATAGCGGGATCCAAACCATGCTGCTGGCCGATGATGGCCAAATACCCAATAATCAAGGTCTCCCGGTGATCATCTACAGAGCAGTTTTTAAGGAACAGACCGATGAAATTGAGACTTCTTTCAACAGACATCAATGGACCGGAAGCTGGACGGGCGGAGTATATGATTACCACCATTATCACTCGAACACTCACGAAGTGCTTGGGGTCAAAGCGGGACAGGCCACCGTCCTTATCGGCGGTGATCAGGGTGAACGCCTCGAAATCAGCCAGGGCGACGTTATTCTCCTTCCTGCAGGCACAGGGCATAAGAAGATTGAAAGCAGCCCGGATTTCAAGGTTGTGGGTGCCTATCCCGGCGGAACAAGCCCGAATATGATGAGACAAGACCCTTCAGACCGTGTACAGGCACTCGCGGCAATTAATGCTGTTCCAGTTCCTCAGATGGACCCTGTATATGGTGAAGAGGGGCCGATGCTTGCGGAATGGAAAGGATGATGGAAGAGCGGACTACTGGTCAATATTAAGAAAATACCGGCTAAATTGGCGAATTTACCGGCCAAATAAGATCCCCTATTACAAGCAAAAAAAGCCAGAAGAGCTAAACTCTTCTGGCTTTTCCTTTTCTAAAATTACCTTACACCCTTCATAAATCCTTGAATTTTAGGACTCAATAAGAATAGGATGATGGATAGCAGGATTGCTACTGCACCAATTACTCCGAAATACGTCATTTCTGTTGCAGGTGTGTAGAATTTAACAATCTGTGCATTGATTGCCTGTGCGGCCGCATTTGACAGGAACCAAAGGCTCATTGTTTGCGCGGAGAACGCAGCAGGCGCTAATTTGGTTGTAGCTGAAAGTCCAACAGGTGATAAGCAAAGCTCCCCGAGTACAACAATGAAGTAGCTAAGAACCAGCCATAATGGACTTACTAGAGAATCTGTTCCGCCAAAGTAAGCAGGAAGCAGAATCACAAGGAAAGATAAACCGGCAAACAATAGACCCAGTGAGAATTTCTGCGGCACTGAAG
The DNA here is from genome assembly GCF_023715565.1 of Cytobacillus firmus. Lineage (GTDB taxonomy): Bacteria > Bacillota > Bacilli > Bacillales > Cytobacillaceae > Cytobacillus > Cytobacillus firmus_C. The sequence goes on along the minus strand of NZ_JAMBOJ010000073.1, from coordinate 17,265 downwards.
GCTGGCGGTCGCCAAGCTTCACCCACAGCCAAGCAAATACTGGCGCGAAGAAAATAATGAATAATGGGTTAAGAGACTGGAACCATGCCGGTGATATATCAAGTCCCATAAACTCAAGCTGTGTACGCTTGTCCGCATAGTTCGCAAGAATCGTTGAACCCTGCTCCTGGATAGCCCAGAACATAACAGACGCAATGAATAATGGAATATATGCAATGATGCGTGAACGTTCAACTTCTGTTGTTTTCGGGCTGCGGTACATCATTGTAAAGTAAACAATTGGGAGACCGATACCCAGAATACCAACAAGTGCGATAAAGGAATCAAAAGTTAAAAGACCAGTTGGGATGCCGACAGCAACTAAAATGGCAATAATAACAGCGCCCAGGCCAATTCTTGTATAAACTGTTTTCTTTTCATCTTCAGATAATGGATTAGAAATATAAGTTCCTGCTAATCCAAGATTTTTCTTTTTCGTAAAGATAAACACCAATAAGCCAAAGAACATACCAACAGCTGCAATGGCGAAACCAAGATGGAAATTATAATTCATTCCAACTGTTCCGACAATTAACGGCGCAAGGAATCCGCCAAGGTTGATGCCCATATAGAAGATACTGAAACCGGCATCGCGGCGATTATCTTTAGGACTATAAATGTCCCCAACGACGCTCGATACATTCGGCTTTAATAAACCAGTACCTAAAACGATCAGAACCATGGAAACAAAGAACATAGCCAAGCTACCAGGAATGGAAAGGGCAATATGGCCAAGCATGATCAAAATTCCGCCGTAGAATACCGCTCTGGATGTGCCGAGTAATCTGTCAGCTATCCATCCACCGATGATTCCAGACATATACACCAATGAACCATAAATGGACATGATTGCTAAAGCTGTTGGCTCATCAAGGCCTAATCCGCCTTTTGAAACCTCGTAGTACATATAGAAAACAAGGATTGCTCTCATTCCATAGTAAGAAAAGCGCTCCCAAAACTCAGTGAAGAATAGTGTGAACAAGCCTTTAGGATGTCCAAAGAAACCCTTTTGAGGCACACTTTCAACAATTTTCTGCCTATTAAAATCTGACATGTTTCATCCTCCTTTTAGCTATTCTATAATATCTTTCATAGTTGCTAATTGTCAAAAAAAATTTTATGTATTGATGGGTATTATTGGCTTCAAAGGAGGAATAAATAGATTTTTCCAGGGAATCTATTTTAAATTTATTTTTTCAGAATAATTATAGTATTATTAATTTTTGAAAACAAAGATATAATACCCCAAAAAAAGCCGCCAAAACCGGCGGCTGCGAATATCTTATGCGTTTGTCAGAACTGCTTCTGCAGGTCTGGGAGGATGGACAGGCTCTTTCCTGCTGGATAGTCTGTTTTTACCCATATCTTTGGACTGGAATAGGAGCTGGTCTGCATAAACATACGCTTTTTCAATAGATAGCAGACCGTTCACTTTATAGTAAAAAAGGCCAAATGATGCAGTATAGGAAATAGAAATGGACTCTTCTTTAAAATCAGCTTGAAAAGGGCTGTTTTCAACCCCTGTGCGTATCTTCTGAGCTAAATTCAGGCACTCTTCATATGTTCTGGATCTCAAAATTATCGTAAACTCTTCTCCTCCGCTTCTGAACAAGTAATCATCTTTGGAGAGGTAGCTTTTTAAAGTATCGGCAAAGTGCCTGATTGCTTTGTCGCCAACCGCGTGATTATAGCTGTCATTAATCCTCTTGAATTTGTCAATATCAGCTACAACTATACCAATGCTCTCATCAGATTTATTAAGCTCTGTCATCTTTTTATCCATATAGGCACGATTAAACACACCAGTCAGAAAGTCAGTATAGGCCATCTGCTCGAACTTATCACGTTCGATTTTATTCTGAAGCATCTGTGATTTTGATAGGAAGGACCGGCTTACAAGATAGTTAAGGATAAACAGGCTTATGAGTATTTCCCACTTTCCTTCCTGCAGGAATAGCAGCAAAAGGCCGTTCGTGAAGGCAATCTTCCCCATATCCAGCACACTTCTTGTTTTGATAAAGTCAATCGCTTCCCGCTTTGTTTTAATATCTCCTGTCAGTTTAAAAACAGTAATCAGGAATAGATCCGAAAGCAAAGAGGTTACGGTGATCAGTATCAGCATGACAACCCAAAAACCGAATGGTACACCCTGAAAGAGGGGAGATAACAGATGGAACATATAGATTGCAATGGAGTTGCTCATCACAAAGGAACCAATGTTATAAAACGTATGGAAAAATTCATCAGGATCCTCTGTTTTTGAATGCTTTCTATAAAAATAGACGCCAAAACGGTAGATGACTTCAAAAATCAACAGACCTAATGGCCCCGTAAACAGTCCAATGGACAGACTGTAATTAATACCATAATCAATCGATGTACTTCCATTTCTACTGATAATCCGCAAATGATAATACAGGCATGCAAACAGCAGGTATATACCCAGCGCTTTTATATATACAGAGCTCTCGACACTTATCCCCTCTGAGAAAACAGCAGTGCATACGGCAATAATAAAAAGCGAAACCATAAATATTCTGGAGCCTTGCATCTTTCTGAACTCCTTTTCCTATTTGTTATACCCCTATTTTATAGGAATTTTTACCAAGAGAGTAGATTAATTTAGTATATTTTCTAAATTTTTTAATATTATCCAATTCGATTAGAAGATTAGGATATTATATATCTCAAAAACTATCAAATTTTAAGGAAATACCAGGTTCTTCTTCTTGTAAACAAATTTGATTACAAGTATACAAAAATGTTTACAAATGCATACGGAAATGTAAACAAGTATGCAAAACTGTGTGCATGTTGGTATATAAGGATGTGTGCAGTTTTGTTTACATGTATGCGGAAAGTGTATACAATGAAGGCAGATGTTTACATTTTGTTTACGTTTTTACGCTTTGATTACTTTTTATTTCCTCTCATTGATTAATCTCTCAATCTGAATTACTCTTAAAATAGCAGCTCTATATTATAGAGAATGAAAGGATTGAATGATTTGACGAATTCACGAATTGCAGCAGTTGACGTAGGTAACGATTCTATTAAAGCAATCTTTGGAAAATTGGATTCAGAATTAAACATACCGAATGTAATAGCGAGAGATGTTGAGGACCGGCCAGTTATCGGGATTGAGGAACTTGACAGCAAAAATCCGCTTGAAGGCATACATATTAGAGTTCACTCCCCTGCCCTGAAGGAAAACAATACGATTTACCGTGTGGGTAACCTGGCAACAAAAAGCGATAATGCTACTGAACTGGATCCGGGCAGCAGCAAATCCGAAGAAGATCAGACATTGGTCATGCTTTTCACTGCTTTGGCATTGGATGCTGTACAGAATGGCGGTTCCACAGGTTTTAAGAAGTCCGGTAATGTGATCGATGCAAACTACACACTTGGGACAGGACTTCCGCTTCGTGAAGTAAAGGAAGGCAAGGATGCGGGCTACCGTTCCAAGCTGCTCGGCTCAGTCCATCAGGTTGAGTTCCTTGTTACACCTAAGTACCAGGGACAAAAAGTTAATATCAAGTTTGAAGAAATCAAGGTTTATCCTGAAGGATTTGCTGCTTATATCAACCTTGTAATGGATAATAACTTAAACATCATTAATAAGGATTTAATTGATAAGCGTATTCTAATCCAGGATATCGGCGGATTATCTACGGATATCGCTGTCATTAAAAACCGCAATGTAGATGATGATAAAGCACAAGGCTTCAACCTTGGCGTGTCTGAAGCGCTTGAATCCATCCGTGAAGAGATCCGTTCGAAGCATGGTGTTGAGCTCGACAGCCGTACAGATGTCGTGGAAATCATCACGAAGAAAAATGACCGCAATCATATTATGGTAAAAGGAAGTCGCACAAGCGTGCATGATATTACAGACCGAATCCTTCTTGACCTGGCGAAGAAGCAGTACCGCCTGCTCCGCAACGTTTGGCAGAAAAACTCCCAGACGGAAATCTGCTATTTTGTCGGCGGCGGCTCAATTGTTCTAAAAGATTATCTGAAGACATTAAATAATAATCTGGATGGCTATAACATTGACTTCTTCGAGGATGAAAAAGAAAGCATCTGGATGATGGCAAATGCTTATTACAAGCTAATCTCTGATTTTTCAAGAAGAACGAATAAAGATAAGGCAGACCAGGATAAGAAGCCTGTAAAAGCCAACTAGGGTGATTGTTCATGAGTAAAGCTTCCTCTTCTGAAATTAAGAGAGGACAATCCATATCCTTTCGTGTACCATCTGACACTCCTGATCATATTCTGAAGCATCTGCAAAAGCTGAAGGAAACCGAAAAGCGGAATTTTTCGAGCAAGATGGCCGAGTATGTGATGCAGGGAGTCAGCAGTTCACAATCAAAAGACCGGGAAACCATCACCATTCCCCTTCCAAAGGGGCTAAGCAAGGTTCAGCGCGACTGGCTTAAGCATGAGCATTCAGAAGCGCTGCTCGGCAGTATCATTTATCAGCTGATCACAGACCCGGTGCGGGCAACATCCCTGCTGGCGTCCTTGAACAGCCGATCTTCTGACATAGATGAAGCCTTATATCTGCAGGAGGAGCCGAGCCCTGTTGTGAATCAATATGATGCTGCAGCTGCGGCTTTAGAGGAAGACCAAGCATCTGAAGCTGATCTGTCGGATATTGAAGATGATCTGCTGGACTTTGATTGGGACAAAGCAAAACAGGAACAGCAAGAAGAAGAAACTGAAGAGGAAAGCGAAGAAGACCTGGATATTCTTCTTGGCGGCTTTCTTGCACATATGAATAAATGATTTCGGGGGAGTTTCAGCGATGAAACTCCCTTTTTGTATTTAGACGAGGAATTTCTGGGTAGTTTACAGGTATAGACTTTTTTGGCATGAAGAGGAGGAATTCCAATTGAATTATGATTGTCTGATTGTTGGAGGAGGGATTGCAGGACTGCAGGCTGCTATTCAGCTCGGCAGGTATAAGCATAAGGTGCTGGTGCTGGATTCCAATGATGGTCGCTCCGTTATATGCAAAAATTATCATAATATCCTAGGCTATCCTGATGGTGTGAGCGGACCGGAGCTTCGTAAGCTTGGGAAAAAGCACGCTGAAAGCCTTGGAGTGGAGTTTGTACATGAAAAGGTGGAGCAAGTTGAAAAGGCTGAAGGAGGATTTGTCGTTTCAGCAGAAAGCGGCAATAAATATTCCGGCAAACGGATTTTGCTGGCAACAGGAGTTATGGACCGGATGCCGCCATTCCCGGAACTGATGCCTTGTCTAGGGATATCTGTTTATGTTTGTCCCGACTGTGATGGATATGAGGTGAAGGATAAGCGCACACTTGTGCTTGGCTCTGGAAATGCCGGCGCGAATATGGCCTTAACCTTGTCTTATTGGACAAATGACCTTGTTTTTATCAACCATGAAAAAAAGGTGCCTGATCAGGAATTATTGGAGAGAATGAGAGAGAAAAATATTGAATATCTGGAAGAATCAATAGATAAGGTGCTTGCAGAAGATGATGCTTTTAACGGTGTTAGGCTGGAAAACGGCAAAGAAATTACAGGGGAAAGAGGGTTTATCGCATTTGGCGGAAATGAGATAAAATCCGGCCTGGCACAGCAGCTCGGTGCAGAGCGGCTTGAAAATAAGCATATCCTGACCGATCCGCGCTCGAAAATGACCAGTGTACCAAATGTTTGGGCAGCAGGCGATGTGGCGGCCCATGCGGAACAAGTAACCATTGCGATGGGGGAGGGAGCACAGTCTGCGATCTGGATCCATAAATCGCTTCTGCAGGATGAAAATTAAGGGATTTAGGTTTTATCTTCAAAAAAAAGGGTATATAACGGTTTATTTCTGTACACTTTTCTCATATAATAGCCTATAAGCTTTAAATAGAGAAAGGTGTATGCATTGAATAAAGAAAGCTTGGATCTAGTTGTAAGGGAATTGCTGAAGAGATCGGGGAGTCAGGCGGATATTAAATTGGAGAAACATTTTCCGGGAAATCGTATAGCTGGCGGAAAATACAGCATGGGAACCCATACAGTTACCCTTTATGTTGAAGAGATTAAGAACCAATGCCAGCAGCTGTTCGTTTCTGCTGATCGGTTTATGGACTATTTTACCGTTGTATTTGCTCATGAATTAGGCCATGCAGAAGATCCGGAGCTGGAGCAATTGGCCAGCCATCTCGATGCCTGCATAACCGAGCACGAACGCTGGCTCACAGCTTTGAGAATTGAGGAAAATGCCTGGGCATTTGCTGAAAAGCTGCTGCCGGACATGGATAAGGCATTCATGCAGAACATTATCTATCATTCATTAAAACCATACCGGGACCAGCTTCAAATGGAGCCGGCCTGACAATATTGGAAGCCGCAGCTGGAAATGCTGCGGCTTCTTTGAAAACACCTACAAAGTATAAGCCGTTGTCTAACACAACTTTGTGCTAAAGGAGAAAAAAAATGAAGTTATTTAATGAACCCCTTAAAGGTTTCTTAGTCAATGATTTAGTAGCTTACGATAGTGAGGAAAATGATAATCAGGTTGTTTACCAAATTAGAAAAGGAGAAGTGCTAGTCATTGGTGAATTTAATTCGATTAAATATGAAAGTGGAACTGCGTTAATTATTTTTGCTAATGAGGAAGTAATTTCCGTTGATAAGGACATGATTAGAGTAAAGAATTAAGTAAAAAGCTCTTCTCTTTGAGAGGGCTTTAAATGTGTTGCCGTGTCCTCTGAAAGCGAATCCCTCATATATCCGATGTTCCAGCTTTGTGTATGTTCATGCTTATAACCTCGGTCTCGAATGAAAAAACACCTGCTTTTTGAGCCTCTAATGCCTTCAATATGTCCCTAATATCATATTCAATCAAGCGGAGCAAGTTAGTTCCAATAAGGTGTTTTAGAAAAATTAGTAAAATGTAAACAATTGTTAATAGCGTTAAAGTTAAGAGTCTTCCAATTTAGAAAGGTTTATTGTCCTCATTTGGAATCGAAAGTATTAAAATAGATAAACGTTATTGGATTATTTTGATAACATTCTTGATAGTCCTAGTTTGTTTCGTTGTTTTTGCATCAGATTTTTTCCTTGAACATACTTCAATTTTCCCTTTGTTCGCCATTTTATATGTATCCTTGTTTTGGATCACTTATCATTTGTGGAAGTATTTTGGTGATGAAAAGAAGAGAAATACTCAAGGGCTATTGCGTAGTACAACGATACTGGGCAGTAATAACAGCTTAGTTGAATACGATAAAGGGTTTTGTTGTATTTAACACGAAAATAAATAGGAGGATAAACAAGATTGAAAGAATTAATACCTGGAATTGAGGAGTGAATAGAATGACTGAAGTAAAAGATCTTCTATCTGACCAGTTCTTAGCGAATGCCCATGATGCAAGTTGGTACAGACCATTTACAGAATCCGTGGAGGATTTAACAGAAGAACAAGCATTTTGGAAGCCAAATGAGAATTGTCCTAGTATAGCGGAGATAGTACAGCATTTAATATATTGGAATCAATGTTGGCAGACTAGGTACAAAAAATCCAGTATAGATGCTGTCCCTTCAATTGCCAATAATAATGAGAGTTTTAAAATACCTGAATATACTTCCTTTACCGACTTAAAGGAAACGTTGCTTGATGTACTTTTAAAGTGGGATGGATTATTATTCACTAATAAAGTTGAAAGTGACGTAATCGGTTTTCCGGAAAAGGCTAAATGGTGGCAGTTTCTTGGAAATTCTACTACCCATAATGCATATCATATTGGTCAAATTATATTATTAGGAAACTACAAAACAGTTGGAAAGCAGATAAGTAAGAAGTTCACTTGCGTTGATTCAGAATGAATTGAAATAAAAATAAGAAAGCTCACTTTCTCCATTGGGTTTTAATTTATAATTTCCTTTTTGTTGCAAATCCATATTTTCCTGACGCTACCCCTTATAAAAGATACGTGCAACATTCCTGAAAGAAGTTCGTAGCTTTAGTTAAATAAGAAACTTCAAATAACTGAGAAAACCCGCTAATATGCGTGTTTTCTTTTTCTATCAATCTAATTAGGGTATTGAAAAATTAAATTGTAAGCGTTACACTTAATGTAGTAGTATGCACGTATTAAGCAGGCAGCTTTTTTTATGCCGTTTAATGCAAACGTTTGCGCACCGAACAAAGATTATTGAAAAGAAATTTATATATAATGAGGGTGTTAATATGAAAAAGGTATGGTGGAAAGAAGCAGTTGGATATCAAATTTATCCCCGCAGTTTCCAGGATTCGAACGGAGATGGAATTGGCGATCTTCAGGGGATTATTCAGCGTCTGGATTATATTAAAGGATTAGGCATTGATGTCATCTGGATTTGCCCGATGTACAAATCCCCTAATGATGATAATGGATACGATATTTCAGATTACCAGGATATCATGGAGGACTTCGGCTCGATGGAGGATTTCAATCAGCTGATGAATGAGGTCCACAAGCGCGATATGAAGCTGATTCTGGATCTTGTGCTGAACCATACAAGTGATGAGCATCCGTGGTTCATTGAGTCCCGTGAGTCCAAAGAGAGTCCGAAAAGGGACTGGTATATTTGGAGAGACGGAAAGAATGGCAAGGAGCCGAATAACTGGGAAAGTATTTTCGGCGGATCGGCATGGGAGTACGATGAGAAGACAGACCAGTATTACCTGCATGTTTTTTCCACCAAACAGCCTGATTTGAACTGGGAAAATAAAGAGGTCCGCGAGGCATTATATGATACGGTGAACTGGTGGCTGGATAAGGGAATCGACGGCTTCCGGATTGATGCCATCAGCCATATCAAAAAGCGTGCCGGCTTGCCTGATATGCCAAATCCAAAGAAGAAAAAGTATGTTTCTTCCTTCGATATGCATATGAACCAGGAAGGCATTCACGAGTACCTAAAGGAATTTAAAGACCGCACCTATGCGAACTATGATGTGATGACAGTCGGCGAAGCAAACGGTGTTACCGTGGATGAAGCTGACCTTTGGGTCGGTGAAGAGCAGGGTAAAATGGATATGATTTTCCAATTTGAGCACCTTGGCCTTTGGGACGCGGAAACCAATCCCGAGGTGGATATTGTCGAGCTGAAAAAAGTTCTGACCCGCTGGCAGAAAGGTCTGGAAGCAGACGGATGGAACGCGTTATTCATCGAGAACCATGATAAGCCGCGTGTCGTTTCCACATGGGGAAATGATGAGGAATACTGGCAGCAAAGCGCAACAGCTATGGGTGCTATGTACTTCCTGATGCAGGGTACGCCATTCATTTATCAGGGACAGGAAATCGGCATGACTAATGTCCAATTCCCTTCCATTGACGACTATGATGACGTAGCAGTAAAGAACCTGTACCGCCTGAAGAAAGAGGAAGGCATGTCTCATCAGGATATTATGGACATCATCTGGGCTTCTTCCCGCGATAACAGCCGTACGCCAATGCAGTGGTCCACTAAGGAAAACGCTGGATTCACGAAAGGCCAGCCCTGGATGAAGGTCAACCCGAACTATAAGGAGATCAATGTGGAGGTCCAATCCCAGGATAAGGACTCTATCCTTTCTTTCTATAAAAAAATGATCAGGTTAAAAAAAGAAAACCAAGTCTTCACTTATGGCCAATATGATCTGCTTCTTGAAGAAGATAAGCAAATCTATGCCTATACCCGCACATCTGAGGATGACAAGGTAGTCGTGATAACAAACCTTTCAACAGAGGAAGCATCTTTTGAAACAGATGTTAAGCTTTCCTATGAGCAGCTTTTATTGAATAACTATCCAGTTGAAAAACATGGTGATATGGATTCATATACGCTTAAGCCTTATGAAGCCCGTGTGTACCGATTGAAATAATTTCTATTAGCAGGATTCTCTTTGGGGGATCCTGCTATTCTGTTGCCCGCCCCTTTTTGAAACCGGCCAAAAATGCTAAAATGAGGAAAATAACCAATGGAGGCGCAGGCAATGGCAAAGGGTAAAACAAATGCGATGCGTATGCTCGATGCTCAAAAGGTCGTGTATGAACTGATTACATATGAGAGCCAGGACGGGAAGATTGATGGTGTATCGGTTGCAGAGAAAATCGGCAAAGATCCTGAAGCCGTTTATAAAACCTTAGTTGCTCAAGGCGTGAGCAAGCAAATCTTTGTGTTCATCATACCTGTGGCAGAAGAGCTCAACCTGAAAAAAGCCGCAAAAGCTGCCAGCGAAAAGAAAGTGGAAATGATCCCGGTAAAAGATATCCAGAAGCTGACCGGCTACATCCGCGGAGGCTGCTCCCCGGTCGGAATGAAAAAGCTGTATCCCACTTTCATCGACAGAAAGGCGGGAGAACTGGATCTGATCATAGTCAGCGGCGGCAAAATCGGCATGCAAATGGAGCTCAAGGTGGACGACCTGCAAAAGGCCATTGGGGCTGAACTGGCGGATTTGATCAAATAGCAAGGTTTGTTGCATTTTATATATAGTTCGCTGAGTTGATTGGAGCGGAAGGTGCGAGACTCCAGCGTCGAGCAGCCTGGAGCGGAAATCAACGGACCAAATTGACAGGTGAATAACAACAAGTTATACGGATAAAAGCAAGAGTGCTGAATCACCAAGATTCAGCACTCTTTTTTTCATAGGCACTCACCCATCCCTCCCTCTTTGCATACTGTAAGGTGAAAATGCATTTCGAAAGGAAGTGTAGGAGTGGCTGGGAAAATATTGAAATACTTCGCCGGCGGGAATACAGCCCGGGGATTCCACAATTTATTCGAATCGAACCTGGCAGGGCTTGATCGCCTATATATTTTAAAAGGCGGACCGGGAACAGGCAAATCATCCCTGATGAAAGCGATCGGGGCAGATCTGTCCGAAAAAGGCTATGACCTGGAATACATTTATTGCTCATCTGACAGTCAATCGCTCGATGGTGTCATCATTCCTTCTTTAAAAGCAGGCATTGTCGATGGAACAGCACCGCATGTGATCGAACCGAAAGCACCAGGTGCGGTCGAGGAATATATCAATCTTGGCGAAGCCTGGGATTCAAGGGCACTCGCTGCATGTAAAGAAGAAATAACCGTACTTTCGGGCCAAATCAGCAATTCCTTTGGAGCAGCTTATGACACGTTTGCCGAAGCACTGAGGATTCATGATGAGTGGGAAAAAATCTATATAGAAAATATGAATTTCCAGAAGGCGGATGAACTGACGAAAAAGCTGATCACGACCTTCTATGGAAATATGAAACTAAATAAGACTCCATGTGTAAGGCATCGTTATTTAGGGGCAGCCACTCCGATCGGAGCGGTGGATTTTGTGCCGAATCTTACGGAGGATATTCAAAAAAGGTACTTCATAAAAGGGCGTCCGGGTTCCGGCAAGTCAACCATGCTGAAGAAGCTGGCAAAAGAAGCGGAAAGCCGGGGATTTGATATTGAAATCTATCATTGCGGGTTTGATCCGCACAGCCTGGATATGATCATTGTGCGCGAGCTGGGCCTCGCTATCTTTGACAGCACGGCTCCGCATGAATATTTTCCGAATCGTGATGGTGATGAAATCGTAGATATGTATGAAATAACGATCAACTCAGGCACAGATGAAATTTACGCTGAACAGCTAAAGGATATCAGCACCCGTTATAAAAATAAAATGACCGAAGCCATCTCTTATCTGGCGCGGGCAAAAACCCAGCGCGACACGCTGGAAAAAATCTATGTAAATGCTATGGACTTTTCTGTGGTGGACCGGATCAAAGAGCAGATTCGCTCTGAATTACTGCTGATTGCAGAGAAAGTCTAAATCCCGAAAGGAGTATCAAAATGGATTATATGAACTATCCGTTTTATCCATATCCACATGAGCAAAATGAACATGGCCGCATTTTTCCGGGGGGTGGTTCAGGAGGCGGGATCGGCATTCCTGGGTTTCCGGGAGGAATCAATATCAGCATCCCGGGATTTCCGCCAGGAGGCGGATTCGGACCTCCAGGACCGCCGCCAGGGTTCCCCGGTGGTGGAGGAGGCACTGGAGGACAGGATGGACCGCCATCGGCCCCGCCGCCAAACTTCACCCCTCAAATGCAGCAGGTCAGCACATTTGCTGTTGATCCCGGTGCCATAAGAGGCTGCTTATTCCGCAATACCTTTGTATGGCTGCAAAACGGAAACAGCTTCTGGTTCTACCCGACCTTTGTCGGCAGAACCTCTGTTGCCGGCTGGCGCTGGAGAAACTGGCGCTGGACGTATTACGGAACAGATTTGAGGAGAATTCGTTCCTTTCAATGCTTCTAACATACAAAAGAGGTATCCCGCATTGGGATACCTCTTTTCGTATATTAAAAAGGCTGTTTTCGCAAAGTTTGTTGCTATTTATATTATATTTACTGAGGTGCTTGGAGCGGAAGGTGCGAGATCCTCGAAAATGCATTCGCATTTTCTTCGTGCGGTGTTTACTCAAGGTAGCTTATTCAACGTCCTACGGGAGTAGCGGGACAGGTGAGACCTCACAGACGCGCAGCGTCGAGGAGGCTCACCGCCAGCCCTGTGGTTCGCTGAGCATCCTCTCACTGCAATCAACGGACAACATTGATAAGCGAAAAACAACAATTTATACGAAAAGAGCCATTAAAAAAGAAGATGTGCAGCCAGCACGATCACCGGCAAAGTAATCAGCGTTCGCTGGATAAAGATAATGACAAGATCCCAGAAGGATACAGGTATCTTAGAGCCAAGCAGAAGTCCGCCGACCTCTGACATATAAATCAGCTGGGTAACAGATACTGCAGCGACAATAAAGCGGGTCATCTCGCTTTCAATGCTTGCACCGATTACGGATGGAAGGAACATATCGGCGAAACCGACCACAAGTGTTTCAGAGGCGGCTCTTGCTTCCGGCACCTGCATTAATTCAAGCAATGGAATGAACGGCATTCCTAGATACGTGAAAACCGGTGTGTATTCGGCAACGATCAGAGCCAATGTTCCCAAAGCCATGACAATTGGAGCTACACCCATCCACATATCCAGAATATTTTTAGCGCCATCCTGGAAGAAGGCCTTCAAGCTTTGATTGGTGCGTGCTTTATCTAACGCCTGATTAAGCCCCCAGCTAAAGGGAGTGTGCCCTTTAGGAATGCTCTCATCAAGCTCCGCTTCCTGTCCGTTATAATACGTATCAGGCTTTTTGGCAAGCGGCCAGATTCTCGGGCTGATGATGGCGCAGATGAAACCTGCCGCTGTGATGGTCAGATAAAAAGGCACAAACATATGGCCAAGATTCACCTGTGAAATCACGACAAGGCTGAAGGTAATGGATACGACAGAAAAGGTCGTGCCGATAATGGCTGCTTCCCTTTTCGTATAATAGCCTTCTTCATACTGCTTGCTGGTCAACAGAACACCAATCGTGCCATCGCCAAGCCAGGAAGCTACACAGTCAATGGAAGATCTGCCAGGAAGCCTGAATACCGGACGCATGATTTTCGTTAAAAGCGTGCCAAAGAATTCAAGCAATCCGAAATTCAATAGCAAAGGCAGGAAAAGCCCTGCAAATAAAAAGACTGAGAACAGGATCGGCAGAAGGTCATTTAAGAGCAGACCTCCTGTGTTTTCAGACCAGATCTGTTCGGGTCCGATTTGAAGAAGGGTGATAACGGCAAAAACGGCGCCTATGAATCTTGCTGCCGCCCAAATATAGGGAACATCAAATAAGTTCCTGAAAAAAGGGCTTTTCTCGATCAAAGCAGGCTTGGCGAGCTTTGCCAGCAATGTACCCAGGAATGTAATAACAATAATAAAGGTCATAATTTCAGGAAGATAGTCTGTAAGCAGGTTTTGGATCCATCCTGAAAAAATGGCGATGGGGATCGTAATATCTCCCTGATATTTGATCGGAACCATGAATAAGCTGATTCCAATTAAGGACGGTATGAGAAATTTTATCAGATCGGAAGAAGAATGCTTCTTTCTGGATGCATCAATCAATATCATTCACCTTTTTCTTATATTTATAAACCATATGTTATTTTAATTCATTGCTACTAAAAAAGCCAACCCTTTCTCTTAAATTCCACCGTTTTCCGTCTTTTTAAACTTCTTATTTTTTAGCTCCCATATTATGTTAAAATATGAAATAATCAAAAAAATCAAAAAGCAGGTGTGGGGATGTTCAGGTTTCGGTTATATTGGACCTTCACGAAGAAGGCCTTTCTTCGCTCGGCCGTTTATCGGTTTGATGTATGGTCACGTCTCGGCTCAAACCTCATTTTTCTGCTGATGTGGGGATCGATCTGGACAGCATTATATGCCGGCAGGGAAGAGGCTGGCGGCGTCAGCTTTGAGTCCATGCTGACATATATTGTGGTCAGTCAGTTTTTAACGGGAGTTAATGGGGCAGGCACCCCGCTATGGGAAATCCAGGAGAAGGTTCGTACCGGCGATATTTCCTTGGAATTAATGAGGCCGTTTGATGTGCCGCTCCGCTACCTTTTTGCCGACTTTGGCAGTGTGGCCTTTTACATACTGACAGCTCTGCTTCCTTTATATACGGTCATGTTCATTTTTATGGATTTGACATTGCCTTCAGGATGGGAGACCTGGGCGTTGTTTATTGTTTCAGCTTTTATAGGATTCCTGATCCGTTATTGCATTGAAATGTCCTTCGGGCTGCTTTCCTTTTTCCTCGTTGAAACGGGCGGAATTGTCGATGTTTTTTACTTCGCCATGTCCCTTCTGTCCGGTTCCGTCATCCCGCTGTGGTTTTTCCCGGGCTGGCTGGAAACGATGGCAATTTACCTGCCGTTTCAGGGAATCTATTACATACCAAATGCCATTTTCATAGGAAAAATCTCTGGAGCTGAGATTCTGCTTTCCTTGGGTGTCCAATTATTCTGGGTTGCAGCCAGTTATCTGCTGTTACGGTTTGTCTGGAATCGAGCATCCCAAAAAGTGGTGGTACAGGGGGGATAAAGTGTGAGTGTTTTAAACTATTTCGATTTGTATTTCAAGCTCATCTCCGCAGGGGTGAGAGCCCAGCTTCAGTACCGGTTTGCTTTTGTCATGAGGATTGTGGGCCTCATTACATCCTATACAGGCACCGCACTTACGATGTGGATCATGCTTTATCAGTTTCAGGAACTCGGCTCTTGGACGCTTTATGAGATGCTGTTTCTATTTGCTGTCTCTGTTTTATCCTGGGGGTTTTGCATCATTCTCTTTTTCCACTTCAGGGGATTGGACACCTACATTTTGAACGGCACGTTTGACCGCTTTCTTGTCAGGCCAATCAATCCTTTTTTTCATTTCATGGCTATGAAATTTGATGTTGCCTCTTTTGGGCAGTTCATCTTCAGCATCGGCATTTTTACTTTGGTCAGCTTTAAGCTGCAGCTGGATTGGACAATGGGGAAAAGCTTGTTTCTGCTGTTATCTGTGGTGGGGGGCATCCTTATCCAGGGAGGACTGCTTGTCATGATTTCTGCCCTTGCTTTTTGGACAACGAAATCGGAGCAATTTTATTGGGTGGGCATGTTTCCTGCCCGAAATCTGACCAATTATCCTTTGGTCATTTATCCGAAAGCCGTCCAATGGTTTACGGCATTTGTGATCCCATTCGGCTTTGTGAACTATTTTCCTGCGGCCGTCCTCCTTGAAAAAGAAACCCCCTTTTTCCCGGAGAATATCGGGTATTATTCGCCGCTTGTAGGCATCGTCTTTTTCGCTATTGCTTATTCGATCTGGATGCTGGGTTTAAAGCGATATAAAAGTACAGGTTCATAGGAGGGCTGGAAATGCCGATTATTGAGGTTGAACATCTAATGAAGGACTTTATGATTGCCAAACGGGAGACAGGCTTCCTTGGCGCTGTGAAGAGCCTTGTCAAAAGAGAACATATTAAAAAAGAAGCTGTGAAGGACATCAGTTTTTCGATCAATGAAGGGGAAATGGTCGGCTATATCGGGCCGAATGGAGCCGGAAAATCCACCACCATTAAAATGCTGACGGGCATTCTGGTTCCAACCTCCGGAAGTGTGAAGGTGAATGGCATCATCCCTTATGAGAACAGGCAGGAGAATGCCAAGAATATCGGAGTGGTTTTCGGCCAAAGAACACAGCTCTGGTGGGATCTGCCTACTATCGAATCGTTTGAGCTGCTGAAGGAAATCTATCAGGTTCCGGATAAACGGTATAAGGGAAATATGGATACTTTCACCGAGATACTGGGGCTGGATGAATTCCTGAACACGCCTGTCCGCCAGCTCTCCTTAGGGCAAAGGATGAGGGCTGACATTGCCGCATCTCTGCTGCATGACCCGCCCATCCTGTTTCTGGATGAGCCGACGATTGGCCTGGATGTCGTCGCAAAGGAAAAGATGAGGACTTTCATAAAAGAGATTAATAGGGAGCGCAGCATCACTGTCATCTTAACCACCCATGATATGGAGGATATTGAAAAACTCTGTGAGCGGATGATCCTTATCGATCATGGGCAAAAGGTGTATGACGGGGAGATTGCAGTCGTCAAGGAGCGTTTCGGCAAAACGAGGACACTCATCGTGGACCTGGAGGAATCACCACACAGTCTGAAACTTAATGGCGGTGAAGTGTATAAGGAAGAAGCAAGCCGCTTCTGGATCCGGTTTAACCGGGATGAAGTGTCAGCTTCAGGACTGATTGCGCAAATTACTGAAACCCATAATATTAAAGATCTGACAGTGGAAGAGCCTGCCATAGAATCGATTATCAGCCGCATTTATCAGGAGGGCTATCAGGACCTGCCGGAGACTGTAAAACTGTAAAAAATGGGCTTGGCCAATATGTCAATATTTTCCGAAAAAATTGATATACTATATAGAGGTGATCAAAATGATTCTCTATTTGCTGGGCTTTTGTGCTGTATTGCTGGGAACAGGCGTGTTTGTGGACTGGTGGCATAGAAAGCATGGGGTTGACGAGTTTGACCCTGAAGAAAATGGAATGCATGTACCTGAGTCAGAGAGAGCCTACATGGAGTCCTATATGCATAACATGAAAAATGATCATCATAATGGAATGTAAGCCTCCGGATGAGGCTTCTGCTTATAATAGAAGGGGCTGGGACAAAACTAGCTTCAGATAGTAAGAAAGGTGAATTTGAGTGCGCTCAAATTCACCTTTCTCTTATTTCAGGGTATTAATTCTTTAAATTCTTATTTTTTGGCAGTGAATTTCCTT
>NZ_JAMBOJ010000072.1 GCF_023715565.1 Cytobacillus firmus | reverse complement strand
GGAATTCATTATAAATATTCTTACTCATGAAAAATCCTCCGTCCTATTGATTAAATCTATTGAAACACAAAAAACCCCAGAAAGGGGCACTTTTTTATAAGTGTCCAGTATCTGGGGTATAGTTCAAGAAGTTCCCCAAGCGCTTTTTTTATAGTTTCTTTCTTCTCATCCACTGTGTGGCAGCCCATTTGTCGCCAATGACAACAGGTGCACCGCCATGAAGAGTTAAATCGTTTAAGTTTTGGTCATCGTAAAAATATTCGAAGTACACGGCCATGCCTTTTTGTGGTGAAACGGAAAGGTTAAGCTTTGGGAAATACGTTTCCCCACCCTGTTCCACATCATTCAGGTACATTACAAGCGTGCTGATTCGCGGATTGCTTGCTGCTCTGCTGGCCGAAGAGAAAAAGTCAAAGTGTGCTTTATATTCCTGGCCAATTTTATAATTAAGAATCTGCAGCCCCTCACCATGCTCAACAGGAATGTTCATGATTTGGGATACTCTTTTCTCGATTCTGGCGACGAGTTCATTTTCCCCTTCCTCGAAAAATGTACTGCTGCTTGTTCTGAGTTCTTCCGCTTCAAGGGAGTTGGCAACTTTTGAACGCTGCATGCGATCTTTTGACTGCTGAATCAGCTGGTCACATTCTTCATCGCTCAAAACATTTCCCAGTACTACAATTAATGGTTCTGTGAATTTAGCGATTATTTGAATGTCCCGATCTTGAGTAAAAATTTTATTTCCAGCATGATCAAAAATCGTTTGTTCTTTAATAGATGCATCCATTGCCATATACATCAACCTCTTTTATTTAGTTTTCTGAAAATTCAATATATTTTTGCGCTGCTTGACGTATTTCTAATTGTGTTTTTTAACTATTTTTCTGATGGCTGAATTTATTTTACACTTTGATATGTAGGAATTCTATCTTTTTTTTCTGGGAAACTATAAAAAAATTAAAAGCAAGCGTCCGCATTTTATCGATTCGACGGAATATATTTCAATACATAAGCCAGACTGAACGAAAGGAGATGAAAGGTGTATAGAAACAGAGTTCCGTACTATTTAGGCCAGAGTCGAAACGGCACTTTTTCCGCATTTAAAAATGGACTGATTATCATACTAGGGGCAACACTTGTGGCTGTATCCCTGCAATTATTCCTTGTGAAAAATTATGTCATTGACGGCGGTATTGTCGGATTGAGCATCCTCCTTTCACATGTTTTTCATGTAGATGTAGGTGCATTGATCCTGCTGTTAAATCTCCCGTTTTTAGCGGCAGGCTTTTTCTTTTTAGGGGGAAGATTTCTGATGTTAAGCCTGTTTGCCAGTTCTGTATTGGCAGGGGAAACATACATATTGGCTCCTTTTGAGGAAGTGACTAACCATCCCTTGCTTATCATTATTTTGGGAGGGCTTTTGCTCGGAACGGGAGTGGGGCTCATTATCCGGTTCGGAGCCTGCCTGGACGGTACAGAAGTTTTGGCAATATTATTCAGCGAGCGCTTGCCTTTCACCATCGGGCAATGCATTCTGATCATGAATACCCTCCTATTTGGCAGTTCGGTTTTTTTATTCGGAATCACCGAAGCGGCATACTCCCTTGCCACATTTTTGGTAGCTTATAAAACCATAGATACCATTTTAATGAAGACTTAACCATTTTCGGATAATTTGTCGGGCCAGGTGCATCCTAAGCTATAAAAAGCTGAAGGGGATAGCAAAGTGAATCCATACGAAATAACCGGCATGATTGTAGATGATGAATTTGATGGGGAAGAATATGTGACGGCAGAATTTCGCCATGAACAAAATACTTATAGCATCACATTTAAAAAAGCAGATCTTGAGGTAATTAACGCCTGGGAATTTACTGACGGCTCGTCGCTGCCCGCGAATTTGTCTGAAGAGATGATCGAACTCATTAGAGATGATGTGAAAAATAGAATAGGACTAAAATAGAGGCTGTAAAGTGAACCTCTATTTTTTTGATTATGTGTTTAAATCTGCAAATAGTTAAGTCCAACTTGCAAATAGAAGAGCAAATCTGCAAATAGTTCAGTCCAACTTGCAAATAGAAGAGCAAAGTAGCAAAAAGTTCAGTCCAACTTGCAAATAGATGAGCAAAGCTGCAAAAAGTTCAGTCCAACTTGCAAATAGAAGAGCAAACCTGCAAAAAGTTCAGTCCAACCTGCAAATAGAAGAGCAAACTTGGAAAAAGACAAGTCTAACTTGCAAATAGATGAGCAAACTTGCAAATAGCTCAGTCCAACCTGCAAATAGAAGAGCAAACTTGGAAAAAGACAAGTCTAACTTGTAAATAGAAGAGCAAATCTGCAAAAAGTTCAGTCCAACCTGCAAATAGAAGAGCAAAGCAGCAAAAAGTTCAGTCCAACTTGCAAATAGAAGAGCAAATCTGCAAAAAGTTCAGTCCAACCTGCAAATAGATGAGCAAACTTGGAAAAAGACAAGTCTAACTTGCAAATAGAAGAGCAAACTTGCAAATAGCTCAGTCCAACCTGCAAATAGAAGAGCAAACTTGCAAATAGCTCAGTCCAACCTGCAAATAGATGAACAAACCTGCAAATAGTTCAGTCCAACTTGCAAATAGAAGAGCAAAGCAGCAAAAAGTTCAGTCCAACTTGCAAATAGAAGAGCAAAACTGCAAAAAGTTCAGTCCAACCTGCAAATAGATGAGCAAAGCAGCAAAAAGTTCAGCCCAACCTGCAAATAGAAGAGCAAATCTGCAAAAAGTTCAGTCCATCCTGCAAATAGATGAGCAAAGCAGCAAATTCAGTCCAACCCGTAAAGAGATGAACAAACCTGCAAAAAGTTCAGTCCAACCTGCAAATAGAAGAGCAAATCTACAAAAAGTTCAGTCCAACCCGCAAAGAGATGAGCAAACTTGCAAAAAGTTCAGTCTAACCTGCAAATAGCCAAGCAGAATGAAGGAAAGAATACAGTCAAACACCTAAAAGTACACTGGATTATTATATTTTTAGGCAGTACAGATACAAATGGAATGGAAGATAAAACTAATAGCCAGGTCAATATTAAAATTGACGCTTAATACATAAAAGCTCAGAGTCCGCGGCTCTGAGCTTTTATAGGTATTTTCGCTTTTCCTTATTTAGTCCCTCAATGTTGTCTGGATGTTATAAATTCCATCAGCTTTCTGCTGGTATGTTTCAGGGCTTCCTCATGAAAGATCATGTAAAAGTCCCGCTGCATTGAAATTCCGTCTATATGTAATTGTTTTAAAGTTCCAAGCCGAAGTTCTTTTTTTACAGCGGACTTTGAGATGATGGAAATTCCTAATCCAGCTTCGACACATGTTTTTATAGCTTCGGTGTGCTTCAATTCCATAATGACATTCAATTTGGATGCATCTACATGGCATCTTCTAAAGGAATCCTCCATTACTTGCCGTGTTCCAGATCCTTTTTCACGGATAATAATAGGAACTGACAGGAGCTCCTCGATGGTTATATTGTCCGTCTTAATGAATTTATTATCAGGGGAGGCTATGATAATCAGCTCATCTTTGGCAAAAGGAACTTGTTTTAAGGTTGGATAGGAGAGCATGGATTCAATGAACCCTAAGTTAATTTCATGATTTAATAGTTTCTCAACGATATGCCTGGAATTATATACATTTAAATGTAGGTTGATTTTAGGATAGAGACTCGAAAAATCGGCTAATAAGAAGGGGAGTACATGCTCCCCGATTGTTAAGCTGGCTCCGACCTTTAAGTCCCCATGTACACTTCCCTTTAATTCTTCCAGTTCATTTTCAGTTTCATTCATTAAAGCTATCAGCTTTTTGACTTTATGATAGAGGATTTCCCCTGCGGGTGTCAGTGAGATTTTTTTTGTTGTCCGTTCAAAGAGCTGACAGTCCCACTGTTCTTCGAGTTGTTTGATTTGAAGGCTGACACTTGATTGAGAGAGGTGAAGATCTTTGGCAGTCTGGGAAAAACTTTTATTATTTGCGGTGACATAAAATACTTTCAGATAGTCGAGGTTCATGGATATCCTCCTTCAAACATGTAACTTCCTTCTATCTATTGTAATCGATTAGGGGTCATTTAAAAAATTTTATATAGTAAGAGTATCAGCGGGGTTATGGCAAGAAGACCCAGGAAGCCTGCAATAGCAACAGCAACAGGTTTAAAACCAACTTTCACAAAATCTTTCCATTTAATATTAAGTCCCAAACCTGCCATACCCATTGCGAGGAGATAGGTGCTCAGTAACAGAAAGATACTGATGATGCTGCCGGGTATGGAGAAAATAGTATTGATCAGGCTGGTAAGGAGAAATCCGAAAATAAACCATGGAATTGGCAGCTTCCCTATATTGGGGCTTTCACTTCTGTTTTTTCTGTTGTAAACAAAGCTTATGAGAAGGGCAACTGGTATCAGCAGCAGCACTCTACCCAGTTTTACAAGAATGGCAGAGTCACTGCTGACATCTCCGCCCGGAACCCCAGCTGCCACAACATGGGCAAGTTCGTGCAGCGTTGCCCCGGCAAGAACACCATATTCTTGCTCACTGATCGGAAGCAAGGGAAATAAAACAATATACAAAATTGCCCCAATGGTTCCTAAAACGGCTATGCAGGATACTGCCACAGCGGTTTGCTCTTCCTTGCTTTTGACAATTGGCGCAATCGCAATTATGGCTGCCGCTCCGCAAATAGCAGTGCCTGCAGCAAGTAAAGCTGACAATTTCTTATTGATTCTGAAGGCTTTGCCCAAAAACAGGATGAAACTCATTGTAAAAATGATGACCACTGAATCTATAATCATGATGGAAAAGCCTGCTGATATAATTTCCTGCAAATTCAGCCTAAAGCCCAATAAAATAATCCCTGCACGAAGCAATACCTTGCTTGAGAATTGTATGCCTGTATGAGCGTCCACAGGTACTGATAGCGTATTTCCCCAGATGCCTCCCAGCAGAATGGAGAGGATCATGATTCCGAGAATGGAGAAAAAGGGAAGATGGGCAATTTGTCCAGCCAGAACCGCAAGGAAAAGGGTCAGTGATAATCCTTTCGCAAACCCGATAGCCTTTTGTTTTTGTTTAGGGTCTTCTATTACAAATTCTTGAATTTTTTGTGCTTCCATAGCGAGATCCCCTTTCGTTCCTATGATATCTTAACCGTATCATAGGAACGGAGAACCGCTTCACCGATTGTTTAATAAGACTTATTGGATTTTTTAATGATACAAAAGTTCATGGAATAAGCCTCTTTTTGCTGAAGTAATTGGACAGGATTAAGGCTTGCACATCCTGCTGGGTTTGGCCAGATGTCGGAGGAAGGGCT
This sequence comes from Cytobacillus firmus, assembly GCF_023715565.1. Taxonomy (GTDB): domain Bacteria; phylum Bacillota; class Bacilli; order Bacillales; family Cytobacillaceae; genus Cytobacillus; species Cytobacillus firmus_C. Next base: position 21,036 of record NZ_JAMBOJ010000072.1, on the reverse strand, counting down.
GGAAGTGGCCTTGCACCATCTTTCAGACGCCTGGTATAGCAATAAAAGTATTTTCAACAGGAGGCAACACCCTATCAAAATAGTTATAAGCGGATATGGCCGAGCAAGCAGCAGTTGGACGAAAAGTAGTGTGCTATAGTCAGAACCCGTGTCCACTTCGGATACAGAAAGCAGTAAAACACACGGTCCAGTCTCTTAACGAATTGTAACTAGTATTAAGCAATGGTTGACGCAGTTTTTTTATGGTCTTTTTCCTGTAAAACAAATCGATCACGCCCCGCCCCAATCCCGGAAATCGTAAAGATTGCAGTTATGACCAAAAGCAAGGCCAGCGGAATGGTCCATGAGTGAAAAAGGTCATATAGTGAGCCGATGAGAATCGGTCCAACTGCGGCAAGAAGGTAGCCGACGGATTGCGCCATTCCTGAAAGACTGGCAGCCTGTTGCGCATTTTCAGCACGAAGGCCGATCAGGGTTAAGGAATGGCTGATCGCAGCACCCAGTCCAATTCCGATTAGAACGATGCTGATGTTAGTGATGATGGCATTAACATTTAAAAGCAGACCTGTTAGGCCGGCAAAAGTGAAAATGCCGATTCCAAGAGCAATCCCTTTTTGGGTGGGAAGCCGGTCGGCAAGAACCGGAATAATAAAATTAACAGGTAATCCTGAAAACTGGAGAACCGTTACCATCCATCCAGCTTCAGCGATTTCCCGACCCTGGCTATGAAGAATTTCAGGAAGCCAGGTAGTAGCGCTGAAATAGACCATTGATTGCAATCCCATAAACAGTGTGACCTGCCAGGCGATGGGAGAGGTCCACATGGAAGACTTTGGTGCAGAAACCGCAGATACTTCCGTTTTTTTCTTCACCATTCTTAGCTGAGGTAGCCAGACAATGATGGCAATTAAGATCAGGACGGCCCATGCTCCAAGCGAGAGCCTCCAGCCCACCCCAAGACCCTCAGCAAGTGGTACACTAAAACCTGGCGCTAATCCGGCACAAATTCCCATTGAAAATGTATAAATTCCTGTCAGGAGCCCAACCTTCTGTGGAAACTTTTCCTTGACCATCCCCGGAAGAAGAACATTGCAAAGACCTACCCCTAATCCTATTAAAATAGTTCCTATGTACAGCGGAGGAAGCATTCCTGCAGATCGGGCCGCAATGCCGGCTCCTAAAATCGTTAATCCCAAAAGAATACTCCATTCACTGCCAAGCTTTTGGGCGATCCTCGGGACAAAAGGGGAGAGCAGGGCGAAGGCAACAAGCGGCAAGGTGGTCAAAAGACCAGCTGCACCATTGGAAATTCCCGTCTCATCCCGTATCGCCCCAATCAATGGCCCTACGGATGTAATCGCTGGACGTAAATTAAAAGCCACAAAGATAATGCCAGCTATTAGTAAAAGGTTTTTAGAATCCACTTTTGCTGTAGCTCTCAACTCAAAACACTCCCTAATGGTATTACGAACATCCTTCGTTTTACGAAAAGATAATATTCTGAATAGTATAAGTGCTTTCAAATGAAAAGTACATAGCTTTTGGGAGGATTGGTAAAATAATTTCTGGGTGCCGGGATGAATTTAGAGAAGGTAAGTGAATCATATTTACTTACCTCAATTCGGAGACTGTAATACTTTGATTATTTTAGTCAGCCAATTCATATTGGCGCCGGCCCAGTGGGACTAGCAGCTGCTGCCCACCTGGCAAGCAGGCGACAATCATTTATTCTGTTCGAGGCAGGGAAGCAAGCTGGAGCCAATAAATATCAATAGCTGGGGACATATTCGATTATTCTCACCATGGAGTTCCAATATTGATAAAGCTGCTGCCAGGTTATTAAGCGCCAATGGTTGGGAACAGCCGCAATTGGAAGCTATTCCGTCTGGGGAGGAACTTGTTGAACACTATTTAAAGCCGCTGTCCAGCTTACCTGAAATAGAGCCTTTCATTCGCCTTAACACGAACGTTTTATCAGTTGGCAGAAAGAACACCGATAAAATTAAAAACGCAAACCAGGAAAATATTTCCTTTGTTGCACATTCAGAGCAGAATGGAGCCAAATTTTCATAGCTGCGGAACGGTTCGTTCCCATGGAGAAAAGGAATTATGACAGCCTGGGAAGAACCTTTATATTGTGGGTTCCAAAAGCCGTGCTCTAACCTTCTTGATGGCGACAGGCTATGAGCAGGTTAGGTCTGTGGCTGCTTATTTGGGCGGTGATTCCGATGATGCAGAAAAAGTGAAGCTGGATTTGCCGGAAACGGGTGTATGCAGGGTTAATATAAAAAGTTCATTTAAGTGTCTGCGTCATCCTGTTGAAATTGATAATCTGCTCCTAAGCTGCTCCTTAAAATGTAATTGAATAGGTGATAATAATGACAAAATCATGCCGGAGCCCTCAAAAAATATTTTAAATCTTATATGAAATTAATCTTAAGTGCTTTTGGGTGTTTTGTTGAGGATGCGAAAGATAAAACATTTGAAAGCTGTTTCGATTGCGGAAAATGAAATGGGGCGGGAGACATTTACACAATTTTTTTTTGCTTATCGGGAATTACTGAACCATTCGAATTAAAGGAGAGACTGACAGATGGCGGCTTTTAAAAATTATTTATCTGGAAAACCAATAATAATAGTCGCCATTGCCACAGCTTTAAGCCTTTTAGGTGATTCCATGCTGTATATTGCCTTGCCTATTTATTGGGAAAGTGCCGGCCTGGACTCTCTTTGGCAAGTAGGTGTGCTCCTATCAATAAACCGCTTCATACGATTGCCTTTTAATCCATTTGCAGGCTGGATATACAAACATATTTCATTGAAGGCTGGCTTGATTATTGCTGTTCTGTTAGGCGGGTTCACAACGATAGGCTATGGAATATTCAAAGGGTTTGCGGCCTGGGTGATTCTACGCTCTTTATGGGGGATTGCCTGGTCGTTTTTTCGGATTGGAGGATTGTCGGTTGTTGCTGTTTATTCTGAAAACAATAAGCGTGGAAGCTCTATGGGATTATATAACGGGCTCTACCGAACAGGAAGTCTGGTTGGCATGTTGGTTGGGGGCTTGCTCATTCCAATTATAGGCTTGAGCGCCGTATCACTTGCATTTGGGTTATTGTCCCTTTTGGGGCTTCCTCTAATGCTGAGTTCTAAAATTAGTCATGCTGAGGAGACACCAGGGAGGATTGATAAAAGGGCTGAAGAGAAGCCTTTCATTGCCAGGAACGCATATAAAGCAGCGATTATTGTTTCAGGCTTTTTCATTTCCATGTTATATCAGGGAATAGTGACATCCACAATGAGCTCCTTGATCGAACATTTTTACGGAGAGAGTATATCAATATGGAATGTGGCTGTCAGTGTTACTTTTTTATCAGGCATCATCCAGGCGGTAAGATGGGCATGGGAGCCTTTTCTGGGAAAAACAGTGGGGAGCTGGTCTGATCGGGCACAGGGGAGGCTGCCGATTTTTATTGCTTCTTTGATTTCATCAGCATTAGTCTTTGGAATCGTATCCATTAGACTTCCATTAGGGCTGTGGATAGCTGTTACTCTTTTAGTGATGGCCGGAGCTACTATTTTAACAACCATTTTAGACACGATTGCACTGGACACAGCAAAAACTGTAAACGTGGTAACTTTCCTCACGATATACTCCATCTCTCAAGATGTGGGGGCAGCTTTAGGACCGGCAATTAGTTACATCTTAATTCAATTAGAGGCTGGTTTTACAAGTTTATATTGGGGCAGTTCGATAATACTGCTTATCTTAGCCGTGATTTGGACTGTTTTAGCAAAGAGATTAACCACATTTATAAAAAAAGAGATCCATGAATCTTATTAGAGGAGGAATTCAATGATCAGTGAAATTATTGTTCGTTTAGGAAGAAGACAGATTTGAAAGAGATTATGAAGATTTATAATCAGGGAATAGAAGATCGCATAGCTACATTGGAAACAGAGACAAAAGATCCTTCCTATATGACAAAATGGTTTGATCAGCATCGAGGGCGATATTGTGTGCTTGCTGCAGAAAAAGGGACCGCGTGATAGGGTGGGCTTCCCTAAATCCATACAGTAACCGCTGTGCTTATGATGGAGTGGCAGATATCTCAGTCTATATCTCCAGGGAATACAGGGGCAAGGGGGCAGGCGGGAAGCTGCTATCTGCCCTCGAAAAGGTTGCAAGAGAAAACAACTTTCATAAGCTGGTATTGTTTACTTTTCCATTTAATGGACTGGGGCAGGGATTATACAAAAAAATGGGGTATAGTGAAGTAGGTATATTTCAAAAACAAGGTGTGCTAGACGGAGAATTTGTGGACGTGATGGCTTTGGAAAAACTTCTATAAATATAATATTATGTTTGCGGTTAAAGTTTTTAGCCGTTTTTTGTGTGGTATGACGATGAAAAAACAGCAGATCACCAAAAATAGATGACGTAGTTTCACAAAAAACCATTTACGTATATAAGTAAATCGTTATATATTAATATACGGGCAAAGCGGAGGTGATGAGATCGTGATAGAATCCACAGTCGAAATCGGTAAAGCAGCATCCATTTTAAAATTACTGGGCGACAAAACACGGCTAACAATGGTAAAACTATTAAACAACCATGATTGCTGTGTATGTGAATTTGTGGAGATTTTCAAAATGAGCCAGCCTGCCATTAGCCAGCATCTCCGGAAACTAAAAGATGCCGGTGTGGTAAGGGAAAATAGAAGAGGTCAGTGGATTATTTATTCATTGAATCAGGAAAGTGACTATTACCCTTTGGTTCAGAATGTGCTTGATCATCTTCCAAGCCAGGATTATTTATTAACAGAATTGGAAGAGCAGGGACTGCGAATTTCCTGTGAGTAAGAGGGGGAAACATATTGACTCAAATAATTTTAGCATCGGTGATTTTCCTGGTCACCCTCATATTAGTCATATGGCAGCCAAAAGGTTTGTCCATCGGCTGGTCCGCATGCGGCGGCGCCATCCTCGCCTTAATTGCCGGTGTGGTGGATTTCAATGATGTTGCAGATGTTACAGCTATCGTCTGGAATGCCACATTAACTTTTATTGCCATCATCATTATATCGCTTATATTAGATGAAATCGGGTTTTTCGAATGGGCCGCTTTACATATGGCAAGAGCAGCAAAGGGCAGCGGAGTGAAGATGTTCATTTACGTTTCCATTTTGGGAGCGGTTGTCGCCGCATTTTTTGCGAATGATGGTGCGGCACTCATTCTAACGCCTATTGTCCTTGCGATGATGAGAAATCTTCAGTTTGAAGAAAAATTGGTTTTTCCGTTTATTATGGCAAGCGGATTTATTGCGGATACCACGTCACTGCCATTGGTTGTCAGCAACCTGGTCAATATCGTCTCCGCTGACTATTTTGGCATCGGCTTTGTGGAATATGCGTCCCGCATGATTATTCCAAACTTCTTTTCACTGGGTGCCAGCATACTGGTTTTATTCTTATTCTTTAGAAAAAGCATCCCAAAGAATTATGATTTATCTCATTTGAAAAAACCAGCAGAAGCAGTTAAAGACAGCAAAATGTTCCGATTGTCATGGCTTGTGTTAGGTATCTTATTAGTAGGCTATTTTACCAGTGAATGGATTGGTGTCCCAGTTTCATTCATCGCAGGCATTGTAACAGTGTTCTTTCTGAACATGGCGCGAAAAAGCCCTGCCGTGAATACACGCACTGTCATCAAAGGTGCACCATGGGCTATCGTTTTCTTTTCGATAGGCATGTATGTAGTGGTTTACGGACTTCGAAACGCGGGTCTTACAAATGTACTGGCTGATGTCATTCAAATGACAGCTGACCAGGGATTATTTGCAGCAACGATTGGAATGGGATTCATTGCGGCAATCCTTTCTTCTGTCATGAACAATTTGCCAACCGTTATGATTGACGCTTTGGCCATTGCTGAAACCGATACAAGCGGAATCATCCGTGAAGCCCTTATTTATGCGAACGTGATTGGATCGGACCTGGGTCCGAAAATTACGCCGATTGGGTCACTGGCAACGTTGCTGTGGCTTCATGTATTGTCCCTGAAGGGAGTAAAAATCTCATGGGGAACGTACTTTAAAACGGGGATCATCTTAACGATTCCAACACTGTTCATCACATTAACCGGATTGTACATTTGGCTAATGATTATTTAAGAAGGGAGCAATCCAACGTGACTAAAAAAACGATCTACTTCCTATGCACAGGCAACTCATGCCGCAGCCAGATGGCAGAAGGATGGGCGAAACAGCATTTAGGTGAAGACTGGAATGTTTTAAGTGCAGGGATTGAAGCACATGGCTTGAATCCGAACGCTGTAAAAGCAATGAAGGAAGCTGGGATTGACATCTCAAATCAGACTTCTGATATTATTGATACGGAAATTCTCTATAATGCAGATATAGTTGTAACGCTTTGTGGAGACGCAGCAGATAAATGCCCGATGACACCCCCTAATGTAAAGCGAGAGCACTGGGGATTTGATGACCCTGCTAAAGCAGAAGGAACAGAAGAACAAAAATGGGCTTTCTTTCAGCGTGTACGGGATGAAATCGGCGTCCGCATTAAAACATTTGGCGAAACAGGTAAGTAAACATTTAAAGGGGGGACCAAATTGGAAAATTACTGACAATGCGCGTGATGAATTAAAAAAAATGCTCGAAGAACCAAATGCCAGCAGCGTCCGCATCTTTTTTGAGGGCTATGGCTGAGGACAGCCTAGAATAGGACTGGCTCTGGATGAGCCGGATCAATGAAATCAAAGTTGCAATTGACCCGATTATTGAACCAAACACTGAGAATCTTGTTTTAGAGCGGAGCGGTAACGGAAGCGGGATCTCGATGATCGGGAATACGGGAAGATGCTGTTAGAAAAGGACCCAAGGGGGTCTTTTTCTTTGTCTATTGAGTTAACAGCTTACTTTTGAAAAAGAAGTATAGCGTTTCATAACGTTAAGAGTCATCCTCTTTCTCTTCCCCTTTAAATGACAATGTAATTCCTGAGTGAAGAGACGCGAGTGTATTATTGCCCATAAAAAAATGCCATCCCTTTTCCTGATTCTGCGAAAAAGAATGACACATACATGATAAGCATGGACTAGGCCTATTATTTCCTTTGGTTTGAGTAAAACGTGCCGAAACGATCCCAAATATCCTCCAATTTTTCAAGGCGATCCTCAGATTCATTCATTCTATTTTTTCCAACAAACGCAATGAGTGTATTAATAAGGCTTAGGGGAGCAACAAAAGAATCAAAAAAAGTTGGCAATTGACTTGAAGCCGTTAGCACGGTATCTCCATGAGGAACGAGCGGTGAAAGTAGATTGTCGGTAATGACAATGGTTGTTGCACCCCTTTCTTTCGCAAAATCCATAATATTGACAGTACTTGTTGAATAACGCGAGAAGCTAATGCCAACTACTACATCATCCGCATTCAAACTATATAACTGTTCAGGTTTATTTTCAACGGGACCCAGTAAATGAGCATTTCCTAAAATAATATCCAAGTAATATTGCAGAAATACCCCTAGAGATGCTGCACTCCGGTTCGCAGATATATAGATGTTCTTTCCGTTAAGCAGGTGGTTTCCCGCATCAACAAACGCCTTTGAATCTAAATTTTCCATTGTCGATTTAATATTGGCTATATCATCTTCAAAAATATCATAGATGGCCTGGTTTGAATCATCATAAACCTGTGAAGACATTTTTAACCTGTCCTTTGTCGTTAACTGCATCTGGACAGAGTTCTGCATCTGGTTCTGCAGTTCACGATAGCCGGAATATCCTAAAAAGACAGCAAAACGTACCACTGAAGCCTCGCTTACTCCTGCTTGTTTGGCCAGAGTGGCAACCGTATAAAAAGGAACCGTGTTCGTGTTTTGAAGGATAAAGGAAGCCAGTTTTTCCTGCGACTTGCTCATGCTTGACATTTTATCAGCAATTAATTGATAGACATTTTTATCACTCATAATGACCTCTTTTAAATTTTTCTTTATAAAAAGGATAGTCCTATTATCAAACAAATGCAACAAAAGTTTCATGTTCCATATTTTTTTGAAATTTTTTGTTCAAAAGGGGTTCCAAAATCATTCATTCTCGCCTATTATGAAATAAATATTTCAATATTTAATGATTTTGAATAAAATATTTCTAATTTCAGGAGGAATTGTAATGACATTAATGGCAAGCCATTCCCTAATTGAGTTTGAGAACAAGACATCAAAATCCAGAGATTTTTTCTCAAAAGCTAAAGAAGTCATGCCAGGCGGAGTAACCGCTAATATCAAATCCTTTGATCCTTATCCAATTATTATGGAAAAGGGGAAGGGAGCTTATTTATATGATCTTGATGGAAATGAGTATGTTGATTATCTGCTTTCCTATGGTGCTTTAATGCTTGGGCATGGACATCCAAAAATCATTCAAGCCATACAGGAACAGCTTGAGGGAGACGGAACTATGTTATTTGGAACTCCGCATCGTCTTGAACTTGCTATGGGAGAGAAAATAAAAGAGCTTTATCCAAGTATGGAAAGAATCCGTTATACCAACTCCGGAACAGAAGCTACTCTTCTGGCTTTGCGATTGGCATATGCTTATACGGGTAAAACTAAAATTGCTAAATTCGAGGGTCATTACCACGGAGGTTATGATCAGGTTCTTTTAAGTTTAAATCCTTCCCTTGAAGAAGCAGGGCAGGCTCATGCACCAAAATCAGTGATTGAATCTAAAGGGATTGATCCATATCATGAGAAACAGACCATAGTACTTCCTTTTAACGATCTCGAACATACCTCTGAAATCTTAACGAAGAATAAGGATGAAATTGCAGCCGTTATCCTTGAGCCTATACAGGGCGGCTTCATCCCTGCAGAATCTTCATTTATGAAGGGTTTAAGAAAGCTGACGGAAGATCTGGGCATCCTGTTAATTTTTGACGAAGTAAAAACAGGTTTTCGTGTGGGACTCAGTGGAGCTCAAGGACACTATAGCATTCAACCAGATCTTACCGCATTGGGAAAAGTGGTTGGCGGTGGTTTTCCTGTGGGGATCGTAGGGGGGAAAGAAGAGATCATGATGACAAGCGCTCCTTCCGCTTCATCAGATGTTTTTGACAGCAGTCACAGTAAAAAATCCAGTGCCAAAGATGTACTTTTTCACAGCGGAACATACAATGGGCATCCTACGATTCTGGCAGCTGGCCTTGCTACTATTAACGTTTTAGAAAAAGAGATTGAACATGTTTTTAAAATGACTGACAGATTAAAAGAGGGGATAAATGGTCTTTTTGAACAGCGGGGAATTCCGATGCAAACAATTGGTCTGGGCTCCATATTTAACGTTGTCATAACGGAAAAAGAACAAGTAAGGAACTATAGAGATTTGCAGCAGGCTAATTTTTCCATGAGGAAGGAACTGGACTTTGGTTTGCTTGCAAAAGGAATCTATACAAAGCCATTAAACAGATACAGTATGGCTACTGTCCATGGCGAAAAGGAAGTAGACCGTACACTTGAAGCGTATGATACCGTACTTTCTAAAATGTTTTGAGGGTTCTCGAGTGAATAGAAAAAAGCAATGCAGTATTAAGAACTGCATTGCTTTTTTATTAACGTTCTGCTGTTTTCTCTGTCAAAAAGGTAATGACCACAAACAATGCAAAAGCAAGCAATAGCAAGGTTCCGCCAACAATAAAGAAGACCATAACAAAGGTATCTCCTAAATCGAAGGGATTTAATGTATACAACCACATGCCGCTTGTTAAGCCTAATGCACCTGCCATTCCAAGAATACTATGAATGGGAACTAGTTTTTTATATTTTACCCGGTATACTTTATAAAAGATTCCCCAAGCGAATACGGAAAGCCATCCGACCAGCAGAATGTGGGCATGAATGGGTCTTAATGAATAATCCATCTGTCCGGACATATGTGATCCCAGGTAGGTTCCGAAAATGCCGAAAAGGGCTGCAAATCTAATTAACCTGATACTCCATTTTTGTTCCATAACGCTTATTCCTCCTGTTGTTTCTCTCTGAAAAATGTAATGGTAAAGGATGTGCCTTTGCCAGCCTGGCTGTCTGCCCTGATATCCCCATTATGCAGCTCGATTATCTGTTTCACAATCGAAAGCCCGAGTCCAGTACCATCTTTCTTTCTTGCCGAGTCCACCCTGTAAAAGCGGTCGAAAATCTGGTTGATTTTCTCCGCGGATATTCCGATTCCAGTGTCTTTAAATACAATCTTAATTTCAGAATGTGACTCTGATAGGCTGATCAAAATACTGCCGCCATGTGAGTTGTATTTTATCGCATTTGTCAGCAGGTTGTCCCAAATATTCACCAAAAGCTCAGGATCCCCTTTAAAAATGACCGGAGAGAGCTTGTAGGACACCTCAATTTCTTTTTCCTCCAGCCGCCATTGATGCCTTCGGATGGTTTCCTTGATTTGTTCATCCAATTTCACTTCTGAAAGCTTCATTGGATAGGATTTCTGATCAAGGGAAGTTAGCAGCAGAAGCTGTTTGGTAAGATTGGAAAGCCGCTTCGATTCCTGATCGATAATCTGCACATATTCGAAATGTTCTTCATCGGAAAGATGCTGTGTCTGCAGAAGCTCCGCATACCCTTGAATATTCATAAGAGGGGACTGGAAGTCATGGGACACATTGTTGATGAATGACTTGCGGGCTTCATCATTGTGCTGCAGCTGTACCTGCATTCGGCTGAAACTTTCCGCGAGCTGTCCGATTTCATCTTTTCGCTCAATATTTAATGGAAAGTTGAAATTCTCACGCGAAATTTCCTTGGTTGCTTCTGTCAGCTTCGTGATAGGTTTGATCAGATGCTTGGCGAACCAAATCACTCCGGTAATGCTGACAACAGCAATGGCGACAAAGAACCATGCGAAAATCATATGAATATCTGAGAAAATCAAATTATTATCCGGACGAAGGAAAAGCCCGTAATTCTGATTATCCATCGTAAAAGGGACGCCGACTGTATTTTTAAGATCGTTAGAAAAATGGCCCATCATCAGGAATTTTCCCGCAAAGCTGTCCATCCCGTGATAAACCTTTTGATCGGTAAGCACTTTATCGGCTTCCTCAGGCAGTTCGTTCCTGTTGAACGGCTGTCCGAAGAATTCTCCATCACCTGATTCATTTACGATATAAAGCTGATAGCCGAGCTTACTCATTGAATGTAAGTATGTTCTATATGTGGAGTCGGAGGAATGCAAATGTTCAAGTTCATTCGCGATTTCCTCTGCGATCACCACATTTTGTCTGTCAATTTTCCCTTTTGTTGAAGCCATGTAGACCCAGTTTGTTAAAAGGAAAGAAAGAAGGATGCTTATAGCTAATATCACAAGTGTAGCAACGATGAATTTTCGGTAGAGCGTCTTCATTCTATTTCCTCAAGCTTATATCCGATACCGCGGATTGTCTGAATTTCAACAGTCGCCCCGTATTTTTTCAGCCGGTCTCGGACGCGGTTGATGTGAGTATTTAAGGTCTGTTCACTGCCTTCATAATCAGCACCCCACGCCTGTTCGATTAAAGCTGCTCGCTGGGTGATTTTATTTTTACGGGCAGACAGCAGACTAAGGAGCTCAAATTCCTTTAGTGGAAAAAGGATGGTCTCCTGATTGATTTCCACTTCAAAACTTTTTCTGTCTATGGTCAGATTACCTGCCTTAACGATTGTTTCCATAGCCCGACCGGCTCTCCGGAGCACGACGGCTACCCGGAAAAGAAGCTCCTTCACTTCAAATGGCTTCACGATATAATCTTCAGATCCCGATAGGAACCCCTGCTCCTTATCACTCAGCTGCCCCTTTGCTGTCAGAAGAATAACAGGAATTCCGAAGTCGTCTGTCAGAAGCCTGGTGAGTTCGAATCCGTCCATACCAGGCATCATGACATCGACAACGGCTAAATCAGCTGTTTGTTCTTCCAATAGTCTTAAAGCTTCTTGAGCATTGTCTGCACGCAGCACTTGATAGCCCTCACGATTTAAATGAATCGTGACAAGTTTTTGGATATGCACATCATCATCAACGACAAGTATCTTCATTTAAGGCCCTCCTCTTGGGGAATAGGGAGGAACCCTCTCTATTCCGAAATGTTTTGCCGGGAAGTTTCCTTATCATCTTTTTCGAAAAATAAGATTAATGCCGGTAGCAGCATACCTCTCACAAGGAAGGTATCGATTAATATTCCCATGGCAACGATGAAGCCAAATACGAATAAATCAGCGATAGGCATAGTCATCAGAGCGGCAAAGGTAGCAGCCAGAATAAGGCCGGCCGAAGAAATGACACCGCCGGTATTGCGGATGGAAATTTCAAGGGCATCCTTCACACGATGTTTCTTTCTTTCCTCCATAAAACGTGAAACCAGGATGATGTTGTAGTCAATCCCCAAGGCTACAAGGAAAATAAAGGAATAAACAGGAACACGCGAACTAATCGCATCAAAGCCGAATAATACATCTACAAGGAAAATCCCTAGCCCTAAAGCCGAAACGAATGAGAGCAGAATCGTTGCCATCATGTAGATCGGCATCCGGATGGATTTTGTAAGCGCAAATAACAGCGCAAGGATCAGGATTGTTTCAAGCAGGACAATTTTCTTGATATCTCCGCTGTTGATATCCTGTTCGTCCACTATTTTCGGAGTTACCCCGCTATAGTACGCTTCAGCATCCACGCCGATTTCATCTAATAACTCAGGTGTGTCGTCACGCAAGGTTCTCATAAAGTCTATTGCTTCATTCGAATATGGATTGATGGATAGTGCCACATTCATTTTAGCTGCCTTGCCGTCTTCTGACAGGTCAGACAGGCGGACAGAGGCAATTTCATCATATTCCTGGAGCTTTTCACTGATTACACCTGCATCACTTTCATCTAATTGCTTATCACTGACAATAAGAAGTGTTGAAGGAGCCAGTTCCCCTTTGTCATATCTTGCTTCCACAATTTCATAACCAACCCGTGAAGGAAGATCCTCAGGGAATTTTTTGACGGTATCAAATTCATAATCAAGGTTGAAAATATTAAACGCTGTGATCAGCATGAAAATGCCGACAATTCCTCCAGAGACGCCAGGCTTATTTACAACGAATCTGGCAATTGGTCCCCAGACACTATGTTTAACTTCTGTTTCCGCACCAAATTTAGGAACTTTAGGCCAGAACGCCTTGCGGCCGAATAGAGTAAATAATGCTGGAACCAGTGTAACAGAAGCCAGCATGATAAAAAACATGGCCGTTCCAAAAATCGGGGCAAAGTTCTGATAATCACGGAAATCAGCGAAAAACAGAATCAGCATGGCAGCCAGCACCGTTCCGCCCGCGAAGAATACAGGCTCGCCGGTTGCCCGCATTGCATGTTTCATAGCTTCATATTTGTTTTCGAAATGATTCAGTTCCTCGCGGTAACGGGAGAAAACAAATAATGAATAATCAATGACGGCAGCAAACAGCAAAATGCTCATGATTGAGGTTGTCTGATTATTGATCTCAAGTCCGCCGGCACCCAGTAGTGCAACACTCTGATTCACGACCTGGTAGACGATTACCGTTGCCAGAAGTGGAATGAAGGCCAGCAATGGTGAACGATAAATCGCTATTAACAGTACAAGAATGATGCCAACAGTGGCAATCAGGAGAACAAAGTCAGCCTGTTCAAACAGCTTAACTGTGTCTCCGGCAATACCTGCAGGACCCGTAATATAGAAAGCTGTGCTTTCTAGATCCTTTGCAATCTTATTGCCGACTTCAGACGCATGATCATTAATATCTGCGTACTGATCATTTCCAAGTCCCTGTTCAAGCTCCATTGGCACAATCAGAGTGGACTTGTCCTCAGAAAGGAAAGACTCGATGGCCTGTGGCGGAAGCTTGCTGATATCAATAATTGTTTTGATTCCATCGATATCCTCATTCATAATTCCTTGCAATATTTTTTGAACTTCATCGATTTGGACCTCGCCATTTTCATTATGAAAGACGAGAATTCCTGGTGTTCCTTGTTTATTTGGAAAATATTCTTCTGTTTTATTCTGGGCGATAATGGATTTCGCCTCGTCAGGAAGTGACTGGAAATTATTTGTTTTATAATCCCCCAGCATCGGACCTGCGCTTAAGCCGATCATTAGCACTAGCCAGCCGATAATCGTAATCCACATTCCTCTCTTGGTGGATACCCAATCTGTTACCCCATGCAGCAGTTTTTTCACATAAATGCCTCCTAAAAATAATTTCAATTGTTATTTTATAAAATGAAAATAAACTGAACCTCAACTTCTGTTTACAATTAGCTTGTGCATGAAAGAAGTGGTTTATATAGAAAATATAATCATATTAACATGAGGAGAGACAAGGATAAAAACAGCCCCATTGTGACGGCTGAAGAAGTGATAAAAATGTTGACCAAAGATTTTGGAGCTTCAGGGAGGTTATAAGCCTCCTTTGAAATTTTGAAAGGTGTGTGTGTTAAGTATGCCGATTCAGGAAACCATCCTCCGTGTAACCATTTCATTTTTAGTATTATTTCTGCTGGCGAGGCTGATGGGGCGCAAGGAAATCGGACAAATGACCTTTTTTAACTGGGCCTCAGCCATTGGTGTCGGGTCTATCGCCGGGAACCTTGCTGTGAACGAAAGCACCCGAATCAAGGATGGAGTCATCGCGCTGGTTTTTTGGACGCTTTTCACCATTGCAATGGATTTGCTCGACCTTAAATCAAAACAGGGAAGGTCAGTCACAACAGGAGATCCCCTGGTTGTAATAAAAGCAGGCAGAATCATGGAATCCGCTCTTAAAACAGCGAGGGTGGATCTGGATGAGCTTCAGGCGCTATTACGGCAAAAGGATATCTTTTCTTTTAAGGATGTCGATTATGCCATCCTCGAGACAAATGGAGATCTGTCTGTGTTAAAAACGGTAAGCCAACAATCTGTAACAAAAAAGGATCTAAATATCGACAGTCAAAAAACGCCTCTGTTTCCTTTACCGACAGAAGTCATTGCTGATGGAAAAGTCAATTCAGAAAATCTGACGAAACTGAATTTAAATAGGAACTGGCTTGAAAGGGAATTGAAAAAAGCGGATATCCGCTCTGTTGAAGATGTGTTTTTTGCTCAAGTCCAGCAGGACGGCACTCTTTATTTTGATCCAAAAGACAAATAAAGGACAGAAAATTTATTATTACATTTAAATGTTTATTCAATAAAAGAACGGGTATTGAAGTATGTTGGGGTATAGGGTGAAACGTTCTCATATTTAAAGTGATATCCAGTTGCTATAGGGGGAGAACATGAATAATCAAATGCTTCTTTTAGGGGAAAAGATATTAAATGAGAAGGACACAATAGCGAAAAAACTGCATAAGGATCGTATGAGCGACGTCGGGATGACTGAAACAGAAAGGTCACAGGCTGAGAAACTGGAAGCGGACATTGTTCAGCTACGTGCTGAGTTTATTGAATTATTCGGTTTAGCATTGCTGAATCATGAGGACAAAGATCAATCTTTAGAAAGTATGGAGAAATGGTGCAAGAGGACAAGTGAGTATTTCTTCAAGCTTGGCATCCCTTTGGATGAAGCTTTAAAGGATGCGGGTTATTACCGTAAATATATCTGGAATGAACTTGAAGAAACAATGATGGAGCATAAAATGACAGCTTCTGAGATTATAAAGGTAGTCTATGTGATAGACCCCTTACTTGATCATTCCATTCATTGTTTCAGCATGTTTTATGTCAAATTTCATCAAGTAACTCTGGAGACTGCAAAGCAGGCTTTCCTTGAGCTATCTGTTCCGGTTGTTCCACTCTCGAAAGGGGTAGGCATTCTGCCGCTAATTGGGAATATTGATACTGGGAGAGCACGGTTGTTAATGGAAGAAACACTAAAGCAATCTGCACACCTGAAACTGTCACATTTAATTTTAGACCTTTCCGGTGTAATGATTGTCGATACGATGGTGGCAGATCAGCTGTTTAAAGTGATTGAAGCCTTATCGCTTGTCGGCGTTAAAACCATCATTACAGGAATCCGCCCGGAAGTGGCACAGACGATCGTCACGCTCGGCATTAATCTGAATGACATTCAGGTAAGAGCCAATGTGTATCAAGCTTTTGAAGAACTGCATGGGTAAAATTGAAAATAGCAGAGGAATTCAGATATGAATTTTCTCTGCTTTTTTTGTTTTAAGCCCTTTCTGCCGTGGTCATCCATTCAATTTTTCCGCATATGAACCGTGTTAATTTTCCCAACCGTGAATACAATGAATCAAACAGCACTTCAATGAATATTGAGGGGTGATGACATCTTGTTTTCGGTAACGGGAATGCAGGGTTTTGAAATATTTTCACTAATGCATCTGGTTACGTTGTTTCTTTTCTTTTTTACGGCCTGGTGGCTGGTGTATTACAGGCAGATGCTCAGGGCTTATCAGAAAATCATTAAATGGACGCTGTTTTTTACGTTGCTTGCCTGTGAAGTGACGTATCATGTATGGCTGGTCCTGACAAATCAGTGGGATGTGTCAAGTCTTCCGCTCCAGCTATGTTCCTTAAGCACGTTCATTGCACTTTTCCTATTTTTAAGGCCAAATAAAAAGGCTTTTTGGCTGCTGTATTTTATTGGTACAATTCCTCCCATTTTAAGCATGGTGACACCTGATATGGTTTACCAATTTCCTCACTACCGCTACATCAAATACTTTCTTCATCATTCAGCCATTCCATTAGCCGTACTCTATTTTATTTTGTTTGAAGGATACAGGGTGCCGAAAAAAGCGGTGCTGACCGGCTTTTTAACACTGAACGTAATTGCGGTGCCAGTCTTCTTTATAAATCTGCTGCTGGGAACTAATTTCTTCTACTTGGCGAGCCCGACAGAAACCAAAACCCTGCTCTCCTTTTTCGGGAACGGTGTCTGGTATTATGTAACGCTTGAAGCAGCTGCGTTAGTTGTCTTTTTCATCACTTATTTACCGATGCATTATGTGCAGAAAGCGGAACAAAAAAGAGTCCGGGGCAATTAAAAACCGTAATCCTGCTTGACGGGCAGGATTACGGTTTTTCTTAACGTTTATTCTGTTCCTTTTCTTTTTCGTATTGGCGCTGCGGAGTCATTTTGGAAATGGCATCAT
The DNA here is from genome assembly GCF_023715565.1 of Cytobacillus firmus. Classification (GTDB taxonomy): domain Bacteria; phylum Bacillota; class Bacilli; order Bacillales; family Cytobacillaceae; genus Cytobacillus; species Cytobacillus firmus_C. The sequence goes on along the minus strand of NZ_JAMBOJ010000072.1, from coordinate 3,847 downwards.
CCACAACTTCCTGGGCTTTCTTTGCTTCGCGGTCCTGTTTTTGAGCTTCCTCCTGAATACGGTTTACGTCCTTCGGGGTATTTTCGGTCATAAAATAAACCCTCCCTAATTTGTTATATGTAATTAATGTTTCCGAATTTCAGTGAATTAAACAAATTGGAAACATGGAACCTTATGAATACTGAATCGTAAAACAGTAAAGGCGGGGGATGTATAAGAAGGAGCCCAGGATTTCGGAAAGTGCAAAAAAATACACGAAAATTTTATCGCTCGTTCCAATGATCCTGTTAACATTGATATTTGCTATTGTATTCTTTAATCTACTAATAGAAAAGTTCAGTTAAGTATTTGTAAGAGGGAGTAATGCGAAAAATGATAATTGAAGTGATCGCAGACACACTTAATGATGCGCGAATTGCCGAAGTGGCTGGGGTAAGCAGAATTGAACTGGTAACCGGGCTGGAAGAAGGCGGCCTTACCCCGAGTTATGGAGTTATTGAGAGAGTGTGCAAAGAACTAAGGATTCCGGTTAATGTGATGATCCGCCCGCACAGCCGCGGGTTTTGCTATTTGGAAGAGGACATAGAAATCATGATTCAGGATATTGAAGTCTGCAAGAAGCTTGGTGCAGCAGGTGCAGTATTTGGCGTTCTCACATCTGACCATAGAGTACATAACGAACATTTGAATCGGTTAGTTCAAGCTGCTGACGGACTGGATATTACCTTCCACCGGGCATTTGATGAGACTGAAGACCAATTTGCGGCTCTTGAAGTGATTAAGGAGTATCCGCAGATTTCGAGAATCCTTACATCTGGTGGAGAGAGTAGTGCTGCAGATTCTACAGAAAGATTAAAGCGTCTCCATGATCTTACGGCAGATAGCCATTTGAAAATTATGGCTGGGGCAGGTCTGTCAGTTGATAATATAAAATCATTTTTGGATGAGGTGCCTGTCACTGAAGTTCATTTTGGTTCAGGTGTACGTGTGGAATCCTGCTATGAGAATGCCGTTGATCCTGAGAGAATGCAGGCTTTAAAGAAGATTATCGGCAGCAGAGGGTTATAGAAAAAAGCAAGCATCAATTATTTAGATTCTGTTTCCGTTGAAACTCTTCTTTGATAACTACTTTTATTATTAATTTAAGTTTTCAGAATGACGATTGACTGGACCGGCAGTTCCGTGCTACATTAATTTCATATTATTAAAAGGTGTGGTGAAGTATGTCGATTGCAGGTGTCAACTAATTGTTTAGTTGAATAAGGTGCTAATTTTCTGGTTTTCGCCAGTTTATTAAGAATGCCTTTTTTCAAGCATGTTATGTTTGAATACCTGCTATCAGACTGCTTTCATTTCTATATATTCGTGTAGCTTTAGACACTATGCCTATTTTAGGGTTTAGTTTGTTTATGCCTGTTCGAAAAGTAGAACGCCCGCGGAAGCTTTCTGCCCAATTTACATTGGGGCGGGGAAGGCTTTTGCGGGCTATTTTATTTGGAATGAGGCGGAGAGATTGAATGGAATGACCTTTGATAAATTACAATACCACGAATTGAAAAATAAAGTGAAACATCATTGCGTCAGCAGTTTAGGGAAAAAGCTGATTGATAAACTGGAGCCGAGCTCAAGTATAAAAGCCGTACGCAATCGCTTAAACGAAACAAGCGAGGCGAGAAGGCTGCTAGACGCTGAAAAGCATCTGCCATTAACCGGCATTTCCAATATCACAGGCATTATTGAAAAAGTGGAAAAAGGGATCATATTAACTCCTTCAGAGTTAAACGCTGTATCCGATTTTCTAAGAGGCTGCCGGAAAATCAAAAAGTTTATGGCAGATAAAGAATTTTTTGCGCCTGTACTCTACACGTATGCATTATCTATGACGGAATTCAGAAATATTGAAGAAGAAATCTTATATGCAATCAAAGGAAACATGGTTGATTCGGGTGCCAGCAAAGAGTTGAAGCGGATCAGAAATCAAATTGCCAAAACCGAAGAGAAAATTGAAGAACGCTTGAATAAATTCTTGCGCAGCAGTGCTAATAAGGAATATATTCAAGAATTTTATATAAGCAAAAAGGATGACCGTTTTACGATTCCGATCAAAGCATCCTTTAAAAATCAGGTTGCAGGAACAGTGGTTGAAACATCTTCAAAAGGGTCGACTGTTTTTATGGAACCTGATGCCGTTTCAAAGCTTAATGTGGAATTGTCCATGCTGAAATCGGAGGAGTCGGTAGAGGAATATCAAATACTGGCTACACTTTCGGGAGCTATTCTTGAATCCATTCATGAGATCAACATCAATATTGAATGCATCAGCCAGTACGACATGATTTTTGCGAAAGCGAAGTACAGCAAAAGTACGGACGGTATTGAACCGGCGATTAATAATCATGGGTTTATCAAATTAGTAAACAGCAAGCATCCTTTATTGGAAGGAAGCGTTGTCCCGCTGGATTTTGAAATCGGGAAGGACTACAGAAGCTTAGTCATAACAGGCCCAAATGCGGGCGGGAAAACCGTGGTCTTAAAGACAATCGGAATCCTCACTCTGGCTGTCATGTCCGGATTTCATATAAAGGCGAAGCCTGGAAGTGAAATCGCCATTTTTGACAATATCTTTGTAGATATTGGCGATAATCAGAGCATTGAGAATGCCTTGAGTACGTTTTCTTCTCATATGAAGAACATTTCCGAAATCATGAGTGCTTCCACTAATAATACGCTGCTTTTATTCGATGAGATTGGGAGCGGAACAGAGCCGAATGAAGGGGCTGCATTGGCCATTGCGATTCTTGAAGAGTTTTATCACATGGGGTGCATCACGGTTGCCACTACTCATTACGGTGAGATTAAACGGTATTCTGAAATGCATGGTGATTTTATGAACGCTGCCATGCTATTCGATAGTGCGGAATTGAGACCGATGTATAAGCTTTTAATAGGTGAATCTGGAGAGAGCAATGCACTTTGGATTTCCAGAAAAATGAATATCCGTGAACATGTCCTAAAGCGCGCGCAATTGTATATTGAAAATAAGGAATATAATTTAGAAGCAGTAAGAGAGAACAAAATAAAGAAGCCAGTGATTGAAGTGAACCAGACTGAAGATGTGTATCAATATGATATTGGTGATCGGGTGAAAGTGATCAGCGAGGATGATTACGCCATTGTGTATGAACCAATTGATAAATTCAATAACATTAAGCTGTTTTATAAAAATGAATTAGTGGAAGTCAACAGCAAGCGGATTGAATTGGATATTAAAGCAAGCGAGCTGTATCCGGAAGGGTATGACAGGAATACCTTATTTACCAGTTACCATGAACGGAAGCTGCAGCATGATCTGGAGAGAGGATCGAAAAAGGCGCTGCGGAAGGTAGAAAAGGAGATTCGGAATAGGAAGCAGGAATAAATAGGTGAGGCGATTCTCAGGGTGGGGGATCGCCTTTTTTCTGTGTTTTTTGTTTGAAGCTGCTTGGGGTGCTGCCACAGAACTGTGGTTTTCAGCTGTTTGAGTCAGAGGTTGTCCCAGGTTCTGACACAAAACTGTGGTATTCAACTGTTTGAGTCAGAAGTAGTCCCAGGTTCTGCCACAAAACTGTGGTGATCAGCTGTTTGAGTCAGAAGTAGTCCCAGGTTCTGCCACAGGACCGGGGTGATCAGCTGTTTGAGTCAGAAGTAGTCCCAGGTTCTGCCACAAAACTGTGGTATTCAGGTCAAGCCCATATAATTGTGTAAAAAGAAAATGAGTCAAATTAATTCCTTTGGTCAACAATGTTATCAGCTACGAAAAACAAGTTGGAGGAATTAATTATGACTCAATTACAGTTTAACCTAAATC
>NZ_JAMBOJ010000071.1 GCF_023715565.1 Cytobacillus firmus | reverse complement strand
CAGAAATGGCCTAGAAGATGACCTCGGAGAGGTCTATCATCATCTGAAAATGCTTCAAAGCCAATAAAATTCAAAAAAGAGGTCCGGAATGAGACTATTCCGAACCCCTTTTGTCTACAAACTGAAATAAACTCCAGCCTCTGACTGGAGTTTATTTTTTATTTTACTAAATGCGGATTTAATATTGCTTCTTCTTCTGAAGGCGTAATTTCCTGTTCTTTTTTGTACCATGCATAGAAGATCTGCGCAAGAATAAAGCCATATACAATTTCCTGGATAATCTTCATGATTACGCCGCCAAGCTGCTGATCGTGTATAAGTGACATTGAATTGAACATTTCCGGCCCGCTAAGATTCAGGCTTGCCAGTGTCGCAGAAGGAACACATAACTGAAGGGCCTGTGCCCATGCATTTGGATCAGAATATGTGCTGTACATTGGAGTATCTGAAAAAATGATCAGAGCACATGCAGGAGTCAATAAAACACCATTTGCAAAGATGTATCCTACCTTTTTCAAGCCGTCCAGTGACTCCATTTCAGGAAGCTCATTAATAGTCGGCCACCACATAAAGATTGCCAGAAGAAACAGGCCAGAGGTATATACAGTATGAAACATCATATCCGTTTTTACGACATCAAAAACATCTGGTATGTGGTATATGGAAAATACTCCATTAAACAAGATAATGGCGATTAATGGCTTTGTAAAAATACTGAAAACAGGTTTAACAGCTTTGTGATTAACCACTCGTCTCCAAACCCACTGAGGAATTCCCATGACTACAAGGGGAGGAACAACTAAATACAGGATAGCCATCTGTATCATATGGGCATAAAACATTAAATGACCCATCAAGTCCAGCGGGGAGCCTTTGATCGCATATAACACAATCATAGCGATTGTAAAATACAAACCCTGCCTTTTAGTTAATGGCTCACTATCTTTGAACTTTTCACGATACTTTACTGTTAACATAAAGTATCCTGCAAGAATCACTGCTACAAATAAAAAGAAATATGGACTCCAAAGCGCACGGAAACCGAATATTTCCAAAGACATGCTATCACCTCATTAAATATTGCTTAATCAGCCTTAAACATTTCCAATACAAAGAGATATTGACAAGTACTATTATACTCCCTTCAATCTGCAATCTCAATAAAACGGAAATTGAGTATTAATTGCCACTACTTCATTACATAAGACTCTTTTGGTATAAATTGTTGTATTTCACCTATTGATGTTGCCCGTTGATTACAGCGAGAGGATGCTCTGCGAACCGCGGGAGGTTGATTAAGCTTCCTTGAGTATCTCGCACCTTCCACTCCAATCAATTCATTAAAAAATATACAGATAGCAACAAACCTTGCTAAAACAGCCTTACATAAAAAGAAAACCGGCCACAACAGCCGATTTTCTTTTGAATTTACCACCAAATAACAGTCAAGAAAGCGATGATTGTGATAAATCCGACAAATGCTCCTGAGTATAAGAACATTGCCGGTGCTTCATGACCTTTGTGGCTCATATGCATGAAATAATATAATTGAAAGACTACTTGCACAAGAGCAAGAATCAGGATGAACGGCACTACAAACCATCCGGAGAAACCTTCATAACCTGCAGCTACGAACGCAACAATTGTCAGGAAGATCATTAGTGCGAATGTGATAACTTGATGTCTCATCTCTTCTGCACTTTTTTTGCGTCTATATTCAATGTCTACTCTTGGGTTACCTGAGTTTGGTTGTTGATTGGCCATCAGTTTATCCCACCATTCCCATTAAATATACTACTGTGAAGATGAATACCCAAACAACGTCGATAAAGTGCCAGTATAGGCTGGCTACATAAAACTTAGGAGCATTGTAAAGGCTCAATCCTCTTTTACTGTTGCGGATCATCAAAGTAGTGATCCATAGTAAACCAAATGCCACGTGAGCACCATGGAATCCAACTAACGTGTAGAAGGCTGAACCAAAGGCACTGCTAGTGAAACTATGATGGAACTCATGTACATAGTGATTGAACTCGTAAATTTCCAAGCCGAGGAATCCAAGTCCAAGCAAAACAGTAATCCCAAGCCATAGCTGCATTTTTTTGAAGTTGAAGTTCTTCATGTGATACATAGCATATACGCTTGTGAGCGAGCTTGTTAATAGCAGCATTGTCATAATAAATGCCAATGGAATTTCAAACAAGTCTTTCGCAAGAGCCATGTCACTGCTAGGAACTTTGTCTTTTAAAGCAAGGTAAGTGGCAAATAGGGAGGCGAATAAAACCGTCTCTCCCCCAAGGAAAAACCAGAAACCTAAGAATTTGTTCTTGGCTTCGAGGGTTTGCTTTTCAGGCGACGCAGGCCATGTTTCATAAGTCATTTTTTGTTCAGTAGCCATTATGCCTTAACCCCCTTATCATTATTATCTTCCAAATCTTCTTTATGAATGTGGTATCCATGATCATCCTTGACAGAACGAACAAACATGGAGCCTAAAGTAATAAGCATACCCACGATTAGCACTGGAATACCCCAGCTGTGTTCATTGTGGTACATTGCCCCAAATGCAGCAACAAATAGTCCGAAAGAAATCACAAATGGAACAAACGAGTTATTTGGCATATGGATATCACCTAGCGGTTCTGCAGGCGACATGCCTTTTTTGCCTTCCATTTTTTCAAGCCAATATGCATCAAGGCCGCGAACCAGCGGAAGCTGCTTGAAGTTATAGAATGGAGGCGGTGAAGGAATGGCCCACTCTAAAGTTCGGCCGTCTCCCCAAGGATCATTGCCAACTTTTTCATTTTTAACGCTAGTAATAACAACATTTATTAACAAGATGATGACTGCAGCTGCCATGAAGAAAGCACCAACAGTACTTACCATGTTCGACGTATCAAATCCCTGTCCAGGAAGATAAGTGAAGATACGACGCGGCATTCCCCAAAGTCCAAGGAAATGCTGGATAAAGAATGTTAAATGGAATCCAATAAAGAATAATACGAACGTAATTTTTCCAAGGAATTCACTTAACATTGTACCGAACATTTTTGGCCAATATAGGTGAGCACCCGCAAATAGTGCAAACACAACACCGCCGACAATAACATAATGGAAGTGGGCAACTACAAAGTAGCTGTCATGGTACTGGTAATCCTGTGCAGCAGACGCCAGCATAACACCAGTAACACCTCCGGCTACGAATGAAGGAATAAAGGCAATAGCCCAAAGCATAGGCGTTGTAAAAGTGATGCTTCCACCCCACATTGTAAATAACCAGTTAAAGATCTTAATACCAGTCGGTACTGCAATTGCCATTGTTGCAACAGCAAAAATTGCGTTTGCAATAGGCCCCATACCAGTTGTAAACATATGGTGAGCCCATACCATGAATCCTAAGAAACCGATAAGGACCGTTGCGAATACCATTGAAGAGTATCCGAAAAGGCGTTTTCTTGAGAATATCGCAAAGATCTCGGAGAAAATACCGAAAGCCGGCAAAACCAAGATGTAAACTTCAGGGTGTCCAAAAATCCAGAAGAAATGCTCCCAGATAATTGTGTTTCCACCCATAGCAGGATCAAAGAAGTTAGATCCAAACATACGGTCGAAAATTAACAGGAATAGTCCTACTGTTAGAGCAGGGAATGCAAATAAAATTAATGCTGATGTAACAAATGTTGTCCAAGTAAACAAAGGCATACGCATGTATGTCATACCAGGAGCACGCATGTTAATGATGGTAACAAGGAAGTTGATCCCCCCGATTAACGTACCAGCACCTGATATCTGCAGTCCAAGTGCATAGAAGTCGATTCCATGCCCTTCAGAAGCAATTGATAGAGATGCATAAGAAGTCCATCCGGCATCAGGAGCTCCGCCTAAGAACCATGACAGGTTCAAGAAAACTCCACCAAAGAAAAACAGCCAGAATCCTAAAGAATTCAAGAATGGGAATGCAACGTCACGCGCACCAATCTGAAGTGGCATAACAGCATTCATAAAAGCAAAAATTAGTGGCATAGCCGCCAAGAAGATCATCGTTGTACCGTGCATAGTTAAAATTTCATTATATAATCCGGCACTTACAAAGTCATTATTTGGTACTGCAAGCTGGATACGGATGAACATAGCTTCCAATCCGCCAAGCAAGAAGAAAAATCCGCCAGCTATAAGATAAAGGATTGCGATTTTTTTATGGTCAACTGTAGTTAAGTAATCCCATAAAACCGCTCCGAAACCTTTTTTTTGTGCTAAGGTACTCACAATTTTACCTCCCTTTTCAAAAAATCCCTATTGTTCCGTAACTTTCAAGCCCATTAAATATTCTGTCAGGGCATCAAGCTCTTCTTCTGACAATTCACCATAAGTACCTGTCATTTTATTGCCAGGTTTGAATGTTTCCGGATCTCTTAACCAATCCTTAAGATCATCTTCAGTATGATCAAGGACACCTGCAATACGGTCACGATCACCGAAGTTTGTTAAGTTAGGAGCTAAACGAGCTGCTTCAGGAGCAGTGTTTGCCGGAGTTACAGCATGACAGCCGATACAGCTGTTATTGAAAACTTCCTGACCAGCTTGAGCAAGATCTGTCTCTGCCTTTTTAGGTTCTTTTACTTCTGCCATTGCAGTTGCCCATTGATCAAATTCATCACGTGGAACCGCTTTAACTTTGAAATCCATTAACGCGTGAGATGGACCGCAAAGCTCAGCACATTTTCCATAAAATAAATTATCGGCATCTGCAGCCTTTTCACTGTCAAACTTGAGCCAGAATTTATTCACGTTGTCCGTGTTCGTATCCAGCTTACCGCCTACAGCAGGAATCCAGAAGGAGTGCTTAACATCTGAAGCAATAAGATTGAAATAAACTTTTTCATCCGTTGGCACAACTAATTCCTGGCCAGTGATAATTTCCTGGTTTGGATACTCAAATTCCCACCAGTATAAGTTTGCACGCACATTAACAACAAGTGCATCTGTTTTGCCATCTTCATTCTTCTTTTCCATTGGACCTACATCAGCAAGCTTAAAGGTAGCTGAAACTGTCGGTACAGCAAGAATAAGAAGCAAAAGAATAGGAATAACAGTCCAAATGATTTCCAGTTTGTGGCTTCCTTCAACTTGTTTTGGAATTCTGTCGTCCTTGCGGCGGAATTTAAAAACAACAATAAAGAAGATTATTGTTACGACCGCAATTACTCCTACCATTATTACAGTACTTAACACCATCAAATCAAATTGTGTCTGCGCCACTTCGCCGGCAGGTTTTAGCGTAGATAAATACGGTTCACCGGAGCAAGCGGAAAGAATGAGCGCCATCATTGCAAACAGAGAAAAAAGACGCCACTTTGCAAGCCTTTTCATAGCTTAATCAAACCCCTCTTTCGTAAAGATTTCATTTTTTGAATTGTTTGATCAAAAAATATGGATAAATCCCCTCTCGTTATAAACGAAAAAGGAACTTCCTAACTAAGTTAAATAAGTGTGACAATTACCATAGCTACAAACATGATGGTCAGATATTGCAGGGAGTATACAAACATCAATGTAGCCCATTTAATATCATCCTTAAACTTTCTTGCATATAGCCCGGTCAATAACCAGCCGATGTTTAAAACTGCAGCAAGTATCATGAATGGCAGTCCCAGCGATGGCATTAGGAACGGCAGCGGCATTAATGCTGCAATCCAGATATAAATATGCCTTTTCGTGGTCTTAAATCCTTTTACTACTGGTAGCATCGGAACTCCAGCAGCCCGGTATTCCTCTACCCTTCTCATAGCCAGCGCATAAAAATGAGGAGGTTGCCAGATAAACACAATAGCGAACAGCACCCATGCCATAGGGTCAAGGTTGCCATCCACAGCTGCCCACCCAATAAGCGGGGGAACTGCCCCTGAAATGCTGCCTATAATCGTATTGGAAACAAACCTGCGTTTAGCCCACATTGTATATAGGACAACGTAACTGAAAACACCAATTAATCCAATAACAACTGCTGTTACTGTTGTAAACATTAAAAAGGCCGTACCAAGGCCAATAAGCAGAAAACTCAAAAGTGCCACCTTGCCCGGGTTGACTTTCCCAGTAACAGTTGGCCTCCCTTTTGTCCTTTCCATTAATGGATCAATGTCGCGGTCTATATAATTATTTAAGCTGCAGGAGCCTGCAATAATCAATGAGGAGCCAATAACTGTATAAAGAACCAGATCCAGATTATTGAAAAATCCTTTTCCTGAAAAATGCAGTGCAAGCCAAAGACCGGTGAACGCTGTAATCAGATTGGAATTTACAATACCAATTTTGATAAGAGCAAGAAAGTCCTTCCAGACTGTAGTCTCAGGAATATCTTGTTGGAGGCTTCGCTCTCTATTTTCAATAGCAGCATCACTTAAAGCCCGTGAGTCAGACATATCTTTTCCTCCTTAATTCCTTACCGCGAACATTACACCTACTATAAAGCATAAATGTACCGAAAGCCATATTCGCGATAAAAAACGAGGGGTGAACCCGGGATAAATAATAACCATACTAATAGTTTTCTACCATTAATATTGTATTTAAACTGTTTACTATCTAAATGAATCCAAACCTTTTCTCTGTATATTAAATCACACTTTAAAACTCTTTTGTGAATTTTTTTAGAATAATTTATGACTAATTTGTGTCAAAGTCTAAATTTACTTAAAGAAAAGGTTTATCTTTGAGATAATAAAAATGGTTCAGAAAACTACGGAGGAATAATATACTCACATTATGTATTTTGTATTACTTTTTTCCGCGACAGGGGACATCCATTTTATACCCCCTTTATATTTCTAGCAAACTCTATTATAAGTTTCAACCTTTTTTACTATAATTAACTTTATAATTTTTATAACTGTTGTAAAAAGCTTTTTGTTCCTGTACTATCGAAAAAGTAAATGGACGCACATTCATATATGGCTTTTTATAGAATCTTTGTTAAGATAGATAATGGACAAATACGCACTAAATCAATTGTTGACACTATTATTAAACCTAGAATATTTAAAGAAGGTGAAAGGCTTTGCAACGATCTTTAAAATGGCTTGCCGTTCTCACATCAATCGGCATGCTTTTGGTTTTGCTGGGCGGTGCCCTAGTAACCAAAACGGAATCAGGAATGGGGTGCGGGAAATCATGGCCACTTTGCAACGGCGAGTTAGTTCCCACCGATATTACTCCTGAACTGATTATCGAACTGGCACACAGACTAGTATCAGGCACTATTGGATTTATGGTTCTTATATTATCAATTTGGACATGGAGAAAAATAGGGCATATTAGAGAGACAAAGTTTTTAGCGCTGACTTCGCTTTTTTTCCTTATCCTGCAGGCTTTAATTGGCGCTGCCGCAGTAGTCTGGGGGCAATCTGATTTTGTGCTAGCCCTTCATTTCGGGATATCATTAATTTCTTTTGCTGCTGTACTGCTCCTGACTTTGCTTATTTTTGAAGTTGATAAAAAATTCGAGGCAGAAAAACTTATTATCGATAAAAGAATGAGGAAACATATTATTGGAGTTTCTTTATACAGCTATGCTGTTGTTTACACCGGTGCACTTGTGCGTCATGTTAATGCCAGCCTTGTATGCCGTGACTGGCCGCTTTGTATAAATGGATCATTCACACTTCCTTCTAATATGTACGAATGGGTGCAAATGGGGCACCGAGCCGCCGCTGGATTAATTTTCATATGGATTGGTTACATTACCTATTTGGCCATTAAACATTACAAAAACCAGAAGGTAATTTACTGGGGTTGGATTATTTCCTTTATCTTAGTATCACTTCAGGTTGCCGCTGGAGCATTGGTCGTCTTAACCAGACTTAACTTGTATATAGCTCTTGCACACGCCTTCTTTATTTCCTGCTTATTTGGAGTACTAAGCTATTTTATCCTCCTGTCTTCACGAAGCAAAAAAAATGAGCTAGCTGCTTCAGCAGTTAAGGAAAAAGAGAAAAGTGATGAATCGGCTATCCCTACTTTCACTTCCATTCCATAAATTAAATAAACAAAAGAGCTTCGGCATTTGCCGAAGCTCTTTTGTTTATTTTGAAAACTCTATAAGCAGGTCACCAGTTTGAATTGCTTCACCATTTGATACAAAAATATCCTTTACAATTCCAGAGAATGGTGCCTGTACAGTCGTTTCCATCTTCATAGCCTCAGTAATCATTAAGTGATCGCCTTTTTCGACTTTCTCACCTTTTTCTACAAGTAACTTGATGACAGTTCCCGGCATGCTGGCTGCAATATGGCTTTCATTATGCGGATCAGCTTTTGCCTTGGCTGCTGTTGTAGCTTTTATGCTTTCGTCTTTTATGCTTACTTCCCGCGGCTGGCCATTTAGCTCAAAATATACAATTCTTGTGCCGTCTGCTTGAGGCTGCCCTATCGAAACCAATTTAACTATTAATGTTTTACCTGTTTCAATTTCAATTTCCACTTCCTCACCAAGTCTTAGACCATACAGGAATGTAGGGGTATCAAGAACAGAAATATCACCAAATTGATCGCAGGTCTTAATATAATCCATAAATACTTTTGGATATAGTGCATAAGCAATTGCTTCAAAGCTTGTAACCTGTCTGCCCAATTCTTTAAAGAGTTTTTCTTTTAAAGCATCAAAGTCTACATCTTCAAGAAGCTCTCCTGGTCGGACTGTAATTGGCTCTCTGTCTTTCAATATGACTTTTTGCAGTTCAGTCGGAAAACCGCCATATGGCTGGCCCAGGTAGCCTTCAAATAGCTCTACAACTGAGTCTGGAAAATCCAGTGATCTCCCTTTGTTCAAAACATCCTGTTCTGTCAGCTGATTCTGAACCATAAACAACGCCATATCACCAACGACCTTTGATGAAGGTGTAACTTTGACAATATCACCAAACATTTGGTTCACGCGGGAATACATGTCCTTAACTTCATCCCACTTATCCCCAAGGCCAACTGCTTTAGCCTGCTGCTGAAGATTACTGTATTGACCGCCAGGCATCTCATGCTGGTAGACTTCTGAATGAGGAGCTTTCATGCCGCTTTCGAAATCCTGGTAATATTTGCGCACATCTTCCCAATAGTAAGATAATTGCTCGAGCGACTGGATATCAATTTTTGGCTGTCTGTCATTTCCCTGCAGCGCGTAATACAAAGAGTTAGCGCTTGGCTGTGATGTTAAGCCTGCCATTGTACTCAGTGCCGTATCTACAATATCCACTCCAGCTTCAATAGCCTTTGCATATGTGTAAATTCCATTTCCACTTGTATCATGGGTGTGAAGATGAATTGGAATGTCAACAGTTTCTTTCAATTCAGAAATAAGAGTATATGCTGATTGTGGCTTCAATAAACCGGCCATATCCTTGATGGCCAGTATATGTGCTCCCTGATTTTCAAGTTCCTTTGCTAAGTCTTTATAGTATTTTAGATTGTATTTTGTTCTGGCAGGATCCAGAATATCACCTGTATAACACATAGCGGCTTCAGCAATTTTTCCTGTCTGCCGCACAGCATCAATTGCTACTTCCATCCCTTTAACCCAGTTAAGGCTATCGAAAATCCGGAATACATCGATACCGGCGTGGGCCGATTTTTCTACGAACTCTCTTATTACATTATCCGGGTAGTTTTTATAACCGACTGCATTCGAAGCACGAAGAAGCATCTGGAATAAAACATTTGGCATTTTCTCCCGTAATGTCAGTAATCTATCCCAAGGATCTTCTTTCAGGAATCTGTAAGCAACATCAAAAGTGGCACCGCCCCACATTTCATACGAAAACATATCGGGCAGCAATTTTGCTGTCGGCTCTGCTATATGCTTCAGATCATTAGTTCTTACCCGTGTCGCGAGCAGAGATTGATGCGCATCACGGAAGGTAGTATCCGTAATCAGGACTTCCTTTTGTTCTTTAATCCAATTTACAAGCCCTTCAGGACCTTGATTATCTAAAATTTGCTTTGTTCCATCCTGGTAATCTGTACTATATTTTAATTTCGGTACTCGAGGCTCTTCAAATACCGGCCGTTTCTTCTTTTCAATTCCCGGAAATCCATTTACCGTTACATTTCCGATATAATTCAGCATCTTCGTCCCGCGGTCTTTCTTTTTCGAAAATAGGAATAGCTCAGGAGTTTCATCAATAAATGATGTATCATACTCACCTATTAAGAATTTTTCATGTTTTACAACATTCTCTAGGAAAGGAATATTTGTTTTTATACCCCTGATACGAAACTCCTGAAGGTTCCTCACCATTTTTGATGCTGCCTGCTGGAAAGTCATTGCATGTGTTGAGAGTTTAACAAGCAGCGAATCATAATAAGGTGTGATTACTGCCCCCTGAAAACCATTTCCAGCATCAAGCCTTACGCCGAAACCGCCGCCTGATCTGTATGCCATTAACCTGCCGGTATCTGGCATAAAATTATTTAAAGGGTCCTCTGTTGTAACACGGGATTGAATGGCATAGCCATGTACATGAATATCTTCCTGTTTCGGAACCCCAACTTCTTTGCTGTGCAGCGAGTGGCCTTCAGCCACCATGATTTGCGTTTGTACAATATCGACACCTGTTACCATTTCGGTGATCGTATGCTCAACTTGTACACGCGGATTTACTTCTATGAAATAAAACTGGTCACCTGAAACCAGGAATTCCACAGTTCCTGCATTTAAATAATCTACATTCTTCATTAGGTTGACAGCAGCCTGGCATATCTCGTCTCTCAAATTTTCCGGGAGTGAGACGCAAGGTGCAACTTCAACAACCTTCTGGTGGCGCCTTTGGACTGAACAATCTCTTTCATACAGGTGAACAATATTCCCTTCATGGTCACCGATGATTTGAACTTCAATGTGTTTCGGCCTCTCTATAAATCTTTCAACATAAACTTCATCATTCCCAAAAGCTGCTTTTGCCTCTGATTTGGCACGCTCATATGATTCCTTTACTTCTTCAAGGTTCCTTACGATTCGCATGCCTCTTCCGCCGCCGCCCAGTGAAGCTTTAATGATAATTGGGAAGCCATGATCTTTGCCGAAGCTAATTACTTCGTCCAGGCTTTCTACTGGACCATCACTGCCAGGTATCACCGGAATTTCAGCAAGCTGGGCTTGAGTTCTTGCCTTAACTTTATCTCCAAACATATCTAAATGCTTTGAAGTAGGACCGATAAATATGATGCCTTCTTCCTCGCACCGTTTGGCGAATTCAATATTTTCAGATAGAAATCCGTAACCAGGATGAACGGCATCTACATCACTGCTTTTTGCTATATCAATGATTCCTTCAATGTCAAGATAGGCATCAATCGGTTTTTTGCCCTCCCCTACCAGATAAGCTTCATCCGCTTTATATCGGTGGTAGGAACCGGAATCCTCTTTCGAATAGATAGCTACCGTGCGAATATCCAGCTCAGTGCAGGCACGGAAAACACGAATGGCAATTTCTCCTCTGTTAGCTACTAATACTTTGTTAATTCTTCTGCTCAAACAAAACACCCCGTCTTTATGTATTTTTAGCAATATTCTGCCAAATTCAAGTTGAGGCCGGGCGGATATTCCGCTAGCCGGCCATAGTAACTCTGATTGGCTGCCCCCTGATGGAAGCAATTATGTAATCAGCATCAGCTGATTGATATATAAATAAAGCACTGTAAATTTATCTGTGCTTATTTATGAATAGAAAATGTTTTTTCGGAAGCCATCTCAATAGATTCCGGATTTGTCTCTTCATGCTTATGTTTATATTTCTTTTCATAATTGACGAACATAGAGACATTCACTAGAATTCCCATTGCAATCGAAAGCAATAGCAGGGATGACCCTCCATAGCTTATAAAAGGAAGTGTAACACCAGTGAGCGGCATAACACCCGAAATTCCCGCAAGGTTAATGAACGCCTGAATTCCTATCATGGCGGAAATCCCGATAGCAAGCAAGCTTCCAAAAGCATCTTTACACTTTAAACTGATAAAGATTCCTCTCAGTACAATGTACCCGATAAGCAAAATGACAAAACCTACTCCGAATGCACCGAGTTCCTCAGCAATTACGGCCATAATGAAGTCTGTATGGGCTTCAGGAAGATACCCTAGTTTTTGTATACTCTCACCAAGGCCCAGTCCTTTTAACCCGCCTGCACCGAGGGCGATATAAGAATTCGAAAGCTGATATCCGAACTCCGATCCAAAGGGATCTCTAAATGCTTCTACCCTCCCCATTCGATAAGGCGCAAATATCTTATCTTTTAATATAAGGAGAAAAGGAGCGGCCAGCAATACTCCGAAGAGCACCAATTTAAATATATTCTTAAAATTCATGCCTGAAGTAAATATCACTGCTCCAGCCACAAGCAATATAATCATGGCTGTACCAAAATCAGGCTGTAAAGCAACCAGGATTACGGCAAGGAGGAGATAAGCAAGCGGCGGGAGAACCCCTTTGTTAAATTCATTGATATAGGGCTGTTTCTTTGCATACACAGCAGCCAAATATATAATGACTGAAAGCTTGACAAACTCTGCTGGCTGAAGGCTTCTCTTACCGACTTCAAACCAGCTCATAGCTCCACCAGCTACTTTACCGAAGATAAATAACGCAATTAGACCGAATAACGAAAGAAATACCATCGGAACAAGAAATTTGTTGCTTTGCATAGCTTTGTATGGAAATAGAGCGACAAATACGAAAACAATGCCTGAGATAATTAAATTCATCTTTTGTTTATTGTAGAAAAAGTCACTATCCTGATCATAAATCTGGACTGCTGTTACCATGCTTGCACTAAAAACCATAATAAGTCCAAAAACAGCTAACAGGGCCACGGCAATTATCAGGGTATAATCATATGATTTTAATATTTTTTTAAACATCCAGCCCTCTTCCCTTATCTTCTAAGTTTATTACTTATTCTACTATAGTATTAAATATCCTGCTTTGAAGAAAAGAAAAGTTAATTTAAATGTAACACAGCAAAGAAAATAATTCTATAATTATGTTATACTATTTTTAAATTAAGTTATACAATATATAGTAATCTTTTCTATTAGATATACTAATACCATTTTTTATAATAAGGTTATAAAAAAACTCAAACATTCTTTGTAAGAGATGTTTGAGTTTTTTATTATTATTTTTTTACTGAAGCTTCGTGGAGCATGGAGAGCTCCCTTTCCAATTCCTCTAAAATAGCCTTTCCTTCAGTCTCTTCAATTAATCCAAGACGGACAGCAAAATCTATTTCTCTTGATAAGCCAAACATCTGGGTATCAAGAACTTCCTCATATAGAGGGCATTGAGGCATGGTTAGATTATCCATCTGTACCTTAATTAACTTTAATATTTTAGCAGCATCCGCCTTAAGAATGGCATTTGCTTTTTCTTTGTGGTCAATAATCATGTCAGAAGCCAACTTTAAATCCCTCCATTTCCGAGCGATTATCCTATCTATAAATTTTATACTTAAGCATGGAAAAAAGCAAGGATAATAAGGGATTCGATAAAGAAAGGATTCCCGCCTGAATTCAGTACTGCACTAATAAGGATAATCATCAATTATTGCTTGTATGACAAGCGCCTTAAAAATCTGTATACTTAAATCATACATATATTTAATATAAGTGGTGCTGCCAGGAGGTTCAATATGGAAAATATTATTGCTTTCAAAGGAAACGTAAAATATCAAATCACCTTAGATCCGGGAGTCTGGATATTTGATGACCGAAGGGTGGATTTGACAACATACTTTATGCAGGAAAATATCAGAAAAAATGAACTTGATGAATATACTAAAGCAGTCTCAAAGCATTGGGATAGAGAAATTATGGAAGGCGCAGTTTTCCCTCCAACACTTAAAACAGAAAAGAAGTTTGAAAAAGAAAAGGTCCTGACAGGTACATTCGGGATACCTTTTAAACCATTCCTAATGAATGCGGAGCCAAAAGAGAATGCAGAATTCGTAGTTATTGAAAGCGAAGATGGCGAGACCAGATTGACTCTATCTGAAGCAGAAGAATTAATATTGGGGTTCTCAAAGGATGGAAAACCATTAAAAGAGGATGGGCCTGTTCATGCCTATCTCGGGGATGGGAGCAACCAGAATTCTCCTATAAAAAGAGTGAAAGCATTTAGAGTGGAATGACAGGGGAGGGCGAAATTGCATCGCCCTTTTTCTTCGCAGTCTCTTCCCCCGGCCTGAAAACTCCAGAATTCACAAGCCCTGTCATGCAGGTTATAACAGGTCAGCAGCAAGCTGGGCCAAGCCGGATCTCTCACCTTTAACAAGTTTGACATGACCCGAGATAACCTGATCTTTAAATCTTTCCACGACATAGGTGAGACCGTTGTTATATGCATCAAGGTAGGGATGGTCTATCTGCTCGGGATCTCCCATCAGTACAATTTTACTCCCTTCCCCTACCCTGGTTAATATGGTTTTCACTTCATGCTTCGTCAGGTTCTGTGCTTCATCAATAATAATGAATTGATCCGGTATGCTTCTGCCTCTGATATATGTCAGGGCCTCCACCTCAATCGAGCCCATACCTGCCAATATGGCATCCAATTCACCCGGCTTTTTGACATTAAACAGGTACTCCAGATTATCGAAAATCGGCTGCATCCATGGTCTTAACTTTTCCTCTTTTTCACCCGGAAGGAATCCCAAATCCTTGCCTACAGGCACAATGGGGCGGGCGACCAGCAATTTTTTGTACTGTCCATAATCTTCGGTCTGCATTAAGCCAGATGCAAGCGCCAAAAGAGTTTTTCCAGTCCCGGCCTTGCCGATAAGCGTAACAAGCGGCAGGTCATTTCTCAGTAACAGCTCAAGAGCCATTGTCTGCTGCACGTTTCTCGGCTTGATCCCCCATATATGGTCATGATCAAAAATAAGTTTTTTCACTTTCTTTCCACTTTTGTCCACTATACCAAGTGCAGACGATGAGGAACCAAGCGCATCTTTCATCACCAGAAACTGATTGGGATAGAAAGGATGATTTGCTATTTCAGAAAGTGGCAGTTCTCCTTTTTCATAAAAGCGGTTCATAATATCGAGCCCTATATATACCTCCAGAAAACCGGGATATAAATGATCATTTTCAACTACACGATCACTTAAGAAGTCCTCTGAAATTAGCCCGATCGCATCCGCTTTAACTCTGACAAGAGCATCTTTGCTTACCAGGATTACCGTTCGTCCATTTTCTTTTGTCTCTTCCTCCAAAGATAAGTTTTTTGCAACTGCCAAAATCCGATTATCATTCGTTTTTTCTACAAAGATCTCCTGAAGTTCATGAAATGATCTATGATTTAACTCAATTCGCAGGCTTCCGCCATTTTCAAGAGGTATTTTCTCATGTAGCTTACCTGTCTCTCTCATGCTGTCAATCAGCCGGGATACTTGCCTTGCATTCCTCCCAATTTCGTCCATATACCTTTTCTTAGAATCAACCTCTTCCAGAACTACAGCCGGAATAACTACTTCATTATCTTCAAATGAAAATATGGAATTAGGATCCTGCAACAAGACATTGGTATCTAATACGTAAATTTTACTCAATATGATGCCCCCTGCTCCTCTTGTGTCTTGATAAAGCAAATTGCAAGTGCGAGATCCCCTGCTTGCAGATTTGCAGTTTCATGAAAAAGTTCACCTTCATTCCTGATGGATTATAATCCTGTTGATTTATATTATTCAGCCTTCGAAAGATGTTGATTAATTAGGAAGAAAGGCTTTCTTAGGAAGCGGACAAATCTATCTTGGTAAAAATATATGTAATGCCGAATAAAGATAGAAGAAATTTTGCACAATAACATTAAACAATCCTCAATATTCCTGAACCTGAAGAAGTTCAAGGTTTCATTTTCAGGAAATTCAGATGTCCCGGAGGTGTCAAATATGAATAAATGGCTGCTTGTTTGGATGACAGGATTACTATTAACAGGGTGCGGCATGAACAACCAGGCCCAAGATCATCAGGAGCAAAAAAACATCAACTCAGTAAATGTTAAAAATAGTACAATACAGGAAGTTGACAGAGAGACTGGACAGCAGGTTTCCAGGCATCTTGTCAATTTGGCTGTCCGAGTTCCCAATGTCAATGATGCAACAGCAGTTGTACTTGGACGCTTTGCAGTCATTGGAGTAGATGTGAATAAAAATCTAGATCGTTCTGAGGTCGGATCAATCAAATATTCAGTTGCCGAAACCCTAAAAAATGATCCTCATGGTGCAAGAGCAATTGTAGTGGCTGATCCGGATATTAACGCGAGGCTTCGAGAAATAGCCGCTGACATTCAAAACGGAGAGCCCCTGCAGGGAATCATGAACGAACTGGCAGATATCGCCGGCCGGTTAATGCCTGAAGTCCCAGCCGATCTGGTTGATCCTAAAAAGGAAAATGAGAAAAACGCAACCGAAGATCCAAAGAAAAGACTCAACAATGACCAGGAAAATCAGCTTGAACAAAAACAGGAAAAACACTCAAATCATTATAAGTAAAAGAGTCATCCACCGATGGTAATTATTGCTTAGCGGTAAAACGGCTGTAAGAACAACAAAAGCTTAGTTCCCTGGGGAACTAAGCTTTTTTCATTGCCTCCATTACCTGTTTGTCCAAACGAGCTGCTGCATCTTTATCGTATGTTTTGTCATATTGAGGTTCAACAGTGATTTTAGAGCCGTAAAACATGACATCACGGACTTCCTTCACAGTAATGGCCATAAGAGCAAGCTTTAAAGGTACGCCTTCCATCTTTTCAGCCTTAATCGATGCTTCACCTGCGATGGAGTATGTAGATTCATTCGCGATAATATTCAGAACAACTTTGTTATTGGCATTTATGTTTTGAACAATTCTCGAACGGTTATCAACTGCAAAATATAATGTTCCGTCATCTTTTGCCAGTATCCATGAAATCGCATTAACATTAGGCCCGCCAGTTTCAAAGTCAATTGTGGCAAGTGTGACGAAACGTTCCTTTTGCAATTCGTCATATAATGGTTTGATTAATTTCGGTTCTACCTGATTTGCCATTCTTTTCCCTCCTTTATTAATTTCATCATAGTATGATAACGCTTTTCTTTCAACTTATAACATCTCTTCTACAAGTTTGATTAAACCTGCAGCGCTTTCTATACTAATATAAACTAACACATAAAACCCGATACGGGACGACCGTAAAAAAATATTTGCCGCAAAGCATTCGAATCAGACCTGAACTTATACTATAATGGTAATAACAACAGTTAAAACAATATGAGGTGTCCCATGCGAGTAAAATGTGTACTATGTGATAAAATTGAATCCATTGAAAACGAGTCCTTGCAGGCTAAACGTCTCCGAAACCGCCCGATTCACACATATATGTGCAGACCATGCGAAACAAGAATTACAGAAAAAACACAAAAAAGAGCTGATACTGGAAACTTTAAGCTATATCGAAGCAAAGTCCAGGAGGAGGAATGGTGAATTCCACACCATTCCAGAACAGCAAAGAAGCCGCCCCAGTCATTTGTCTGGGGCGGCTTCTTTTAATCCTCCGGATAATTTACATATTTTTCAGGTTCACTTTGAATCTGTTTAAGCATTACTTCTATCAATTCACATGGAAAGCGGCTCTTATTCCGTTCTTCGCCCTTTGTGTAATGTACATAATACATCACATCATCTTTTTCAAAGTGAATATCTGAAATATTATGCTCTTCCGAAAGAATCTCAAAGAACATTTTTTCTGTGTCTGCTGCCGCTGTATCATCCGGACGTTCCTCACAGACAATTTTTATCGTCAGCCAGTTATACAGTGAATCCTGCAAGGACTTCATCTCAGCATCTCCCTGTTATTCCGCCTTTGCCTTTGCCTGTTCCTTCTTTTCCTGGTTAAGGCGGATTTTGTAAATGATCAAGATTAATGCAGCCACAACAAGACCTTCTGCTACAGGAAGGAATACTCCGAGAAACGTCAACATCGTACAGCCTAAAATCAAGAAAGTGTATATCATAGCTGATTTTAAAATTGGGAGTTTCTTTGCAAATCCTAATTTAAATACCAATATTGACAGCAGTACAATTGTTATATAGAGAAGCCACATTCCGGTTGTGGGATTCTCATCGACTTTGAACAAAGCAGCAAAAAAAGACAGGTGCTGTGATACATCCATATCCTTATCTCCTCCCCCTTCTTAGCCTTAGTTAGTTTCAGCGTATTTCTTCTTCTTTGCCATTCTTTCTCTTTCATTCTTATCAAGAAGTTTCTTTCTCAGTCTGATTGACTCAGGTGTTACTTCAAGCAGCTCATCATCATTCAGGTATTCCAGAGCTTCTTCAAGTGTCATGATCCGCGGCTTTTTAATTACATTCGTCTGATCCTTATTAGCAGAACGGATGTTTGTCGCATGCTTCACTTTAGTGATGTTGACAGTAAGATCATTTTCACGAGTATGCTCTCCCACAATCATACCTTCATAAATTTCAGTACCCGGCTCAACGAAAATAGTTCCTCGGTCCTCAACTTGCATAATTCCGTATGTGGATGACTTGCCGCTTTCCATTGACACTAGGACACCTTTGCTGCGTCCGCCAATTTGACCTTTAATTTCCGGCTGGTAGCTGTCAAATGTGTGATTGATAATACCATAGCCGCGGGTTAGCGTCATAAATTCGGTGGAGTAGCCGATCAGTCCGCGGGCAGGGACATTGAACGTCAGCCTTACTTGACCATTGCCGTTATTGACCATATCAAGCATTTCACCTTTACGGGTACCCATAGATTCAATAATCGATCCAGTATTATCTTCAGGCACATCGATTTGAACACGTTCTACCGGTTCACAGCGAACACCGTCAATTTCTCTAATAATTACTTCTGGCTTAGAAACCTGCAGTTCAAACCCTTCACGGCGCATATTTTCAATCAGGATTGATAAATGCAATTCCCCACGTCCGGATACAACCCAGGCATCAGGTGAATCTGTATTTTCAACTCGAAGACTTACGTCCGTCTCAAGCTGTGCACGAAGTCTTTCTTCAACTTTTCTTGAAGTAATATATTTGCCTTCTCTTCCCGCGAATGGACTGTTGTTAACTAGGAACGTCATTTGCAGTGTTGGTTCATCAATCCTTAGAACAGGAAGTGCTTCCTGATGCTCGACAGGGCAAATTGTTTCCCCTACATTAATGTCTTCCATTCCCGAAACGGCAATAAGGTCTCCAGGATAAGCTTCCTGGATCTCTTCTCGCTTCAGTCCAAAGAAACCAAAAATCTTTGTAACCCGGAATTGCTTAACTGAGCCATCAAGTTTCATTAAAGCAACCTGCTGTCCAACCTGGATTGTCCCACGGAATACCCGGCCAATTCCAATTCTCCCCACATAATCGTTGTAATCAAGGAGTGCCACCTGAAATTGAAGCGGCTCTTCACGGTTATCAACTGGTCCAGGAATATGTTCAATGATTGCTTCATAAAGAGAATGCATATCATCATCCTGCTTGTCAGGGGTAACACTTGAAGTTCCCGAAATAGCAGATGCATATATAACCGGGAATTCAAGCTGATCTTCATCTGCACCCAGTTCAATAAACAAATCGATTACCTCGTCAACAACTTCTGAGGGACGGGCAGATGGTTTGTCAATTTTATTTACAACAACGATTGGCGTAAGTTTTTGTTCCAAAGCCTTCTTAAGAACAAACCGCGTCTGCGGCATACATCCTTCATATGCATCGACAACTAATAATACGCCGTCAACCATTTTCATGATCCGTTCAACTTCTCCGCCGAAATCGGCATGTCCAGGTGTATCCAGAATGTTGATTCTTGTATCTTTATATTTAACTGCAGTGTTTTTAGCTAAAATCGTAATACCGCGTTCTCTTTCCAGATCGTTTGAATCCATCGCACGCTCTTCCACGTGCTCATTTGAACGGAAAGTTCCGGACTGTTTTAAGAGCTCGTCAACCAATGTTGTTTTACCGTGGTCAACGTGGGCTATAATCGCTATATTTCGAATATCTTCTCTTAATTTCAAAAGATTTCCTCCTATTTATCAAAACTGAATCAAATTCATATTTTCAACATTTTTCACAACTGATACATTATATCACAATTACTATAGAAACCTAAAAACTTTTTGTGTAAAATAATGTAGAGAAGGATTTATTTCTTGTAAATATACTGTCGGACAGTATATTCTCTACATATTTTTCACCAGTAATTAACTAAATTAATCCTCTTGGGAGTGAAATTATGAAGAAGATCAAGTGGCCTTTATTAGCCTTTGCGATAGGAGCAGCTATATGCATGATGGGTATTGGCGTTGCGGTAGCTGAAAGAAGCATGTTTGGGATCATCCTGGCCATTATCGCTTTAGTCCTTGTAATGGGATATGGTTTTAAAACTAAGAAGAAGATGAGAGAAGAAGGTTCGTTATAATTTAAAGCTGCAGCGGATGGCTGCAGCTTTTTTCATATTAATGGACAGACCATTATTAAAAATTCCCGGTCATCATCGGAAGTCTCCATCTTAAACTGCTCAAATCCGGCATCTGATAAAAAGCAAATCCAAGAGTTCCGATTTTCAGGGACACCAGCAAACAAAGACTTTTCGCCTTTCTTCTTTAACTCAGCGGTCAACAGTTGAATAATCTTTGTTCCTATTCCTTTTCTTCGCACTTCTTTTTTAACCAGGATCGTACCGAGCCACGGCTTCCGGTTAGAAGGGGATAAATTCACATGGAAAGTGACGGCTGTTCGTTCTCCATCAATACGCCAAATTCTCCACTCCCCATTTAATTCCTGATGCCTGGCCATATAATGGCAAAGGTTATTCCCACATTTTTCTTCTTCTTCCCAGTCGGTACTATCCTTAATGACTTCTAAAAAAAAGGGATGGTCTTCCTCTGTGAACTCGCTGCTTGATAAGTTACCATTTTCCATTTTTCAAGTATTCTTTCATAATTTGCTGATGCAGCCCTGGCTTAGAGACAAAAACAGAATTGTTTTCAAGATAGTTCAGCTCCTCACCTTTAACGGTTGTCGCAATCCCTCCCAATTCCTCAATCATAATCACGCCAGCAGCAAAATCCCATGGAGCAAGGCGCATGGTTATGTATGCATCAACTCTCCCGGATGCTATATATGCCATTTCCATAGCTGCTGAACCGTAAGACCGTGTTCCCCTTGCATTTCGTACAAGTGGAGCCAGCAGTGATGGATCAATCCTTTTATTTTCGGTAACCCATGTGGCATTCAATCCAATGATCGCTTTTGATACATCCGTTTCCTTTAAGGGAGGAAGTTGCAAATCATTCATGAAAACCCCATGCCCTTTCATGCAATGATATAACTCGTCATGAACTACATCATATATTAATCCGATTTTGCCTTTTCCATTTTCATAAATGCTGACTGATATCGCAAAGTTTCTCTGCTGATGGACAAAGTTCATTGTTCCGTCAATCGGATCAATAATCCAGACGATTCCATCCAGGTCATTTAGCTCATCACCAAAACCTTCTTCACCAAGTATCCGGTGCTCAGGGTATTTTTCATTTATTTTCTTTATGAAAAATTGTTCGGTTTCCTGATCAATATCTGTCACTAAATCATTCGCATTTGACTTGGTGCTTATAGTCAGAGTTTTGCTGAAAGAATTTTTAATATTCACGCCCGCCTCTTTAATTAAGGATTTGGCATATGTATGAATCTCACTCCAATTTGTCATGGGTCAGCCCTCCGCATAGTGATATCATTAAAATATTTCTAGCTTAAATGAAATAGTAAGGTTCTTCAAGTTATATACTCTCCAATGATAGCTTTATCATTTCGGAGTGATTAATTATTTGCCGAAGGCAAAGCTGTTATTTTTGTATTATGCTCTTTTCGTATAAATATTTGTTTTCAGCTATCCATGTTGTCCGTTGATTGTATCGAGAGGATGCTCAGCGAGCCACAGGGCGGGCCGTGAGCCTCCTCGACGCAGCGCGTCTGGGGGTCTCACTTGTCCCGCTACTCCCGTAGGACTTTGAATGTGCTACCTTGAGTAAAAACCGCACGCAGAGAATGCGCATGCATTTTCGAGGATCTCGCACCTTCCACTGCAATCAACTCAGTGAATATAATATATATAGCAACAAACTTTATGAAAACAGCCTTGTATTAAAAATAATAAACGAACCCCTCATAGTATCATGGAGTTCGTTTCTAATTTTTTCTTCTTATTTGCATTTTTTTTGCCTTTTCTCCTTTATCGGCAATTCATCTTAAAGTGCTTTTAATCTAAGAAGTTCCTGCCTGATTTTTTCCAGCTTAAGTTTAGATTGCTTTTGAAGGTCTTCATTTTTTTCTGACATGGCATCAAACAAAGTAGCCAGCTCATAGTCCATTTCCAGCCTTAAAACCGCTGTTCTTTCCCTATCACCATTTTTCTTTTTCACTGTATTCATTAGTTGTTTCATTAGACAGTACACCCCTTCCAAAAGTGTTTAATTTTCTGATTATTTTTACTTTTATCATATGAAGGACAATTCTTGGTTGCAACTAATTTGTGCCATAACCTAAGACTTTATTTCACCCTTTTCTATAGAGCTTTAAATTTTTGGATTGTTCCCGGGTATGCTACAATATTTGACAAAGTACACAGGAGGTCAGCTTATGTCTTTTTCCGGTTTTACAAACGATGATTTCGATGTCTTTACAATAGATGGATTGGATGAAAGAATGGACAATTTAAAATCAGTTATCAGGCCAAAATTAGAAGAATTGGGCCGCCATTTTGCACCATTACTTTCAAACCTGTCAGGGGATGAAATGTTTCCTCATGTTGCCAAACATGCGAGAAGAACAAAAAATCCGCCAAATGATACCTGGGTCGCATTCGCAAACAATGCGAGAGGGTATAAAATGCTTCCACATTTCCAGATAGGATTATGGGAAACACATGTATTTATCTGGTTTGCCATCATTTATGAAGCACCAAATAAAATGGCTGCAGGCAAGTCTTATGAGAACAGCCTGGACAAGATTTATAAAGAAATACCAAATGATTATGTCTGGTCCGGCGATCACACTAAACCAGATGCAGTTCTGCATGAGCAAATGGATAAGAAAGAACTAGAATCCATGTTTCAGCGTCTGCAGAATGTCAAAAAGGCGGAAATTCTTTGCGGCTATCATATTTCTCGAGAAGATGCCGTTCGCATGTCACCTGATCAGTTTATTGAAAAAGCTGAATCTGTATTTAGAAATTTATTACCCCTATACAAATTGGCATAAACATGTTTTCAGAACGTGGATTTGGCAGTAAAAAAACAAAACCTTCAGCAAGTTGAAGGTTTTGTTTTTTTAAAGACTATTTCTGCATTTTTAATTTGTCCCCGGGTGAACGTTCTTTAGCCAGTTTTACTGTCTTGTAGGATGAATAGCCACTTTGTTCTTCAAAGTCATCGCAGATGTTTTTCTCCTGAGCTTTCCCTGGAACGATTTCTTTGAAGCGTCTATATGCATCCATGAATTGTTCCCGCTCAATTCCTTTTTCGTATGCCATTTCAATGCTTTCAAAATATTTTATAACATCCACAATTTCTTCTGTCGACCAATCCTGGTCAATCGGATACTGATATTCCATTCTGTCACCTCATTTAAGATATTCATGTTGCATTTTATCATTAATTAGTCCATTTTCCCCTGATGGTTTCACCTTCTGCTATAATCCGCTCGAATAGTTCTTCCACGGAGGGGATATCCTTAATTAACCCCATAACTTGTCCTGCCCATGCAAACCCTTCCTGCTCTTTCCCTTCATATATATATTTCTTATTAGCATTCCCGCTAATGTAATTTTTTAACTGCTCATAGCCGCCGTTTTGTTTTTCGATTTCCAAGATCTTATCCGACCACGGATTCGCAATTACCCTTGCAGGTGCACCTATAGTTCTTTTAATGACAACCGTGTCATTTTCCGTTCCTTCGACTAAGCGGTTTTTATATAATTCAGAAGCATGGACGCATTCTTTTGTTGCAACAAATCTTGTTCCCATCTCAATACCATCTGCTCCAAGACTTAATGCTGCCATCAGCCCCCTGCCGTCTCCAATACCTCCTGAGGCAATCACAGGGATGGAAACAGCATCGGCAACCTGAGGAACGAGTACAAAGGTTCCAATATCATCCCTGCCCAGATGCCCGCCGCCTTCCTGTCCTACAACCATCACTGCATCTGCCCCAAGCTCCTCAGCCTTTACTGCCTGCCTTTTTGCTGCCACAAGAACAAGCTTCTTCACATTTACACCCTTTAATTGATCAAAGATAGGTGCAGGATTTCCCCCTGTCATAGAGATAACGGGAACGTCTTCTTCAATTGCTATATCCAGATAATCAGAGAAAGGTCTTCCATGCTGACCAATTGCAAAATTAACCCCAAATGGCTTATCTGTCAATTTCTTAACCTTTTGAATTTCGTCTCTTAATTTTTCCGGGCTGCTGAGAGACATTGCGGTAACCTGCCCTAAACCTCCTGCATTTGAAACTGCGGCAGCCAGATCTGAATAGGCAAGATGGGCAAGGCCACCCTGTATAATTGGATATTTAATTTTCAGTAATTCTGTCACACGTGTTTTCCAGTTCATTTATGTACCCTCCATTTCTTCATAACTTTTATTTCGATTTATATTGTTTAAATTCCTGTTAACTTCTATAACTAAACGGAAACTGAATTGTGGAGGCGAAAGTCCGGAAAAGACACGCTTTAACAGAATGAAAAACCAATAGAACTTTCTATGCAAAGGGATTGAATAATGCTATAATGCAAATGTTTTAAATCAGCTAGAAGCTTATTGAAATATTATTATTAAAGAGGTGTGGGAATAAGTTGTCTCAAAACAAAACACCGTTATTCAGCGGTTTGCTTGCACACGCAAAAAAGGACCCGGTACAGTTTCATATACCCGGCCATAAAAAAGGAGCAGGGATTGATCCGGAATTCAGGGAATATATTGGTGATAATGCACTCGCCATTGACCTGATTAATATTGGTCCGCTTGATGATCTCCATCAGCCAAAAGGCATTATTAAAGAAGCCCAGGATCTTGCAGCAGAGGCCTTTGGTGCAGACAGAACATTCTTCTCAGTACAAGGAACAAGCGGAGCAATTATGACTATGGTTATGGCTGTCTGCGGCCCCGGGGATAAAATTATTGTCCCGAGAAATGTTCATAAATCAGTCATGTCTGCAATAGTTTTTTCAGGCGCAACCCCTATCTTTATACATCCTGAAATTGATGAAAACCTTGGTATATCTCATGGGATTACAACTGAATCAGTATCGAAAGCTCTTGAACTTCATCCGGACGCAAAAGGGATATTAGTAATTAACCCTACTTATTTCGGTGTTTCGGCAGATTTGAAGAAAATCGTCGAAATTGCACATTCATATAATGTGCCCGTACTGGTTGATGAAGCCCATGGTGTGCATATTCATTTCCATGATGAGCTGCCCTTATCTGCTATGCAGGCAGGTGCTGATTTAGCCGCAACATCTGTCCACAAACTGGGCGGGTCCATGACGCAAAGTTCAATTTTAAATATGAAAGGAAATCTTGTTTCGGCCAAAAGGGTTCAATCCATTTTAAGCATGCTGACAACAACTTCCACTTCCTATTTATTGCTTGCCTCCCTGGATGTTGCAAGGAAGCGCCTGACTACAGAGGGAAAGGAACTCATTCAGAAGACAATTGATTTGGCCCAATCCATTCGCCGCCGCATCAATGAAATTGACAGGCTCTATTGTGTCGGTGAAGAAATACTGGAAACCAAAGCTGCACATGACTACGATCCAACCAAATTGATTATTTCTGTCAAAGAGCTTGGCATGAATGGTTTCGATGTGGAGAATTGGCTTCGGGAACATCATAATATTGAAGTTGAGATGTCTGATTTATATAATATCCTTTGCATTGTTACCCCAGGTGACTCCGAACGGGAAGCAGATATTTTAGTTGCTGCTCTTGCCGAACTCGCCAGTGATCGTCAAGGGAATACTGAAAAGCTTGAAACTCAAGTGCTTCTCCCAAATATTCCCGTTTTGTCTCTTACACCTCGTGACGCATTTTATGCGGATACAGAGCTTGTTCCATTTGACGAGTCTGAAGGCAGAATCATTGCAGAATTTATTATGGTTTATCCGCCTGGTATCCCCATTTTTATTCCGGGAGAAATTATTACAAAGGAAAACCTGCGTTATATAAAAACAAATATGGAAGCTGGACTGCCTGTTCAAGGGCCGGAGGATTACGATTTCAAGTATCTTCGCGTTATTGAAGAGCACAAAGCCATAAGATAATGCAAAAGAGCCTTCCATTTAGGAAGGCTCTTTCAGACTGTCGACAAACTCGATGAAAATCGTACTTGTCGGGAGTCTTTTTTGATTTAAAATAGAAGTAATACAATGCTTGAGGTGATTAATATGCTTTCTAAACATAATCCAATTCAACGGG
>NZ_JAMBOJ010000070.1 GCF_023715565.1 Cytobacillus firmus | reverse complement strand
GATTTAGGTTGAACTGTAATTGAGTCATAATTAATTCCTCCAACTTGTTTTTCGTAGCTGATAACATTGTTGACCAAAGGAATTAATTTGACTCATTTTCTTTTTACACAATTATATGGGCTTGACCTTTAGACCGAAGTTTCCTTACTGAATGAATGGAATTCGGATCTGTTTCTTCTTAATAAGAACCCGCCGCATAGCAAGATTGCATGCAACTGGCTGTTTTATTCTTTTTCTTATGGAATTACCCTGCTGGAATCAATTTCTGTGCGGATAGCATGAATTTCTGTGCGCAAAGCCAGATTTATGTGCGGGTAAGCACTTTTTATGTGCGGATAAAGAATTTTATGTGCGTTCAGCACTTAGATCGAAGTCTCTTACTGAATGAAGCTGGAATTTGGACCTGTTTTCTTCTTAATAAGAGCCAGCCGATTGCAAAACTGCATGCGGATGGCTCTTTTTTTCATTTTCTTATGGAAATCTCCGTGCTGGGATCAATTTCTGTGCGGATAGCGTGAATTTCTGTGCGCAAAGCCAGATTTATGTGCGGATAAGTACTTTTTATGTGCGGATAAAAAGTTTTATGTGCGTTCAGCACTTAGACCGAAGTTTCCTTACTGAATGCAGCAGGAATCTGGACCTGTTTTCTTCTTAATGATTCTGCACATAAATATAATTCTACTGCCAATAACAATAAAATGATCCAAATGCCTGTATTCAGGATGATAGCCTGTAAAGGACTCTCGATGAAAAAGGTAAATGTAAAGAACATCGCAAAAGTAAAGATCCGGCTCCACTGTGTCACATCGTAAGTGAAGATGCCTTCTCTAAAGCCATAAAAACGAATCCGCAAGCCGAGCCTTATGAGTTCAACAGCCTCGACGATTAAAAAGACCAGGAAAACTGCCAGCCAAAACCACATAACAGCAGATCCGTCAGCGAAACCTGATTTATACATGGCAAGGCCGCTAATTGATAGCGCACCGTGTAAAATGCAATTGGTGTTATTCCAGTCCTTCGCAACATTCCAGCCGCGAACTGCATATCGCTTCAGGATAAACCACGCACTGATAAAATAAAAAAGAAATCCAGTAAAAATAAGAGCCGCATTCAAAATGACAGGCACCTCATGAAAGACCGTATTAAACAGGAGCACAAGTGATTGTGTGCTCACGGTGGTCAGCAAGAGAACACCATGTGCCTGCCGGCCA
Organism: Cytobacillus firmus; assembly: GCF_023715565.1. Lineage (GTDB taxonomy): Bacteria > Bacillota > Bacilli > Bacillales > Cytobacillaceae > Cytobacillus > Cytobacillus firmus_C. Next base: position 25,422 of record NZ_JAMBOJ010000070.1, on the reverse strand, counting down.
AAAGGTGATGATCTGAGTTCCTTGAAGCCCAACAGGCTAATCCAGATATAAAAACACCATAAACCTCCATTCAGAATAGCCAATGCCTGAGCTTCCGCACCTGCTCCAAATTGCCTGTAGAATATAATTCCGCATATTGAAGTGCCGGCCACCCAGGTTCCAATGCCAAAACGATTAATAGGATTAGCATAATGCAGCATTTTGAACTCACCCTTGAAGATAGTCAAACCAATGGATACAAGGAAAGCCAGCCATAATGCTAAATCTGCTATACTCAGAATCTTGCCGAAGCTTCCCAAAAAGAAAGGCATTCCGAAGAAATTGAGCAAAACCCCCTGTGTTACAATGCCGAATGCCATTACGGCGGCCATAGCAGCTGTATGGATATTAATTTTTTTAAGGATGATAAATAAAACTGTCCCCACAAAAAGAAAACCGAGTAAAAGGAAATATAACACTATAATCACCGTATTAAATATATTTACTATCATTATAACATTCTATGCAACCTGTCCTTTTGCTGCGGCCAAAAAAAGACAGCGCATTTTTTATGCACTGCCAGCTTACTAGTTAAGAACGGTGATTCTATTTTCTATTCCTTCTTCATTCATCATGTCATTCTCATATGGAAGTTCAATTTCCATCTTCGTGCCTTCCCCGACTTTACTTTCGATCGTTAAAGTGCCGTTATGGTTTTCGATAATCTTATAGCAAATCATAAGACCCAGTCCGGTTCCTTTTTCCTTCGTTGTATAGAACGGTTCACCCAGACTTGAAATCCGGTCTTCTGGAATTCCTATCCCTTGATCGATGAATTGAATGCAAACCGTATTGCAATTTTTTTTCAAGACTTTAATGGTTAATTGGCCACCGCCTGGCATGGCTTCCATTGCATTCTTAATGATATTCAGGAAAACTTGCTTCAATTGGTTTTTTTCACAGTGAACCATAGGGGCGTGAAGGTTGTTTTCCACGTTAATTTCTACATTGTTCAAAATGGACTGGGTATTGCTCAAGAGAATGACTTCATTGATTAATTTTGTTAGATCCTCTTTTTCAAAAATGTTTGCCGCCGGCTTGGCCAGCACTAAAAACTCGCCGACAATCCCATTTATACGATCCAATTCCGACAGCACAATATCGAAATACTCGTCTTTTTTGCTGCTTGATTTGAAAAGCTGAACAAAGCCTTTGATTGATGTAAGCGGGTTTCGGATTTCATGGGCGATGCCGGCTGCCATCTGCCCAAGAAGTGCAAGCTTTTCCGATTTTTGCAGAAGGTTTTCCTGTTCCTCTTTTTTATCGGAAATATCTGTTGCGATCGAAAGGATGGCTTCTGTTCCTTCAAAGTCCACAATGCGTGAGCAGACTTCAAAATAGCTCTTTGTTCCGTCATTGCGTCTGATCATGTATTCCGTATTGTTGAAAAGCTCCTTCTCTGCCGTTATGTGCCGATATCGTTGATGAAATCGGTTCTTGTAGTCAGGCTCAATAAGATCAAGCAAGGACAATCCTTCTAATGAAACGGTACCCGATCTCGACAAAGCACTGACAGCAGTGGCGTTTGCGTATAATATTTTATAGTCCTTATGTATTAGCACAGAAACCGGAAGTGATTCCAAGAGCAATTTATAGCTTTCCTTTCTGGCCTGCACTTCTTCTGCATAATACCTGGTCTTATCAAACTGCCAGCCTACAAACCAGGCAATACATGTAAATAGAAAAAAATCAAAGGAAAGAAATTTTTCCTGATGAAAAATAGATTGGTATGATGTAAATAAAATAGAAATAAGCACAAGTGAAATTTGACCAGTATGTTTTTTCATATAGTCCTCTTTAAGTGTTTTTTCTTTTATTTTAGCATCAATTATGATAAAAACGATATCATTATTTTACCGGCAAGGGCAATTCTGCTGTTGTCATGATCAGAAACTGCCCCTGAATTTTTCGTTCATTTCTTCACCTGCCCGGTCCCTTTCACTATATATTTTGTTGAAGTCAGAGCAGGCAGACCCATTGGACCCCGGGCATGAAGCTTTTGGGTGCTGATTCCGATTTCAGCGCCGAAACCAAACTCAAAGCCATCTGTGAAGCGTGTGGATGCATTATGGTAAACTGCAGCTGCATCGACTTCATTCAGGAATTTCTCCACATTTTCCGGGTCTGACGAAATAATCGCTTCAGAATGTCTTGTTCCGTAGCGATTGATATGTGAAATGGCATCATCCACGCTGTCCGTCACTTTCAAGGCGACTTCCAGTCCTAAATATTCCCTAGCCCAATCCTCCTTAGAAGCCGGAATGATCTCATCCCCGCTAACACCTTCACCTGCATGTATCACAACCCCTTTTTCCTTTAGAGCATTTACAAGATCATTAAGACCCTCCCACTCCCTGTGAACAAGAATTGTCTCGCACGCATTGCAGACGGACGGGCGCTGTGTTTTCGCATTAACTGCAATGCTAACCGCCATTTCCTTATCAGCACTTTCATCAATATAGATATGGCAATTGCCAGCACCTGTCTCAAGTACCGGAACTGTAGAATTCTCAACAACTGTCCGAATCAGCTTCGCCCCTCCACGTGGAATCAGGACATCCAGGTATTCGTTCAGTTTGAACATCCGAGAAGCCGTTTCCCGGCTTGTATCCTCAATAAGCTGGACAGCATCAGACGGCAAGTCGCTTTTTTCAAGGGCATGGTGGATAACCTTCACAATTGCTTTATTGGAGTGAATTGCTGTCGAACTTCCGCGCAGCATGACCGCATTGCCTGTTTTCAGGCATAAGCTCGATGCATCTACCGTAACATTTGGGCGGGCTTCATAGATCATGCCAACAACACCAAGCGGTACCCGGACCTGTGTGATGCTGAGCCCATTCGGCCGCTCCCAGGAAGATAAGACCTCTCCAATTGAATCATCCAGCCTCGTAAGTTGAATAAGTGCGTCTGCCATATCCTGAAGCCGTGCTCCAGTTAGCCGCAGACGGTCCAGTAAAGCTTCGCTCATTCCATTATTCTTTCCAGCCACAAGGTCCTTTTCATTTTCGGCTAAGATAAAATCCTTCTCCTGCATCAGCTGCTGTGAGATGAGTTCCAATGCATGATTTTTTTGCTGTGTCGATTTTTTCGCCAGCTCTGCTGCGGCATTTTTAGCCTTTTTTCCTTTCAGTGCTAATTCCATGAACTTTTCTCCCTTCTTTTTTGGCTTATCCAGTGATCCCGGTGTATGACAACCCGGCGGTCACTCCCCGCTTTCTGCATGGCTTCCGAGCTGGAAAGCCCTTTAACGGCCCGCAGTTCATCAGATGAGAAATTAACCTGCCCTTTTCCGATCAAATCCCCTTTCGGTCCAATCACTTCCACGACATCCCGAATATGAAAATGGCCTGAAATGCCGGTAACACCAGCAGGCAGAAGGCTTTTTCCCTGTGTTAAAATGGCCTGTGCAGCTCCGTAATCCACTTCAATTTTCCCATTCGGGATAGAGTGCAGCGCAAGCCACTGCTTGGAAGTTTTAACACTCGGCTGAGAGCTGGTGCCGATATAAGTCCCATCCCCTTTGCCTTCGAGGATCTCTATCAGCTTTTCTTCCCCAAGACCTACGCCAATGAAAACCTGTACACCGAGTGCCAGGGCAGTCTTTGCAGCCGAAAGCTTCGTCACCATTCCGCCGGTTCCGACCTTTGAGCCTGACCCTGCGGCAGCCTTCATCAGATCCTCGGATATTTCTGTTATGAAATTGAATTTTTTGGCTTCTGCATTTGTTCGCGGGTTGGAGTCATATATTCCATTCACATCTGTCAGGATTATCAGACGCTGTGCCTGTACTAGCCCGCACACAAGGGCCGACAGCATATCATTATCACCGAAGGCCAGCTCCTCAATCGACACAGAATCGTTTTCATTTATAATCGGCAGAACATTCCGCTTCAACAGTTCGGTCAATGTAGCATATGCATTTTGATACTGCTCCTTATGCAGGAAGTTTTGCCTTGTCAGCAGCATTTGCGCTGCAACGATGCCATGCTTTTTGAATTCCTCCGTATATCCCTGCATTAATAACCCCTGACCTACTGCGGCAGCGGCCTGTTTTCCGGCAATAGTCACCGGGCGCGAAGGATAACCAAGATCCATAAACCCTGCAGCAACTGCTCCGGATGAAATTAATATAATTTCATGCCCAAGCTCCTTCAGGCGCGAAAGGGCAGCTGTATGCTCCTCCAATTTTTCCATGCACAATCCGCCATTGGTATTCGTCAGCGAACTGCTTCCGATTTTCACCACAATGCGTTCCTTCTTCACAGGGCACCACCCTTCCTTTACTAAGCATTCCCCTGCTTCATGGAGCAGGATGTAAAAAAAAGCCCTCCCATCCCTATAAAAAGGACGGAAGAGCTTTGTCTTTCGCGGTACCACCTTCATTGGCACTTTACACTGCAAGTGCCCGCTTTGAAAATCCTTTAACGCAGGAATGCGGCCAGGTTTGCCTGGCAGCTCAAGGGCTAGGTTCAATAGCTTTGCAGGCTGCAGGATCTTTCAGCCGGTGGATCCCGCTCTCTTCTTGCCTGAGTTCTATTTACTGATTCCCTGTCAATGCTGTTGATATTTTCATAAGATTAGAATTATTATGCATGCTTCTGTATTCTATGTCAATGATAAATTTGCTGATTTAAAGGAGTAAAATTCTAATTTTACCGTTAAAGTGCTATCCCATGATAATGTACACTCAATCGGGAATACTAAGAAAAAAGACTAACGGGAGGATCTACATATGGAGTCAAACGGAAAGCAGTTATCCCTCTTTTCTCTTGGCGGGATCAATGAAATTGGGAAAAACATGTATGTGATTCAATATGATGACGATATTATCGTGATAGACGCCGGAGGAAAATTTCCTGATGAAACCCTGCTGGGGATAGATTTAATTATTCCTGATATTACATACCTGGAGGAAAACAAGGAGAAAATACGGGGTCTGGTTGTGACGCATGGACATGAGGATCATATTGGAGGGGTTGCCTATCTCCTCAAAAAAATCAATATGCCGGTCTATGCGACGAGATTTACGCTTGGGCTGATTGAATTAAAATTAACGGAACATCGCCTGTTGCGTGAGTCAGAGCTCATTACCATCGACGCGGATACCCGCCTGAATTTTGGTGAAATAGGTGCCAGCTTTTTCAAGGTGAATCATAGCATCCCGGATTGTCTGGGAATTGTGTTTAATACACCAGAGGGAAATGTCGTTCATACCGGTGATTTTAAATTCGATTTAACTCCAGTCAATCAGGAGCATGCTGATATCCACAGGATGGCTGAAATCGGCCGGGAAGGAGTTCTTGCGCTTCTATCAGAAAGTACAAACGCAGAGCGATCCGGCTTCTCGCCTACGGAGCATATTGTTGGGGAGAACATTGAGGAAGCATTCATGAAAGCTCCCCGCAAAATCATCATCTCCACATTCGCTTCCAATGTGAGCCGTGTCCAGCAGGTCGTGGCTGCAGCCATCAAAGCGAACCGAAAGCTTGTCCTGCTCGGCCGAAGCATGGTGAATGTGGTGGAAGTGGCGATCGAACGCGGATATCTGACCGTGCCCGAGGGAATGATTATTAATCCAAAAGAAGCCATGCATCTGGCCCCTGAAAAGATATGCATCCTATGTACGGGCAGTCAGGGTGAGCCGATGGCTGCCCTCTCACGCCTTTCTGCAGGCAATTACCGTGACGCTGAGATTCATCCTGAAGATACCGTGATTCTGGCTGCCTCCCCAATCCCAGGGAACGAACGGGATGTTTCTAAAATCATTGATAACCTGTTTAAATTGGGTGCCAGAGTAATTTATGGTTCAGGCAGCTCAACAGGAATGCATGTGTCCGGCCACGGCTACCAGGAGGATTTGAAGCTAATGCTCACATTGATGAAGCCGAAATATTTTATCCCAATTCACGGTGAATACAGAATGCTTCATCATCATAAATTGCTTGCTGAATCAATTGGTGTTGAGGAAGGGAACACTTTTATCATTAAAAATGGCGATGTAGTGGATATTGTGAACGGAGAAGCGCGCCAGACAAGACGAGTGCCTGCCGGAGATACGTATGTAGATGGAGTGGGTGTCGGTGACATTGGCAGCATCGTGCTCCGTGACAGAAAACAGCTTTCCGAAGATGGCATGCTAGTGATCGTACTGACCATGAGCAAGACGGAACGCAAAATGATATCAAAGCCTGATACCATCTCCCGGGGCTTTATTTACACACGGGAATCCGAAGACCTCTTGAGAGACATAAATCGGATTGCAGAAAAAACCGTCAACGATCTTCCTGAGCAGGATAAAAGCCAGTGGAATGTCATCAAGCAGAGCATCAAAAAATCACTTGGGCAGTTCTTATTTGAAAAAACAAAGCGTAAACCAATGATTTTGCCGATTATAATTGAAATATAAACGAAAAGAGGCAAGCCTATTAGGGCTTGCCTTTATCACAGGATCACGAACAATCAGTCAGGGAACTTCCCTTCTGATTGAAGTTTCCCATTATCTAAAGGGCTGATTATCCGCGGCGTCCGCCTCGGCCGCCCCGCTTTCCTTCAGTATTGCGTTTCAATGAAGAAATATTTTCTTCACTCGATTTTAAGAATTTTGCCATTTTGTCTTCAAAGCTTTCTTTCGGCTTAAAGTTTCCTTTTGAACGGAAATCTCTTGAACCACTGCCGCCGCGGCGATCATCTCTTCCCTGGCGCGGTGGGCGCGGTGTATAAGAAGATTGGCCTTCCGGTCTGTCCACTGCTTTTTTGATGGACAAGGCAATTTTGCCTTCCTTCTCACTAAGCACTTTAACAGTTACTTCATCGCCAACTTTTAAATGGTCATTCACATCTTTAACATAGCTGTCCGCTACCTCACTGATGTGAACTAGACCTGTTGTGCCGCCTGGCAGCTCAACAAAAGCTCCGAAATTTGTAATACCTGTTACTTTTCCTTGTACCTTGCTTCCAATTTCGATTGACAAAAAAACTTCCCCCTCGGTAGTGTTAACAACGTCTTATTATAACTTTTTTTTAAGATAATTTCAATGCCGGCGATATACCCCCGATATTCTACCCGATATGAGCGGGGTTCAACCCTGTTTTCAGATGATTTTTAAGTAATTTACTGCATTACTGGCAATATTATTAAGGAAATCTGCATTTGATGGCGCTCTTTTATATCAAAAAAATTTTTTATTTGCGCATAGCCCTTTTTTGTGTGCGGATAACAATTTTTATGTGCGCATAGCGCGTTTTTGTGTGCGGATAACAATTTTTATGTGCGCATAGCCCTTTTTGTGTGCAGATAATAATTTTTATGTGCGCATAGCCTTTTTTTGTGTGCGGATAACATTATTTATGTGCGCATAGCCTTTTTTGTGTGCGGATAACAATTTTTATGTGCGCATACCCCTTTTTGTGTGCGGATAACAATTTTTATGTGCGCATAGCCCTTAAGTGTGCAGATAACATAGTTTTTGTGCAGAAAGCTGCATCTTGCATACGTTCTGCTGCTAATCTGCAAAAATGCATCTTAAATTTTACTATTATGCCCTTCCTGCAGAACCCTCCTTCTGAAATGACGCTTCATGATTACCCCGAAGAGTGACGCCAATACCTGCTGAAAGAGCATCCCGATTACTACTGGAACGGCTACGGGTGCCGGGAAATAAGTGATCGCCAGAACGGAGCCGACACTAATATTCCGCATCCCGCCATTAAACGTAACAGCAACAATTGTGCTTTGATCGTATTTCAGTAAATTTGCGATAATAAAAGACATCAAATAGCCCATAGATGCCACACAAAATACCGTAATCCCAATAATAATTAATTTAAGATTTATCTCCCTCAGGTACGGGGCAACCACCGCTCCATTAAGAATGACCACTATGGCCATGCCAAGCTTTGAAAAAGGTGAAAGACGGCTGCTTAGTGCTTGAGCGGTTTTTCCTGCAAACTGATTAAAGAGCATGCCAAGAAAAGAAGGCAGAACAATCATCCAAAATAAACCCACCATCATCGGAACAGTATCAATCTGGACAGATTTTTGAAAGAATACCGATAAAATAAGGGGGACAATAAATGGTGAAAGAAAGGTATCTACCAGAATAATGGACAATGTCAGCGGGATATTGCCGCGATAAATGGATACCCAAATAAAGCTTGATATGCCAGTCGGGATGGCCATGGCCAAAACCAGTCCGGTAATGGTGAAAGAATCATCACCAAACACAAGTGTGCCTGTGCTCCAGGCAAATAGAGGCATCATAATATGAAGCATAGTCAAAATGAGAAAAAGCGGTTTTGGATGATGAATAATTTCCTTTAAACTACTAAAACTCGAGTTGAGACTGCCCGAAAATGTCATAAATGCAAAAACCCATGGAATGATAAAAGCAAAATCCTTAATATATCCTGCCAGCACAACTCCAAGAACCACGCTTATTGGAGTAATCAATGGCATCATTTTCTCCAGCTGTTTATTGATTTGAATCAGCACACTGAGTACTCTCCTATTCTGAATTATGGCTTATATAAGAAAATAGTTTAACATAATTTGGTTTATTAAAAGTGGAAAAGAGCCAAAAATTGGCTCTTTTAATTCTTCCTTCATGGAATAAACTCTAACTACACAAGAGACAAGCTGCATGCGATATTTTCATGGATGTACTGTTGGATAATGTTAATAATCTCTTCCTTATCATGGTCCATAGAAGCCACATGATAGGAGTTATAGAGAGGTACTGCTTTCTTGTCAATGGAGCCGATTTTCTCCAGAATAAAATCCGTACACTCTGCAGGCACAACATGATCCTCCAATGATTTAAAGCCTATTACAGGTGTTTTAATGGACGGCAGTATGTCTGGTGTTTTTTCCATGATTTTCTGCAATTCAAAGATGGAGCGGACAGGAACTTTCCCGTACGTAATTTCCTTTACTCCTTCTTTTTTTATATCTGGTGCACCTTCATCCAGATACCTTGGATTTGTTTTTCCTTTTAAATATTCATAGCATGGTACCCTTAATGCAGCATTTATTAATGCAATACCTGCAATTTCAGGATATTTATTTGCCAGCCAAAGAGTCAGGGCTCCCCCCATCGATTGGCCTGCAGCAAAAACAGATTTGCATCTTTCTTTTAGGAATAAATAACCCTTTTCTGCTTCCGCAAACCAATCCTCATGAGTGGTATTTTCTATGTCTTTATAATGGGTGCCGTGACCTTTAAGCCGTGGAGCATAGACCGTATAGCCAAGATTGGCAAATGACTCCCCCAAAAACCGTACACTCTGGGGAGTTCCCAGAAAACCATGTGTGATCAGAATCCCGATTTCATTGCCTTCATAGTAGAATGATTCTGCACCGTCCAAAACAGGATAATGTTCAGTCATAATCTGTTCCTCCCTCAGAATTAGTTATACACATTATATTACCTACTATTCCGACCTGTCAACTTGTATTTATTTAGTGAAACGTTCTATAACTAATCTTGATACCTCAGTATCTAATGGTTTTGGCGAATGCAAAGTCATCATTTGTCAATAAACATAGCTTTAAAAAGCACCGATCATTGCTCTCAAGATTAACGCCGCATAAACTCTGGGAACAGTATCGAAAGTACAATAAAAATGATCTGTACCAAGACTAATGCAATAGTCCAGATTATTGCTTTGCGGGATGGAGGCGGACCTTCTCTCAGCACTTGGATGCCGAGTGGAACCAAGGCTATGCAGAGTCCGAGTATTAGAAATGGAGACTCGAATCTCGTACCTTTAAGGGTTCCTAAAGGCAGAAAAAACATAGTGGCCAATGCAGCCGAGCGAATGAGTCCCATTAAACCTGACCGATAAGCACCGATTGCCAATAGCAGCCAGCCAAACATCATCATTCCATTAAAATAGCGGATGATATGGAAGGCTTGATAGGAGTCGCTTACAGCTTTTGCTGCAAGTTCAAGACTTTGCACATTGACGAGCTGGAAGGCCAAATGATCGATACCGCAATGAAAAACCCGGCCTATTAGTCCCAGACGTAAACATACCACCCCATATTGCTATAGCGGGGTGTTTCATCCCAATGAATCTTACCAGGGTAATGATACCGGGCCAGAGAAAGAGGCAGCCCAGCACAAAGCAGCTGTAAGCGGCGGTAATAAGTTTAGGGTGGTTAGCGTAAGCTGCAAGCTGTGCGTCATAGAAAAAATGAAATTGTATCCTGAGGAGAGCTGCCGCTAAAAATAAGAATGGTCCAATAATTAAGGATAGTCCTCCTATCCAGCGTCCAGGAAACCAAAAAGTATTGCTGCTCTGTTCCTGCATTTATGATTGCTCCTTCATCATTATTTACTTTTAATATACCAGCTTTAATGCATATTAAAAGTACCTAGTTATTGACGATTACAAGCAATAAAATCTTATTCATGCCGCAAAAATAATATTTTGTTACCCGGGAATTTTATTAGTAAAAATAAACACCTATGTTTGTTCCATACTGATGGAGTTTCCGGTCAGAAAACCTTTTGTAAACCACCCTGATTCTCAAGTTGACAAACTACTATGTTAACCATAAAATTAAAACAGTTAACCTATTAATCTGAATTGGAGAGGTATTATGAAAGTTAAAGAGATGACATACGTGGCCTTATTTGCAGCAGTAATGGGAGCACTCGGTCTTGTTCCTCCTATCATGCTGTCCTTTACACCCGTTCCAATTACCTTGCAGACACTTGGTGTCCTTTTGGCCGGAGGTATTTTAGGTGCCCGGCTTGGCGGAATCAGCATGAGCGTATTTTTGCTTCTGGTTGCTGCAGGCGCACCACTATTATCAGGAGGCCGCGGCGGCATCGGTGTATTCTTCGGACCCAGTGCAGGATATTTGATTTCCTATCCGCTTACAGCATTTGTTATTGGATATTTACTCTCACATTTCAAAACGTTAAAATTAATGAATATCCTGCTAATCAACCTGACTGCTGGCATCTTCCTCATCTATCTATTTGGAATCCCTGTTCAGGCCTTTATGATGAATATTCCTCTCGCAGAGGCAATCAAACTTAGCCTGGTCTATATCCCGGGGGATGTATTGAAAGCGACTCTCGCATCGCTCCTGGTATACAGGCTAATGAAGCATCCTATTATCAATAAACAATTTTCTAAATCTCTGGAGACACTTTAATGTGTCTCCTTTTCCATAAGGAGAGAAAAACCATTGACGAATATTACATCCAATATTAAAAAATTTGCTGAACAATCTCCAAACAAGCCAGCAATCATAACAAAAAGCCAAACTGTAAGCTATCAGGAGTGGAGCTTTCTTATCAGCAAAACGGCCAACTGGCTACATTCCTTTTCTGCTTCTAATAAAACTGCCGCCATCCTTCTGCCCAATGGAATCCCTTTTCTGCAATTATTCACAGGTGCCTCCATGGCTGGATGGACGGCAGTACCTTTCGACTTAAAATGGAAGGCTGAAGAACTTAGAAAGCGGATCGAAATTTCCAGCCCTTCCATCGTAATCACTGATAAAGAATATTATGATCAAATTGCCCCCCTTCACCCTTTCGTTATCATCTGGAATGATGCCCTGGAGAATATCAGCGCTCAAAGAGCTTCGTTTTTGATAGACTCGGAGAGCAGCCCTCCGTTTTATATGGGCTTTACTTCCGGCACCACGGGAAGCCCTAAAGCATTTATCCGTTCCCATAAATCTTGGGCGGCAAGCTTCGAGGTGAACACTCATGATTTTTGTATGAGTGAAGAGGAAAATGTCCTGATTCCAGGAGCACTCATCCACTCTCACTTTTTATATGGAGCAGTAAGTACCCTTTGTACAGGCGGAACGGTTCATTTACTTGAAAAATTCAGTGCAGCCCAGGTTCTCTCATGTATCACGGAGCACCCTATCAGCACCCTTTATACAGTTCCAACGATGGTTTCTGCTATTTTAAGAGAAAAAAGGATCATAGAGAAACCGATTAAGATCTGTTCTTCAGGTGCGAAATGGGATGAAGCATCGAAGCTGGAAATCTGCAAAATATTCCCCCGTCTTTCTATGATTGAATTTTATGGGGCCAGTGAATTGAGCTATGTGACGTTTCTTGCGGATGATGATGCAGCTGGATCAGTCGGAAAGGCATGCCATGGAGTTGAAATTGAAATTAGAGATTCAGACGGCAGAAAGCTTCCTCCACATGAAATTGGCAAAATATTTGTCAGGAGCCAACTTATTTTTGATGGATACCTAATAAATAACATACTGCGTAGCATACAGGATAAGGAGGGCTGGGCAACTGTTGATGATATGGGATACGTGGATGATAAGGGCTATTTATATATAAGCGGACGGGAAAAGAACATGATCTTATATGGAGCTATTAATATCTTCCCGGAAGAAATTGAGAAAGTGATCCTTTTACACCCGGATGTTGAGGAGGCTGCAGTGGTAGGTCTGGAGGATCCTTATTGGGGGCAAATTGCAGCTGCGGTCATAAAAGGCAGCACAACTGCCCTTGAATTAAAACGCCTTTGCAAAGAACATTTAGCTTCTTATAAAGTTCCGAGAAGATGGATTTTCACTGAAGAAATGCCATACACAGCAGGCGGAAAAATCGCCCGTGCCCAACTGAAGGATTCTATCGAAAGAAAGGTGATCAGCCATTAAGAGAGCGGTGATAGTACAAGCTAAACGAACACCAATTGGAAAAGTAAATGGCATGCTGAAGAACTTTGAGCCTCATGAGCTGGCTGCCCCTTTGTTAAGCTTTCTGGCTAAGGGCATGGAGAAAAAAATTGATGATGTCATTTTAGGCAATGTTGTGGGACCTGGCGGCAATATCGCCCGCTTGTCTGCATTGGAAGCAGGACTCCCTCTGTCCGTTCCGGGTTTAACCATAGACAGGCAATGCAGTGCCGGGTTAGAAGCCATTCGGCTGGCATGCCATCTTATCCAGGGAGGTGCGGGTACCTGTTTTATAGCAGGTGGTACGGAAAGTGCGAGCACCTCCCCCTTTACAAAAAGAGCGCGTTTCTCACCAGACAATATTGGAGATCCGGAAATGGGTGCCGCCGCGGAACATGTTGCTGAAATGTACAGCATATCAAGAGAAGCCCAGGATGCCTATGCTCTATTAAGCTATGAACGGAGCTGGAATGCATTTGAAAACGGAACACTGGCAGACGAGCTGATTCCCTTTGGGAGCCTTTCACATGATCAAGAGTTTTTTAAAAAGAGAAAAATGGATACTCTTTTAAAACGAGCCAAGCCAATATTTAAAAAGGATGGTACTGTAACAGCAGCCAACAGCTGCGGCATTAATGACGGGGCTGCTGCTGTTTTGGTGATGGAGGAAGAAATAGCAATTAAAAATGGATACAAATCCATTCTGCGTTTTGCTGATAGTGAAGTATCCGGTGTCCATCCCAACTATCCGGGCTCTGCCCCTGTTCCGGCAATCCAAGCTATTTTGGAAAGGCATTACCTAACAATCGACGATATCGATTTAATTGAAATTAATGAAGCTTTTTCCTCTAAAATAGCAGCTTGCTCTAATGAGTTATCTATTCCTTATGAAAAACTGAACGTTAATGGAGGGGCTTTAACAATTGGCCACCCCTATGGAGCTTCAGGAGCTGTAATGGTGACAAAATTATTTAATGAAGTACAAAGAAGATCTGAGTGCAAATATGTACTTGCTGCCATTGGAAGTGCAGGCGGCGTCGGTGTTGCTGTTTTATTTGAAGTGGTGTAATGAAAACTTGAAGAATAGCCTGGAGATGTATTTTTCCAGGTTGTTTTTTGGCAGGATCTTCATCAGAAATCGACGTAATAGCACAATTTTATCAGATGCTAGCACTTTGATAGTCGACAAATATCAACTGATATCACGTTGATAAATCCTTTTATTACTAAAATCGTGTTTATTCAGCTGACTTAATCAGTGCATATGCGTTAATAGTCGCACCGGTGAATTCCAGCCATCCCCCTGTAGCCAGCAAGACTCTTTTTTTGATACTCTGTTCATCTTCTATCAGAATACCGACAGCATCAAGAATGGCCGATATCGAAATTAATGAGTAGCCAAGTGCTTCCAAACTGCTGAGTAATTGATTTTCCCCGTATTCAACAGCTTCCGCTTCCAAGGCTGCACCCATGGATTGAATCGTACTTCCCAGTGCATTGAAGCCTGAGACAGAAACTGAAGGATTTTGAATTTCGATATTGTTTGCAGCGGTGTTGATTGAGTTTCCGCCTGCCTGTGTAAAGCTCCCTACAATGCCATATAAATCTGTATATTTATTTCCTTCGGCTAAATGAATTCTTCCAAATCCCTGAAAGCTGTTTCCAACCGCCTGGATTCCATTTCCGTTACGTATCAATTTTTTATTGAGATTGTCTTCATCTGGATTTATAGTTTCACCAACGGCAGAAATCAATGTACCCACTACTAGTAAATACGCTCCAATTGTTAATAGCTCATCTCCGTCTAGATACATGCGTACCCCTCTCTACAAAAGTTCTTCATTTAGCCATACAGAAGATATTGAGTCTGGTCCACGGGTTTCCTCGCTGCTCTCATTTTCAGGTTCCTGGTTTTCGCTCTTTAGTACACCGATTAGGGATAAGACGGATCCAACTGCCTGTATCCAGCTTCCAATCGCAATAATTTTGTTAAAGCTATTTCCTGGTCCGCCTCTCTTTTTTTCCTTGAGATTGGCGGTACCTCCAATTGCCTGAAGTGAATTTCCGATAGATTGAAGAAGGTTGCCATTTATATTAAATGCCTGGCCAGCTGCAGTGGGATCTTCCAATTCTTCTCCAAGTGCAGTCGCTGATCCAAGAGCCTGCATCCAGTCTCCTGTGATTACTAATTTCGTTCCATTTTCACCCTCCAGGTCTATGGTTAATCCAGCAATAACAGTACTGTTGCCAAATGCCTGTATCTCATTGCCGATCCTTTCAAGCGAAGGTCCTATTTGCCCGTCCGCCTGGAGTGCGTTGCCTGTTCCCTGCAGAGTGTTTCCAACTATATTAAGACCCTTAAATAATTTATCCGTTTTTTCTGATGTTGCGGGTATGTTTGAAACAGCAGACATGATTGTACCTATGGCAGCTAAAGCGGCTCCGACGACCTCTTTTAGTTGATTGTCCATAACATACTCCTTAGCTGACGTATGATTAATTGTATTCAAAAAATTAATAATGGGTGCGGAGTGGAGACGGTGAAGTAACGCTTATTAGAGGTTTCAATATGGACTCAGTGTATAAATGAGGAATTGCTAATCTAAATATAGAAAAGCAAACATAAGTACAGCTTTAAAATCTATAAAGATATCCGAGTTAGGCGGATATCTTTGTGCTCATTATGCAAATTCATGTTAATTCAAAGATTTTTCTGTGAGATTTTCTTGATTTCCATGTTTTTAGCTTATTAATAAGTATCAAAAGACCGAGCAAATGGTTCATTGATTGATTTATGTGCGGATAACCATGTTTTCTGTGCGCATACCACGAATTTGTGTGCGAATAATGATATTTCTGTGCGCTTAGCAAGATTTTCTTTGCGCTCAGCCGAGCTTGCCTATATATTTAAGTTCTTACTGGCGGCTTGGGAGTTGCTGCTGATCGAACTTCAGCCCATCAAGGATTATAAAAAGGTCCCTGCATCTCTTCAGGAAGTGCATCAGCTTCAATTGAACATGGTAAATGAGTACCAGCAGAGTAAAGATAAGATGTATAAGGCATCGATAATCAAGATGCTGTACTTATCGAGCAGGCTGTGGATCATATGAAACAAGCTATGACAGCGATGAAAAAGTATCAAAATAAAAAATAAGCGAATAACCACTCCCAATGTCGGGAGGGGTTATCTTAGTTTACAGGGTGTCGATCAACACTCCCCCCGAAGAAAGGAGGTGAGACCTTGAATGGTGGATCTGATCTAGCTACCGCAACTTTCGTATTGCCACTTATTACACTCGTGGATACCTTAATCGAAAAGATACAAAAGTAGCCCACACCCTGCCGACCAAAGGTATGTGTGGGCTGCTTGTATAGCACGATTTAGTATAGTGTTGAAGAAATGATAAAGAACTCCCCACCTCGGGAGCCGTATTATTCCTTATGAACTTTAACGAACACCGTTCCGAAAAGTTTATCTCCAATATAGGCATCTAATTTCCACATTCCGCTCTTTGGTAATGACATATTAGATGGAGCATGTCGGTCTGCTCCGTTATGAGCACCACCTAGTCCACCTTCTACCACTGTTATTTTCTCTTCTTCTTTCTCATTAGTAGCAGTCACTTTAAGGTTTCCATTAAACTCTTCGTCATCTCCCCAAAAATGCCACATATACTTTTGTGTTTTATTCGGATAAAATCTAAGACTCTCGCTGTCATCGTAAATAAAACCTAAACGTCCTTCTTCTCCAATCAAAGTGTATCCACCAGATTCGAATAGCGGGCTCTCTTTTACTACTTGGTGTTCATTTTCTGAATTAATATCATCATTATTGTTTGCGACATTACTACAACCCACGGTGGTAAAGCTTATAATAATAGAAATAATTAGAACTAAAATTCTTTTTACCATATTAAATATCTCCTTATTATTATTCAATGACTTTACATCTTACCGATCCATTTAATAAAATCCCAGAAAAAGTCATTTTCTTATTTCATGACATAAATACCTCTTATAAGTAAATTTACAAGAATTATATCTTTTTTTTATATAATCCTATATTTATTTAAAAATAACCAGATTCTATCTGAATTTTTAACGAAATATTTAAAATACTTATCTTAATCTTGTAAATGTTGGCCTTTTTTAGTCTGTATTAAAGGTGATATATAGTTGTACTAAATTGATTGTTAAGCCAAAGGTGCTTTTGTTTAAGTCCGTCAAATAAGGGTTTCCTTCTTAAATTTGTAAAATCACCATTAATATTTAACAAAGTCATAAAAAAACCGGTCTATTTTTATCCCTTAGTCTATATTTTATAGAAATGGTACTGGAACTTGTACCACATTCCATAGACAAGGGTGAGATGAGAATGTTTACGGTGTATTATCTTGATGGGAAAAATGTTTTATTAAATCAGCTTCGAAAAAGTGTACCAAATGAAGGAGAAGAGATCAGAATCAAAGGTCGCAAAGGCAAAGTAACCAGTGTCACGTCAGTAGAGGAAAGTAAGATTCATGTACATGTAGAGCTTGAAAGTGTTAATAAAGCAAAGCTGGCAGCAGAAGTTGATAAAAAGAAGAAAAAAAGATGAAAAAACCCGCATTTGGTGCGGGTTTTGAGATTCTCGACAAAGATGAGATATTTAATTAACCTCCGATAGCATTAAGTACAATCTTTCACAATTTCACGTATATTTCAATAAATATCTAGTTTATGGATTTTCCATTTAACCTTTGATAAATTTCGTTTATATTTTTTAATCAACTTGATAAACAATCTTGTATATACTCTTGGAATAATACCCATTTTAGAAAAAATGAATTTTTTGAATTATGGTAAATTCACGCGAATACATCATATTATTGTAACTATGACTCACTCTTTATTCCTATATGGATATCAATTGTTTTTTGATAAACAGAACTAAAGATATTTTCAATTGCTTAATAAATAAGTGCTCAAATTAAGAGCGCTTTATATATATATCATAAAACATTTTTAATGCACAATATGTGTCTAATGTGATATTACAGAATAGACTCTTATTGAACTAACCTGCCCCGTTCGTTTAATAAGGAACAATAAAAAAGGTGCTTAAGCCTCCCTGGATCAAAGCACCCGTTACAACAACATCTTTCTCAACTACTTTTCAATTTTCCCTACTGAATTTTTAGGTTTGTCTTTTCTATTATTATTATTTTGTCGGTTATACACTATTTTTGTCGAAAACATTCATAATTTCCCCTTAGTCTGTAATAATTGTTCCTGGACTCTTATCATTAAAAGGAGCAAATTAATGTGTGATTTGTGCAATGAGCTTAGCAACAAAATTCAATGTTTTAGAAGTGCACTAATTGAAACTGGTATCAAAAAAGATTGAAACATCCTGAGACTATAAAAAATAGTCAGATTTTGGACGAGTTAATTTTTAAATTTCAATCAAAATGCAAGTAATATTATTTATTCTTCAAATTATCCTACCCCCCATTTGGGGGTTTTTGTTTTTAATCCGATGCTGGAACGACAGAGTCGCAATAAATATAGTTACTCCCCATAAGAACAATCCTCCGTACGTTACCACATACACCCATAAGGCTAACCCCTCTGTGTATCCTTTTGGAAGCATTCCTAAAAATTGAAGAGCTGTCATGAAACTAATTAAAACTGTCGCTATCCCAACTGACCATCCTGATATGAGTAATAACCATTTTGGCAGTTTTTCCCCCCCAGGAAGTCACGAAAGCTAAAGCAAATAAAGATGCCAGTATCGCCAAGATAGCAGTGAAGTCTATTCCGTTAGTATATAACGTATATAGAAAAGCAGGTCCTTCCTTTAATGTATCTCCAAACCCTGCTACATCTTGTACAGCTTGTTTTGTTGTAAGTCCTATCGTTAATCCCATGCCCAAAGCGATTTTAAAATCGCATACGGCAACAGAGCAAGAGCTGCAGTATAGCCCCATTTTTTAGTCAAAAAAGTTTCATCAGCTATTTCTGATCTTATATGTTTCCCGTGTTTTAAGCTCAAAAGATACTCTGTAAAATTCAAAGAATTGCACTGTTTTATTGATATATTCTTTGTGACGACCATACTCAGTATTTATTAGTATAAATAAATGAACTAAAAGCGGGTTTGCTGATAAATATTGAACCCCTGGCTAGAGTGCGCCAGGGGTCCATATCGATAAAATTAATAGGTATACGATAACCTTGTTTTTGCATTATTATTTTTTAAATTACTTACACTATCTTAGTATAGGGTTAGCTATGGGATAATATATTTTGAGAATATTACCAAACTAAAAACCCATTAATTGGTTCGAAGTTAATATAATACACTGACTCTCTTCTTACAACATTCTGGATAACCCCGTATAACAAAATAACTAAGGTTAGGATCTTACGGATTAAAAATTTATGATAGCAAAAAATTCATTAAAAATAGAAGACCCTAATAAAATAAAAATTGAGCATAGATAAATCTCACTATACTCATTTACCACTTAAATTAGGGTATATTTGTAAGATACCAAAAAATAAAAGTTTCTTTGCAAGAGCTACCCGCTGTATCCTGCATTTTTATCATATATTACAGGAATAATGTTGTGGAAATACAAAGTGGTGAATTAAAGGGGCAGCACAAAGTAATTTTTCATACATTATTTTTTTTGTTAGGATTTTCAATCATTTATTTAGTTCTAGGATTCGAAACAGCAGAAGGAGCGATTAGAGTCCTGGTACTTTCAATATGGAGATTTAATTAGACAAATTGGTGCTATTTTAATAGTGGTCTTTGGATTAATTACTACTGGGCTCCTTCAACCAAAACTTTTGATGAAGGAGCATAAACTTCTTATTAAAAATAAACCGGCTGGTTTTCTAGGTTCAGTGGTCATTGGATTAGCTATTGCAGTTGTCGGACCATGCTAATTCATATGCTTTATCATGGCTAATGACAATCTGGGAAAGAGGAATTTTTCGCCCATTAATGCTAACCAATATTGTTGCCAGAGTATCTTTCGCCTATTTTTCACTCTCCTCTTTTAGCAGGGCTGAATTCATTTTTATTCCTCCTATCCTCTTACTGCGGAAATTTAAATATAAGTTTGTTTTTATCCTCATCCCAGGCTAAAAAGGCTTCGAACATTTTATCTGGTTTCTTCTGACTTTTAAATCCCTTTATTAAAGAGGTTTGGCCAGTAGTAAGCAATTTCTTTATGTTTTCCTTACTGATCGGCTTTCCGCGACAACCTTGCTTATTCTGAAATCACAGTTTGTCTTTTTAAAGTTGTTACAACCGTAAAACGTTTCACGCTCTAAAACTGGTGCACCGCACTTTTTACATAGATCTACTTCTTCAGCTTTATGAATATCATTGGCATATTCAATAAAATTCCAAGAATCGGCATCCTTAATAAGTTTTTCAACTATTTCTTTCGTTATGTCTTCCGTTCTCTTAACGAAGGAGGAAACAGAACCTTCTCCTTTTTGGATTTGTTTTAGATAACGTTCCATCCTACCGCTGGTTAATACAGAAGTTAGATAGTTGTTTTCCCCTAAAGCTTCAATTAAGACACGGCCCTCGGGCAGCATATAAACTAGGTTTTTGCTTACATTTACATACCGCTTGGTTAGAATAGATACGATGCCGCTCCTGGTTGCTTCCGTTCCCAGCTGCAACTCAGAGTTCTTAAAATCTTCTTTATCAGCGCAATATGGGGCAGGATTACACATAATTTTAATCAAGTCTCCTAGTGAAAAACGAGAAGGGGGATTTGTTGATCCAGCTTTAATTTGACCTGAAAGCATTGTTCCGACTTCCCCTTCTTTTATATCTGGCAACTGAATCTCTTCCTCCGCCGAATTTGTGGAAAGCCCCTTATATATCTTTTTCCACCCCTCTTCTTTAACGAGAGTATCGCTGCTTCTAAAACCAAACTTTTCTGCAACCGTAATAATGATTCCAGTAGTATCATAAATGTAATCTAGATAGTGTGCGGCAATAATGGATTTAGCAATTAGGTCATATATTTGTTGTTCCCCCTTTTGGCAAAGTAAGCGGGTTTACCTTTTCTTCCGTCAAAATGATTGCATAATGATCACTTACTTTTTCAGAATCCACATATCGCTTGTCTTGAGAAATATCTCTAGTTGCCCCCTTTGTTAAATCTTGATAACTCTCCAGCTCTCCCAAATTTTTTATAATGACTGAAAACCCGCATTTGGTGCGGGTTTTTCCTGTTAATGCAGTGTTGCTCTGATCTCCTGCATTTTACTCCTGACCAGAGGATAAAAGTTATTCTTTGCACTTGCAGTTGAATTCCCACCAAAAAATTCGGTTCCAGGGCAGGTTTTCACCGCATGACCATGACTGTTATCCAGCACCCTCTCACCCGAGTTTATATCCCACCAATGGTGATAGGTGATGCTGTCAATCGATGGCGCCAGGCCGTACTTCAGCATCAAGAGAGCTGTGACAGTCACGATCGTTTCTTTCTGTTCAGCCGTCATTTGATTCGAGTCAAAATCACCAACATTTTCGATTGCTATCGCATCTTCCTCGATCCTATGCATCGCTTCTTTATTCTGCAGGCCAAATGATCCTTCAGGCGCCATATCAAACGGCCTTCCCACTGCCACCTTTCCATCCGGGAAAGTGGTCAGCTGTTGGCTGATCATGCTCCACTTCATACCGCTTATATGATACTCCTCCATCCCTTTCATGATCGCAAAATGATTGGTGCCATTGAACTGTTTGTATGATGGCTGATAGGTGTGATGCTGCTGAACTTTGGCCACTTTCCTTGTGAATTTCTGATTGAAAATCCAAACACGGAATTCCTCTCTTGTCATAAGGACGAACTTTCCATCCATGGCTAATTTCTTTGGAGTAATTTTTATTTTCTGCCCTACTTTCAGGTCGTCGACAGATATCCCATTGGCTGCCTTAATAATCTGCACACTGGAATCAAATTTTTCTGCCAGCCTCCAGAGAGTATCACCTGGTGCCACTTTGTAAGTGAGGGGAACACGCAGCTTTTGCCCTTTTAAAAGCCTGTCTGACTGCAGTCCATTAAAAAGTTTCAAATCCCCTGCTGTTGATCCATATTTATTTGCGATCAATGTCAGAGTATCCCCCTGCTTTACATCATATATTTTGCGGGGATTACTTTCGGCAAGTGCATCGCTCCAATTCAATTGCCAGATCACTGCGAGACTGAGGATAAGAAACATGCATTTTTTCATACTGAATGTCCTTTCCATTCGATTTTCATTATTATTATAAAAACAATGAAAATTATCCTCTCTTTTTGGCATGATATAAAAATCGGCAGGGTATTTTCTATACAGAATAAAAGTAAAGTAAGGTGTAGTCAGCATGAAAAACCAATACTTCTCAGAAATCTGTGTACCGATTCAAACTCCATATGGGTTTAAACCAGCAGAAAAAAAAGAACAATTTGATTTTACGTTCGACCGGATAGATTGCTTTAATGATTACCGGATAGAAATTGAGGGGCAGGATTATGAAATTAGCCTGGATGATAAAGGCCAGTGGTATTTTTTCACTTCATTTATTTGTGACTCACTTGATGAACTTAAGCTTTCCAGGCAAATTTTCAGGCCGCCCTATTTAAAGAATGAAAAATTGCGTTTAGTGGATTTAATGGAGACGGCAGATATCCAGCCTCTTTATGAAGGTCATGACAAAGCGTACGGACATGCACTAGCACTTTCTGATAACCTGTCATCTGTCCCCGCATTCCAGCAGGCAAGACTGGCTAATTATGATGGCTCAGATGACCCCACCATTATTAAAAGGATCCATTATATTCAAAATGAATACAAAGGAGAATTCACCAGGTTTATTACCGGCTTTGAAACCCGTTCTTTTGCCACCTATACAGAAAACGAATACTACGCAAGGGAAATTCACTTGCCGAATAATGCAAGAACTTATTTAAAGCTGTTTGTTTACTTCTCCAGATATGGCACTCTTCCATCACAGCAGATGATGCCGCGGTTCCTCGCGAATTTGTGGGCTTCTGCACAGAGCTTGAATACAGCAGCCAATCCTGCGCTTTACAAACAGGAAGCCATTGATTAAGTATGTAATTTCATTGTTCGGCAATAAAAGCCACGTTACGACCACCCAGCGCAATAATAGTCTAATCCTGCGCTTTCCCGAGAAATATGAAAAGCGAAAAGGGCCTTGCCCGACAAGCGGTGGTTTGGTGGCAGGCAGCATGAGATAGGACGTTATCGGTTAAATTTTTTCATTAAAAAAGCGGGGAATATTTCCCCGCTCATTTGCCGTCTGTTATTTCTTTCAATATCTCATAGGACCGTTTTTGTTTTTCTTCGTCATAAATATAAGAAACTGCCATGATTTCATCCACATTGTACATGCTCTGGAACTGCTCCAGCTGACCCTTGACGGTTTCTTTGCTGCCCATCAGGGTGACGCTTGACATCCCCTCTGCCGCTTCCTTCTCCATTGGGTTCCAGATAGAGTCCAGATCCTCAACCGGAGGGCTCAATTTCATGGAAGTCCCTCTGACAACATTCAGGAAAAACTGTTTCATCGTGGTTGACAGGAATTCAGCTTCTTCATCCGTTTCCGCAGCAATGACATTTAAACAGATCATCATATATGGTTTATCCAAATACTGCGAAGGCTTAAAGTTGGCACGGTAAATCCGGATGGCGTCCTCCATCCATCTTGGTGCGAAGTGAGAAGCAAACACATATGGAAGCCCCAGCTCGGCAGCCAAATAGGCTGAATCTGTCGAAGAACCAAGAATATAAAGGGGAATGTTCGTTTCAACACCCGGGTGTGCTTTTACATAACTCTGCTCCTCTAAAGAACCAAAGTATGTCATCAGCTGCTTCACATCCTCAGGGAATGTATAAACAGAGTCATTTTTTGAACGGCGAAGCGCATTAGCTGTCATCATATCTGTGCCAGGTGCCCTTCCAAGTCCCAAATCGACCCGATCCGGATAAATGGTCGCCATGGTGCCGAATTGCTCGGCAACCACTAATGGCGCATGGTTCGGCAGCATAATTCCGCCGGAACCGACGCGAATCGTTTTAGTATGTTCTAATGCATGTTTTATTAAAATAGCCGTGGCAGAACTGACAAGTGTCGGGGTGTTATGATGCTCCGCTATCCAATAGCGTTTGTAGCCCATATCCTCTGTTGCCTGAGCCAGATCAACTAGATCTTCGATGGCCTGCCTGCTATCCTTCCCTTCCCTTATAGGGGCAAGATTTAAAACAGAAACAGGAATTTGTATATTGGTCATTTTTATAATCTCCTTCATGAAGAATTGACTTTATTTTAACAACCGAAATAAATTTAGGAAAATATAATGCTTAGTGTGGACAAAATAATTATGAAAAAACCAGCCCCTTGAAAAGGGACTGGCTCTCAGCTAACTCTCAATGGTTCATCATTTTCAGAAGAAATACTGGTTTCTGCCGTTTTTTTCTTACCCAAGGCCAGCAGAAGAATCATGCCAAAGATACAGGCAGTTCCCGACCATTGGAACAAGCCGAATGGTTCATTCAGCCAGATAACCGTCGTAAATACTGCGGCAAGCGGTTCGAGGCTGCTTAAAAGACTGGTTTCCGTAGGAGACAGCGTCTGGAGACTTTCAATATAGAACCAAAACGCAAGCATCGTTCCAAAAATAATAACAAAAACCAAATACATGTATGCTTCAAGGCTTAAGCTGCCAAAATCCATTTCCCATGGAGGGTGGATAAAACTCAATGCAAATCCCCCAATCACCATCGCCCAGCCAACCACGACAAGGGAATCATATTCTTTCAGCAACGGAACGGCATATAGCGTATAAAACGCCAGTGCCACACCGGATAGAACCCCCCATACGATTGCAGGTGCCGGTACGGACAGCTGAGAAACAGAACCATTGGTCAATAGAAGAAAGCATCCCGCCAAAGCAAGGGAAACGGTCACAAAATCCTGCGTTGAAAACACCGTTTGTTTTCGGAGGACCAGATAAATGATAATCATAGCCGGCGCCATATATTGGAGCAGCGTGGCAACAGCCGCATTGCCATGGTGAATTGAGGCCATATAGGTATACTGTACGGCCAGCATTCCTGCCAGACCAAAAATCAAAAGCATAATAGCTGCTTTCTTATTCTTCCACACCCCAATCACCTGTGAGCGATCCTTCAGTAAAAATTGAACGGCTAAGAGCAGCACACCAGAGATCAGAAGCCGGGCTGTGACAAGCCAATCAACAGAGATGTCAAATTCCTGAAAAAGCTTTTGAGCAACAGTTCCGCCAATCCCCCAGAATGAAGCCCCGAAAATAACCAGCAATAACCCCGTACTCCTTGAACGTCCTTTCATGTTCGACTCCACCTTAAATATAATATTAGTGTTATAATAAACTAATTTCTGTGATAAAAATACCTTGATATCATAAAAAAGCACAACAAACTTGAGGTGACTTTTTTGCAGATTAAAGATTTAAAAAAAGTGGATGAAAGCCTGAAGGAATGGACGAGCCATAGGATATGGCTTAGCTTCTGACTCAAGCGGTCAAGCCCATATAATTGTGTAAAAAGAAAATGAGTCAAATTAATTCCTTTGGTCAACAATGTTATCAGCTACGAAAAACAAGTTGGAGGAATTAATTATGACTCAATTACAGTTTAACCTAAAT
>NZ_JAMBOJ010000007.1 GCF_023715565.1 Cytobacillus firmus | reverse complement strand
CCCGTTGAATTGGATTATGTTTAGAAAGCATATTAATCACCTCAAGCATTGTATTACTTCTATTTTAAATCAAAAAAGACTCCCGACAAGTACGATTTTCATCGAGTTTGTCGACAGTCTGAAACTCTCCGTCCGGAGAGTTTTATTCCTGATCAGCAGGCTCTATCGCAAATTTTAGTTCCTCGTTCAGCTGGTTCTCAAAATTTCTTTCTTCAGCTTTATCCCATTTAAACGCATCAGCCATGTATGAAATTACTTGCCTTTGATAATTTTTTACTGTTTCGATATCAAAAAGCATCGCTCCTGTTCTGCGGTTGAAAAAGTCAACAGGAGTTGCAGCCATTTCATGTTTAATTGCATATTTCAATTTTGCCCACAATACAATCGGCAGACCATAATTCTCAGCTTCAGTTCTTTCCTCTTCAATCATATTAAAAATGATGCCAACATTAGAACCATACATATTAACAAGGTGTTTGGACTCTTCGGCTGATAAACCGATACTTGTTCCTTTTTCAGTTTGAAACCCAATGAATTCACGGAATTTGGAGGATCCCCCTACATTCCCTCCAGAAATAGGCAATGTTTTTGTAATACTGCTGCTAAATGTCCTATTCGTTTCCTGCTTGAATTTTTCAGCAAGCATATCAACAATGGTTTCGGCCATTTTCCGATAACCGGTCAGTTTCCCGCCGGCAATTGTCAGCAAACCAGTATCTGACTCCCAAATTTCATCTTTACGTGATATTTCGGAAGGGTCTTTTCCTTCTTCCCAAATAAGCGGACGAACACCGGCCCAGCTTGATTCAATATCATTCTCCGTCATTTTGACAGAAGGAAACATAAAGTTAATGGCGTTTATGATGTATGATCTGTCACTTGCAGTCATTCTTGGATTCACTGGGTCTGAATCATAGAAGGTATCGGTTGTCCCCACATATGTTTTTCCGTTTCTAGGTATGGCAAATACCATCCTTTTGTCTGGAGTATCGAAATACACAGCCTGTTTTAACGGGAATTTGGATTGGTCAATTACCAAATGAACACCTTTAGTCATACGCAGGGTCTTCCCTTTTTTAGAACCGTCTTTCTCACGAATGGAATCAACCCATGGACCAGCAGCGTTGATGACTTTTTTCGCTTTGATTTCATGAACCTCGCCAGTTAGCTGATCAGCAGCAGCTGCTCCGCATACTTTACCTTGTTCGTCATATAAAAGGTTCTCGACCTTCAAATAGTTAACTGGAAGGGCGCCTTTTTCTGCAGCAGCTTTCATTACCTCTATCGTTAGACGGGCATCATCTGTGCGGTATTCCACATAGTAGCCACCGCCTTTTAATCCATCTTTTTTTATAAGCGGTTCTTTTGATAATGTTTCCGGGACACTGAGCATACTTCTGCGTTCAGATTTTCTGACGCCTGCAAGAAAATCGTAAACTCTAAGACCGATAGATGTTGAGAACTTTCCAAAAGTGCCTCCTTTATGCATTGGAAGCAGCATCCACTCAGGTGTAGTTACATGTGGTCCATTTTCATATACAATCGCCCGCTCTTTTCCTACTTCAGCTACCATTTTAACTTCGAATTGCTTAAGATATCTTAATCCTCCGTGAACCAGTTTGGTTGAACGGCTGGAGGTACCCGCTGCAAAATCCTGCATTTCAACGAGAGCCGTTTTCATTCCCCGTGTTGCCGCATCCAATGCAATCCCGGCTCCGGTTATGCCGCCGCCAATAATCAGAACATCAAATTCTTCCGATGTAAGTGTATTTATCATGTCATTGCGATTTAAATTAGAAAATGTCATTTACTGTATCCTCCTTATTGAATAGGCTAGTAGTTGTAACCTACCCTTTTAGAGCAGGGAAATAGAAAAGCGTAAGCGCCTTTCCCACCCCTATCACCTCGAGGGGCTAAGCGCTGTAGCTAGACGTAAAAAGAGACCACAAAATACATTATCTATAAGACGATAATGATTTTGTGGTCTCTCCGCATCTCCTGCCGAACTATTAACTTAAGATCATTATAACATAAAAAATATGATTTGTGTAAAAAAACTTGCGTCTGATTATTTAAACGCAATGGCTGCCTTTACAGCCTTTTTCCATCCCTGATAAAGATTTTCACGCACTTGGTCATCCATCGATGGACAGTATGATTGGTCAATTGCCCACTGCTCAGCAATTTCCTCCTGAGATTTCCAGAATCCAACAGCCAATCCAGCAAGATAAGCTGCTCCAAGAGCGGTAGTTTCATTAATTACCGGCCTCTGAACCGGAACATCCAAAATATCTGATTGGAACTCCATCAGGAAATTATTCTTCACGGCACCCCCATCAGCTCTAAGTGTCTTAAGTTCAATGCCAGAGTCAGCTTCCATCGCAGAGAGGACATCTTTTGTCTGATATGCCAGCGCCTCGAGTGTCGCACGAATAAAATGCTCCTTGGACGTGCCGCGTGTTACACCGAATACTGCTCCCCTTACATCACTATCCCAATACGGAGTCCCAAGGCCTACGAAAGCCGGAACTACATAAACTCCATCTGTCGAGTTCACTTTTTTGGCATAGCTTTCACTATCCTTTGCATCTTTAAGCATTCTCATCCCATCTCTGAGCCATTGAATAGCAGAGCCCGCAACGAAAATGCTGCCCTCCAATGCATATTCAATTTTCCCTTCAAGTCCCCACGCAATGGTCGTTAGAAGTCCATGCTCAGACTGCACAGCTTTTTCACCCGTATTCATAAGCATGAAACAGCCGGTGCCGTAAGTGTTTTTAGCCATCCCTTTCTCAAAACATGCTTGTCCGAACAGCGCAGCCTGCTGATCCCCGGCCGCCCCGGCGATCGGTACTTCTTTCCCGAAAAAGTGATAGTCAATGGTTTTAGCATACACTTCAGAAGATGGCTTTACTTCAGGAAGCATCGTTTTCGGAACTCCAAGGATGTCCAGCAGCTCATCATCCCATTTAAGTTCGTGGATATTAAACATTAATGTGCGGGAGGCGTTTGAGTAATCGGTCACATGAGCATTCCCTCCAGATAGCTTCCAGATCAGCCATGTATCAATGGTTCCAAACAATAATTTTCCCTGTTCCGCCTTTTCCCTTGCTCCTTCCACATGATCCAAGATCCATTTAACCTTTGTTCCTGAGAAATAGGCATCAATTAATAGGCCGGTTTTTTTTCTGAACAGGCCGTTATAGCCCTTTCCCTTCAAGTCATCACAAACTTCACTGGTCTGCCTTGACTGCCATACAATCGCATTATAAATAGGTGTTCCCGTATCTTTATCCCAAACAACAGTTGTTTCCCTCTGGTTTGTGATACCAATGCCGGCAATTTGCTCAGGCTTTATGCCGGATTCTGAAAACACACCTGCAATTACCGATAAAATTGAACCCCAAATTTCATTAGCATTATGTTCAACCCAGCCAGGTTTTGGAAAATACTGTGTAAACTCTTTTTGTGCAGTGTGCACAATTTCACCTTTTTTATTAAACAGAATAGCTCGAGAACTTGTAGTCCCCTGATCTAATGATAAAATATATTTTTCCATAATGGTCTCCTCCCAATCTCGTTCAATACTCTTATTTATGCAGCCACTTTAGAAGAATCAGCTTCACCGGGCTGTTTTTTGCCAAAAATATACGAAAGAATTAATACTATTATATTAACACCCAGCACTGTCCAAACAATACCTGAATCTTTGCCATCGAACATTACTTGATAGAATGCTGAGCCCAATAATCCCCCAAGGATTGGCCCTGCTACCGGGATCCAAGCATATCCCCAGTTCGATTTCCCTTTGCCAGCAATGGGAAGAAGGAAATGAGCAATGCGCGGTCCCAAATCACGGGCCGGATTAATTGCATAGCCGGTTGTCCCTCCAAGCGACATGCCAATAA
Source organism: Cytobacillus firmus (assembly GCF_023715565.1). Taxonomy (GTDB): domain Bacteria; phylum Bacillota; class Bacilli; order Bacillales; family Cytobacillaceae; genus Cytobacillus; species Cytobacillus firmus_C. The sequence continues at coordinate 100,385 of NZ_JAMBOJ010000007.1, read as the reverse complement.
CAACGATGAGAAGGCCAACAGCAATCGGATTTAGTCCTTCAGTAAATTGATTTGCTCCTATAAACATTAAACCCAATACAAGAATGAACGTCCCGATTATTTCACTCAATAAATTTGAAAAAGTATGTGGAATGGCAGGACTAGTTGAGAAAACAGCAAGCTTTGCTCCCTGGTCCTCTGTTTCTTTCCAGTGCGGCAGATAGTGAAGAAATACAATTACCCCTCCAAGGAACCCGCCGAGAACCTGGGCGAGAATATACCCGGGCACATCTTGCCATGGGAAATCACCGCTAAGCGCAAATCCTATGGTGACAGCAGGGTTCAAATGACCGCCGCTGATCGATCCTACAGCAAAAACCCCCATCGTTACAGCAAGCCCCCAGGCAATCGTAATAACAATCCACCCTCCATTGAAAGAGAAAGTCTTTTTTAAATTCGCTCCGGCAATAACTCCTCCTCCAAAAACAATCAAGATCATCGTTCCAATTGCTTCTCCCATAAATGCAGACATATGAAAATCTCCTTTCGATTTTGACTCATCGGACAAAAAAAGGAGATCCACGACAGATTAAGCCTAAAAAAGGCTAAACTGTGTGAATCTCCTAATCTCCGACACCTTGAATTAACTTGTTAGTCCTAGTATACAAATCTATGAAAACGTTGTCAAACAATACCCTAACATCTTCATGAAAACCTCTCCCATATTTCAATTTTTGAGGTTGTTATAGCAACCGCGCCTGCATCAAGTGCATTCTTCACTTCTTCTTCAGAACGGATGAGTCCTCCTGCAAAAATAGGGGTATTCAAACGCTCATTAACTTCTTTTATCATCCATGGCATGGCTCCCGGCAAAACTTCTATATAGTTAGGCCTCGTTTTCTCGATTAATTTATAACTCTTTTCAAGTGCGTGCGAATCGATTAGGAAAATCCTCTGGACTGCAATCACTCCCTTTTGCTTTGCTTTCAGGATGACGCTGGATTTAGTAGAAATTAACCCGTACGGCTTGTATTCCTGGCAGATAAATTCAACGGCATAGTCGTCGCTTTTTAAGCCATGAATCAGGTCAACATGATAAATCATTTTTTTGTTATGTGCTTTAGCCATTTGTGAAACATGTTTCAGCTGTGAAATATGCATATCGAGAAATACACCAATTTCATAAGGACTCTTCAGGAACTTTTCAAATTCTTTCATATTGGATGATGCCGGTAAGATTTTCTGTTTCATACTTCCCACTCCTGTTTCTGTTATTTCCCTATGTTATTAAGAAAGTGCATATTTCTCAATACCCATTATAAATTTTTTCGGTACTCATAATAACGGAAGCCAATAATCATGATGGTCAGCCAGGCACCCCCGGCTGCAAAACCAGCAATTACATCACTTGGAAAGTGAACACCTAAATATATGCGGCTTAGTCCAATCATCAGGATAAAGCAGCCAAGCACCACTGTCCATACAGCTTTCCAGCGCTTTCTTTTTGCCAGATGGATAATCATATAGGAAAGTGAGCCGTAAAAAATAAATGATCCCATAGAATGTCCGCTCGGAAAACTGAAGCCCTGCTCTGCAATCAGAGGTCTTATATCAGGACGTTCTCTTTTAAAAATCCACTTCAACAGCAGGTTAAAAAGTGCTCCGAGACCTGATGAAAGAACCATAAACCATGCAAGTGATCTCTTTTTAAACAGGAATAAAAGCAGCATTGCTGCAATTACGGAAAAAGCGAGCCACTTAACCGACCCCAAAAAAGTAACTACACTCATATACTCTGTGAGCCGGGGAGAAATAAATGCCTGTACATAGTGGATCACAGACTCATCAAAATGAATAAGCTCCTCTTCCTTCAGTTCATCCACTATTTCGATAAATAGCAGCAAAAATCCGCCTATAATAGTGGCCGCCAGGGCTAGGTATATTATGTTTTTACGTGTCATATTTCTCCAGTTCATTCACTCATATCCTTTTTAGTATAAGAATTACCACAAAGTATCATAAACGGAACATTTTTTTTCGGACAAGCGGGAGCCGTATCCTTCGCACAGTAAAAAACCAAACCTGCATCAGCAAATTCGGTTTCGGTTCATCAAGCTTGCTTTTTAGCCTTTGCTTTTGTTGAAGCACGTTTCTTTTTAGCTGCAGGTTTTTTCTTTGGTTCAGCATCAGCAGGCTTCGTTTTATCAATGGATGCCTGAAGGGCAGCCATAAGATCGGTAACATTTGCGGCAGGCTTTTTTTCAACAGGTGTGACGATATCTTTGCCAGTCCGTTTTGCTTCGATAAGTTCCAAAAGGGCGGTTCGGTAATCATCATTATATTTTTCAGGTTTAAATTCTGTGGTTAATTGATCAATCAGCATAATGGCCGTATCGAGTTCCTTATCTGTCACTTTGTCTTCAGCAGGCACATTTGGCACATCCGCTGCCTTGCGTACTTCATCAGGGTAATGGATTGTCTCCATGACAAGAGTGTTATCATAGACACGGACAACAGCCAGCTGTTCTTTGGAGCGGATAACGATCTTTGCCAAACCTACTTTTTCAGACGTCTCGAGCGCTTTTCTCAAAAGGGAGTAAGCTTTCCCTCCCCCGTCCCCTGGAGACATATAATAAGTGCGATTGTAATAAATCGGATCAATTTCCTGTATTTTTACAAAGTCCATAATTTCAACCGCTTTATCATCATTTTCTTGTTTAAGCTTTTCTAAATCATCATCATCTAATACGACAAATTTTCCTTTTGTGTATTCATAAGCTTTTACGATATCCTCGTTCTTAATTTCCTTTTCACAAACAGGGCATGTTTTCTCATACTTAATTGGCGAATGACATTCCTTATGAATATTTCTCAGCTTAATATCTTTATCTTCTGTCGCCGAATGCAGCTTAATTGGTATATTTACCAGCCCAAAACTGATGCTTCCTTTCCACATTGTATGCATAGTCAGACTCCCATTCTTTTTGATGTATTACTCCTAATTTGTGTATTAATAAAATCGGAAATACGCTAAAAGAATTGGAAACTGAGTAGTTTTAGCGGCAAATGCCAAAACTATAATGATGATTGCAAAGGAGGCCAAATGAATGAGACCTATGCTTCCTACATTAACTTTCGATGTTCCGAATGAGAAAGAATGGGTGTTTGAAGCAAAATATGATGGTTTTAGAGCGATTCTGCATTGGGAAAAGGAACCCAGACTGACAAGCAGAAACGATAAACCTTTATTAAATCTTTTCCCGGAGATTAAGGCTTTTATGGAAAAGCACAAAGATAAATTTGAACAATATCTTCCCCTTATATTAGATGGAGAGGTGGTCTTGCTGGAAAATGCCTATAAAGCTCATTTTGGGTCGATTCAGGTAAGGGGGAGAATGAGAGCTGAAAAAAAGATTCGTGAGAAAGCTAAAACATCTCCCTGCCGTTTTCTTGTTTTTGACATTTTGATGATTAATGGCAGAAAAATTGCCGATAAAGAGTACTCTGCCAGAAAAACAGAGCTTGAAGCGTTGTTTAAAAGCTGTGATTTGCCCTTAGAACCTGATGAGAAGGACTCCAGGCTGATACAATTAATTCCTCCATATCCAAGTTTTAAGGAGCTTTGGGAAAAAATCGTTCTTCATGATGGTGAAGGAATTGTGGCCAAGCAGATGAAGAATAAATGGGAAGAAGGAAAGAGATCCTCTTTATGGCTTAAATTCAAAAACTGGAAATACGTTTCCTGCTTTATCACCGCTTATGAAAAATCTAATGGATACTTCTATGCCGGTGTTTATCAAGGGGATGCTATCATAGGAATCGGACAGTTTCTTTTTGGCTTGAAGCCTGATGAAAAACAAGCCTTATTTCAAATTATTAAAGAAAATAAGGCTGATGAAAACAGCCAATTCATATATGTAGAACCTGCAATTTGTGTGGATGTTAAATACCTCGAGATCTATGAGGAGCAAATGCGGGAGCCGCACTTTCACAAGTTTCGTTTCGACTTGAAGCCTGATGCCTGCACATATGAACAATTTTTACAGCAGCAGAAAAACCTGCCTCGCGAGATAGAAATCACGCATCCGGAAAAACCATTATGGGAAATGCCGGCTATCCAAAAGATTGATTACATTCATTTTTTAAGAGGAATTGCACCTTATATGTTGCCTTTTTTAAAAAACAGGCTTTTAACCGTTATCCGCTACCCCCATGGGATTTTTGGCGAACCCTTCTACCAGAAAAATTGCCCGGAATACGCACCGGATTTTGTCGAAACAGAAATGTCAGAAGGTATCGATTATATAGTCTGCAATCATTTAAAAACACTGCTGTGGCTTGGCAACCAGCTTGCTTTTGAATTTCATATACCGTTCAAAACACTGGAAAGCTCCGGACCAAGTGAAATCGTTTTTGATCTGGATCCGCCATCCCGGGACGCTTTTCCCCTAGCCATTAAAGCAGCTATTTACATTAAAGAGGTGCTTGATCAGCTAAAATTAATTAGTTTCGTTAAAACATCAGGCAATAAAGGATTGCAGGTTTATATTCCTTTGCCGGAAAATACTTATACCTTTGATGATACACGGCAGTTCACAGAATTCATTGCCCAGTATCTCCTAAACAAAGACCCGGATTCCTTTACAATAGAAAGATTAAAGAAAAACCGGGGCGGAAGGCTTTATGTAGATTATATCCAACATGCAGAAGGAAAGACGATTATAGCCCCCTATTCACCCAGAGGAAATGAAACGGCTACGGTTGCTGCTCCGCTGTTTTGGGAGGAAGTTGGCGATAAGCTGTCCATGGAAAGATTTCAAATAACCAATATGGTCAAAAGAATCAACAGCGATGGCGATCCTTTTAACACGTACTTTCAAACAAAGAAAATTCAGCCTTTTTCACCAGTGCTGGACTTTTTAAAGCAGAACAATAAAAAAGGATAAGGCCCCATGCCTTATCCTACAACCACTCTTTAAGTACTGCTTGAGCATATTCCTGAAGTTTAGCATACTGCTTAATTTCTCCAGTATATTCCTCTTTAGGGGAAAGGGAAAACTCTGCAGGGTTTTCCCTGTTGATCTCTGCATCACAGCGGTAAACATAGCTGGCATTTCCAATTAAGTCAATTGTTTGCCTGCCATTCTTTTCATGGACTACACAGCGCACTTTTCCACCATTATTATAAACTTCTACAGGCTCTTCAATTTTATTCAGCCCATTCATGCAAGTGACAAGTGTCGAAGCGGACATGGCCGTGCCGCAAGCATTGGTAAATCCAACTCCCCGTTCAAATGTCCTGACATAAATTTGTCCTTTTTTTAACGGCTTCACAAAGCTGACATTAACTCCATCAGGAAAGAATTCATTCGGTCCGTTCAGAAATTCGCTAATGTTTTTTTGAAGGTCAGATGTTATTTGTTCTTTCTCCACTAAAGAAACAAAATGGGGATTAGGGACTGCTAAGGCTGTGAATTCTAATTCCTCTGATATTCCGCTTACTTTTTCATTAATGACAGTATCTTTATCAAGAACTAAAGGAAGATCCTTCAAGTCGAATGAAACAGGAGAGATTTCAACAAGATAAGTCGGAATGTCCTCAAAGATATCTTCTTGCTTTTTCACCTGTAAATCAGCTTTCATGGTCTCAATGATAGCTTCTTTCAGCCCAAGAAGTTCACAAACATAACGGGCAACGCATCGCAATCCATTCCCGCACATTGAGGCTTCGGATCCATCCGGATTAAAAACACGCATCCTGGCATCTGCTTTATCGCTTTTTAATATGAATAGAATTCCATCTGAACCCAGCTCAGTTCTGCGGTCACATATGGCTCTGGCTAGGTTCGCACGATTCTCTTCTGTAAACTGATACGTATTAGATATCTCATCTATAATAAAGAAATCATTTCCTGATCCATGACATTTCAATAGTTCAATCTTCAATGTAATACCTCCAGACCAATAGTAATTCAACATATAGATAAGAGTGCCATAAAAGCTTTTATTATTCAATAATGATTTCTTTTTATATAGACTCAAAGATTATAATACTGCACCTTTAACTTATAGTCTTTTCAGGGTTAAGCAGCTGACTGGACCAGGCTAATGCTTCAGAATAAATCTTAAAAATGTTTTTTTGATCTACTAACAGCTTATCGCACACTTCACTGATTCTGCTCCATTGTGCTTTCTCTACTGCAACAGCAAGATCAAGTATTTCTTTAAGATTATTATTTTTCCCGCGGAGCGCTTCACAAATATCATCCTGCAGGGGAAGCTCATTTATAATTTGGTTCATCGGGATCTTGAGTAATGAATCCATTAATGAAAACATTCCTGTCATAAAATAACTTGACGAAACGCTTTTCCCGGTCTTAAGTCTGCCAATTTCCTCACACATTTTTGCACGAATCATTGATAACCTGATGGTTTCTTCACCCATTTGAGAATTCCCAACGATGTTTTCCCTTACTGCCAATACATAGATCCACTTTTCGAGTTCTATCAGTCCAAGCAGAACGATGGCCTGCCGGATGGAATTTATCTTTTGCTTAGGACGGTAAGCCGGTGAGTTTATTAGTCTCAGCAATTTATAAGAAAGTGATATGTCACGTTCTATTAATTCAGTTATGCGGTCAAGACTGGGCTCCTCTTTTGACAGGTTTTGGATCATTTCATAATAGGATTGAAAATATGCCGGTACATCATGTGTAGACATAATGACAGGCTTTGAAAAAAAATAACCCTGAAAATAATCATATCCCTTGCTTTTCGCTTCCTCATATTCCTCTCTGGTCTCAACCTTTTCAGCTACTGTTTTGATCCTTAGCTGACTAACAAGAAATTCTATTTTTTCCCGCATCTCCTTTGGGGTGTTAAGAAAATCCACTTTGATGATGTCTGCATATTTCAGCAATTGCCTTGCAAAGGGATTGGTTTCATTGAAAACATAATCATCCAGCGCAATCTGATAGCCAAGCTCCTTTAAGTCTTTGCATATCCTGACAAGTTCCGCGCTCGGCTCTACCGTTTCAAGAATTTCGACAACAATTTCCCGGGGCCTAAAATAGGCAGGCACCCTCAGCTTAAGCAATTTTTCCGTAAAATTTATAAAACATGGCTTCCCATCAGATAGCTGATCAATTCCTATATTTAAGAAACTATTAATGATAACCTCAGCTGTAGCCTGATCTTCATCTATGTCTGGGAACGCGTTCACATGATTGTTTCTATAAAGAAGTTCATAAGCGAATACTTCTTCCTTTGAGTTAAAAATCGGCTGTCTTGCTACAAACACTTCCATTAACATACCTCCGAAAACACCTATTACTATAGAACTATTTTAACTCAGGAAAATTATTACGCTTGTCGAAACTTGTTGAATGATTAGAATTTTTTTATTTTTTTACAAGATTCCCCTTTTTTATAAAGCTGTTTTCGCAAAGTTTGTGCTATTCATAATATATTTACTGAGTTGATTGGAGCGGAAGGTGCGAGATCCTCGAAAATGCATTCGCATTTTCTTCGTGCGGTGTTTACTCAAGGTAGCCTATTCAACGTCCTACGGGAGTAGTGGGACAAGTGAGACCCCACAGACGCGCAGCGTCGAGGATGCTCACCGCCCGCCCCGTGGTTCGCTGAGTATCCTCTCACTGCAATCAACGGACAACATTAATAAGCGAAAAACAACAATTTATACGAAGAGAGCCTTTTATAAAGAAAAAAGATGCCCCAATATAAGGACATCCCATAATCTATATTAACTAATCACATGAAAAACAAAGTTGAATAAAAACAAAGCAGCGATGACATATAAAGCAACTGAAACTTCCCTTGCTTTGCCTATAGAAATCTTTAAGATTGGATAAAGAATAAATCCGATGGCAATTCCGTCCGCAATACTGTAAGTGAAAGGAATCATAGCAATGATAAAGATAGCCGGAAAGCTTTCGCTCATATCCTTTAAATCAAGATTGCGGATGTTTTGCAGCATCAATCCGCCAATAATGATCAAAATAGGTGCAATCGCGCTGTTGGGGATCAGCTTAATAACAGGAATAAAGAATGCGGATAGCACAAACAACATCCCGGTTGTAACTGCTGTCAATCCAGTACGTCCTCCGGCAGCTATACTCGCTGCACTTTCAACTGTTGCTACAGTTGGACTTGTCCCAAAAACACCGGACAATAATGCTGAAACAGAATTTGCCTGGAAAGCACGCTTAAACTGTTCCGGCCTGTTAATAAAACCGACATGACCATGGACTAATCCGATGTTTTCAAATACCAGAACCATTGTCAAAGAAAAAATGGCAATCCAAAAAGTGACCGAAAGCAAATTATCAAATGACATCGCTCCAAATACTTCCATATAATCAGAGAGTGCGAAAGACTTTTCATTAGTCTTCTGTATATCTATCAGCCCAAAAGCCCATGCGATTAGCGTTCCTGCCACAACTGTAATTAAAAAGTTGCCAGGTACGTTACGCATGAATAAAATGATGGCCAAGAGGAACGTCAAGATGGTTGCAAGCACTTGCGGGTCGCCAAGCTCACCTAAAGCAATAATGGAGTTTGTCCCTTTTTCAACGATTCCGCCTTTTTCAAGTCCGATCAGCATCAGGAAAAGCCCCAGTCCCACTGTAATCGCTTCTTTAAGTGAATGGGGAATCGATTCACTTAAAGTCTTTGCAAATCGTGAAAATGCCACGAAAACAAAAATCAGACCGGATATGAAGACTACAGCTAATGCTTCCTGCCAGGTTAACCCCATGGACTGGACCATAGTATAGGAGAATAAAGCATTAATTCCCATGCCAGGCACAAGGAGGATCGGTACATTCGCCCAAAAACCCATAATCAAACAGCCAACCACCGATGTTATAATGGTTGCAAAAATAGCTGCTTCCAAAGGTATTCCTGCTTCAGAGAGAATTAGAGAGTTAACTGCAATAATGTAAACAATCGTAAAAAAGCCGATTGTTCCAGCCATAACCTCCCTTTTAACAGTTGTTCCATTTGAATTCAGCTGAAAAAGCCGGTTAAACCACTTATTCATATATACTACCTATCTATTCAATTAGCCCTCTCCCTACCCGCTCTCCCCGCATATAAAATACGGGTGAGCCACAAGCAGTATTCTATCAAAAAAAATTCATTCTGCCAACAGAAAGGTCAGACGTCTGCTCAGAAAAAAATCAGCGTGAAATCTCACGCCGATTTGAAATGCCGCACCTTATTTTTCCAACAGCCATACTTAATAAGATATGAAGCCTTTATTCACCATCTGTTAACTGTCTATACAGATTGCCCATTTCAATAGCACCAACAGCTGCTTCCCATCCTTTGTTTCCTGCTTTAGTGCCAGCACGCTCAATAGCTTGTTCAATCGTGTCAGTTGTCAGAACTCCAAAGATAACTGGGACGCCGCTCTGCAATGCTATACTTGAGACCCCTTTTGCCACTTCGCCACTGACATAATCAAAATGCGGAGTTTCTCCGCGGATTACTGTGCCAAGTGTAATAACTGCATCAAATTTTCCGGATTGGGATAGCTTTTTAGCTGCAAGAGGGATTTCGAATGCTCCTGGAACCCATACAACTGTCACATCGTCTTCACTCACTCCATGGCGCTTAAGTGCATCTTCCGCACCGCTTAAAAGTTTGCCCGTAATGAATTCATTAAAACGTGACACGACAATCGCCATTTTCAATCCAGTTCCTACTAAATGTCCTTCGATAACCTTTTTCATTTTTAATCGCTCCCTAAAATTGTAATAAATGCCCAAGTTTTGTTTTCTTTGTTTTTAAGTAATTCTCATTTTCAGACTTGGAAGGCATTTGAAGAGGAACCCGTTCGGCTACCTCCAGCCCATAGCCTCCTAATCCTGCAATCTTGCGGGGATTATTGGTTAAGAGGCGCATTTTTTTTACCCCCAGATCCCTTAGGATTTGTGCCCCTACTCCATAGTCTCGAAGATCGTCCTTAAATCCGAGCTTATGATTTGCCTCAACGGTATCATATCCCTCTTCCTGCAGCTTATAGGCCTTCAATTTATTAATCAGGCCGATGCCGCGTCCTTCCTGTCTCATGTATAGAAGAATTCCCCGGCCTTCTGCCTCAATCTGTGCCAGTGCTGCTTCAAGCTGGGGTCCACAATCACAGCGGTTAGACCCGAATACATCTCCGGTCAGGCACTCAGAATGAACACGAAGCAATACGGGTTCATTTTCATCAATTTCTCCTTTTACAAGAGCAACATGGTCTTTTCCATCGACAGTGTTTGTATAGCCGACTGCTCTAAAATCTCCAAATTCTGTTGGAAGCTGAATCTCCACTTCCCTTTTTACAATGGAGTCATGTTTCAATCGATACTCAATCAATTGTTGAATCGTGATCATTTTCAAGTTAAACTTTTCTGCCACTTTTTCGAGGTCATCCACGCGCGCCATTGTTCCATCATCTTTCATGATTTCACAGATAACCCCGGCAGGCGCAGCACCGGCGAGACGAGCCAGGTCGACTGCCGCTTCAGTATGGCCTGCCCTCCTAAGGACTCCCCCTTTTTTTGCAACTAGCGGAAAAACATGTCCCGGACGGGAGAAGTCAGAGGGCTTAGCGTCATCCTCAAGCATTTCTTTTATTGTGAAAGCACGCTCAAAAGCACTGATGCCTGTAGTGCTTTTCACATGATCAATACTGACTGTGAATGCTGTACCATGGCTATCAGTATTTACTTCCGCCATCGGGTTCAGTTCCAGTTTTTCAGCCAGCTCCTCACATATGGGTGTACAAATCAGGCCTCTGCCTTCTTTGGCCATAAAGTTGATGGTTTCCGGTTTCGTATATTCCGCGATTGCCAGGAAATCCCCTTCATTTTCCCTGTCTTCATCATCACAGACTATGATGACTTTTCCTGCTCTTAAATCTTCCAAAGCCTCATTTATTTCACTGAACATGGTTTATTGCCCCTCCTTTTGCTAATTACAAAAAGCCATTCTCCTTAAGGAATCCTTCTGATATTCCTTCTTTAGGCGGTGTGGTCTCCCGATGCCTGTTCATGAAGGAATATAGGTATTTGGCAAGCATATCAAACTCGAGATTGACAATGTCTCCAACTGTTTTGAATCCTAGTACCGTTTCACTCGCTGTGTGGGGAATGATCGAGACGGTAACGGAATTGTCTTCATTGCCGAATACAGTCAGGGAAATCCCATCCACAGCGACTGAACCTTTCATAATAAGTAAATGGCTTAAGGCAGCCGGCACAGATATTTGTATATAAATAGCATTTTCACTCGATGTCTTTTTGAGGATCTGACCAGTACCATCCACATGGCCTGTCACAAAATGCCCGCCAAATCGTCCATTTGCCGACATCGCCCTTTCCAGATTGACTTTTGTTCGTTCTTTAATTGCCGATAGCGAAGTGCTATTGAATGTTTCGGGCATGACATCTGCTGAAAATTCACTTTTTGCATATTCCGTAACCGTAAGACACACACCATTAACCGAAATGCTGTCCCCCAATTGGACATCTGATAAAACTTTTGAGGCCAGTATCGTCAGTTTCATCGCCTTGCCTTGCTGAACTACTTTTTTTACTGTTCCAAGCTCCTCAATAATCCCTGTAAACATTATTCCTTGGCCTCCCTCAGCGGTTTTGCGGTAATTCTAAGGTCTCCGCCAATCCTTTTGATTTCTGTGAATTCCAATACTGGGGAGTCTTTTACATATTCGGCACCATCCCCGCCAATAAATGGAATCGCCTTATTCCCTCCAATAATTTTTGGAGCCATATAGAGAATCATCTGCTGAAAGAAACCTTCTTTAATAAACGAGGCATGGATCTCAGACCCGCCTTCAACAAATAAAGTCATTATATTTCTTTCACCTAAATTTTTTAATACTTCTTTAATCGGCACCTCATTAGCAGGAAAAGAAAAAACTTCTGCATTATACGTCCTTATTTTCTCTGCTTTTGTCGAATCTATTTCACTGCCGGTAAAGATTATGGTCTTAACAGACTGGTCTCGGATGACATTTGCGTCAGCCGGAATTCTGAGATTTGTATCTAAAACAATTCGAATGGGATTTTTTCCGCCTTGGGGCAGCCTGGCGGTTAAAAGGGGATTATCGTGAATGATCGTATTTACACCTGTAAGTATTGCGTCATGTTCATGCCGTAGACGGTGTACATCTTGTCTGGATTCTGGAGAGGTAATCCATTTGCTGTCACCGGTTTTTGCAGCTGTTTTCCCATCAAACGATGAAGCTGCTTTAATGGTTACGTATGGTGTCTTTGTTTTTATAAAATGGAAAAATGGTTCGTTTAGGGTATCTGCTTCTTCTTTCAATAGACCGGTTACCACTTCAATACCAGCGTCCTGCATCCTTTCGATTCCTTCGCCTGAAACCAGAGGATTGGGATCTGCAGAAGCAATAAAAACCCTATTAATGCCAGAATTAATAATTAAGTCTGCGCATGGTGGAGTCCTGCCAAAATGACTGCACGGTTCAAGAGTGACATAAATATCAGCGCCTTTTACCGCTTCGCCAGCCGCAGCAATCGCATGGACTTCTGCATGGGGAGTTCCCGCTTTCAAGTGAGCACCCATCCCCAGTATTTCACCATTTTTAACAACAACCGCACCCACCTGCGGGTTAGGACTGGTTTGTCCTTTGGCTGCCGCTGCCAGACTGATGGCTAACTTCATATATTCCTGGTGGTTCAAATTATATGAATCCTCCTTTCCTTACAATTTCTCCAAATTAAGTATGAAACGGCAAAACCCCGTACACCAGCTAGGCGTAACGGGGCAAAAACACATGACGAAATAAGCGTTAAAAAAAGGTTTTTTTGAACGCATTACTATACTCATTCCTTCTCCCATCCAGACTTTCACTGTCGGCTTTGGAGTTTCACCAAATCCACCGCTATTATTATGCACCTATCTCTCTTTAATAAAACCGGGTCACGGACTAAGAGGGCATACCCTCATCACCGCCGGTTGGGAATTTCACCCTGCCCCGAAGGAAATCCTATTCTATTAAAAGAATCTTACCATGAATAGTCGGAATATACAAAGAGAATTGGTTATGACAGATTTGAAACTTTTGCTTTTACCAAGCGTATAGTTAAAATATAGAAGAAGGACAGAAAGGGCGGTACTAATGATTGAGCCTAAAGAACAGCTGATAAATGAATTAAAGAAATGCGAAGAATGGGAAAAAGACCAAGGTGATTTGTGGTTTTGGGAGAAGCTCGGGAGGCTGCCTTTCAAACTTATTGATAGATTTACACCGGAGTTCATACAAAAAAAGGTTGGAGTTATTCTAGATGAGCTTGGCACGTACATTCAGTCAGGAGGAAGATATTTAAGTTCAGCAGATGCCTTAAAGAATTATTATCCTGGACAAAATATCCATACCCTGCAGGATGTAGAAGCCCTGACCATAGAAAAGATGGATGAAGCCGCGGAAAAGCTAACCTCAAATCGAAAAAGAACCGCTGCCTTGCAGGGTGCGGGTACTGGAGTCGGAGGGATTTTCACCCTGACCATCGATATCCCCCTTCTCCTCGGTATTCAATTAAAAACTCTGCAGGATATTGCGATTTGCTATGGATACGATCCCGAAGATAAAAATGAAAGAATGTTCATCGTCAAAATCCTTCAATTTGTTTCCAGTGATATTGTTGGAAAAGAAGCCATTCTGCAGCAGCTCACCAGGTTTGGCGCTATAGAAAATGAAACGAAGAGGGAAGTCGTTTCTGAGCTTCAAGGCTGGAGAGAGGTTGTTTTTTCGTACAGAGACCAAATAGGCTGGAAAAAACTTTTCCAAATGATCCCCATAGCCGGATTGCTTTTTGGTGCCTTTATAAATCGCTCAGCTGTGAATGATATTGCCGAAGCCGGCATAATGTTATACAGAAAAAGAGTAATCGTTAATCGGCTTCACAAGGATAGGATTGCAGATACAAAACCGGAGAGCTAGTATGGCTCTCCGGTTATTTTATGGAAGTTTTTTGATTTCCTTCTCCATATATTCTTCATTTAAGGCTCCCAAAACTTTTTCTCTTATAACTCCATCAGAGTCAATAAAATAGCTTGTGGGATAGGCCATAATATTATAATCCCCGCCAACAACGCCTTTGACATCCATGGGAATTGTAAAAGTCAGCCCCAGCTCTTTCACGAACTTCTCAGCATCTCCATTATTCTTTTCTGTGTTTGTGAGATTTACGGCAAGAATAACGAAGTTTTTATCTTTGTACTTTTTATACAGCTTTTCCATATGCGGCATTTCCGCTCGGCATGGAGGACACCAGCTTGCCCAGAAGTTCAGAAGCACCGCTTTGCCACTGTAGTCACTGAGCTTTACCGGATTTCCTTCCATATCTGTCAGTTGAAAGTCCGGAGCAAGGTTGCCTTTCTCCAAACCTATAGGCAAATCCTCAGGATCTTCAATTTTATCGTATTTTTTCATTTGTCCTGCTTGCTCAACTATGCCCTGTTCCTTAAGAATAGTCTTGTCAACAATGAACAGCAAAAGGACAATAACTACAGCTCCAAGTAAAAACTTTTTCATTCCAACACCTCTAAACTGATTTCCCTATACTTAAACTGAATTTATCATACTATACAGGGAATCCAGAATCTATAAATGTGCACATGGTTTTAATGATTGCGATAAAGAAACAAAGCCGCAATAATGGTATAAATACTGCGCTTTTCTTTTGCTTCCAGACTAATATCAAAAGAAAGGACAGGTGTGTTTGGATCCTTAAAGCGCTTCCCCCACTCAAATGGCATCCACCCTTTACGAAGACGGGCAATTCTATTCGATTGATCATCCAATACTTGCAGATCTGTGTGTAATAAAGTTTTAGGAACGGCATACTGCATGTCGCCATTCTGAAACAGCAGAGTGCTTCCATCCTTTTTAAATTCGATTATTTCCCTGGATTGGCTATCTGGAGACAAGACTTCGATTCCCTTGTTACGGATGATGATAGATGCCTCAAGATTTTCAGCATGGTCATAAATCCCCAGCCGTTTTGGGAAAAATCGGTCTATAAAATAAGGGAGAAACCAGCGAAGCTTACGCATTTTTATATCTCTGATTTCACCTATCATCATTCCTTCAGGATCAAAAATAACCATTCTGAGAGAAGGAGCCGGCAAAAAACCGATCAGCACACTTGACTGCTCTAGAAAAGATAGAGGGGCTTGTCCTTTATAGTAATAATTACTTACTGCCTCGGCTGCCCTTTGTTTATTCAGCAGATACATTTGATGACACAAAAAACTATAAATAACAAAAGGGATCAAAATAACAATGAAATTAACTCCTGGAAATTTGTTAAAGAATAACAATAGAAAGAAAGATGGAGGTATAAGTGCTGTAAGGCTTGCATTCAAAGAGATGTCAGCTGTTTTCAGGTAATAGTGCTGGATATTCATCAGAAAGTCTCCCCTGCATTATTTGATTCTCTCTATATTCTATTAATCAGGTCCAACAAAAATGAATTATGAGAGGAATTAATTATTGGGAGCTCTTAATGATTCATTTCAAAAATAAAGCTGACGGAAAGTTTCCGCCAGCCTGATTAACAACCGCAGGTATATTAGCTTTTTTTTCAACAAATCCTCTTATTCTTCCCAATCCTTATTGTCGAAGAGATAAGAGTTTCATCCTAATTAAAAAACCGCACCATGATAGATATGGTTAAAATTGATTGATTCTTTCAAATGAATTTCTGGCGTCATCATATCCCTGGAGATATAACTTTTCCAGTTTTTGAGGATTACGTTCCATCCGCCCCACTTGTAGTGGCTCCTGCGGCTGGACGACAAGAACTGTCCCCTTCTTTTCTTCCTGCTCTACATAGCGGAGAGTCTCGTTATAGGTCAGGTAACGTTCTGCCAGTGCTTTTTGCAGCCCGGTATAATGCGGATATTTCCTTTTTACCATAAAAGCAAATTTAGATGGTTTTTTGAAATAGCCCCGGTTTCTTGTCAGGACTACTATATTTTTTTTGAATCCATCCTGCTGTGCTTTTTTAATTGGAATGGGATCGCTTATTCCACCATCAAGGAGGATTCTTTTTTTAAAAGCAACCTCAGGTGCAATAAAAGGCAGGGAACTGGATGCTTTTAAGACCTTCAGCATATCTTTCCCATAGTCTGTTCTTTTGAAATAAACAGGCTTGCCTGTATGGCAATCTGTTGTTCCAATTACAAATTCAGACTGGTTTTTATTAAATTCTTCGTAATGATACGGGACAAGCTTATTCGGTATTTCATCAAAAATAAAATCCATTCCGAAAAACTGACGCGATTTAAAGAAATTGCGCCATGAGATATATCGGGGATCTGTTACATAATCCACGTTTACAATTCTGTTTCTGCCCTTTTGTTTGGACAAATAAGAAGCTGCATTGCAAGCCCCTGCAGAAACACCGATAACATAAGGAAAGCTGAAGTCCTGTTCAAGAAAATATTCGAGAACACCGGCGGTATACACTCCACGCATTCCTCCTCCTTCAAGCACCAAGCCCGTTTCACTGATCACCTTTCATCTTCCTTTCTATTTTCTAAAGCAATACTACCAAAATAGCACCATCCGATATACAAATATGCCCAAAGAAAGGAACTTGCATGAATTCAGGCAAGTTCCCTTCGTTTAAATATCGCAATGGATGCAAGTATGGAAAACATAATGGCAATCACAGAAACAATAATACTCGGCAATAATTCATCAGGGAAGTTACCACCGATGATAAACGTATTTGTATAAGCAGACAGAAGGGCCGGGCTCCACGCCAGCAGGTGAGAAAGCGAAGTGCTTAATAGAGTTGCTATGATTATAATGCCAATTGAGATAAATCCAACTGCCCCAGATGATTTTATAAAGGTATTTAACAGAATGACTATAGTAATTATAAGGGTAAGCCAGATGCCATAAACAAAGAAGGATTGAAGAAAATCAGCAAAAGGAATAAATTCAAATAATATGCCCACATAATACCAGGAAAGGAAGTAACCCAGAAAATATGAAAACCATATGAGCATCATCGAACTGGACCATTTAGCTGTTACAAACCCGGCGTAAGATACGGGTTTTACAAGGATTAGTTCTGTAACGCCGCTTTTCCTTTCACCAGCAATCGTTCCCATTGTAATTAAAACAATAATAAGCACACCAAGCGTATTGAACTGACTGAGACTTGCAGCAAGCGCTTCACCGGCTGAAGGAACAGGAAGCTCGATGACTGCCCCTTCTGGCAGCCCGCCAAGTGAATCAATAATTTGAGGCAAATAATATAAGACCAGAGGTTCTTTTACAGCTATCAAAACAAAAGTTAGCGGCACCCAGATCCATTTAAAGTTTCTGGCCATCTCGAGCATTTCTTTTTTAAATAACGTCACCAATTGTTTCATTTTTTCACCACCTTCATGAAAACATCCTCAAGGCTCGTTCTGCTGATTTCAAACTTAACCAGCGGCCATTTCCGTTGTGCAATTTCCGTTAAAAAAATCTTCCTGGCTTTCTCAATATCATTCACCAAAAAGCTTGCACTATCTCCATTCACTTCCATTGACGAAACTGGCGGAAGCAGAGATATCTCTTCAGCATATTCAGCAGTATTCGCTTTAAAAACCAGGTCAATCTTAGCCTGCTGATGCCTGGTTCTAAGCTCTGCCAATGTTCCGGATTCAATTAATTCGCCACCATGGAGGAATAATATTTCATCACATATTTCTTCTGCATCATTTAGAATATGGGTGGAAAACAGAATTGCCGTTTCTTTTTTCAGCCTGTTCAACAGCTCCAGCACTTCCCTGCGTCCAAATGGATCAAGCGCTGAAACCGGTTCATCAAGCATGACAAGCCTGGGGCGGTGAATGATCGCCTGTGCAATGCCAAGCCGCTGCTTCATGCCTCCTGAGTATTTTCCAATCCTGCGGTTCTTAGCTTCGGATATACCGGTAAGTTCAAGAAGATCCTTTGCTCTGTCTTTTGCTTCTGCCTTGGGAAGTCCTGCAAGCTGACCTGCGTATTCAAGAAATTCCCTGCCTGTCATCCATTCATAAAAAACAGGAAATTGAGGAAGATAGCCTATAAATCTTCGGAAATCCGCTTTTTCTCCCCCTTCATACACAATCGAACCGGAATCCGGCTTCACCAGGCCGGCAAGCATTTTGAGTGTAGTTGTTTTTCCTGCTCCATTTGCACCCAGCAGAGCAATACATTTCCCTTCATTTAATTGAAAATCCAGACCTTTTATGACCTCTTGTTCCTTAAACCGTTTTTTTAAGCCTGTTATGCTTACAACCGGCATATTCAGCTTCTCCTTCCGAAAATAAAATAAATGATTGGCCCGAGCAGATTTATAAATAAAATGACAAGAGCCCATATCCACTTCGGACCATTTGCTTTTTCTATTTTTATTAGGTCTATAATGGCAACGGCCATTAAAATAAGCTGAATGACGATAATTGGCGCAAGAATTGCCCAGTTAATGCTTTCTAATATTTCCATTTTGATGTCCTCCCTTATTGTACTGTCATTCATAAGACGTTTAAGTACAAAAATCGTTCAAAAGGATTTCAACTATTTTTCTAATGGAAAAGACACCCCATTATTGGAGTGTCTTTAAGTTCAAAAGCCGAGGTATATCCGTTTCTTTTTCATAAACAGCCATCATATTGAGGATTTCATTTGTTAGGTGATCAATGAGTGAGGATGGTGAAACGGCAACTAACCCTGGACTCTGTTCATCATTATAAAATCCTGAAAACTAAAGGTATCCGGTATTCCTTGCCTTCATATGCTTTGACAGCTGCTACTATTGTAAAGATAAAAGCAAGGATTCCCACGATCCAAATCGTAATGACCCCAATTAAAATGATCATTAGCACTACGCTGATGGCGCTGTAGATCGTATAAGAAATTAAAAAATTAAAATATTCCTTTCCATGGTAATCTACAAACTCCGAGTCGTTTTTTTTCAATAGCCAAATGATCAGCGGTCCGACAAAAGCTGTAAAAAAGCTGGTTACATAGATTGCTGCTGCTATAAGCCTTTCATCATTGGTAGGCATTTTATAATCATTCATTCTGTATCCTCCTAAGCTAACCTAAATATAAATGATGTTTCTTTTATATTATTTACGATATTCATTAAGAAAGGTTTCATGTATTTTTATATTTTTTTATATCCGCTCTGCAGCCTTAATTTCCTGTTCTCGATTGGGACAACTTGAATACACATGTTATTGACAGGCATTGCACATATACCTTTGCCTAATCTTATAGCTGCCTAGGAAGGTGATATACAGATGATGTCAAAGCTGGAGGCTTTCATCTTGGGAATCATTCAGGGGCTTACCGAGTTCCTGCCTATTTCCAGTACTGGACATTTATATTTGGGGAGACATCTATTTGGCCTTGATGAAGCAGGCCTTTTCCTTGATACAATGCTGCACATAGGAACTTTACTGGCCGTCCTGGTCGTATACAAAAATGAATTGCTTCAAATTATTAAGAAGCCCTTCGGCAAACTATCGATGCTTCTGATAATCGGAACGATTCCAGCCGTAATCGTGGGACTCCTGCTGAGTGACATGTTCGATTCAATTTCAAAATCCGGTGTTACAATCGGCTGGGAATTTCTGTTTACAGGGTTCATACTCTGGATTGCTGATGGTGTTAAAAAAGGAGCAAAAAAAATGGACAGCATCACGTACGGGGATGCCTTGTTTATCGGCTCCTTTCAGGCTGCTGCCATTTTTCCGGCAGTCTCAAGGTCCGGCTTAACCATTGCAGCAGGCCTCTTTAGGAAGCTTGACAGGGAAACTGCTGCCTATTTTTCATTTCTGTTATCCATTCCTGCCATCGCTGGCGGCATTGTCATGCAGTTTGGCGAATTAATGTCCGGTCACACAGAAGCCATAACCCTTGGCAGCATGTTAATGGCTACATTGTCATCAGCAATTTTCGGTTACGCAGCAGTTGTGTGGATGATTAATTTTCTAAAACGAAAATCCTTAAAGATATTTGCTGTATACGTTTGGATATTAGGGTTCATCATAATATTCCTTCAAATGACCGGGACTTTTTAATTTTCAAATGGGGAGGTATCCGAATGGAAGAGATAATTGCCGGCATTTTTGAATTACTCTCCCAGCTGGGTTATGCCGGCATTGCACTTGGGTTAATGGTTGAAGTGATCCCAAGCGAAATTGTCCTGAGCTATGGCGGCTTTTTAGTCAGCACCGGAAATATCCATTTTACAGGAGCCCTGCTTGCAGGGGTTGCAGGCGGAACACTTGCCCAGCTGTTTCTTTACTGGCTTGGCGCATATGGCGGAAGGCCTGTACTTGACAAATATGGAAGATATCTTTTGATTCAGAAAAAGCATTTGGATGCATCAGAGAAATGGTTCGAAAAGTATGGGACTGGGGTAATTTTTACGGCCAGATTTATACCTGTAATACGGCATGCCATCTCAATCCCAGCCGGAATTGCCAAGATGCCTTTGTCGGTCTTTACTGTGTACACACTAGCAGCTATGGTGCCTTGGACGGTTCTCTTTCTATTATTGGGGATGGAGCTTGGTGATCACTGGAGAGATATCAAAGAATATGCAAAACCATTTATCTTACCGATCATAGCTATAGCTTTGGTCTCCGGCGCTATTTACTTGTTTTATACGAAGAGGAAAAGTTAACATAGCAAATTTACCGAAAGTGTAGAATCCAATTTTACACTTTTTTTATTTAAGCAAGTGATCTTGAGAAATTTCTTCACACTTTCTATTCATTTTTGTAAAATAAAGCAAACACTTAGGATCAAAGGACGATATAGATGAAAATTTTATTGAAAAATGCAGTCATATATCCTGTGACTTCCCCCACCTTTCACGGGGACGTAATAGTAGAAAATGGCAAAATAAAGAAAATGGGCAAGAACTTAAAGTCTGATTCCAATGTGAAAATTATAGACTGTCATAGCCATCACCTGCTCCCGGGCTTTATTGATGTCCATACTCATCTTGGTCTTTATGATGAAGGCACCGGATGGGCAGGCAATGATGCCAACGAAACAATTGAACCCTTAAGCCCGCATATTAGAGCGATGGATGGCGTATACCCTCTTGACCCCGCCTTTTCCGATGCGGCGAAGTATGGTATAACAACTGCCCACATCATGCCGGGCAGCGCTAATGTAATTGGGGGTACAACCTCTGTTATTAAGACTTCCGGTAAAAATATCAGCAAGATGATTATTCAGGAGATAGCAGGGCTTAAGATTGCCCTTGGAGAAAATCCAAAACGGATTCACAGTCATGGCAACAAGGATTCGATTACAAGAATGGGAATAATGGGAATGCTGAGGGAAGCCTTTTATGAAGCTTTACAGTGCGATAATCCTGACTCTTTAAGATTTGCACCGCTTGTCAAGGCTCTTAAAAGAGAAATTCCCGTCAGAATCCATGCACACAGGGCGGATGATATCATTTCTGCCATTCGCTTTGCAGAAGAATTCAATCTGGATCTTCGAATCGAACATTGCACAGAAGGCCATTTAATTGCAGACGAATTGGAAGGACTGAATTTAAAGGTATCAGTTGGGCCCACTTTAACAAGGCGGTCCAAAATAGAGCTGAAAAACAAAACCTGGAATACCTATCAGCGGCTTACAGAGCATGGAGTTGAAGTCTCCATCACTACAGATCATCCATACACACCTGTACAATATTTGAATATGTGTGCAGCTATTGCAGTCCGAGAAGGCCTTTCCGAGCAAAAAGCCTTAGAAGGAATCACCATTTTGCCGGCCAAAAACCTCAGAATCGATCAACAGCTGGGAAGCATTGAGGAAGGAAAAGATGCTGATTTAGTTCTCTGGAATCATCATCCATTTCACTTTCTTTCCAAGCCAAAATGGACAATGATAGGCGGAAATTTTGTGTATATGGAGTCGTAGAACGGTGCCGAATATTGCTGGAGTTATTTGACATAAAATCGCAAAAAAATAATCAAAAAACCTATTTCCTTTTTTAATTTTTTTTAGTATTATACCTAAAGTAAAGTGAAAATTTTGCTTCTTACATGACAGACAATCAAATATCGGAAACGATAGTAATAGGGAAGGCAAATGGTGCGCCACCAGTTATCTGGTTCTAGTGGGTTCGATTCCCACCCCGAAATTTTTTAGCAGCATAATAAAAAATTTCGAGGGTGGACCGAAGGCTCTATTTGGCATGGAGTAGGACTGCCCTCAATTGGAGGGATAACCTATGCTCAAGAAACGTGATCTTCATGACTGCCATGCTTTGTTTGAATTAATGACGCACCCTGATGTCTTCCCTTTTGTTCGCCAAAAAGCCAATTGTTATGATGAGTTTATATTTATTACAAAGCAGACAATCGAATCAGAAGAGCGCGGTGAATTGATTTCACGTACAATTCTTGATGAATGGGGCGCTCCGATTGGGACGATTAATTTGTATGACATCCAGGAAAATGCCGGCTTTCTCGGCACATGGCTTGGCAAACCTTATCACGGCAAAGGGTATAACAAATTAGCAAAAGATGCTTTCTTTGAAGAGCTCTTTTTTGAAACAGGCATTGAAACTATTTTTATGAAGATCCGCAAGGAAAATATCCGCTCGCAAAAAGCTGCTGAAAAAATTCCATATGTCATTCTTGCAAATGAAACGAGAAAGTCTGTGTATGATCAGCTGAATGCTATTGGAGATATTTATAATTTATATGAGATCCCAAAAGATTTATATACTCTTCATGTTATGCGTCATGGAGCAGCAGTCCAAGAATCGTCCCAATTATTGGAGGCTTAAAAAACGCAAAGCACTTGCCTGCAGGCAAGTGCTTTTTTAAATTTCAGTTGATAATATCCGATTCCGATTCATCTGTTTTTTCTCTCATTCCATGCTCGGACAGCAATTCATCCAGCTCTTCATTGGTAAGTGTTTCAAAACGTCCGTCCAAGAATGAAACTTGAGTCTGATTTGGATTAATCCTATTTGTATTGAAGCTCATCATTCTGCCTCCTTCAATCCGTATTTTGGAAATGGCTGTTTTTACTATTTATACTCGCCGATTGAAGGATTTTTATTCCCATTTTGCAAAGGTTCACATAATTGAAACATTTATTAGGGAGTCACTAACTGAAGAAAATACCTGCTTGAGGCCGGCTTCTCTTTAGTATGATATAATTCTCTAGTCAAATTATAGAAAGAGGATAAATTCATGAATCAGACATACAGCAAAAAACAAAAACTGCATCAGCTGCTGGTTATTTTAGTTCCAATACTAGTAACCCAGCTGGCGATGTACTCTATGACATTTATTGATACTTTAATGACCGGCCGCTATAATTCTGAGGACCTTGCAGGTGTAGCGATTGGATCCTCGCTTTGGGTACCTGTGTTCACTGGTCTAAGCGGCATTCTCCTTGCAGTTACACCGATCGTGTCCCACCTCGTCGGTGCAAATAAACAGAGTGAGGAAGTTTCCTTTTCTGTTCTTCAGGGTGTTTATCTATCCATCATTATGGCCGTCATTGTTTTTGCCGGAGGAGCACTTTCCTTAAATCCAATCTTAAGCGGAATGAACCTGGAAAACAGGGTTCATGATACAGCTTTCAACTACCTTGCAGCCTTAAGCACAGGATTGATTCCCCTGTTTGTCTACAATGTATTAAGATCGTTTATTGATGCTCTTGGGAAGACCAGAGTCAGTATGATCATCACCGTTCTTACACTGCCAATTAATGCTTTTTTTAACTATATACTCATTTATGGCAAATTGGGATTTCCGGAACTCGGAGGTGCAGGTGCAGGCTATGCTTCCTCTATTACTTACTGGCTGATCATGGTTATTTCGATTATTATTATTCATAAAAATTCCCCGTTCTCGAAATATGGAATTTTCACAAGAATGCATGCTGCTTCTTTCGGCAAATGGAAGGAAATCCTTCTTATCGGTATCCCGATCGGCTTATCAATTTTTTTCGAAACCAGTATCTTTTCAGCCGTTACTTTATTAATGAGCACATTTGAAACTGCCGTTATCGCAGCTCATCAGATTGCCCTCAATTTCGCATCACTTCTTTATATGATCCCGCTAAGCATTTCAATGGCATTAACAATTGTTGTGGGCTTTGAAGCGGGTGCTAAGAGATTCAGGGATGCTAAAGAGTACAGCTGGATCGGTGTTGGGATTGCTGTATTTATGGCCTTAATATGTGCAGCTGTTCTTTTGGCTTTCCCAAAAGAGGTGGCATCGATTTATACAAAAGACGACCATGTACTGCAATTAACAGCCGCTTTTTTAATTTATGCCATGTTCTTTCAACTTTCAGATGCCATTCAGGCACCCGTCCAAGGAGCGCTGCGGGGATATAAGGACGTTAATGTCACCTTCATTATGTCGCTTATTTCTTATTGGATCATCGGACTGCCGTTTGGCTATTACCTGGCCAATCATACGGATTGGGGAGCCTATGGTTATTGGATTGGTTTAATTACAGGGCTTGCAGCTGGGGCCATTACTTTAACAAGCCGGCTGATCTATCTGCAAAACAGAAAATACCATGCATTTACGGAAGCGAAGTAAATATATAAAAGGCAGAAGAACACGGTTCTTCTGCCTTTCACTTTCATTCCTGATAAATTTTACCGAGGACGTCTTTTCCTCCAGTAACAGGGATTATGCTGCCAGTGATAAAGTCAGATTTTTCATCGGTCAGAAAACTGATTACACGAGCAATATCCTCACCCGTTCCCGGCCTTCCGACTGGTGATGCTTGATCATGAACCTTCGCAGCCTCTTCAATATTTCTTTCCTTCCATTCACCGATAATATCTCCCGGACAAACCATATTTGCGGTAATTCCGTTACCGGCCTCTTCAAGTGCAATGGATTTCGTTAAAGACGCAGCCCCCGTTTTTGCAGCTGCAAATGCAGAACGGTATATCCACCCAGATGCTGATTCGACACGATCAAAGCCTATCGTGATAATTCTTCCCCATCTATTTTCCCTCATTTTCGGTATAAACAATTTGGATAAATAAAAGATTGCATTTAAGTTTCCATTAATAAGGTAATTCCATTGTTCAAAAGAATAATCCAGCATCTCTTTTCTTTCGTGCACATAAGGACCGGCATTATGAATGACTATATCGATGACTTGAAATTCATCAAGCGCTTTTTTAGACATTTTAATACAGTCTGCCAATAAAGAAATATCTCCCTGCAAAGCAATGTTTTTAGTGCCAAATTTTTCGGTCAGTTCCCTGCATAATGAGACAGCTTCCTCTTGACTGCTACGGTAATTGATCACCAGATCGATGCCTTTAGCGGCAAGCATATTCGCCGTTCTTTTTCCGATCCCTGTTGCCCCTCCCGTGATTAAAGCTGCTTTATTTCTCACAAAATTACCCCTCAGTATTTAATTATTTTATATATATCGATACCAATATAGTAGTAATTACAGTGTATTAATGCAAATAATAAGAAGCTTTCGCCTATGGTGAAGCGGGTACAAGCAAGAGAATCCATTATTAACAGTTAGGCGTTTATCTGCATAGAATATATGGCTTAGTATTGAATCATTAGCCGTTGCGGCAGTTTAGCAAGGAAAGGATGAGAAGGATGTTCCCGTGGAATCTTTTTCCGTTTAATAAAGATATGAAGAATCCTCCCAGCCAAATGAAACCAGAGGAAATTGATAAATATATTAAAAATATTATGGGGCAAATGTTTCCACAGAATATGCAGGGAATGACTGGAGCACCGGATTTTATGAAAGGCTTTAATGCTGCAGCCCCCGGAACTAATCAACAATCAAATTCTGCACCACTTAATTCATCCGTCTTCGAAACCCATGATTATGTTTTTGTAAGATTTCCAATAAAAAACGAGGAATGGTTAAAAGAAATGAAGCTTTATCATACCTCCAACCAAATGATTATCGAGCATATTCCCGATAAAGACGATAAACATATTATTACCCTCCCTGCCATTGTCAGGAAAAAAGGATCATCCGCCAGTTGCAAAGAGGGCTATATGGAGATAAAAATACCTAAAAATGTCGATATGCAATATTCAGAGATAGATGTAACAGAAATATTATAAAGGAGGCCTCCTTATGGAACTGGAAAAGTGGAAAGATTTAATGAAAAAAACCGCGCAATATCAAGATCAGGATTTCTGGGAAACGCTAATTTCAACAGGAGATTTCAATCAGAATAAGAAACTTTCCTTTTCAGGTCTGGAGCAGGAAAAAATAAATCATTTTCTATCAAATCAGGATATTTTTCCGCGCTGTGACATGTATGAGAAAAATGGCAACATCAAAATTGAAGCAGAGCTCCCCGGTATAAGCAAAAGCGATATTAAAGTATCTCTTGTGCAAAATGAACTAATTATAAAAGGAAAATGTTCAGCATTTCAGCAGCACTTGCGCTACTTTCTGAAAGAAAGACATAGTAGAACTTTCGAAAAAGTTCTCACCCTCCCTATGCCTGTTGATAAATATTCGATAGAATCATCATTTGAAAACGGGATACTTTCCATTTCTCTTCCCGTCCTATTCGAAGAGAAAGAAATAATACCCATTATAGTAAAGAATGAAGAGCAGCTTTAATCAAGCAGCTTATCATAGCAGTAAAAAGGATTTTCCCGATCCATGAAGATTGTACCTGCTTTAACATATCCATTTTTCTCAAATAAACTTTGAGCCTTTTTGTTCAGCGAGTATGTATCTGTTCTCATATAGTATATCCCGTTATTCATTGCATGATCTTCAGCAAATGTAATTAACCTGCTCGCAATCCCCTCCCCTCTTATATCAGGATCCACGGCCAGACGGTGAAATACAAAGCAGGGCTCATCTTTTCTCCATGAACCATTTTTATATTCCTCCGCCTGGATTTGATCAACAGTAATGGAACCTGCAACATTTCCTTCAAAGAT
The DNA here is from genome assembly GCF_023715565.1 of Cytobacillus firmus. GTDB lineage: Bacteria > Bacillota > Bacilli > Bacillales > Cytobacillaceae > Cytobacillus > Cytobacillus firmus_C. Next base: position 73,391 of record NZ_JAMBOJ010000007.1, on the reverse strand, counting down.
GGCAGTGTACAAACTGCCGGCTTGGATATCAGCTGAAAAGTCTTCCTTTCGGGGATATGTTCTGTTCCATTGATCATTCCCCTCAGATTCCATAATACTGACCGTCTTCTGGACAATTTCCATTATTTCCTTCAAATCGTCTTTAGTTCCTTTTCTAATTTCCATTTAAATCACCTGTTGTCATTCAATTTTAACAGCTATTATTAATGTTCCAATGAATGATTGAATACATACATGGTGGGAAAGCCCATACTATAAAGAATAATAGTACAAAAAAAAGACAGCCTGAAGAGGCTGCCTTTTATTCGTTCAAATATTATTTTCCGATGAACATCTGTGTCCAGTAGTTACCATCAGCAACATGGCCAACACCAAGGTGTGTAAAGTTGGCATTCATGATGTTTTTGCGGTGGCCTTCACTATTCATCCAAGCTTGTACAACTTCTTCAGGAGACTGTTGGCCCATAGCAATGTTTTCTCCTGCTGTAGTGTATGAGATGCCGAATTGCTTCATCATATCGAAAGGTGAACCGTAAGTTGGGCTGTTATGGTCAAAGTATCCTTTAGACTTCATATCACGTGATTTTTCACGAGCTACCTTGCTTAGTTCTTCGTCCAATTTAAGCGCAGGCACTCCAGCTTTTTCACGTTCCTGGTTCGTTAATTCAAGAACTTTTTTCTCGTAAGCACTTACTTCAGAAGATGCAGGTGCAGCTTCTTTTGTCTGTTCAGCAGGTGCTTTTGCTGTTTCTTGTGCTTTTACAGGCTGCTGTGCTGGAGCTTTTGCAGGCTGCTCTGCTTTTGCAGGTGCAGGTGCTGCCTGTTTTTGTGCTGCCGGTTTGTTTACTTGTACATTATCAATATTGTAGTTTTTAAGATATTTTTGAAGAATATTATTAATTTGTTCCTGGCTTAGGTTACCAGATTGAGAAACTACCATTTTCTTAGCTTGCTCAGGAGTAGGACAATTTGAAGCTGCGTCCGCCTGGTTAGCTCCCGGTGCTGATACTAGTAATGCCGCTGCCGCTGCTACTGAGTAAATAACTTTCTTATTCATGTATATAAATCCTCCCTGTGTTTGTTTTCTTTGTTGTGTGGTGCTGTGTGACTTGCACAATCATCATAACACAGGGTTTTTCGTAATATTTTTGGACAGATTTTACAAATTCTTGAATCCAGCTATTGAGATAGACTTAGGTACTGGTAGATATCAGCCTTCAAGTTTCATAAATACTTATTTTAATGGGTTTATAAACGTTTATAAACACTTAAATTGGGTAAATAGCTTTCTGTCTTTTATTGTCTTTAATGGAAGCTTCCTTATCCAGTACCATTTATATACTAAAAGATCAGTATTGACAGGTTTTTATCCTTATTCTTTTTTTTACTTTTATTACACCAATGTAACAAATGTGATGGGTATATGCACCCACAAATGGGTATATATACCCCTGAAAGAATAATTTCTGCAGAATTACTCGATTTCAAAATAAAAAATCAGCCTAATGCTGATTTTTAATGGCTGCCATGCTCATTGTCATCCATATTTTCTTCCTGGCTGCCTGAATCTATTTCAGGTGGACTGGGACTGCCGATAACAAATTCCTTTTTAGGCATATTGTGCATCCTGCGCGCCGTAACGTGTGAATATATATAATAGGTACCTTCTTCTTTAAAGCTTTTCTCCAACCGATAGATTCCGTATTCAGCATGTTCAACAAGTACTTTTTCATGTTCTTCGGCATTTGCTTTCCAGATCTCAAACTTCACTTCGTCTGCATCAGTAACCTCTTCATCCCCATAAGTAACCTTTGCTTCAAAAACAACCGGTTCATTCACTTTTGCTTTTTCAGGTTTTATAGATAACTTTACATCCAGGAATTGCGGCTCTTCTTCGGCTGCATTATTATTGCTGCAGGCAGCGAGGCTAAAAATTATCATTATCGCAAGCCAAATAAACATTAGTTTTTTCATCAGTAGATCTCCTCTATATTTACTTCAATTCAAGCAGTGGCAGCATGATTCTAACTGTAGTCCCCTTATTTAATTCACTGAACACAGTCAGCTCGCCTTGATGGAGCTTAACCAGCTTTTCTGCAATTGCCAGACCAAGACCTGTGCCTCCATCTGATCTTGTTCTGCCTTTATTCACTCTATAAAACCTTTGTTTAATTTTGCTTAAATGTTCTTCTGAAATCCCTATTCCTGTATCCTCTATTTCAATCAGGCATTGATCTCTCTCTTGAGATAAACGGATGCAGATTCTGCCATCTGCTGTATATCTGATGGAATTATCCATAATATTTTGGATAACCTGCTCAATCCTGCCTTCATCACCGTTAATGATTACTTCAGGATTCAGGCGATATTGCAGATCAACATTTTTTTCACGGAGGACCGGCTTATATTTCTCAATAGCGTCCTCTATTAACTGCGCCAATGGCAGCGGCATTTTTTCGAGTTTGTATTCGTCAGATTCAAGTTTGGATAAATCAAGTAAATCTCCAACGAGACGTTCCATCCTTCGAGATTCTCTAAGTATCAGCTGCAAGTATTTTTTTCTGTCCTCTTCGGATTTTTCCATTCCGGAAATGATCGCCTCACTGTAGCCTTTTACATAGCTGATAGGGGTTCTTAACTCATGAGATACATTCGCGAGAAATTCCCTTTTCTTTTCGTCTTCTTTTCGTATAGAGGAGGACATATAATTGAAGGCGTTGGCCAGCTGGCCAATTTCGTCCTTTGAATCAATCTTTAAATGAACATCATAGTTTCCCTGTGAGACATGTTCAGCTGCATCTTTCATATCCAGTAAAGGCCTTGTCAGTTTTTTAACAAGCATGGTACCTAAAGTGATGCTGATAACAGTAAATACCGCCGCAGCAGCGAGCCACAGATAGGCAAAATCCCGGGTAATCTCTGAAATCTTCGCGAGGGGAACATATAAATATATAATGCCTTGAAGCCGATTATCATCAAGCAGCGGAATAATGACACCCATAATATTTCGGTCAAACCTTTTTTCATAGCCCAGTTTTTCAACTGGAATGCCTTTGAGAAGCTCTTCACGCTCTGATTTACCAATTAGTGTCTGATAGTCAATTTCAAAAGGCAGACAGGCACTAAGCTCTCTGGGATTACTGACTATAAAAATCTCTGTTTCGGACTTTGAATTATACCATTCGATTTTTTTCCTGATATCCTCTGTTAAAGCACCTCCGTGGTACTCTGAAGCCAGGCTTCTCCCCTCAGTCAGCAGGGAATCCCTGACATTATCCACATAAATCTTTTCATAAAATAAGTAAGACAATAAATAGGAATATAGGATCGTAATAATAATTGCGGCTGTTACAGTCAGCCACATTTTTTTAGCCAGGCTATTGGTCAGGAATTTCATTAATCCGGCACCTCTAATTTATAGCCAACTCCCCAGACTGTTTGAATATAATCTCCAACCCCAAGCTTCATTCTAAGCGTTTTTATATGAGTATCCACTGTTCTCAAACTCCCTGTATAATCAATGCCCCATATATATTCAAGAAGCTGCTCCCTGCTTAATACCTGGCTTTTATGTTCGATTAAAAACAGAAGCAATTCATATTCTTTTAGAGTTAGCGTGACATGCTTTCCCGCAACTGAAACTTTTCTCGCCTTCATGTCAATTGCAATCTTTCCAATTTGAATAGAATCCATGTCACTTTTTAATCCGCCTGTTCTTCGAAGGACAGCATTGATTCTGGCGACAAGCTCTCCTGGACTGAAAGGTTTGACAATATAGTCATCCCCACCTAACTGCAGGGCTTTCACTTTATCCCACTCTTCCCCTTTAGCAGAGAGAAATATAATTGGCACATTTGATTTTTCCCTTATTCTGGAACAAACTTCAAATCCATCCTCCCCAGGCATCATGATATCCAAAATAATTAAGTCCATTACATTATTTTCAAGTATTCCATATGCTTCAAAGCCGCTTTCTGCTGAAAAGCATGCAAACCCTGAATTCCCAAGGTACATTTCAATTAAATGCCTCATATCTGCTTCATCATCTATAATCAGGATATTCAGCATGTTATTTCACACTCTCCCTAATGACTATTTTAAAAGGACCCTCTCCAACCTTGATACTTTTAAGCGTTTTTAAACTTTCCGGATCCAGTATATGTAAATCATTGCTGTCATAACCGGCCACTAATAGCTTATGTGCTGCAAAAGTCATTTCAAAAGGATTTGCTGCAATCGAAACAGAGGCTGTTTCTTCACCTGATTCATTAATTTTATATAACATATTTGAACCATGGCTTAGAACATATACTTGATTTTCTTGTCCCAGAAAATTTATCGGCATCGAAGCGGCTGGAATTTTCTTCTTTAACTTTCCCGTTTCTTCATCATATACGTGGATATTTTGTTCAATCTCTACACCTTCTCCATGTCCCCCGACCCAGATTTCACCGTTTTTCTCATTAAGCCACGCACCGGCTGCTGAAGGATGGATCGTAAACTCCCCGCTTTTCACTTTAGATTTAAGGTCGATAATTCCCATTTTTTTATGATTGAAGCTTAGAACAAATAACTTATTCTTTTCACGGGATTCCAGCAGGGTAAGCGGATCTATCTCAGATTCGACCTGTTTTTCTTCTTCTCCATTTAAATCAAAGAACCTGATTTTGTTTAAATGCTGATCTGCTAAAACGATTTCATTCGTATCAATTAGGATTCCATTTACGATTCCTTCTCCTGTTTCCCAGCTGTCAATCATTTTGCCTTCCTTTAAGGAATAAAGATCAGCTGTTTCAAGGTGTTTTCCATAAAGGAGAATGGAATCATTATCCGGGAGAATCAAAGCGCCAGTATACGGTTTTTCCATAGACCATTCTCCCACCAGCTCCTTTTTTTTCAGGTCGACAAAAGATATCGTCATATCCTTGATATTTACTGTGGCAGCAAAGCTTATATCCTCTGGTATTGCAGGCTGTTTCTTTTCTGAACAGGAAGTAAGGAAGGCCGCTATGATCCATAAAAAGAAAAGCCCATACATTTTTTTTGACATACGATTTCTCCTCATGTCTATCTTATCTTTATCTTACATTAATTTTGTGAGATAAATGTGAAAGGATCTTGAAATCTGCAGTAAGCCTAATAAAAAGGCTCTTCTCGCATTAAATGTTGCTTTGGCTAACAATTAACAATGTTGTCCGTTTGCAGCAATAGGATGCTCAGCGAACCGCGGAGCAGGCGGTGAGCTTCCTCAACGCTGCGCATCTGCGGGGTCTCTCACCTGTCCAGCTACTCCCGCAGGACGTTAGTTAAGCTTACCTGAGTAAACACCGTACGAAGAAAATGCGATAGCATTTTCGAGGATCTCGCACCCTCCGCTCCAATCAACTCAGCTAATAAGTAAAAAGTGACGACAAACGTTGAGAAAAAAGCGATTAATAAAAAGGAGGTTTGAACCTCCCTATTTCAAGCCTTCTGCTTCATGGATATGGATTTGGATAAGTGCTGCCTTGGATTTATCATCCAGGTCTGACTGTGCAATTCTCTTAATAGCAAGGTAAAATTTTTCATAGATAGTTTTACGGACTCTTGGATGGGAGTTTTCGTCCCTTAGTTCCCTGGAGATTGCTTCCTTCAAAATATTTTCTGCGTTAGTATCTTCTTCGAGTTTCCGGTTATTCCATAGCTTCCTGTATTCATTCAAAAGCTTTTCATAGTCTGGAACCATAGCTTGCCACATCCCTTCCAAAACAGGAAACAAATATATTTCCTTAGATGTATTTTTACATAAATAAATTTATAAATGCAAAAAATACAGCTAATATGCGAGAAAGGAGAATGAGGTATGAATTCACCTTACCGGTGCCCAAACTGTAAAACAAACAGAAGCCGATTCAATATTATTCAGCAGGTGCCTCAATCAATTAAGATGGATCCTCAGACAGGAAATGTTTTGGAAGAGTACAGCAGTGAACAGTTGTCCCCCTTCCATATGCCTTACAAAGGTCCTGATAAAAGGGTTCAATGTGCAGCTTGCGGCCTTGTTGAAGACGAGCGGACATTCATCAAATTTGGCGAAAAACAGTAAAACGAATAAAGGTCTGAGAGTCTATTCTCAGGCTTTTATTCGTTCACTAACTTATTTTCCTTTAAGAACCTTTTATTATCCACTTTCCATGGATCAGCCTGTGAAAAGCGCACAAGATATATGCTTCCTCGAAAATGCTGTCTGCCGAGGTTTTTTATAAGCCAATCTGCTTCCACCGGCACCTCCATGCTCAGCTCATCTGTCAAATCCTCAGCCGGAAGGACGGGCATCGCACTTAGCCTTACCTTCTCAATTCTGGGCAGGACTTTATTCCATGCTAAAGGCTGGAGGGAAATTGACTGGACAATCCTGGTATCCTGCTGTTTTAGTCCTGCCATGAATGCACTGATTACTTCATATGGATTGGCATTATTGAGATATCCATCAAGCTTTCCTGCCGCTTTCAAAATCATTAGCTTGTGTGATAAGTCCATAAAGTTTGTCCGATGTGTAGTACTCCCAAAGAAATGAATGCAAAAGTGCCCTGGAAAATTATTTTTCAGTGCACCTCCTCCGTGGGGCATACCATGCATGGAAGCCGCTATCCATTGATTTCCATTAATAACTATGATGGCGCGCCGTTTCCAGCTCCATTTTCCGCCGTAAATGCTTTTCATGATTTTTGTTTCTTCAGCATTTAATGGCTGAACATCTGCATGATGGCTTCCGGCACGCCGCTGAACCTTAAACTTCTTGCCTGTTTCAACATCCAGAACGGTAAATTTACTGTATTTCGGCAATATCCTATTCACTTTCTCCCATGGCAGCATCTCAATCCGCCAGCTAATCCCCTCTTCTTCTGCAGAAGTATGTGTGCCGCCTGCAAAAAGAAGAAAGATGAATACCATGATGATGTGTAAAGTTTTCATAAATTCCACTCATTTATAGGTTTTTTCGGTGAGGCATTATATAATGAGTTTCCCAAAAAAAGGTTTTCTTCATTCACTCAGACAATAAAAAAATCGCACCATATGAGTGCGATTTACTTTAACTATCCTGATTAATTAGTTGCTTCCAGAATTTTTAACCTTTGTTCGATTTCTGCCCAATCAAGATTCTCCCCAATAAACACCATATTCAGGGGCATATTAATGTTTTCCTGCATATAAAGCGGCATTCCATAAGAAAACTGAAAAAGATACGGATACTGTGAAGAGTTCAGCTTCATATACCCTTTTATTCTATACACAGTGTCTGGAAGTCCTCTAAGAAAATCCTCAAAATCAGTCTGATTGACAGCTTTTTGAAACCTATAAACGAACGTGCTAAGCTTTAAATCAGAATAAACATGTGTCCTGGATACCTTGGTCCTTTTCCCTGAGGACATACCTCTTACCTGCTTCACAGAAATCTTTGAGTATGAAGTTAAGATGGTGGACGCCTGGCTGTTTAGACCCTGAATCTCCATAGTAAGCCGCGCTTGTTCCGCATCAGAAAGTTCATCTGCTTTATTCAAAATTATTAAGTCTGCATGCCTTACCTGCTCAATTAAAAGCTGCTGCACCTGAGGGCTTAACATATTTCTATTAAGCCATCTTGGACTGTCAACAACAGAAATAATGCCTTTTACCTGCATCCTGTCTGCAAAGAGCGGGGAAAGAATGCTATCCAGAACTTCAATGGGATGAGCAGCACCTGTAGTTTCAATATAGATCGCTTCCGGCTTTTCAACCATCAGTAGTTCCTGAAGCTGGGCCTCAAGTTTATCTGAAATCGTACAGCATATACAGCCGTCAAGCAGCTCTTTTAAAGGCACTCCATCATCAACTGCGTCCGAATCAATTGAAACTTTCCCAAGCTCGTTCATCATGACTGCCACTTTTCTGCCTTGCTTTTTTTCATCCTGGAGCAGCTGCTTTAGCAGCGTCGTTTTCCCGCTCCCAAGAAAACCTGATAGTATATATATTTCTGTTTTATTCATAGTTTTCCCCTTCTATACGATCTGCCAGCATTTCTTCAATCATAAGCAGCAGTTTCTTCTCTATTGAATCAATATCCAGGTTGGTTAAATACCCAACTGAATGAAACATTTCCTGTTTGCATTTCCAGATGGGAATATAAGCATTCGGAAAAAATTCCTCCTCCGTCTCAATTCCCAGTTCCATAATGGATTCATAATCATTTTCAAACACATCGTTTTCTGAAGCATGCCTGCCTTTAATCGTTCTGACCAGGTCTACTACCAGATTTTCCTCTTCAGTTTGAAAGTCTGTTTTATACTTATTAAGAAGTTCTTCTGAAAGCTTTTCACATTTTTTTTCAATATCCGATATTTGCCTGCGGGTCTCTTCATTAAGGTTTACTACCTGCTTCAAAGGATCACCTCATTATAGCTATCCTGTCTAATGACCCATTTTATATGATTTTAGCAGTCCATACAAACCATAAGACATATTTGCTATAATTTCTATTAAGGATGGTGGACAAAAATGCTCGATAATACTGGAGAAAGAATCATACTGGAGGAAATGCCGGTTACTAATGGAATGCTTCTGGAACATTTGGCACGTTACTATTTTTCCCTTTATTACGCTAAAGGAAGAGTGCTTGATATTGCCTGCGGAACGGGGTACGGTTCAAAAATCATGGCTAAAGCCAAGAAAAACGAAATTAGTGAAATTGTAGCAGTGGACATTGATGACGATACACTGAAATATGCCAGACAGCATCATTATCACCCTCTCGTGCAATACATTAAAGGCAACGCGGAAGATGATTCCCTCCAAGAACAATTAGGATTCTTTGATGTGATAACGAGTTTTGAAACGCTTGAACACCTGCCATCAGAAGAAATATTCCTTAACAGTCTTTTTAAGATGCTAAAACCGGGCGGGACTCTCATTTTATCCACGCCCTTTGGTGCCGGGCGGGGGAAGCCAACTAATGAACCCTTCCATTTTCACCAGCTGACTGAAGATGAATTTATTGAACTGTTCAAGTCATACGGAGAGACGGAATTTTATTATCAGCGAAGTGTTCTCATTGAACCGAAAAGAGAAGGCAAACACTACCCTTTTGGGATTGCAGTCTGCAGAAAAAGTAAATGAGGAGCCCGCGGGCCCCTCATTTACTTTTAAAAACGCCTTTTTAATTCCGCTATTTCTTTTCATCATCCAAAAACTGCTTAAGCGCTTCTGAATTTTCTTCAAAATCAAGCTGGAGAACCGAACCCGCATGTTCATATGTTTTATTTTCATAACTATCTTCAACAGGTACCCTGAGTGTTTCAATATCAGTAACAGGGTTCATTAAAAACTTCACACCAAGTGATAAAGCTTCATTAAGTTTTAGGTCAGTCTCAACGTACTTCATTGCCTGGCTGATAACTTCCGGAAACCTAGCTAAACCGGCAGGTGATGAGAATTGGTTCATCACTTCATCTTTAAGAGCAATCAAAATTTCCTGCTGTCGGCCTACTCTGCCAAAATCATTTTGTCCATCATGGCGAAATCTTACATATGATAATAAGTCGCTTCCTTTAAGCTTTTGTTTTCCCGGCTCCAGATTAAGTCCCATATCTTCAATCATGGCGGAACTGACTTCAGCTTCGATTCCGTCCGGTGCTATAGCATCAAGCATTGCAGTAAATCCCTTAAAATCAATTATAGCAGTATGATCGATATGAACTCCGAAGTTTTGTTCTATTGTATTCTTTAACAAATCCTTTCCGCCTATATAATAAGCATGATTCAATTTGCTGTACATATATTGATAATCCGGTATTTTTACATAGCTGTCCCTCATTAGAGAAACCAATTTAATGGATTCTCCTAAAGGGTCATAGCTGGCCAGCAGAATGGCATCCGATCGTGATTCCTTTTCACCTCTGCTGTCAACACCAATCAGCAAAAAGTTTTTCGTTGCATTTTCACTCGCCGATGGCTCTTTATTCTCCTTGTCGGACTGACCGATTTCTGTCTCCTGCCCTGCATTCCTGTTATCTTTTTGCTGAAAAGACGTGCAGCTGGAAAGTATAGCTGCAGCAAGTAAAAATAATATGATTATTTTTTTCAAGAAAAATCACCCCTGCGCTGCTTTATAGAAAAGTTTACTACCATTGTGGGAAAGAGGAACGCTTTATATACCCTTTCTGTAACAGTGTCACTTAAACTATCCCCCACCTGCTATGCGCACCTGAAGAAGGGGTTTCCCCGATTGACAAAGACTAAAAAAGCTCTCCGAATCGGAGAGCTTTTGAAATTAAGACCCTATTTCTTTCTTCAGCACTTCAGCTGCTTTTTGAATTTGCGTGTCATTTTGATCAATTTTTTCACGAAGTTTCTCCATCAGCCTAAGAGTAGACTGCCCTGATAATACTCCATTTTGATCAAGCTTTTCAGCAGCCTGGAATTCCTTGACAGCTGCTTCCGTTTTTTCATCAAAGAAACCGTCTTCTCTTCCAGGATTATATCCCAAAGCTTTCAGCATAGCTTGAGCTGCTTTAACCTGAGCTGAAGAAGCAGAAAGCTTTAATTCAGTGTCTGGATTAATAAATGGCAGCGAAGCGTATTCCGGTAAGGCCACTTTGTGGTCAGGTGTTATCCCCTTTTTATGAATCCAATTTCCCTCCGGTGTCAGCCATTTTTCAGTCGTGAATTTCATGTTTGACCCATCGGAGAAGTCCTGTGCACGCTGGACGGTGCCTTTCCCAAATGATTTTTCACCAACAAGCGGCACATCTGCGGATTCGTGTACTGCCGCGGCAAGAATTTCTGAAGCACTGGCGCTTCCTTTATCAATCACAACGACTAATGGAATATTCGGATTTTCTGCTTTCTTTGCTTTAATTTCTTCTCTGTTTCCATTGCGGTCTTCAATTTGGAATAATATCTCGCCATCCGGGACAAACAGGCTGGAGATTTCCACTGCCTGATCGAGAAGGCCGCCTGGATTCTGGCGAAGATCCAGAACTAAACCTTTCATGCCCTGTTTTTGCAGTTCATTTAAAGTTTCCACCAGTTCTTTAGAAGTATTTTCAGAGAAAGTAGTAATCTGTACTTTAGCAATACCGTCTTCAAGCATTTCCCCATAAACGGTTTCAAGCGGGATAGTATCACGTGTAATGGAAATATTCATAGGCTCATCTGTGCCGGGACGCTGAATTGCAAGTTTTACTTTAGTCCCTTTTTCGCCTCTGATCAGCATAACGGCCTCTGTAGAGCTCATCCCCTGAAGGCTTTTCCCATCAACAGAGAGCACCTTGTCATTTGGCTTAAGCCCAGCCTTTTCAGCAGGTGAGCCTTTCAATGGGGACACAATGACTATGTTGCCTTCCTGTTCCTGAATTTCAGCTCCGATTCCTTCAAAAGAAGAAGAAATACTCTGGTGGAAGCTTTTGGCTTCTTCTTCATTCATATAGTCCGAATATGGATCATCCAGCGCCTCAAGCATACCATTAATAGCGCCATTAATAAGATTATTCTCATCCACTTCCTGGAAATAGTTTGCTTTAAGGGTATCATAAGCTGTATATAGCTTATCAAATTCCCTTCTTTCGCTTGTTCCCACATCTACCGCCTTTTCATCTCCAAAAGCAAGTGCAAAGGTAGTAATTCCAGCTGACAGGAACACAATAAAAAACAGCAGCATAACAAAATGAAACTTTTTCATGCGGATAAAACCTGGATGGTTATTATCTGGTGCTTCAGAAGTTTCCTTGTTTAAATCTTCATTTTGCAAACTCTTCACCACTTTCGTCACCGTAAAATAACTATGTACAATCCTTAATGATTAGAATAACATTTATCGAAAAAATAACAAAGAAAAATGTGTGTAAAGCTTTGAAAGAGCGCCAGCAGAATATGCTTGGCGCTCTTTCTTTTATCAGGCAACTCCATAGCCCTGGTCTTCTATCACTTTTATCAAATGTTCCTTATCAGTTTTTTCAGGTTCGTAGACGATTTCTGCATGTTCATCATGAAAGGCAATCGCGATGCTTGCCACACCATCGATGGAGAGAATGGCATTTTTGACTGCCTCTTCACAATGTCCGCAGGTCATGCCTGCAACTTTAAACGAAACTTTTTCCAAAGCATGTGCCTCCTTTTTACAAGTAACCTTACTTTTATAATTACCTCATTATGGGAGGTTTATAAACATCAGGAGAACAGACAGCCGGCCAGGCCATATTACACTTGAATTAAAACGGCTATTACATCAGAAAAATAAAACATTAATGTTTTACCGATTTAAACATATTTTATTATAAAGCCATTCTTAAACCCTCTATCAAGCCTTTTCATCTTCCCGCCAGCAGCTCTCCCAGCACTTTCTTAAGGGGTGAATTTATGTTGTTAACCGTAATATTATGGATAAGCTTTGCACTTTCCCTAATCAGCCTAATTGCCGGAATCATGAATCAGTCATGGAAATTTGCACTAATAAGCTTCTTTCTTCTGCTGCCATTAGGTTATTCCCTAACAGGGACAGAAAATGTGCTCCGCTTTCTATCAGGCCTCCCCGCTGTTCCCTTCATTTTAGCGGTGATATTCTATTTCCAACCAGGAAAAAGCAGTCTGAAGCAGAAAAACAAATAAAAGAGGCCTTTTGGGCCTCTTAGATTTTTTTAACCATATCAAAGTACTCTTCCAAAGTACATTTCTTTTCATAAATGACTTTCGCAGCTTCAACGCCTACATAACGGAAGTGCCAAGGTTCATATTTATAACCCGTTATGGTTTCTTTTCCTTTTGGATAGCGTAGAATAAAACCATAGCGATGCGCATTTTCAGCAAGCCACTTTCCTTCCTTTGTTTCCCCAAATTTTTCAGAAAGCTCAAGGCCTGCACTTCTGCTCGAAATATCCATGGTAAGCCCTGTCTGATGTTCACTGCTTCCGGGAATTGCAACAGCCTGTACCGCTTTTTCTTTACCAACTCTATTTACTTCTGCATCAAAAACTTCCGATTGCCGTGTAAATGAGCGATAACCGGATACAGCAAATAATTCCACACCTTCATTCATTGCACCTGCAAACAGCTTCTCCAGCCCTTCAGCAGCATCCTTTCGCATATAGCTTTTTTCCAAATCTAATTTCCCGTAAGAAAATGCTACATCCGGAATCACTAGCTTGGGGGGCTCATAACCATCCGGAAGGCTGAATTGTTTATTCACCAGGACCATCACATTATCAGGGTTTTGGATAATATTTCTTCCATCCACAGCTTTTATATCATTAAAATATGCAGCTTCTAATGAAAGGGGATCCTTTTGAATGTCTTCTTTGACTTCATTGCCTGCTTCTCCAGCACTGTCTTCTTCTTTTTTTAGTGATTCTTCTTCCTTAGGGGGTTCATCAACGCTTTGCTCTTCCCCAAGGAACGGAATCTTTTCAATAAAAGGCTTTGCTTTATCCAAATACGGATCTAGCTGGCTGCAGCCGGAAAGCAGGAGGCTCAGGGTCCCTGCCATAATTAAGATCTTCTTCATTCAAACTCACCTGTCTTTTTATTTCTTTGCAACATTACTATTTTAACACTACACGTCAACTAGTCCATAATCGTATTAAAAACAGGACAAACGCCACAAATATCCTTTTTAATGATTTCAACACACACTCCTCAAAAAAAATAAAACTGGCTCATGTAAACCAGTTTCATTCTATATTATTCCTTAGTAGCAGCCTCAAGTGCAACTTCGATCATTTCATTAAAGGTGGTTTGTCTTTCTTCAGCAGTCGTTTCTTCACCTGTCAGGATGTGATCACTGACTGTTAAAACAGATAATGCTTTGCGGTCAAACTTCGCAGCAAGCGTATATAAAGCAGCGGTTTCCATCTCAATTGCCAGGATCTGATATTTTGCCCATTTTTCAAGTTCAGAATTGTCATTATAGAACATGTCTGCTGTAAAGACATTTCCGACTTTAAGGTTTAATCCTTTTTCAACACCTGCATCATAAGCTTTTTTCAATAGATCAAAATTAGCTGTCGGAGCAAAGTCAACTCCTCCGAAAGTGAGCCTGTTCATTTGGGAATCTGTAGAAGAGCTCATCGCAAGGATTACATCGCGAACCTTTACATCTTTTTGAATCGCACCACACGTTCCGACTCTAATCAGGTTTTGAACATTATAGCTTTGCATCAGTTCATTGATATAGATGGAAATGGATGGAACACCCATACCTGTACCCTGAACTGATATGCGCTTCCCTTTATACGTTCCTGTGTAGCCAAACATGTTGCGGACTTCATTATAGCACTCCGCATTTTCTAAAAATGTTTCTGCAATATATTTTGCACGCAAAGGATCTCCAGGAAGCAGAACCGTTTCCGCAATTTCATTTTCTTTAGCAGCAATATGTACGCTCATTAATCTAACCTCCAAATTAATTCTGAAGCTGATGTAAATGCTTCCAAGTCAAACTATACCATATGTGACACCAGTTAGAAACAAATAAGACAGGGATGTTTTTTGCCTGTGCGGGAAAGCTAATTTTAGCTTTTCCAAAGGAGGTTGTAATCATGCCGCAAAAAGGAATGAGCAAAAAACTCAGACAGGCAGTCCAGCATGCCATTGAGACAAATCCATCTTCGAGGGCTAATACTGAGCCTAATACGTCAAAAACAGTCAAAACAAAAAGCAATCGATAACCGGAGGGACTTAATATGGGTAAAAAGCACCGCAACCGTATAAATTCACCCAAGAAAAATAATCATATTCCTGCTGAAGCCATTGTTGCAGAGCAGGAAGCACATGGCAAGGAATTCACAGCCAACAAACGCAAAAACAGTCCGGGATCTAACATAACAGAATAAACTATTTAATAAATAAGAAAACAGGAGAGCTATTATGCCCTCCTGTTTCTTTATTTATCTAATATGTATCCGGTTTACTTCTTCCCAGCCGCCCGGCTTCAGCTGATAATAAAATTGCCCTCTTCTGCCTTCATCAATATAGAGTATATCTCCTGTGGAAATAAACCGGCCATCAAAATCTCCGGGAATCCGGTCATGCACATTAAACTTGCTAAAAACTGATTCAAGGCATTCATCATGAGTCAAAGCTTCGACATTTAGACGATATACTTGCTGAAAGCCTTTTTTGCCTCTGAATTCAGGTGTTTGAAAGATGGTAACATCATATTCTCTTCTTCTGATTCTTGTTAATTCCTTCAGCATATGGCATCCCCCTCTTATTCCAGCATCCGCTATTTTTCGCTGTTTTAATACACCAAGTGACCCATCAAGTATCGATTAAGGTCCTCAAAAGCATTTTTATGACGTTTTCCTGCCAAATGCCTAAATTTCCGTGAACAATTTTTATTACTGTTTAATTAGCCATTTTTGTTGTCGTTTCCTTCATCAAAAAAATTCTATTTTTGTCGATTAACTGTTTTTTTCTCCAAGTAAACGCTTTCAAAAATATTTATTCTGCATATTATGTATAAAAATCTTATCTGGAGGTGATGAAATTGCTGGTATCGAAAAAGCCTGTCTTGCTTTCAGTCGTGATTGGAATGATATTAATGACTATATCTTATTTTTTTCAGCCTCTCATGCCGTTTAAGTCCATCGCACACAGAGGCGCATCGGCACTTGCACCCGAGAATACACTTGCATCGTTTGAAAAAGCTATAGAAATGGGCTTTGACTATATCGAGTTAGATGTAAGGCTGAGCAAGGATAAACAGCTGGTTGTTATTCATGACGCGAATGTTTTGCGAACTACCGACGGTGAGGGGCTAATTGAGGAATTAACGGTTAAAGACTTAAAAAAACTGGATGCAGGCTCATGGTTTTCTCCCGCGTATGCCGGTGAAAAAATCCCTTTATTGACTGAAGTTTTAAAACAGGCCAGTGGAAAAATAGGAATGATAATTGAGATGAAATCCCCTGAAAATCAGCCTGGCATGACAGAGATTCTCGCAGACTTATTAAACTCTTACAAATCCGAAAGCCAGATAAAAGTCCAATCTTTCCATATTAATGAAATGAAAAAATTTCACAAGTTGGCTCCCCAGATTCCTGCAGGCCTGCTGCTGAGCAAACACCTGGACTTGTTTCATTTGGCATCCTACCGCGATTTTGCCTCTTTTCTATCTGTTCACCATCTCCTCCTTTCCAAGTCCTTCATTAATCAAGCTGAACTATTCGGTTATGAGATCTATTCGTGGACAATCAGCAAACAATACCAATTTGCAGACATGCAGCGGCTTGGTGTTCATGGCATAATTTCCGATGATGAGAAGAGAATCCCGGATTCAATCATGTACGTGCTCATTACCCCCTTTTTAAAGGGACAGGATTTAATTAGAACACTTCTGGCATAACAGCCAAAGCATTCCACTGCTGCAGCCAAATAAAAAAAACGATGGGCATCACCCATCGTTTTCTTAATGAATTAATCATATTTTGCAATGACAGACTGAAGCTTTTGCTGCATATAAGGTATATCTGCATTTGTAACAGTGAAACGGACAAATGTTTCATCCATTTCTAATGCTTCTGCCAGGAATCCGCCAATCCCTCTCGCTTTACGGTCTACTTGCATCATAACCTCGGTCTCTCCGTTTGAAAGTGGAAAAAAGACCACTTCCAGTTCATCAAGTTTTCCTCTGAAAGGGCCGGTGACTGGAACAAATTCAAACTCCTGGATAAACGGAAGTCTTCTGCGAAGTCGGCGCGGAGCCTGTTCACACTCTGCTTCCCTCAAACGGAATCCCATACTTGAAACAGCGTTCAATACAGAATCCATCAGCGGAGTAGCAGCAACACGAATATAATCCTTATCTGCAGGATCCACCGCGTTTTTTATATCCAGTCCTGTCGTCATCCATATTTTCGTTTTGCCAAAAGACAAAGGTGTGTCAGCTGGAAGGTTAAAGGTAAAAGGAATTTCCTTTCGTTCATTGGCTGCCAGGGTAAAAGAATGAGCAAGCCTAAAACGGTCAATCAGACCGGAGACTGTATATTTTTTATCATCTGATTCTTTAATATAAGCAGTATTCAATGAAAGGTATATATCATTAATTTTCTGTTCGGTGCTGCCCCCTGTAATCTCAACCACGCCTCTGAGAGCTTCTCCCGGAACCGCTGAATCCTTTTCAAGTTTCGTATCCACTTTTGCTGATCCAATTCCCACACTTGCCAAAACCTTATTGAAAAATGACATATGCCTCTCTCCCTGTTTCCTTTTTTAATTTGACTGCCATATATAAATACAAAGCACTTATTCACTTAGATATACTTGCTTATTAACAACAAAGTTTCACTTTTTGTGGTGGCAGCACAGGTTTTTTTCGGAAATGCTGCGTCCCCTGCGTAAAATGGGTGTTTTGAAATATGTATGTGTAAGAAGTTCCTGCTGCTCCGCAAAAAAATGACGAGCACCTTTCCTCGCCATTTTTCTATATCAGTCATCTTCAACTTCCTCATCAATGATGCACTTTTGCAGCAGGTACTCAAACGTGATATCTGCAAGTTCATCCAATTCTCCTTCAGTAGGCACATATCCCCTTTTTGCAAGCTCATGAAAGAAAAACTCAGCAATTTCTTCTGTATCTATTACGACTTCTATTTCCTTCACAGCAACGCCCCCTTTGTACAGAATGTATGAAGTACTCCCTGGATTCATGCAGAACAAGCCATATTCTTTATTTTATTTTCAATGCATTTTTCTTCAGTCAGGACATACATATAGGATATACAACAATCCATATTATAGAAATTGAGGAGGCAGCGACATGTCCAGCATATCCAGACTAGCCCTACTAATTAAAGAAGATGTCAATCTTGAAGAAAGCTCCATAATAAATCTTTATAGCAATCTATTAAATGCCTGGTTCAAGCTTGTCATATGGTTTGGCATCCCATTTTTACTGTATCTCCTGGTCACCTGGCTCTAAAAACCGCTGGGACTTCAGTAACTTCTTTTTAGACAGTGCTCTTATCATCATTGTTGGCAATATGCTTCAGCTTTCTGAGTATAACCCGCATGATATGCTTATACTCATCATCGTGAAACATTTCATAAAGAATACGATAATCATTGTATATATCAAGCAAGCCATCAATCAGAACTTTTCTTTCTTTTATCCCATCAAGCAATTCCTTTTCTGCCTTGCGGAATGAATGTGCCGTTTCCCTTAATTCAGGAAGCTTTTCTTTTTTATTGATCATATAGAGGAGCCCCAGCTTTTGAATAAATGCATCAGCACTTTCAGCATCAGCAACGAGTGTCAGCTCTTCTTCCCCTGCTTCCAGCCATTCCCCGTCATTAATCCTTGAAAGCTCATAAATAACATCTTCCCATGCATCTTCTTTGTATCTCCAAATTTCCGTCCTGAAGCCTACGATTTTGAAAAGATCCGAACCATACCCCTTAACATGGACAAGGTCCCCAAAAAAGTATTTATATTCGATGTCAATATGCTCCTTTTCCATAATCTCACCTTCATATTCAGACAGCATTTGAAGGCTGGATTCCATATATAGACCTTCACTTTTATTGACTTCATAGACATACATATCATCTAGCCATTTTACATCTGTTACTTTTCCGACTGTACCATAAATAGTGATCACGACTGTATCACCGATTTTGTACTTGGGTTTTTTCTTTTTGCTCATTTCCTCCATCCTCTCAATGACTGAGTCGTGAGTAGTGAATACAATAGTATATGCACTTTTTATGAAAATCGTCCGTACGTTCATCACAAACAGCCATCTCAAAATAAAAAACACTCCTGTGCCGGAGTGTTTCAATGTGTTCATTCAGCTTTCGGATAGTACATACAGCTGCCAGGCTTCATCGAATATAGACATGGTCTCCAGATAGCTTCCGTTCAGTTCAAGATAAGAGCTGACCTCATCATAATCATAGGCGGTTTTTGGAAAGCTGTGGTCTTCATATGCGTCATTGGCAAAACGGCTGATGTTATCTTTTGGTGCAGGATGTCTGTATTTTATTAAAAAGTGATAGAAAGTTTTTGACATATTAACGCCTTCCTTTTTATTCTGTCGTTCAATAATTTATTTTCTACTATAATCGAATTGTGCCAAGCTCGTCTACTTATACATATCAAAAACAGCCCGCAATCTGCGGGCTGTCCCTTTGCTCACTTATCATAGGAAGAGAAATCAAAATAATTTCGCTTCAGCAACCTTGGCTGCTCCATCAATTTTTCGTAATTTATTTCTTTTCCGATCTTCTTTACATCAATTAAAAATAACTGGTCCTCAATCGACTTAACAAGCTCATCTGACTGGTAAACCATATCACAATCGCTGCAGGTAATGGAGGGTGTCTCATTTATTTGGATGGCTCTTGTTCCATCAGGGAGCTCCCAATAAACCGTTTCACTGCTTTCACTAATATTTTGGCTGTCACACCAGGCACATTTATTTCCCATTCCTGTCCTCCTATTCCTTGGCAGCTGCAGCTTCTGAACCCGCCTCTGCTGCAGGGTTCTGCTTTGTCTGCTGGGCCTTGAATTTCTTTTCCTTTAATTCATCCCTTTTGCCCCGCTTATCTTTCAACGAAATGTGCTCTGGATCGCTGTCATATTTTTCGCGGCGATCTAGCCTTGCCAAGCCTTCAGGCACCAGGTTGAACTGCTGATCATTCATTAGCGCAGCAATGCCCACATTTGATTTTTTCTCATCCATGTCAGGATAGATTTCTTTAAAGTAGCCTTCTGCACGGCCTGGAACATAGTTTTCAGGTTCAGGATACGTGGTGATTACACCTTCGAAATTGCGGAGGACCACTTTGTCTGCACTTTGTGAGATCAAATAATTCGGTTGCAGTGAAATCTTTCCGCCTCCGCCAGGCGCATCGACCACAAATGTCGGAACAGCATAGCCCGATGTATGTCCCCTTAATCCTTCAATAATTTCAAGCCCTTTCGAAACCGGAGCGCGGAAATGGCCAATGCCTTCAGAAAGATCACATTGGTAAATGTAATAAGGGCGTACCCGGATTTTAACAAGATCATGCATTAGTCTTTTCATTATTGGAACGCTGTCGTTTATGCCTGCCAAAATAACGGATTGATTCCCCACCGGCACACCGGCATTTGCCAGCATCTCACATGCTCTCTTAGAATCCTCGGTAATTTCAATGGAAGTATTAAAATGTGTATTTAGCCACACAGGATGATACTTTTTCAGGATATTGCATAAATTCTCGGTGATCCGCTGAGGAAATACAACTGGAGCTCTCGTGCCGATTCTGATGATTTCCACATGGTCGATTTCACGCAAATTTTTCAGGATATATTCGAGAATATTGTCATTGATCAAAAGTCCGTCTCCTCCGGAAATGAGAACATCTCGAACCTGAGGAGCATTCCTAATATAGCTGATCGCAGCATCCAGCTGTTTTTTCGGTACACCCATGCCGATTTGTCCGGAAAATCTTCTTCTTGTACAATAACGGCAATACATGGAACATTGATTTGTTACCAAAAATAAGACACGGTCAGGGTAGCGATGTGTTAATCCCGGAACTGGGGAGTCTTCATCCTCATGCAGCGGATCTTCAAGATCATATTTAGTTTTATAGATTTCATTTGAAATAGGGACGGATTGCATCCTCACTGGACACCGGGGATCATCTGGATTCATTAATGAAGCATAATAAGGTGTAATATTTAATGGTATGGTCTTTGCAGAAATCCTGACTCCTTCCTCTTCTTCAGGTGTAAGATTAATCACCTTTTTCAAATCATCAACAGTCCGAATAGTATTCGTCAGCTGCCAGAGCCAATCATTCCATTGTTCTTCTGTGACGTCCTTCCATAGCTCAATATCTTTCCAATGCCGATCCGGTTTATATAAAAAGTTCTTCATATCTATTCCCCCTATATGAATTTCTATATAATACACATTGCAAGTTTTGTGCCAATTTAGAATATTCCGTACTATCATATGAAATCCCAACCGTATTGGCGATTATTTGCAGCTTAAGGGATACTTTTATTTCCGTTAAACAAAAAAGTGCCGATTATTCGGCACTTTTTTTCACAACTCTGTTATTCATTTCAATATTATACTTGGCCAGTTTATATTGCAGTGTCTGACGGGGCAACTCCAATAGCTTTGCGGCTTTTTTTATATTCCCGTTTGTTTCTTGAAGAGCTTTTTCAATTAACGATTTTTCCTGCCTTTCCATACTCACCCGTAATGGCTGGACTTTTACTGAAAAATCCTGTTTATTCTTTCGAAGCTGCTGTTTCATTATAACGGGCAAATCCTCTGCTCTAAGAAAATCTCCTTCACAGACATTCATCATGTACTCGATTGTATGCTTTAATTCCCTGACGTTTCCGGGCCATGTGTATTGTTTGAAAAAAGCCAGCACATCATCCCCAATTCCTGAAACTCCTTTTTTTAACACGAGATTAAATCGCTTAATAAAATGATTTGCAAGAAATTCAATATCTTCCTTTCTCTCCCTAAGAGGAAGGAGACCAAAAGTGAGAACGTTTAAGCGGTAAAATAGGTCCTTTCTCATTTGGTTCTTCTCAAGTGCTTCCACTGGATGGATATTCATGGCAGCAATCACCCGTACATTGACCAGCGAGCTCTTCGGACTTCCTACTCTTCGGACGACGCCATCCTCAAGCACTCTAAGCAATTTAGCCTGCAGCTCAATCGGCATGGCATGTATTTCATCAAGAAAGAGTGTCCCGCCATCGGCTAATTCAAATAGCCCCGGCCGGTCTACCGCTCCTGTATAGCTTCCTTTAGCAGTCCCAAAAAGAATACTTTCAAGCAAGGACTCCGGAATCGCCGCACAGTTCTGGGCAATAAATGGGCCCTCAGTTCTTGATGAAGCATGATGAAGCCCCTGAACAAAGAGCTCCTTTCCGCACCCGCTTTCCCCAAACACCAGAATGGAAGAATCGGATTTTGCCAGTTTTGCTGCTTCACTTTTAATTTTTTTCATTTCTTTATTCATTGTGAGAAGGCTATCAAGTGTATACTGTACATTATTGACAGCCGCCGTTTTTTTGACTGGCTGTTTTATTTTTTTGCGCAAATCAAGAAGGCTTTCAGAAAGAAGCTTCAATCTGGAATAGTCCTTTGCAATCTCGACAGCTCCCGCTACCTTCCCATTTACAGTTATAGGAAGAGTGGTGTTGATGGTTTCTATTTGTGCACCATAGAGGTTTACGTAGGACTGGGTCTGATTATATATCGGTGTTTCTGTTTTCATAACTTTTAATAAAGTGCTTGTCTCTTTATTTAATGAAGGAAAGACTTTCAGAACAGGTTTTCCGATTACCTCGGAAACTTCAAGACCATCGTGTTTAGCAGCTATTTCATTATAAAAAATGGTCATTCCATTCAAGTCCACTACATGAATCCCTTCATCAATGCCTTTTAATATGGCGGTCAGAACTTCTTTAGAAATACTTTGAGTTTCAATCATTAAATCCCCCCTGCTTATGTATATGACAGGGTGCCGAAAACCTGTCAGTACTATGCCGAAAATTCAGCACTTCTTTTTGAGGGTCCGTTAATCAGAATTGGCTAAATCCCTTACCCAGACATTCATATTTTCAAGTTTATCGAAAATATAGCAGTTGTTAAGAAGACGGCCCCGATAGGAATAGCCAAGCTGATGCAAAACGGCATTCATACCGAATGACTGCGCTCTGGCGATTGAGTAGGCACAGAATACGCCCTGCGATTTTAGATCTTTTTCCAATTTTTCGAGGAGTATTTTCATTAAACCATGTTTACGGTGGGATGGGAGTGTCGCACAATCTGTCAGTTCTGCGTTTTTATAAAAAAGATTGATTTCCGCTGAAGCTGCACTGACAAGGTCATCTTCATACTGAAAAGCGTAATAAATTGTGCCCTCCTGGATTGTCTTTTTAATATATGTGGGATCATGGAGAGGTGTCGGATAAATTTTAAAAACTTCACGGTATAATTCAGCCATTTTTTCAGCATCCTGCTCTGTTATTTTTATAAGCTGATATTCAGGAGGAGGCATTATGACATCCGGGTATCTTTCAAGGGCAGTTACATTTTTAACGATGCTGTCTTCAGAGATCCAGTGCCCATTAGTTCTTCTTTCATCTGAAAAATACTTGCAGAAAAAGTATTGATCAGATCCGTGGAAATACCTGTCAATAACTGCCTCGCACTGAAATCCCAATGAAAGAAGATCTAAATAATTTTCAGCTCTTCCCCTGAAGATTAATTTATCACATTTGTGTTCTTTTGCTGTTTTCTCTGCTTCATGGACCGCACCTGCCAATTCACCTGCATAATTGTCGACCCTTAATCGTTTATTGAATGGGTCCAGGTAGAATTGGGCCGTAAAGTGTTCTTTTTTTAGTGTTTTTACTGAAGCAGTATTATTCATTGCTAAGACCCCCTTCTATTAATAAATTTGCCCGGCCAAAGGGCCAGGCATTATTCTTCCTTTTTATCTTAGTCAATTTTAAAGCTGATCAGCTTCATCTCTGTCATTTCTTCAACAGCATATTTGATTCCTTCACGTCCCATACCGCTCATTTTCACACCGCCATATGGCATGTGGTCTACACGGAAGGTCGGGAAATCGTTCACCATAACCCCGCCGACATGAAGCTCTTTTGCTGCTTTGAAGGCTTTGTTCACATCCTTGGTGAATACACCGGCCTGAAGTCCAAAATCCGAATCATTCACAAGTGCCAGTGCCTCTTCAAAGCTGGTGAATGAATTAATATGAACTACTGGTGCAAATGCTTCTTCACATGAAATTTTTTCAGATTTGTCAACATTCAGCAGGACTGTCGGATACAACGTATTATCTGTAGCATTCCCGCCAAGAGCAAGCTCCGCTCCGTTTTCTACGGCACTCTTAATCCAGGTCTCTGCGCGTTCTGTGTCACTCCTGGAAATCATCGCTGAAATATCTGTATCCTCATTAAGCGGATCGCCGATTTTCAGCTTTTTGGTTTCCTCAACAAAACGCTCGGCAAATGTCTGGTACAGAGATTCATGGACATAGATGCGCTGCACGGAAATACATACCTGACCCTGGAAGGCAAAGGCCCCGGCTGCAATACGCGGGACAATTTTCTCCACTTCTGCATTTTCATCCACAACAACTGCCGAATTGGACCCTAATTCAAGCGTTACTCTCTTCAGTCCTGCATGTTCGCGGATTTGCTTGCCTACTGCCGGGCTGCCTGTAAAAGTAATCATCGATATGCGTCCATCGGCAACAAGTACATCTCCAACGGTTCCGCCACTTCCGGTTACCACATTCAGGGCTCCTGCAGGAAGTCCTGCTCTGTGAAAAATATCAGCAACTTTGTATGCCGACATTGGCGTTTGAGATGCAGGCTTTAAAACAACAGTATTGCCGGAAGCAATAGCCGGTCCCACTTTATGCGCAACCAGGTTCATAGGAAAGTTGAATGGCGTGATAGCTCCAATAATCCCCAGAGGCTCTCGTACTGTATAGGATACCCGGCCTTCGCCTCCCGGAGCCGCATCCATTGGAATTGTTTCTCCATAAAGTCTGCGCGCTTCCTGGGCAGCGAAGGTGTATGTCATGATGGTGCGGTCAACTTCTCCTCTGGCAGCCTTTATCGGCTTTGAAGCTTCGTGTGCAATAATCTTTGCGCACTCCTCTTTTTCCTCCTTCATGATGGCGACCACATTTTCCAGTATTTCCGCCCGTTTATGGGCAGGCATATCAGCCATTATTTTTCTGCATTGTTCTGCCGCATCAATCGCTGACTCCACATCGGAAGGAGCTGCCATGGCAACTTCTGCAATAACCTCCCCGCTATAAGGGCTCTTTAATGCTTTGTAATTCTCTGTTTCCCTGAACTTTCCGCTAATCCATAAATGTTGTTTCAATGGAATTCCTCCTTATGTGCAGCATTCACCTATTACTTCTTCCAATACGGAAAATCCTTCATTGAGCTGTTCATTGGTTGTAACAAGCGGACTGAGCAAACGAATAATATTGCCATATAAGCCGGCGCTCATTACGATGAGGCCGCGCTTGTGTGCCTTCGACAGGATTTCCTGAACGATTTCTTTATTTGGTTCCTTTGTTTCCTGATCTTTAACAAATTCAATGGCACACATTGCTCCTAAAGAACGTACTTCACCCACTTGCTTATATTTTAAAGGAAAACCGGAAAATTTTTCAGTGAAAAGGCTTCCGATTTCATTTGCTCTTTCTAATAATCCTTCTTCCTCAATTGTCCGAATCACTTCTAAGGCAGCTGCACACCCTAGCGGACTGCCTCCGTAAGTTCCGCCGATTTCACCGATATTCGGTGAATCCATTATATCTGCCCTTCCAGTTACAGCACTGATCGGCAATCCTGCACCGATTGATTTAGACATGGTCATAAGATCCGGCACAACATCATAATGCTCCATGGCAAACATTTTGCCTGTCCTGCCAAATCCTGTCTGCACCTCATCAGCGATAAATAGGATTCCATGTTTTTCACAAAGCTCTTTAACACCTTTTACAAAATGGGACGACGGCATGACAAAACCGCCTTCACCCTGAACAGGTTCCATAATGATAGCAGCTATTTCTTCAGGCGGCACCTCGCTCAGAAAAAACGTTTCGAATTTTTTAAGCAGGACATTATCATGGGCTTTATCCTTCAGCCCCTCGCTGCGATAATAATAAGGATAAGGCCATTTATACGTTTCCGGTGCAAATGGCCCGAATTCATATTTATACGGTTTTACTTTACTCGTTAAACTCATGGACATATAGGTACGGCCATGAAAGCCCCTTTCAAATGATATAATTCCTTTTCTGCCTGTAAATTTCCTTGCTATTTTAACCGCATTTTCAACTGCCTCTGCTCCGGTGCTTAAAAAGAAGGTTTTTTTGCTGTGATTGCCTGGTGTAATACTGTTTAGTTTCTCTGCCAGCTTGATATAAGGCTCATACATCATGACATGGAAGCACGGGTGAAGATATTGGTCAATTTGGGCATGCAGCGCTTCAATAACCCTTGGCGGACAATGTCCAACATTCAGTGTACCAATGGCCCCCGCAAAATCAAGAAACGTATTTCCATCTATATCTGTCAGAAGTGCTCCAACCCCTTTAACAGCAAATGTCTGCATCGTGTTAAATGGCCCCTTTGGAACATTCTTCTCCTTTTTAGCCAATAATTCCTTCCCTTTTGGTCCCGGCAGCTCTGTTCTTATATTAATTGATCCCATTTTTATTTCCCCTCTCCCTGATTAATACCGCACCATTCCAGTATGGCCAGAGCAATAATTTCAGCCGCATCAAAAACTTCCCCTAAAAAAATAAATTCGTTTACATCATGGGCGGCTTCCGTTACACCTGGCCCAAAGACAACAACAGGTGTATTTCCTACTTTGGATAATATGCCTCCATCCGTTCCCCAAGGTGATGCTTCAACTGCCGGCTGTTTTCCTTTTACTGTTTCAAAGGATTCAGATAATACAGCCATTAAAAGATGATCCTGCTCCAGATCACCAGGCAGCCAACGTCCGCCAAACCATTCAACTTGAGGAGGATTCCTTTTAAGCCATTCATCATGTTGGACCGCTTCCTTCAGGCAATCCTCCAGCTCTTTTTCGGCAGATTTCATCTCTTCATCCGGGGCTACCCCCATCCTTCCCTCTATGACAGCTATATCCGGCACGGAAGATGGCCATTCTCCGCTGTATATTTTTCCTATATTAATAGGAATCGGAATCGGGATATTTGAATAAAGCGGGTCTTCAATTTTAAGGTTCCTTACCTTCTCAAGCTCCTGAAGCTTTGTTATCACATAAATGGCTTTTTCAATGGCATTGATGCCCTCATATCTGGTTCCTCCGTGTGCTGAACGTCCTTTGACTGATATCCGAAACCACATTGAGCCCTGCTGTTTTGGGAACAGTTTCATATTAGTCGGTTCAGGAATGATTGCCCCATCGGCAGAATATCCCCTGAGGACTGCTGCCAATGTTCCAGCCCCGCCGCTTTCTTCTTCTATGACACTTTGAAAAATCACATCGCCTTTAAGCTTGATTCCAAGCTCAATAATGGCTTCCATGGCAAGCAGGAGCGAAACGGTGCCGCCTTTCATATCGGTTGAACCCCTGCCAAATAGCTTTCCATCTTCAACCCTGCCGCTAAATGGATCATGTTCCCAATCATTTCGGTCTCCTTCCGGAACGACATCAATATGGCCATTGAGGATGATGGACCTTCCTCCGCCTGTTCCTTTCAAAACAGCCACCACATTGGGGTTTCCGGAAAAATCCTTTCGATCTGAACAAAAGGCAGGATGCATTATCAATTGTTCCTTGCCGATTTCCCAAATATCAAGGGTTAGTCCAAGTTTGCGGCATTTTTCTATGATGATGGCCTGTGCACTGCTTTCATTTCCGCGGATGCTGCCTTCCTGGACCAGTTGCTGGAGAAGCCTTGTTCCTCTTTGCTTATTTTCTTCCAACCATTGTTTTATCTTTGCATGAGCATTCATATTCTCACTCCTTTTTATAGACCAAGGGAAATAAATCTATCAATTAATCACTCTCACATTCTCAGCAATTGTAAAACTGCAGCCAGTCTTTGCCCTAACTTCATTTATAGAGTACGGTGTAAACAAGTCAGTCAGTGTGAGTCCATGAGATGATATTTGAAAGACAGCCATCTCTGTAATAATCATGTTTACACAGCGTGCTGATGTAAGAGGAAGGGTGCACTCGTCAACAATTTTGGGGTTCCCGTACTTGTCTGTCTGGTTCATTAGGACAATAACTTTTTTGGCTTTTTGGGCAAGCTCCATTGCACCGCCCATGCCGGGAACTTTTTTTCCCGGCACAATCCAATTGGCCAAATCTCCTTTTCCGCTTACCTCCAGGGAGCCAAGAATTGTCATATCAACCCGACCTCTGCGTATCATCCCGAATGCAATGGTGCTGTCGCAATATGAAGCACCTTTTACAATTGAGACCGGGAAACCTCCTGCATTGCAGAGATTCTCATCTTCCTTCCCTTTCTCCGGACTTGGCCCCATACCTGTAATGCCATTTTCCGCATGAAACATTACATTTGTCCCGGCAGGCAAATGATTGGGGACAAGCGATGGGATTCCAATACCGAGATTTACAATCATCCCATTCTTTATTTCCTCCGCAGCACGTTTGGCAATACGATTTCTAATCTCTACTCCCATGCCCATTTCCAATTCACCCCTTTGGATGGAACGATATAATTAACGAAAACGCCCGGTGTGATAATTTCATCCGGATCCAGGCTGCCAAGCGGGACAATCTCCTCCACTTCCGCAATTGTCATATCACCAGCCATGGCGACAAGCGGGTTTGTGTTTCTGGCACTTTTGTCAAAAACTAAGTTCCCGTAAGGATCAGCTTTTTTAGCAAAAACAATCGATATATTTGCAGTCAGTGCCGTCTCGACAAGATACTTTTTTCCGCCCATAATGCATGTTTGCTTATTGCCGGTCACTATGTCGTTATCAAGTCCAATGTCTGAAAGGATGGCAGGTATTCCGACTCCTCCAGCGCGTATTCTTTCTGCCAATATCCCCTGGGGTGAAAATTCCACTTCCATCCTCCCATCTGTCATTAGTTGGCCGGCAACGGGATTTGATCCAATATGAGAAGCAATCATTTTCTTTGCCCTTCCTTGGCTTACCACCTTCCCGATCCCAATATGGGGAAAGCCTGCATCATTTCCAATAAGTGTTAAATCTTTGTATCCATTATCCAATATGCCGTCAATAAGGGTCGGAGGAGTGCCAATTCCGCCGAAGCCGCCAAACATAATGATCATGCCGTCCCGAAAATGCTTCATTGCAACATCAAGTTCAATAATCTTATTAAATGTGTTCTCCATTGTTATTCATCCTCTCCCTCAACAGGGATCAAATGATTTTCTAAGAAAACCTGCAAAGTCTTTTCAAACCTTTTTACCAGATCATCGATTTCCCTTTTGGTAATAGTCAGCGGCGGTGCAATCAATACGGCATCCCCGTCAGTACCATTTGTGCCCGCACCAGCTGGATAAATAAGCAGACCTTGGTCCTGTGCTTCCTGTATTAGTCTCTGGGTCAAACCGAAGCTTTTTGTATACGGCTCTTTTGTCAGAGGGTCCTTTACAAATTCAAGTCCGACCATCAGCCCTTTTCCCCTTACATCACCAATAAAGGAAAATTTGGATTGCAGCTTAGTCAATTTATTACTCAAATACACACCTTTGCTCTCCACTTCAGGAATGATGTTATTTTTCTCGATGTATTCAAGCACTGCCAGCGAAACTGCACATGACTGCGGATTAGCACTCAAGGTATGACCACTCATTATGCTCTTTGACCCTGCCAATATAGGTTTCATAACCTCATCGCTTACAAGGGCAGCCGCTATCGGTGCATACCCGGCTCCCATTCCTTTTCCAAGGGCCACAATATCAGGCTTTACATTCCATTGCTCGCAGGCAAGCATTGTCCCCGTTCTGCCAAACCCAGTCATAACCTCATCAGCAATAAATAAAATGTCATACCGGTCACAAATTTCTTTGATTATCCGGTAGTAATCCTTTGGAGGGGTAATAGCACCGCCTGCAGCGCCAATGACTGGTTCTGCGATAAATGCAGCAATATTCTCTGACCCTATTCGTTTAATGACAGTTTCAAGTTCATGGGCACACAAATAACCGCATTCAGGCGCTTCAAGACTGTATGGGCACCTATAGCAATAGGGCGGATGAACGACTGGAAAATCCTCAAGCAGCGGTATGAAGCGAGCCCTTCTGCCCGTATGTCCTGACATTGATAAAGCTCCCAGGGTTATGCCATGATAGCTCATCCATCTTGAGAGCACCTTTGTTTTTGTCATAATACCTTTTTCCTGCCAGTACTGAATCGCTATTTTCATAGCTGTTTCAGTTGCCTCAGACCCGCTGTTCACAAAAAAGCTCCAATTCAAATCACCAATCGCAGCCTCCGCTATTTTATGGGCAAGCTTTTCAGCTGCCCCGCTCGTAAATTGCGATCGATACACAAAAGAGACTTTCTTAGCCTGTTCATGCATTGCCTCAATGATTTCCGCCACACCATGGCCAATATTAGCTGTTATCGCACCGGATGATGCATCCAGGTATTTCTTTCCGTCCGTATCATATAGATAAACTCCCCTTCCATAATCTATGATGGGGTACTGTGCATCAAGCATCGGCTTAATTAAACTCGATTGGTTCATCAGCGTACTCCCTCCAACTATAATTGCGAAATTTGCCTGCGGCTAATCATTATCCGCCGATGGCTCATGACCTTTCACAGCAAATCTTCAATTCTACAAGGCAGATATTCTCTACCAAATGGCAATATAGTAAATTGTATGAAGTCACTTAAGAAATCTTTCATAAAAGAATTTTGCAGAGTGATCTATTTTTGCCGAAAAAAAAACAGCCGCTGGATAGCGGCTGCCCAAGAATCATTTTCCTCATTCTGTTCAATCCATATTATACTTCCAAACCTTTGTACTTTTATACCAATGCAGGTTCTCTTTCTGGTGCATGACTTGTCTTTTTGATAATATCCCTTGCAATCCAAACACCGCAGGCACCTGCTTGTGCAAGTCCCCTCGTAATTCCTGCTCCATCCCCGCCAACATAAAGCCCGCTGATTTCCGTTTCGAAACGGTCATTCAATTTCGGACGTGCAGAGTAGAATTTTGCCTCCACACCATAGAATAAAGTGTGTTCTGATGCAAGACCAGGAGATACATGATTTAAAGCCTCTGTCATTTCAATCAGGCTTTTCATTGTATTATATGGAAGGACAAGGCCCAGATCGCCAGGCACCGCTTCCTTTAAAGTTGGCTCAAGGAACCCTTCCTTAATCCTCTTTTCGGTAGATCTTCTGCCTTTTAATATATCTCCATACTTTTGAACAATGATTCCGCCGTTTGATAGGCTGTTGGCAAGCCTGGAAATCTCATGAGCATATTCATTCGGCTTATCAAACGGTTCTGAAAATGTATGGGATACAAGCAGAGCAAAGTTGGTATTAGTGCTTCCCAGCTTAGGGTCTTTGTAAGCATGGCCATTTGCAAGCATGATTCCTGAGTGGTTTTCCACTACAACATGCCCGGAAGGATTGCTGCAGAATGTCCGAACTCTTGTACCGACAGAGGTATTAAATGTGAACTTTCCTTCGTAAAGATGTTTATTAATCTCTTCCATAACAATATCCGAAGTTTCAACCCGCACTCCAATATCGACCTGGTTATTGATCATTTTCAGGCGGCGAGACTTGAGGAGGTTTGCCAACCAGACTGATCCATCTCTCCCTGGAGCCACAACTACCTTCTCCGCATGTACTTCATTTCCGGACTTAAGCTTGACTCCCATAATCCGATGGCCATCAGGGGTTCTTTCTGTTATAAGATCTTCAACCTCTGTCTTATAGGACATATCAATTTTTTTACGCAGATATTCATAAATGCTCTTTAGGATTTCAAGATTCTGCTCGGTGCCCAAATGTCTGACTTGCGCACGAAGCAGTTTAAGTCCTGCTGCATACCCGCGGCGCTCGATATCCCTCACTTCATCTGTCATTGGGTCTGTAATGCTTTCAGTCGCGCCATGCTTCAAATTGATTTCGTCTACATATTTTATCAAATCAACAACCTGGGAGTCAGGAAGATAATCGGTCATCCAGCCGCCAAACTCACTAGTTATATTGAATTTTCCATCTGAATAAGCCCCTGCTCCGCCAAATCCATTCGTGATAGAGCAAGCCGGCAGGCAGCCAGCAAATTCTTTTCTTCCTGCTGCCGGCGGGCATTTCGAAATCTTTTTCTGTAAAATCGGACAATTTCTTTTATAAATATCGTGCCCTTTATCAATTAATAAAATTTTTGCTCCAGGCATTTTCAATGTTAATTCATAACAAGTAAATATTCCAGCCGGTCCAGCACCGACCACAATCACATCATAATTCGCATTCATCGCCCTATTCCCCCAGACGCATTATTCGTTAATATCACTAACCATAGGTAACTATATCAAATTCAGAGGATGCGGTCAATATTTTTACGAACTATTATTTAGTTATATCAAAAAATGTTCGGTTTTTATAAAATTCATGTAAAATTCCGTTAATAACACCCTGCCCAATAAATAAAAGGCTGCTCATTACGAGCAGCCTTCACAAGATCCAATTATATTACCAATTTCCGCAGCAGCATGCTCCGATAATAATCAATAGAATGAACAATACGACGATCAATGCAAAACCGCCATATCCTCCTCCATAATGAGCACCAGCAACAGGATAGCCATATCCTGGATAACATTGGTCGTAGCCAGCACCGGCAACTGCACCTTTATACATCATTAATCACTCCTCAACAAGATTTCTTGGGCATTTTCAATATTAATGTATGTACGGTGAACTTGACCCGCATGTGCATATGCCTATTTTTTTCAAAAAACTCTCTAACTCCATTTTAAAACCTTCCCCCTTTGTCATTAATGGGGTACGATAAACGTAAGAGAAAAGAAGCGAGGGATTCAAACCAATGAAGAGAAGGAAGATTGGCATATATTTTATTATCATCACTTTTATATATGGTTTGTATCATTTATTTGATAGCCTTTCTAAAGTTGAAGGGGCAAATCCAACAAACGTGTATCAAAAACTGTCGTCAAAAGAGAATATCAATTACCTGATTATCGGGGACAGCATTGGCAGGGGGTCAGGTGCAACATCCAAATCATCAGCATGGTTTACAAGGCTTGAGAAGCAACTGCATAGTGAATTTGGGAGTAAAGCCAAAAGGCATTCCATCGTCCAAAGTGGGGCCACTGCCTTTGAAGGTTTATATAAACTTCAGAAATCCGAGCATTTAGGGAAAATCGATTTAACTTTTATCGTATTTGGGGAGAATGACCGCAAATATATGGATGAAAAGCAATTTTCTTATTTCTACGAAGGGCTTATCCGGAAAACAAAACAGCTATACCCTGACACAGAGATCATAACCATTACAGAAAATCCGCTGGATAACGAAGAGTTTGTTCAGGCGATTTCTTTTATTTCTAACCATTATGGCGCTAAAAACGTGGATATGAGAAACCCTTTTGAACTATCCGGATTACCAGCAGAGGAACTGACAAAAGATTTGGTCCATCCAAATGATCACGGATATAAAATCTATGCAGATACCTTAATAAAGAAAATAAGAGAGTTAGCCAGCAGTCAGGCAGAAATTGCTGAGCTTTCTGCTCCCATTCATGAAAATGCGGACATAGAAATAGCAGCCATCCCTCATGTTACAGATATATCTGGCTCATTTATTCACAAAAACGGCATTTGGGAGAGCCGCAAGGCGGGTGACAGTCTTGAATATCAGTTTAGCGGCACTTTCCTTGGGGTCGATATGATTCGCAGCGAAAAAGGCGGGAAGATGAATGTTTTCATTGATGATGTCTATATTACATCCTTATCTGCCTGGTGGCCGCTGACTAAAGGAAGATATCAATATATTGTCAGCGGTCTCGAAGACCGTCAGCATTTAGTGAAATTTATTGTGACAAATGAAAAATCAGTGAATAACAGTTCAGATGATGCCGTTATTCAAATATCCTCCATCCTCACCAGGGCAGAACAGTGAAGAATAAAAACAGAAGAAGAATGATAAAAACAGCTCGAAAAAAGCCGCGAATAATATCAGCGGCTTTTTCTCATTATTTCGCAGTAACTGTCAGTACTGTTGAAGTGCCTCTAGTAACAGCTCCTGCTGCATTTTTCTCAAGAGAAGCGACCTGGTCGCCATTAGTAATTATCATAGGTGTTATTGTGCTCTTTGCTTTTTCTTTAACCAGCTCTAAATCAAATGTGACAAGCTTATCACCTTCACTGACCTTTGAACCCTCAGAAATATGTGTCTCGAATCCTTCCCCTTTCATGGAGACCGTTTCAAGGCCAATATGGATCAAAATCTCGGCACCATTCTCAGCACGAATGCCAATAGCATGCTTGGTAGGGAACACTTGAACTACTTCACCATTTACCGGGGAAACAACCACCCCTTCCGAAGGCTCAATTGCAATTCCGTCCCCCATCATTCTTTCTGCAAATACTGGATCAGGTACCTCTTCTAAATTAACTGCCGTACCTGTCAAAGCAGCCTTAATCTCAATTGCTTTGACCGTTTCCTTTTTACCAAATAATTTCTTGAACATAAAAACACCATCCATTTCTTAATTTTCGTTATTAAATAATTTCAGATATTCACCATAGCCTTCTTCCTCCAGTTTTTCCTTAGGAATAAACTTGAGTGCAGCAGAATTAATGCAATAACGGAGCCCAGCAGGTCCCGGCCCATCATCAAAAACATGGCCAAGATGGGAATCAGCTGTTTTACTTCTCACTTCCGTTCTGACCATAAAGTGGGTGCGGTCTTCTTTTTCCTCAATTTCCTGATCCTCTATGGGCTTAGTGAAGCTGGGCCAGCCGCACCCTGCATCATATTTATCTTTTGAGCTGAAGAGAGCCTTGCCGGATACGATATCGACATAAATTCCATCTTTAAATTCATTCCAATATTCGTTCCGGAACGGCGGCTCTGTGCCATTATTCTGAGTTACTTCATATTGCATGGGATCGAGTTTCTGCTTTAATTCTTCCCTGTTTTTTGCCATTATTTTTCACCCCAGTGGTTGTTTATAAATGCCTTTCTTCCAGAGCCGGTCTGATAGGCATCGTATCTTTCCGGGTTCTTTTTGTAATAATGCTGATGATAATCTTCTGCGGGATAAAAGTCGGAAGCAGGCAAAATCTTTGTAACAATCGGTTTTCTAAATGGACCGGTTTCTTCAAGCTTTTGTTTTGATTGTTCTGCAGATTGCTTTTGTTTTTCATTGTGATAGAAAATCGCAGTCTGATAGGATTGCCCGCGATCGTAGAACTGCCCGCCTTCATCTGTTGGGTCAATCTGCTGCCAATATAATTCAAGCAGCGTTTCATATGGGAAGACCTCAGGATCATATGTGATTTGAACCGCTTCGTAATGGCCAGTTGTTTCCGAACAGACTTGCTGGTATGTCGGATTTTTCACATGACCTCCGGTATATCCGGACACTACTTCTTTAATTCCAGGCTGTTCATCGAAAGGCTTTACCATGCACCAGAAGCAGCCTCCTGCAAAGGTTGCCTTTTCGTATTGTTTTTCTGTCACTCTGCTCCACCTCTTTCCGGCACTTTTCTATCTTTTACTTTTCCCCTTAAAAAGATGATTTAAAGCTATATACATAAGATTAATGAAAAGAATGAATATATGCAAAAGAAACCTCTTCGCAGAAGAGGTTTCTGAATACTTAGATTCTTTTATTCTTTGCTCCGGCACTTAGTTTTTTCCAGCGTTTACGTTCTTCTGCTTGTGCCCGTTTATTCTGCTTTCTATCCAAATAGGCGAGTTCTTTGAGAAGCTTTTTATAGCTGTTAAGACGTGCCGCTGATATGCTTCCTTCTTCTATTAGCCTGAGTACAGCACATCCAGGCTCGTTATCATGTGTACAATCCCTGAATCTGCAATCGTGAGCTGCTTGCTCAATGTCTGTGAAGCTCTCTGAAAGTCCACTTTCGCTTTCCCACAGCTGAAGCTCTCTCATTCCTGGATTATCAATCAGGATAGCACCATCAGGAAGAAGGATGAGTTCCCTGTGAGTAGTTGTATGCTTACCTTTGTCATCACTTCTAATCTCCTGGACCCTTTGTTTGTCCGCGCCAAGAAGATAATTGGTAAGTGTGGACTTTCCAACACCTGAAGAGCCGAACAATGCGATTGTTTCTCCAGGCTCCAAAAACGGCTTAAGCAGTTCAATTCCCTTCTCTTCCATCACGCTGATAGAGATAACAGGAACACCCATGGCAACGGTCTCCACCTCAGCAAGCTTTTTCTCCGGATTCTCACAAAGGTCAGCCTTGGTAAGAACAATCACAGGAGCTGCTCCGCTTTCCCATGTTAAAAGCAAATAACGTTCCAATCTTCTTAAGTTTAGATCCTCATTAAGTGAATTAACCAGAAATATGGTGTCTACATTAGCAGCTACAATTTGTTCTTCCGTATTCACCCCTGCTGCCTTCCTTGAAAACTTGCTTTTTCGGGGAAGGACAGCATGAATAGTTCCCCGTTTTTCATCCGCTCTTTCCTTGATGACAACCCAGTCACCTACGGCAGGAAAATCCTCCCTTGATGATGCATCAAAAGAAAATTTCCCTGATACTTCACAGAGCATTTCACCCTTATCTGTCCAAATACGATACATTCTTTTATGCTCTAAAGCCACCCGGCCCATTTGATATTCTTTTTCGTCATACGCTGAAAAAGCTTCTTTAAAAAAGTGATCGAATCCAAGTCTATTAATTGTCAATGCTTGTTCCTCCATGCTTACCGAATATTTTTACATACAAAAAACCATAGGCAATCAGCCCATGGTTTGATCATGCAAAGTTCAATAAGCAGAAAAAAACAATCTGGTCCGCTCGATTAAACGAATTCCATTAGGGCTGTGCCTGAATTATTTACACTGAACGTATTGGCATAAAGTTCTCTTCTCATAGCACATCACCCGCTTTCGTTTATTTGTTTATATTATATGGAATATTGCACCAGAAGTAAAGCCCTTTATATTCCTCAGGTGGCATTCAGCCGTGGAGAAGCATATGGTATTAAAGCAGATTTTAGGAGGGGGAATTATGCCTACTGAGAGAAATCAGCAGTGGTATTTACAAAGAGCGGCAAAATATGATCGTCTGGCTCAGTACTTTAAATACATTGATGCTGCACAGCATATTGCTTATTATCATAAACATCTGCATTGCCTAAATCAGGCTTGTCAATTAATGCGTACAAATAACACGGCGCCTTTTGCGGATACCCAACAGGGACACCAGGCAAGAGTAAGGATTTTCCATGGTTCCCCTGATGCTGGTCCAATTGATATCTATATAAACGGCACGAGAATTTTAAAGGACTTCTCATATAAAGGTGTAAGCAGTTATGCAACACTTCCTGCCGGATCTCATCAGATAGACATTTATCCGGCCGGCATGGTCTCCGCACTTGTAAGCAGACCATTCATTACTGAAGCAGGTAAGGTGTATACAATTGCAGCTGTGGGGATTGAAGCAAACTTTAAGCTTGCCCTATTAGAAGATCATCCTGAAGTGTCTCCTGGGGAAACCAAAGTCAGATTTGTCCACCTGTCACACGATTCACCAGCAGTTGATATTGCCGTAAAAAACCGGGATGTGGTTTTCCCAAATATCGCATTCAGCCAGGCAAGCAAGTACATCGCTTTAACCCCAATGACTGTTGACTTAGAAGCCAGGATTGCCGGAACTCAAAATGCGGTGCTGTCCTTCCCCCGAATGCAATTTAAAACAGACCAGGCATACACTTTGCTGGCAGTAGGTTTCGTTGCCAAAGAGCCTGAACTCGAAGCAATTATCATTGCAGACTAATCCTTTCATGCTTATTAAATATCAAATAGGGAACCCTTCCAAAGCTGCGGAAGGATTTCCTTTTCTCATTTAACAGGAACAAGAAGGGTAAAACGAATATCATCCTGTTTCAGATTAAATTCATCCACTTTTACTTTAACATCACTTTTCAGCTTCATTTGCTGCAGTGACACATAGATTCTTTCTTTCTGCGGCTGAATGGTAACACCTTCCGGAAGTTTGTAGCGGTCTTTTACCAGCTTCAGGACATGTGAAACCGGAAGATTCATCTGCCCAACAGATATTGACTTTTGCTGAAGGACAACATCCCCATTATTCAAGGCTTCTGGTTCAAATGACAATTTCATTTGCAGATCCTGACTGAAGAAAGGGATTGTGCCATACAAATCAACTTCATCGTTTAGGAGGACTTTGTAATCTATTGCTCCTGTCAGCCCTTCTTTTTCAAGGTAGTGGTTAATGATTCTATTCAAATCCTCTTTGTTGGCTTTTATGTTAAAAGGAACGTAATCATCACTATTCTCTGTGATCGCTGTGTAGTTTTCGTCATCTGCCGGTATACTGATAAAAATAAACAGCACAGTTATAATGAGTGCATTAATTGCCAGCAGTGTAAAAAACAGCTTTTTCCATTTTCTATCTTTCAATCAACTTCTCTCCATTTCCTTCAGCTTTCCTTTTATACGGAATATCTTTCAGCACTTCCTCTCTGAGTATTTGATGGACCCGTCCAGCTATTAATTCATAGCCTTTATCATTTGGATGAAAATAGTCAGTAAATAAAAGATTATCATCGGTATTTTCAAATATATCATCTATTTCAACAAAATAAGTCCCTGAGTAATTTCTCAATATTTCCTGGCTAGTGTCATTCCAATCTCCAACAATAGCATTAATTTCCGTTATTTCAGAAAACCATTTTAAAAAGGGGTTATATAAGCCTATTAAAACAATTTTACTATTTGGGTTTACCTCTTTTATCGAATCTAAAACCTCAGTCAGATTTTGTTCATAGGTTTCTTTTTCCTTGGCAAAAGCTCTCAGCTTTAGGTTTGAAAAATTCTCACGGACTACTTTCATAACGTCATTGCCGCCAATGGTTATGATCACCGCGTCTGCTTTCTTCACAACATCTTTTACTTCATCTGTCCCCAGCTTCTTCAATAATTGATCGGAACGATTGCCTTTTACACCGAAATTGTAAAAAACAGCGTCTTGAACACTTTTGTCTTTTTCCAGTGACTTTTCAAGATATGGCACGTACCCTCCACGTTCAGTACTGTCTCCAACCCCCTGGGTTAAAGAGTCACCTACTGCAGCAACAGTAAGGTTTCGAGGAAAAAAATCCAATGGAATTTCTTCTTTAACTGTCAGGCGGGATTCTTTTTCAGAATGAATGATTTCGCTGTGGTTAACTGAACTGCAGGAGGCGAGAAGCAGGATGATCCAAAAGATGAGGGTGAGTTTTTTTACCATACTATCACCTGCCCATTTTTTCTCATTCATATTATAACATGCAGCACAAATTTAAAAATATTTAGCATTATCCGTGCCGTATTCAAACGCTGAAAAAAAATAGACCCTGTTCCAAGGTCTATTGCAATGCTTTAATATCATTCATAATCTTATCTAATGGAATTTCATTAAGACCAGTATAATATTTCATAACTTTTCCATTCTGATCAACAAGATAAAAATCTGTTCCATGGATTACCTGATCACCTGTTTGCGGCTTTTTCACAATGGTTTTGAAATATTCCATAGCATATT
The DNA here is from genome assembly GCF_023715565.1 of Cytobacillus firmus. Lineage (GTDB taxonomy): Bacteria > Bacillota > Bacilli > Bacillales > Cytobacillaceae > Cytobacillus > Cytobacillus firmus_C. Next base: position 34,087 of record NZ_JAMBOJ010000007.1, on the reverse strand, counting down.
TCTCAATATCTTCCTGTTCATATCCGGTCAGAAAATGCCAATTGCTGAAATCTGCATTATAAGTAGATGCAAATTCCTTTAAAACTTCAGGTGTATCCACTTTGGGGTCTACACTGAATGAAACAAATTCAATATTTTTTATGCCTTCCTTTTCAGCCAAATCCTGAAGCTTCTTCATATTAGCTGTCATGGGCATACATACATCTTCGCAATTGGTAAAAATAAAGTCGGCTACCCAAACCTTGCCCTCAAGATCCTTTAAACCAAATTCTTTATTATCCTGGTTTGTATACGTAAAATCAGCCAGTTCCCAATTTAACGCGTCCTTTAAACCGCTCTGTCCGCATGCAGCAAGAACTGCAAGCATAAAAGCAGCAGCCATTACAGCAAAAAATTTTTTCCTCATACATTCACCTGCTTTGATTAGTTACGATGCTAATTTTAGCAAATCTTCATGAAAGAAGAAAGAAGTACTTATGACAAACTTGTGAATAGTATCTCGATCTAATGGATGATAAAAATTATTGAGTTGATTTCGTTTTATTGTTAGTCATAATTTCATAAAATGTCCTGATGAAATTTGAATAATTAAATTGCACAGCAATCCGGTGTATCCGATATTTCATCTTATTTTCGGGAGGGACATTTCTAAAGTCACCAATGCTCTGTCCAAATGCCTCCCCTTTGTCAGTTATTATTTTTACTGGTACATCCAGATACTGAAGGTCCGCCCCGTCAAGCATTGCCCACAAGGTAAATAAATCGTGCATGGGGCTTCCACTAATGCCAAGGTAGGTTTCCTTGTAAAAATTGAAATAATAATCAACCATAGGCTTAAGAATTAAGCCGACTTTATTTTGCACTTTCTGATAATAGGCATCAAGAGAGTCGATAAGTGCCGGAGTAATAATTGCAGACATCGTTACATCCAGAGGAAAGACATGAATTTTCTTCGGCGCATTAGCAAACACAACATTAGCCGCATATGGATCCCCAAAAAAGTTTGCTTCAGCCATTGGAGTCACATTGCCTGGAACATTGAAAGCCCCGCCCATAATATAAAAGTCACTGACTTTACTCATAAGTGCCGGATAAAGGATAAAGGCCGTTGCCAATGAAGAAAGTCTGCCTACATTAACGATTGTTATATTATTTTCATACTTCTCGATCAGTTCCTTAAAATCATCGAAGTTTTCAAACATGTTATTGGAGTTCTCCAGGGTAGGAATAATCGGACCGAGCCCTTCAATGCCATGAACATCCGGGTAAAACACCGGAACATCGCCGGTTAAAGGCAATACAGCTCCGCTGAATACAGGAATATTTTTTTTTCCGGTTAATTCACGAAGGTAAGCAGCATTTCGGACGGCATCCTCCCTTGAAACATTTCCATAATCCGCAACAATTCCAACGATATTGATTTCCTCTGAGAAAAAGGAAAATATAACCGCAACGAAATCGTCAATTCCGAAGTCACTAAAAAGCAAGACATTTTTCCTCTTCAACCCTACACCCCCATAATTCATTTTATTCCGGGGATAATCAAGAATGGCAAATATTTTCAAATAGGATAAAAGTCTTTAATTTTACTATTCTTAACAGTGTTTAAAGAAAAAATTGATTTCGCAAAAAAACGCATAGCCTGATTGCTATGCGTGCTTTTTATTTATCTTCCAGGTGATACATGAATCCTATTGCACCGGGTCCTGTATGTGTACTGACAATTGGAGTGGTTTCTTCTATTTCAATTTCCGCACCGGCATCCATTTCTTCAATCATCGTTTTCAGTTTAGTAGCTAAATCCAGACCTTCTGCATGCACAAGGCCTACCCCTTTTATTGTTTTCCCTTTAATATCTCCGGCAAATTGTTTAGCCAAATATTTGGCAACCTGAGTATGGCTTCTTACTTTAGCAACAGGGGTGTAAACCCCGCCTTCAAGAGATGCAATTGGTTTAATATTCAGCAAAGATCCGATCATTGCTTTCCCTTTGCCGATTCTACCGCCTTTAACGAGGTTTTCCAGTGTATCCACTACTACAAACAATTTAGTGTTAGCGCGGACGGTTTCCAGACGGCTGACAATCTCCTGAATACTTTTCTCATCCCTGGCCATTTTCGCAGCCTCCAAGACTTGAAAGGCCAGTGCTTTGGAAATAAATCTGGAATCTACCACTGTAACATTTGCATGTGACATAGCTGCCGCACTTTCAGCTGATTGAACAGTTCCACTCATTCCGCCAGTCATATGGATGGAAAGAATTTCATAGCCCTGCTCACCCAACCTGTCATATACCTCTGCAAAGACACCTGCTGGAGGCTGTGAGCTTTTTGGCAGTTCGTCAGATTCCTTCATCTTTTTCATGAATTCAGCTGGAGTAATATCTACCCGATCCAAATATGTATCCCCATTAATGTGAATTGATAAAGGAACGACTTCAATATCGAATTCTTCAATCAGTTCTTTTGATAGATCCACTGTAGAATCAGTAACAATTTTTATCCTAGCCATTAGTCCTTCACTTCCCTGCATTTACAATTAGTTCATATTATACATTTAAGCAAAATACAAATAAAGCAAAAAATATAAAGCTTTTCTTACTTAGCCTTAATTGGCTAAAAAAATGCCGGCAGGCAGCCGGCATCAATGTTGTTAAGCATTATTTTTTAATTCTGGAGTCTTAAAAATCTCTTCATAGACCGGCCATTTTAGGACTCGTTTAAGATATTCCCTGAAGGAATGATTCTTACATGTCTTTTCATTGGCATTAATGGCCGCAATAAATGTTTTCAAACGGACTTGGATCATAAAATAATAAGGGCTATCTTTTGCCAATACAGGAATTTCAGTAATTTTTACCTTCTGTCCAACAGCATTTTTGAACTCTAGGCTTTTAAATAGCAAAATATCAATCCTCTTTTTCACCCGTTTGTTACTATTATACCCCAAATACGGCTCGAAATGTGTCTGATTATGCAATCGAATTAATTTTTTTATGAAGATGCCTCTCCTGTATTCTCTTGCTTTTTTAGCTTTCTTTTATAAACAATTTTTGATAAATTGATGCTTATTTCATAAAGCAGCAGCAAAGGAATGGCCACAAGAATATCAGACATAAAGTCTGGAGGTGATATAACAACCGAAATTACGATAAGACCAAAATAGGCATATTTCCTGATTTTAGAAAGCACATACGGATTAAGGATCCCTAGTGAAGTCAGGAACATGATGACGACTGGAAGTTCAAATAAAACTCCAAAAGGCAAAGTCATATTCATGACAAAGCTGAAATATTTATCCGCAGTAAAATTGGCCTCAAACATTTCTCCCCCAAGCTCTACAAGAAAGCTTAATACAGTGGGGAAAATGACAAAATAACCAAAGCAAAGGCCTGTAATAAACAAAATAAACAATGCCGGTACATATGAAAGTGAAATCTTCCGCTCATACTCTGTCAGGGCAGGCTTGACAAATAGCCAAATCTGCAATGCCAGAACAGGTATTGTCGCTGCAATCGCAATAACTGTAGCAAGCATAAAGTAAACCCAGATAATATCACTGGGACCCAAAACGATCAATTTAACGTCCAGGTCTCTTACAAGCCACTTATAAATATCCTCAACAAACACAAAACCTGCTATAAAAAACAGGATAAATGCTGACGCAATTATGATGAGTCTTTTTCTTAATTCATCCAGATGTTCGACTAAGTTTAATTCATTTTCTCCCATACAAATCTCCTGCTAATTTTTTAAAAAGCGGCTTGGCCAGCCAGATTTTTTAAACCAAAACAAAAAGGTGCAAGAAGAATATCCTTACACCTTATTTAACCGTTTTTTTCTTAGTATCCTGTTCAAGCTCATCCATCACGTCACTTGTCAGATCCCGGGTGGATTTTTTAAATTCTCTTAGTGTTTCACCAAACGCACGGCCAATTTCCGGCAGCTTTTTTGGACCGAATATGATTAACGCCAAAACAAGGATTAAAATCAATCCTGGTACACCGATATTTGATAGCATATTCACATCTCCTTTAAAGTACTTCCCTTTTGAATCTATTACGATTATAGTACTTTTCAAAGGAAATGTCACAGATATCATAAAAATTCATATTTCAGCCACATATCTTATTACATAACAGAGATTCTGCAACCCATCGGATGCTTATACGAGCAGATGAAAAAGGTTGCTGTCTTTGTTGATTTCTTTGTATGTGAATCCCTTTTTATTCATTCTCACAATGAGGTCGCTATAATCCTCCCTATGCTTCAGCTCAATTCCTACAAGGGCCGGACCATTCTCTTTATTATTCTTTTTCGTATATTCAAAACGTGTAATATCGTCCGTCGGCCCAAGCACTTCGTCCAGGAACTCTCTTAATGCCCCTGCCCTTTGAGGGAAATTCACAATGAAATGGTAAAGCAGGCCTTCATAAAGCAGGGAACGCTCTTTAATTTCCTGCATGCGGCCAATATCATTATTTCCCCCGCTGATTACACATACAACATTCTTTCCCTTAATTTGATCCCTGCACATATCCAATGCAGCAATCGGCAAAGCACCGGCTGGCTCTGCGACTATCGCATGCTCGTTATATAGTTCAAGGATTGTCGTGCATACTTTCCCTTCAGGTACCATGAAAATATCATCAATAAGCTCATTGCAGATGTCAAAGGTCTTTTCACCTACACACTTCACTGCCGCTCCATCTACAAACTTATCAATCTCTCCAAGCGGTGAGACAGTTTGTACCCTGATGGCTTCGCTCATAGAGGGGGCACCTTCAGGTTCAACTCCAATCATCTGCGTTCCCGGCGAGATGCTTTTTATATACGTACTGAGTCCAGCCATCAATCCGCCTCCGCCAATACTGGCAAAAACAAAGTCCACTTGCTCTTCACAATCGTTGAGCATCTCAACCGCTACTGTTCCCTGTCCCGCTATCACCATTTCATCATCAAACGGATGAATGAAAGCCCTGCCCTCCTCTGCGGCACACTTAAGAGCTTCGTGATAGGAATCATCAAACGTGTCTCCTACCAGAATGATCTCCACTGAATCTCTCCCAAACAGCTCTACCTGGCTCACCTTCTGTCTCGGTGTAGTTGCCGGCATAAAGATCTTTCCCTGCACTCCCAGGTGTCTGCATGCATAAGCAACACCCTGCGCATGATTTCCAGCACTTGCACAGACAATCCCATTTTCAAGCTCCTCCGAAGTTAAAGATTTAACTTTATAGTAGGCGCCTCTTAATTTAAATGAGCGGACATGCTGAAGATCTTCTCTTTTCAAATAAACATTGCACTCATACTTTTCTGATAGGCGTTCATTTTTCTGTAAAGGTGTATGGGCAACAATATCCTTTAGCTGCTGGTATGCAATTAAAATATCTTCCAACTGCACCCATTTTTTTGTCATTAATTTCTGTTCCATTTTGCCACCCTCTTCTTTACAAGTTATTAATTTGTACATTATACCATGACAAATCGCGATTTCAATCCGATATTTTTAAAATTTACATTTTTCGAATTATTTTATGGATAGAAATAGTTTAAACTGACATATAATAAGCAAAAGTTAATTTATATTTATAAAGGGGTGCAGTAATGGAGTTTTCTTTATGCAGTCTGGATAGCGCTTTGCCTGTGGAGGTAACAGTGGATGAAGACAATGGCAGATATATGATTCGGAAAAGCGACACAAGTGGAGAATACTTCAACAGTGCAGATGAATTAATAGAGTGGGTGAAAGAGAACTTTAACGCAGAAGAATTTTGCGATCCCAGGGAATACCACGGCATGATTCAGAAGCTCACAGATTATTTAGTGAATCCAAATTTATAGTTTACTTTATGAAAAGGCCCCTGACTGACTGGGGCCTTCTTTTTATGAAGCAATTTTCCTATCCGAAAGACTGCTGCAGATTATCCTTCTTACTTCCTGTGCAAGAAACTTCGCATCCATATCTTTAACAATCCTTGCATTCACAGGCTTGCACACCCTGATTTCAATTTTAGCCGGCTTTATGAGCCTCCCATTCTTTTCAAAGGCATCTGCTGTCCCTTTTATAGAAATTGGCACTATCGGAACACCTGCATCCTGTGCAAGCCTAAATCCGCCTACTTTAAAAGGCGCTACCTGCCCACCCCTGCTTCTCGTTCCTTCGGGGAAAATCAGGAGAGAGTGCCCCTGTTTTAATAGCAATGCAGCATTCTTTAAAGAATTGATGGCACTGCATCGATTGCTGCGATCAATAAAGACACAATTCATGACTTTCATCCATGAAGAGATTATGGGTGCTTTCCTCACTTCAACTTTCGATATAAAACCAAAAGGTTTATTAATAGCTGTAAGAAGTGCTGGGATGTCGAAATCCCCTTCATGGTTGCAAACAATGACGACAGGCCCTTCTGGAATAAACTCCTGCCCTGTAATTTTCACTTGGGAGCCCGATATTTTCATTACTGTCCTGGACCACTTTTGGGGGACATTATGAATGATGCGGTCGCGTTCCTCAACAGGGAGAGCTGAATTCAGGTTTTTCATACGTGATAAGGCAGGAAGGCTATAAATTAAATACCCGCCCGTATAAAGAAAAAAGAATACCAATCGAAACATACATACCTCCAGTTATTGGAATGGTTTTCATTATATAATAATCATTACTCTTTCACTATATGTCAGCAGTTTAAACGGTCAAAAAAGCAGCCCGCACCAGCAGGCTGCTTTTAAGATTATTTTCTTTTATAGATAAGGAATTCAAAATCATACCGATTTTTCTCATCCCTTGTGCCCTTCTCCCTTGAAAGGAGTTCCCATTCTGACATATCCAATTCAGGAAAATATGTATCTCCTTCAAACTGGTCATATATCATAGTCAGATATAGACGGTCAGCTGCAGGAAGAATGGCTTTAAAAATCTCGGCGCCGCCAATGACAAAAATCTCATCTTCCTTCTCTCCGCTGTATTTCAGCAGCTCCTCAACTGTATGCACTACTGTGCACCCTTCACAGGAAAAGGATTTATTCCGGGTTATAACAATATTTTCTCTTCCAGGCAGAGGTCTCCCGATTGAATCCCAGGTTTTGCGTCCCATGGCAATCGGATGCCCCATCGTCGTTCTTTTAAAAAACTTTAAATCCTCAGGCAAATGCCATGGAAGCTTATTATCCCTGCCGATCACACGATTCTCATCCATTGCCCACATTAAAGAAATCATACACTGACAACTCCTTTAATATGAGGATACGGTTCATAGTCTTCAAGCTGGAAATCGTCAAATTTAAAGCTGAAAATATCTTTCACATCTGGATTAATCTTCATTATTGGAAGCTTTCGTGGATTGCGGCCCAGCTGGAGGTTTACCTGTTCAAGATGATTCTGGTAGATATGCACATCCCCGAAAGTATGAATAAATTCACCAGGCTCCAGATCACAAACCTGCGCAACCATCATGGTCAGTAAAGCATAGGAAGCAATATTGAACGGCACGCCGAGAAAGACATCTGCAGATCTCTGATAAAGCTGACAGGATAGCTTTCCATCTGCAGCGTAAAACTGGAACATGCAGTGGCAAGGCGGCAAAGCCATCTTTTCAATTTCTCCAACATTCCATGCATTAACAATCAGGCGGCGGGAATCAGGATTTGTTTTGATTTGATTAATCAGGTCCGTGATCTGATCAACTGTATTACCATCAGCACCTGTCCATGATCTCCACTGATGTCCATAAACAGGTCCGAGATTCCCCTCGTCGTCTGCCCACTCATTCCATATCCTCACACCATTGTCCTGAAGGTATTTCACATTTGTATCTCCATTTAAAAACCATAATAGCTCATGGATAATAGATTTCAAATGTAATTTCTTAGTAGTAACAAGCGGGAATCCCTCTTGGAGGTCAAAGCGCATCTGATAACCAAACGTGCTTATTGTACCCGTGCCTGTGCGGTCTTCTTTCTTTTTGCCATTTTCAAAAACATGCCTGCAAAGATCCAAATATTGTTTCATATTCAACCCAACCTTTTTAAAATACTCATTCTATTGTACACAATTTTTGTTCGTTTCACATTAGAGAAATATTATATAAAAACGCGTAAAATTATTTTAATTCTTTAATAAAAGAATAGGTTTTCGGAGCATTCTCTCTTAATAATTCCCTCGTTTCGCCTTCTGCAAAATACATCGCAAAAGCCTCAGCGAAATATTCTTCCGGAAAGGAAAGCAGATAATTATGTCCCGGGAACAATTTAGCTTTTTCCGCTTTCCACACAGAGAGAAACTTCTGATTATATCGAATGCCATCGTACACATGACGATCAACAGAATGGGCAAGTTCATGAAGTTCCAGATTAACGGATCCATGGCCTTTCCCCTTCTCACTGAAGCCTATTTTTACAAGGACTGTTTTTGCCCCTCCAATCCCGGGTACATCATCCCAAGTGGTATCCCCTGTGTAGCCTCGGGGAATTACCCCTGTGAGATGCTGAGCTGTAGGATTATCAGTCAGTTTTCCCGTAAATAATTTCACCCTGATATCTTCATCCTCTATTTTGGCGAGCAGGGAAACGGGCAGATGATCCACCCGGGAAATCATCTCTGCAGCATCTCTCTCATCAAAAGGTTCGAGAGGCACAATAAAGATTTCACCAAGCTGGCGTGGAGAGTTCAGACTGAGTAACTGTTTAAGCTGGGAGGAATGCGGGTAATCTTTTAATTTTATACCGCCCATTGCAGCCTGAGAATTCCCAAGCAGTGCAAGGGAAACGATTATAAGTGTAAATGCAAGTACTTTTTTGCGCATGTTAATAGCCCCTTCTGCTAATCTGAGATGTATAATTTGCGGTCAACAGAGCTATTTGAAGTGCATAGCTGCGGAACTGCCTGATTGGAGAAAAAATCTTTAACCGATCTGTTAATCTATTAAAATTATAACATATGAAAGAAGGGTTAAAAGGAATCAAATGATGGAAAAATTTTATGAAAATTCAAAAAGGGCCCGAGTAATTTCGGACCCTTAGAAGTTAATTTTATTAAGAATAAGAGCGCACTACATCTGAAAGGCCAGGAGAAGTCGTTCCAGTTCCAACTGCTGCAAATTTCCAGTCGCCTCCATGCCGATAAATCTCTCCAACTATTATGCTGGTACTTCCGCTGTAGTTGTCAGTCAGGTTGTAATGAATCAGTTCCTGATTGTTGCTGGAGTTTACCACTCTGATAAATGCATTCTGAATCATGCCGAAATGCTGCTTTCTCTTAACAGCGTCATAAATATTTACAACGAAAACCATTTTGTGAATATGAGCAGGCACTCTGCTTAAATCAATCAGCAACTGCTCGTCGTCTCCGTCACCTGCTCCTGTGAGGTTATCTCCAGTATGCTGAACACTTCCATCTGCACTCTTTAAATTGCCGAAGTAAATGACATCTTTATTGCTCTTTAGCTTTCCATTTTCACCAAGCATGATTACAGAAGCGTCGCAATCGATATTTGCTCCGCCGCCTCCGCCGAATAAAGATCCTAGGAGACCACCGCCTCCGCTTTTTTGCACTGGATCCCAGCCTAATCCTACCATAATTTTAGATAATCCCGGATTTCCTTTAGTTAAATCAACACGCTGGCCTTTTTGAAGATTTATTGCCATATCAATTCCACCTCGTCAATAATTTATATTTTATTAAAAATGATCAGCTGACTAACCCTGCTGCTTCATTTTTTTAAAATTGTCCTGGAGCTGTTCCAGTCTCCTGGTTCCTTCTTCACGCAAACGTTTGTTTTCTTCTTCTATTGATTTTGTCTCCTGCATACCTTTCATGATGATATTCCAGGATTCCTCAATCGTTTCAATTTTAATGCTTGGACCGCCTGCCAATCTTGCAATATCAGCACTTTGGTTTGAAATATTCTGGGCATTGCGCACCAGCATTTCATTTGTCCGTCTGTCCAGCTCGCTCATAGAATCAGCAACAAGTTTTTGTCTTTTGGCTGCGACTGCCTGAATCAGACCGTTTTTAAAGATTGGAATAGTGGTTACAAAGGCAGAATTAATCTTTCCGATGAGCTTGGTATTTCCTCTCTGAAGCAGCCGGATTTGCGGTGCTGTCTGAAGGGCAACCATTTTAGCCATTTCAAGATCATAAACTCTTTGCTCGAGTAAATCGACAGCATTTCTTAATGTATCAAGCTGCATCGAAGCCATCTGATCTCCCTGAGCTGCCCGCGCTTCCAGCTGTGGAAGCTGATTTGCCTTTAAATCTTCAGCTTTCATCTGGCCTGCAACAGCATATTTTTCGAGAGTCAGATAGTACTGATAATTCTGCTCATACATTTGTTCAAGCATGGTTGTAGAATCGACCATTTCACTTTGATATTTGGAAATCTCAACATAGACCTTATCAATTTCCGCACCCATTGTCTGGTATTTTCCGAAAAGCTTCTCAATCATTTTTTCTCCTCGCTTGAAAAGTTTTCCAAATATACCTTTAGGTCCCTGCTCGAAATCCTTCTTGTCAAACTTGTCCATAATCCTTCCCAGCTGCTTTAAAAGTTCACCTGAATCTTCAACCTTCGTCGTTCTCATATTGCTCAATATTTGGTCAGAGAAGCGGGAAATCTGAACAGCAGGCTCTTTGCCGAATTCAAGTATTTGAATTTGATCCTTCTCATCAATGGACCTGGCCAGATTTTGCACCTCAGGCTCCTGTCTTAAAGCAAGCTTAATTTCTGAAACGTTATTTTCGGTTAATTTATCATCCTGCATCTCAGCTGTTAAATTTAGTTCTGTTGATTTGGTCGGATTCATTTTCAATCACCCTTTAAATTTTTTAATAATCCTTGAAAGAGAACCTTTTTTAGAAAGGATGGTTCCTTAAATTCTTGTTCAAACACAACATCCTCGAGCCAGTGAACATCATATAAATCATCCTCAATGAAGTTTTCAATGTCATTATGGCCCGGCGGATTATAAAGTACAATATCTATGCCAAACTGATTAAGCAGCAAAAGGAGTGCTGTATCCGATCTTACCATTGTCCCGTTCAGCTCGTTATTATAGAGGATAATCTTAGGGACTTCCTGAGAGTAATCAAATTGCTGCATTAATTTTAGAATGCTCGGCGGAATTTGCAGACTTTGGCTGAACAGATAAATCTTCAATTCTTCTTCCGATTCACCAGGCAGCGGCTTTAATCGCGGGCGATCACATATATTTCTAATGGCCTTTGCAATTCCATGTTGAAGACCGCCAGGAAGCTGCTGATATCGCCAATAGTGCCCTGAAATTATTTTTTCAGGGTCAAGCTTTCCTTCCCCGTCCAGTGCATTGCGATAATGGAAACGAAAATCATTACTGACGCTATTGGTGAAAGGGAACCTTTTTATCAGCAGACTTTCTTCATATTGGCTGATCGTTTGTATTCGATCCCAGTATTCCTTGCGATTCCTGCTTACTCCCTGAATCTTTGAAAAAATGGAAGGTATCATAACACTTCCATCCCTCACCTCAAAGTTTGGACGGATCATGGCTTTCTCTTTAATTAGAATAAAAAGTTCATCATAAGTGGTTTTCAAAGTCACAGAAGAAGGAGTATACTCTCTAAGCTGCCACGGTTTATAAAGTCCTGAACCCTCATGGTTAAGAATGGTTTCTATTTCCCTGGAAGCCCTATAGGCGACTGTAGCACTCCTTCGTCTTTTTTCCAGCGGGAAAGATTCTGGCTTTTTCTTTTCAGGATAATGATGTACAAAAGAATCCTGAACTTCCTGACCCATTTCTGAAAGAACGTCTTCTCCCGAAGGAGAAAAATAAAGTACATCGCATCCCATTTGGATTAGATAGTACAAAAAGTAATAATGACTCTTTTTCCCATTTCCGTACCATAGGATTTTTGGCATGCCTGCTTTCGGGTCAATATCTTTAAGATCTGCACCTAAATGATTAGCGGTCCACTTAATCACATCTACAAGCACTCTTCTTATATCCTGGTTTTTCAATCCGTCTGATTCTTTTTGAGAAAACAGATTCAGCATACTGATCATCGCTTCTCTTATTTTTCTGTGCATGGCCGGTGAGGAAGATTTGAGCAGCAGCTGTTCTCCATCTAGAAAAGCAGCAAATCGGTTTATGGATAAATTCTGTTCCCGGTTAATATTTAGGACTTTTTGTATCGACTGAAACTGCTGGTTATTTATGGTTTTATCCAGATGTTCTTCACTGAGGAGGAGAAGCCCTGAATTCTGTGTATGAATTAGATCAAAAAGACGATTATAATATTCATCTTCATCAAGGGGAACTCCAAGGAATCTGGCAACAATTTGGCTAACATGCAGCGTTTTCTGTTCCTCTTTGTAACTTTCACGTTCATGATTAGGCTTTGTTAACTGAGAGCTCCAGTTCTCATATGTAACTTTTAAGATATGAGTTTTAATTTGACTGTACGACAAGTTCAATAGTTATCCCTTCCCTCTATGAGCGAAAGATGCATTCTTATCATTTCATTCAAAAATTGCGTTTCGATTCCCGGGTAATGGCACGGGACAAAAGATATGTAAACTTATTACCATCATATCATAGGAATACAGCCTTTTTCTAAAATGGTTTACTTTCTTTACGAATTAACAGTAAGAAAGTTTCATTTCAGCATTATTTTTCATTGCTGAATGACCTCAGATGGACTTTTTCACCTTTATTCCTGTCTCCGCATAAAGTGGAGTACTCTGTAAGAGGAAGGTGAAACAGTATGAGGCTGCTTTTTCGAAGAGTGAGATATCGGGGAATCGATCATGATTTGGATATTATCAGGAATACGTTATGTTCAAGTTCCTTTGTATTTATAGACATTTTTTTCCTGTCAACGATCCTTGCCGTCTTCTCTTTTGCCCATAACCAGTCTATTTCCATTAGCAGCTTAATCTTTACAGGAAGCTATACCTTTTGCGTCTGTTTATTTATCGTTTTAAAAAAATGGCTGAGGGACCAGCCGGGCTAAACTCTTTCTTTAATACTATTTAAAATATTATTTAGAATTTCTTCCCCTGCCGCGGTCCCTATATTTGCAGAAGTCAAATAATGAGATGAGATAGACTTTTCAGCAGCCAGTTCGCCATGGGCTGGGACGTATGCATAATCGCAATACTTTAAAAAGTCATGGTCAAGCATAGAGTCTCCTGCTCCAAATACCATACTTGCACCTTCACGTTCCTGTATAAACTTCACAGCCTCTCCCTTACAGATGGGATTTGGCATAAAATACAGCTTTCTTCCCTGATGAGATATTCTCCACCCACAAGATTCCTCAAGTTCAGCAATTGTTTTTTTGGCTGTATCTGTCAGTTTCTCTTCAAGAATATAATAAAAGAAAAGATTTTCTGCCATTTTTATTTGCCCATTCAGCTCCAGGCTTTGTGATTTGTCCATCATTTCCTCAAGCAAAGCACATTCTGCCTTCAGCCGCTTTCGAACTCTATCCGACCAATCTTTGAGAGTTTTTCCATGATAATGGATGTTTGCGCCATTGGATGTGACAGTGTATGGAATGTTAAGGTCATCCTGAAAAATAAAAATACGCCTATATTGTTCATACGTTCTTGTTGTAACAGGCACAAAGAGCATTTGAGCAGATAGCTCTTTCAGTAATTGCCGAGCTTTGTCTGACATAAAGGCAATTTCCCTGCCATCTTTACACTCTGCACTTATTAGACCTTCTCCTGACTCCCCAAAATCAGCAAGTGCTTTATTTGAGTAAATGAGTGTCCTGTCCAAATCTGACGCAAACATCCTCATGATTTTTCTCCTGCCTTTTTAATTAATCCGCAGCAGGTATAACTCATATCAGGATAGTGAATAATCTCGACATTCCTCTCCCTGGCCAGCATGACAATATGGCCAACATATGGACTTTCCGGATCCTTCATCAGAATTTTCCACGGAAGCCTTCTCAGAAGAACTCTGGTAGTTTCACCAACTCCCGGTTTTACAAAGTTAATGTTTTCAATATTAAATTCTTCTTTTATTCTCTGAATCTCTTCCATCCCTTTAAAGCTAACTCCCCCAGGGTTTTCCATAACCCTTTTAGCAAGCTCGAAAGCTTCCTGCTTAATTGCCGGGAACTCTTCTGTTATGCTTGAGAGATATAGGTTTGAAACATCTGATTCCTCCAGCTCACTGTAATATTTGGCTCCATGGAAATCTTCCGGTCCTATTAGGGATTTATTTAATACTGTTCTGCTGACCAATCCTGAAACTGTTGAATTGAGGCAAGCACTTGGAATGAGAAAATCTTCCCTCGTTCCATATAAAGTGGTGCAATAACCAGGATCAGCGAGAACGGCCAGCGTATCATCAAGGGGAACACCATAAGCATCATGGAATTTTCTGCAAGCCTTTGTTAATTCAATGGAAATAGCCCCTTTTCCTGTCCACCCATCCACAAACTGAATTTCGCAGCCGGGATGTGACTTTAAAATATGTTTTATCGCATTTTCGTCAATCCCCCGATCCCTGATTATAGAAATGCTGTAGTGCGGCAAATTCACACCATATACTTCAAAAAGATACCTCTTAATCAGGATTCCTACAGGTGTCCCTGCCCTTGCGAGGGACACCAGCACAGTATTCCTGCCTTTTTGCATCCAAATCTGCTCAGAGACCGCTCCTGCAGACAAAGCGGTTTTCCGTTTGTACTCATCAAGTGTTTGCCAAAACAGGGTGAGATATTGTTCAGGCGGCTGGTACTCAATAGGAAGTGTTTCACTATAATGCTGGCCTGATTGAATGTTTTTTTCTCTTTGCTCAACCGTACCTTCTAGTGAATATCCGCTTAAATCCTTCAGTAAAAATACAACATCATCTTTACTATATGAACCAAATTTATCAGCAATTCTATTCATTTCTTCCACCTCCGTTAAAGCAGACAACTTTAATGTTCTGTATATATTTACTTAATTGATTGATAAAAGGCATTAGCGAATCTTTTTCCGGTTCTCTTTCAAAAAACAGGAATGCTTCTTCATAATAATTCTCTGGAACGTTATAAATGAATTGTGCCATTTCAGAGTCTTCAGGATTTTGAAAGGATATCCCGTATTGCGCTCCATAGTCTTTAACATTTCTGACAAAAATAGGACTGCGTGTTGTTGAGTGAAATTTTATGCCTTCACCCATTAATGAAGCTAACTTCATTGGGATATACATGAACTCCCCGGTTCCAAGACACAGCGTTTTCCTTCCATCCCGTCTTTGAGATAGAGATTGGCCGATCTCGTCTAATGTCACTTCCAGTTCAGCCTGGCGTTTGGCATCCAGCCCGAAACGGCCAGAATCTTTTAAATAAGCAGCATTTCTGATTTCGCCATTTAAAGTAACCGATGGTTCATTCACCCTGCTTAATAGTTCAGGGAATTCTTTGTTTATATGAATATAGGAAATCTTTGCAGTATGTCCTTTCGGTTCGTCCTCTGACTGGCCTATGTGCACTTCCGGGGTCCCCTTAACTTCGATCTCCCCTTTTAGCAGAGACACATTGTTAATAATAATGTTCAGCTCTTTTTCCAAATCATCAAAGTGCATCTGATCGCTCTGGGAACGCCAGTCCAGGATGGAGACGACTGTATACACTCTTCTGGGAAAGCGTTCATGAATGGAGCGGATGATATTAATGGCTGTTTTTCCTGTTGTCATCTCATCATCAACAAGAATAATCTCTCTCCTATTATCCAAAAGATCTGCATCAGCATAGCATCTGTGTGACGTAGCATGAGAATGTTCTTCTTCAAATGTTATAACTGAATTCTGATTTGCCAGCTGCTCTCTTGTTGTATGAAAATAATCAGCACGTTTAAAAGATTGAAAGAAAGCATGTCCAAGTGCAGTTGCAGTTTCGGCGAATCCGATAATTACCGGGTTATGGTCTTCTGTAACAAAAGGACTGCTGCTCCTTTTCCTTGAGCCTTTTTTATAAGCTGATAAAAGCTCTCGGGCCATTCCCGTCTCCTCTTTCTTAACCTTCTCTATATATCGGCTGGCAAGCAATTCTCCTGTCAGAAGTCCAATCTTCGGTTCAATAGGTATATGTTTCCCGAGTACTTTGCTGACAAATAAGAAAGACCTTTTCTTATTTATTCTTGCAGCCATGACAAATAAATCTTCAGGGAGCAGCTCATAAGGATTTTCAGTTATATGAATATCAACGGTTAATGAGTTGAGTATCTGAATGGAATGTTTCGTTTTTGAGTAGGTCAATGTATGTGATCTCATCCTGCAGCACCCCGTATACTTCTGATTTCAATAATATTTTTTTAGCCCAATATAAATGTGGTTTGATTTCATTCATTTTGTTCTGGTAATCGCTTTTCATAACCCCTATTTCCCCCCCGGCCTGACGGGCGATGCTCTGTGCATCCAGGTACTCTTCAAGTGTTACAGTATTCAATGCCTGTACAGCTCTAATATGGGTTGGATGGATAATGGTTTTTCCAGTCAGACCATTTGAAATGTCCATGGCAATTTCTCTAATGAATCCATCCATATGCCGATCAATTAATTCTGTTCTCATTTTAAGGCCATCCTGTCCCAGACGCTCCCTGAACGGCGTTTGCCTGATCTGAGGCTTAAGAAGACGCTCTTTTGAAGAAAAATATTCCCAGACCGGACCTGAAATGACATATGGCTGCTCCGCTCGCAGAAAAATATTAATAATATCTGATATGCAATCTCTAATAACAGCAATATCGTAAACTGTGGTATCAGAATTTCTTCGTATTCCATAAAGTCCACTAAAATCCGTAGCTCCAATCCTCACATTTAAAATCAGCCCAAAATATTGGTCAAGCACTCTCTTTATGCCGACCAACTCTTCAAGCCTTGTTTCTTTTTGGATAATTTCCTTCGTTTCCAAAATTGGCATAGCATATAAACAATAACCATTAGAATTTAGTTCTTTAATTTCTGTTAAAATTTTGCGTCCTTCAGCTGGGGAAAACTTAGGCAGGACAAAACCGGTCAGGACATGCATTCCATTCGGGATTCTGATTTTGAGTCTCATAAGCTGATCATAGCTTCTAATTCGCACAAAAATCAAAGGGAGATCTTCTTCATCACAAAGACCTTTCACAAGGTCTGAACTCAAATTTTCCAGTTCCGAACAAAGCAGATCCTCTGCCTTTTCCACTTCTTCATCACCAATTGCATCTTCAAGGCAAATAACCATGGATGAAAGACCAGCATGCTTTTTTGACAGCAGATCCTGGTGAATATTAGGCCTTGTCGCCGGCATATATAAAGTTGCCCCAAGAGCATATGATAATAGCTCTCTGTCGGATCTCTTGTTAAAATAGCCAGGCTTTTTATAAAACATATTATTTATTTTTTCACCCGGAAGATCGGAAAATAGTCTCATTTTCGCAGCTCCATTCCTTCACTAAAATACTACTTTCTTCCTTTTTCATCCAAAAAAGATAAAAAGAAAAGGGAGCGGACAAGTGTCTGTTCCCTTTCAAGATCTATGCAGTTACCTATTTAGTTTGACCCTTGATCTGCAGCTTCTTTTTTGGCATTCCTCGCATGTACAATAAAAGTAATAGCAAACACGATAACCAATACGATAAAGAAGTAAATATGGTCAATGTGAATACCAGCCGCACTCGCAATCATCTTTGCAGCAATAAGAAGGATCAGAATATAAGAGCTGGTTTCAAGCTCTGGTACCCTGTCGATCAGCTTCAAAAATACGCCAGCTACACCACGCATCATGATAATACCAAGCATACCGCCTATTAACAGCACCCAGATTTCCTGGCTGACTCCTAGTGCAGCCAAGATACTATCGATTGAAAATGCAATATCCATTAATTCAACTGCAATGACTGTTCCCCAGAAAGTACCGAAAAGGCGGATTAATAATCCTCTTTGATTGATGCCTTCTATAGCATCTTCATCGCCTTCTTCCTCAGCCTGCCTCTTATCAATAAAATACTTAATGGCAAGCCAGGCCAGGTAGGCAGCACCTATAACCTTGATATACCAGAATTCAATTAAAAAGACACCGATGCCAATTGCAATAAATCTGAAGAAATAAGCACCTAAAAGACCGTAAAAGAGAGCTTTCTTCCGCTGTTTTTCCGGCAGATGTTTTACCATTACAGCAAGAACAAGCGCATTATCAGCAGATAATAGCCCTTCCAGAATGACAAGTGTACCTATCAGTGCCCAGCTTTCGGGCTTTGATAAAGCTTCAACCCACATTTCCCAGTTAAAAAACTGGGAATATGTATGTAAAATAGATTCTAATATTTCCATATCAAATTATTCCTCCCACTGATGATTGCTTTCATATAAAAGACCCGGCATTGCCGAGCCTTATTAAGCAAATATACCTCTTATTTATCCAACCTGTAAACCGAAATCTTTTGCCAGTGCAGCCAATCCACCTTGATATCCGCTTCCAATTGCACTGAATTTCCATTCTCCGTTATGTCTGTATAACTCTCCAGCTACAAGTGCAGTTTCAATAGAGAAATCTTCGCCAAGGTCATAGCGGATCAATTCTTCACCTGTGTCTTCATTCAGAATTCGTGCATAGGCATTTGATACCTGTCCAAAGTTCTGATTTCGGGCTTCCCCGTCATGGATAGTGATTGTAAATGTTATGCGCTGAATATTAGCAGGCACACTCGACAGGTTAATTTTCACCTGCTCATCATCACCATCCCCTTCGCCTGTACGGTTATCACCTGTATGTACAACAGCACCATCAGCACCTTTTGTATTATTGTAGAAGACAAAGTCGCTTTCAGAAGTTACTTTTCCAGTATCTCCAAGCAGGAAAACGGAAGAATCCAAATCAAAGTCATTTCCGCCATCATATTTGTTTGTATCCCATCCAAGTCCAACTACTACCTTACTCATTCCAGGATTTGTTTTTGTTAAGTCAACTTTTTGCCCTTTTGATAAGCTTACTGCCATCCCAATTCAAACCTCCATTATGTAGAATAAATGTATTTACGTTATAAATCATGGAAAGTTTCATAATCCATAAAAAATTTTTTTCACATTCGGGGTTTATTTCAATTTTTTAACTCATCCATTTTGGTGGAGTGTTTTTGTTCCAGTAAATTGATCCGAGTTCATGGTGAGCCTGAAATTGATCATGGTGTGTGTGGTAATGAAAATTAAACCAGTACCCCTGTTGAGGTGGCTGGTCCCTTCGTACATGGAACCGAATCACATCTTTATTCGTCATGCTATTGGTGATATGGAAGATTTTTTCCGATAATCCACCTCCTGGAGTTTCTGTAACTTTTAATTGTGCAAGGCTTTCCTCAGGAAATTGTAATGCCACCGCCTGGATGGCTTTCTGAATTTCCGGAAGGATAACCTCGTTAAATTCATCTTCGATAACTGGACCTATCTTTGCACCAAATTTCTCATACGATTGTGACTCAGCCTCTGCAAGCATTTGCCTGACAAAGTCCTCTTTATCAAAATTACTATTTTCCTCTTCAGCAAGTTCTGCGCCCTTCTCTGAGCTTTCCACATCAGAAGCTCTGGAGGATTTTAACTGATTCGTATTTTCATAAAGGAATGCTTGAGAAGGTGTGACGAGGCCAAACGTTAAAATGGTAACAAGAACAACAAAGGATTTCCTCAGCCAATTCGGCATCTTTTACGCCCTCCTTCTCCTAAGTAATAAAGATTTTTTTAAATATGCCGCTGACTTCAATATTAAGGGCAGCTTGTCTTAAAACATCTTCGGGCTGTACAAGAGCAATCCGGACGTACCCTTCTCCCCATTGCCCAAATGCATTTCCAGGAGTTACGACTACACCGGCCAGGTTAATTAAGTCAATCGCAAAATCCCTGGAGCAGCTGTAACCGGATGGGACCTCGGCCCATAAAAACATCGACCCCTCAGGTCTGCCGATGTCCCACCCAATCGTTCTCAGTTCTTTTATTAATACATCTCTTCTTTTTTTATATGTCTCTCTCAAATCCTGCAAAAAACAAGATTGATCTTTCAGTGCTTTCACCGCAGCTGACTGAACCGGCAGGAACACCCCGTAATCCAAATTGGATTTGAAATTGGCCAGCAGCGCAATAAGATGCTGATTACCCGCTGCATATGCCACCCTGCAGCCGGCCATATTAAAACTTTTTGAAAGTGAATTCATTTCAATCCCTACATCAGCAGCACCTTCTACAGCCAAAAAGCTTAAAGGCTTTTTTTCATAATAAAGTTCCGAATACGCAAAATCATGCAATACAGCAAAACGGTATTTCTTTGCAAGCTGGACCGCTTGAAGAAAAAGATCCTCCGTTGCCATCGCGGGAACAGGATTTCCGGGGAAGTTTAATATCATTAATTTCGTGTTTACAAGGATTTCTTCCGGGATCTCATTAAAATCAGGGAGGAAGCTGTTCTCCTTTTTTAAGGGCATTCCGTACATTTTTGCACCAGCCATTGCTGCACCTGCTGAATAAGCAGTGTACCCGGGGTCAGGAACTAGGATATAATCCCCTGGATTACATAGAACCATCGGCAAATGAACGAGCCCATCTTGGGATCCCATTAAAAGCTGCACCTCTGAAACAGGATCGAGATCCACTTTAAAATTTCGTTTATAATAGCTGCTGACTGCGGTATGAAATTCATTTGTACCTGCTAAAGAGTACCTGTATTGCTGTGGATCACGGGTTCCTCTTGATAATTCCTCCATTACAAAAGCAGGAGGGGGCAAATCAGGACTGCCAATACTCAAATCAATCACCGGAAGACCGTCTGAAAGTTTCGAATTTTTAAGTTGGGCCAATTCGGTAAACACACTCTCTGTGAAAGAAGCCATTCTTTTTGAAATAGGAAATTCCATCTTATCATTCCTCGCTATGTATCTCGATTCTATTTTTTTATTATACTTCTTTTTCAACTAAATTTAAATTGATTTCATGAATCGGCAAGAAGAACAATAGAAATGTAGTAATACATTAATTGGCGGATTAATATGCAGCAAAGCGGGGAATAATAAAACAAATCAAGTAAGAAGAATGAAAACGAATAAGGGGGAAATGATCATGGATTGGTCTGTATTCTTTGTCATTGCAAGTCTTTTACTGATGGCTTACTTTGTTTATTTGGCCATTGTGGATTAAATAAGAAGGTGCCAAAATTATCTGGCACCTTCTCTTACCCTTCAATAACGCCAAAATGAAATTTCGATGACTTTCTTTCAATTACTTTGAAGCCATATTGAGCAAATCTGGAGCTTCTAAAGTGATCTTTCAGGATCACCCTTTGCCTTGCTGCCCGTTTTGCATGAAATATAATTTCCTCCGACAGATCCTCATAGACAGCAAAGTTCCTTAAAGCTTTAATCCCTTCTGATTCAAAGATTTCTTCTTCAAACATAGGATCAAAATAGACAACATCATAACTGTCAGATGGCAGTTTTTTTAAATAAGAAAGGGCCATTGAGGCTTCCACTTTTATTCTTCCCATAGCCTGATTCATACTCTCTAGCCCGGAGTCCCATTGCCTGAGCCCGTTCGCAACGAGAAAGGAAAGGTATTTATTTCCTTCAAGTCCTGTAACTTTACCTTTTTTGCCAACAGCAAAACTGGCTGTTATGCTGTCAGAGCCCAGACCGAGGGTACAATCAAGAATACTGCTGCCTTCTTTAAGACTTGCAGCCTCAAGAAAAGGATCACTTTCTCCTTTGAGGAGGCGCTTCACTCTGAACATTGCTGAACTGGGATGAAAGAAGAACGGCTGGCTTTCACCAATCGGATAAAGTTCCAGCCGTTCTTTTCCAACTACTATACAGTCTTCAGCAACTTGCTTTTGAATCGCTTTTACAGATCTTTTATTCCTGTCGATGTATGTTGCTCCTAATTGTTCTGCAATGTTTCTTGCTTTTTCTTTCATCACTTCAGTGGTGCGCCCAGAAGTTGTAATAATCATTTATGTTCACCTGATTTTCCTATGATTGCTATAAAAAAAGGGTGCCAGCAGACACCCAGTTTTGTTTAATCTAATTCTTTTCAAGGATTATTGTTTTTTGTTTATGAATACAGCCCTAAACAAATATTCTCAGCAGTTCGCCTCAAAAGCTGCAAGAAGGTTCTCCATGATTCTTTCCATAGAGTGGTCTTCGATATCATGGCGGTGAATGAAGTGCACAACTTCCTTCCCTTTTAAAAGAGCCATAGAAGGTGATGAAGGCTCATATCCATCAAAGTACTCGCGCATTTTAGCTGTTGCTTCTTTGTCCTGTCCGGCGAAAACCGTCACCAGGTGATCAGGTTTCTTTTCACTTCTTAATACAGCCTGTGTTGCTGCAGGGCGGGCAAGACCAGCCGCACAGCCGCAAACTGAATTCACGACAACAAGAGCTGTTCCTTCAAGCCCTTCCATGAATTGCTCTACATCTTCTGAAGCCGTAAGCTCTTTAAAGCCTGCCTGTACAAGCTCCTCACGCATCGGCTTCACCATTTGTTTCATATATTCTTCATATGCCATTGACATAAGATTCGTATCCTCCTTAACGTGCAGTTTGTAAAGTAAGCATACTATATCGTATGATCTTAATGCAATTTTTCTATGCCGGTTTTCGTATATGGCAGCTAATTCAAAGAAAAGCCGGTCTTTTTAGGACCGGCTTTCTAAATATACTTAAATTTTCATAACGCCGCCTGTGCTGGCGTTCGTCACAAGCTTCGAATAACGGGCAAGATAGCCTTTTTTAACCTTTGGCTCGAAGCCTTTCCAATTGGCTTTGCGTTTTTCAAATTCTTCATCTGAGATTTCCAGATTAATTGTACGATTATTCAGATCCAGTTCAATGATGTCTCCATTTTCTACAAATGCAATAGGCCCGCCTTCAGCAGCCTCCGGTGATATGTGCCCAATACTGATGCCGCGTGAAGCACCCGAGAAACGGCCATCTGTAATCAGGCCAACTTTTGCACCCAGGCCACGGCCGACAATCTGTGAAGTCGGTGCAAGCATCTCCGGCATTCCAGGGCCACCTTTTGGGCCCTCATAACGAATGACAACAACATGCCCTTCCTGCACCTTGCCAGTAATGATTCCAGACAGTGCATCTTCCTGTGAATCAAAGCAGATGGCTGGTCCTCTGTGATATCCGCCAACTGACTCATCTACTGCTCCCACTTTTATAATGGATCCCTCAGGAGCTAGATTCCCAAATAAAACCGCCAGCCCTCCGCGTTCAGAGTGGGGATTCTCAAGCGTCCGGATTACATTCTTATCCTGAATCTCACTGCCGGCTACATTCTCCCTTAGCGGCTTTCCGGTAACTGTCAGACAGTCACCATTCAAGGCGTCCGGCTTTTTAAGCAATTCATTGATAATTGCACTCACCCCACCCGCATTATGAACATCTTCAATATGATAATCTGATGCTGGAGCGATCTTGGCTAAATGAGGAACCCGATTGGCAATCTCATTGATTCGTTCAATCGGATATTCAATTTCAGCTTCGTGGGCAAGCGCCAATGTATGAAGAACTGTATTAGTTGACCCGCCCATTGCCATATCCAGCGCAAATGCATTGTCAATTGCATCAATGGTAACAATATCACGCGGTTTGATGTCTTGCTTGATTAATTCCATCAGTTGCTTGGCTGAACGTTTAACAAATTCCTTTCTTTCTTCTGATACAGCCAGAATTGTGCCATTTCCAGGAAGTGCAAGTCCCAGTCCTTCTGCAAGACAATTCATTGAATTCGCAGTGAACATTCCTGAACAGGAACCGCAAGTCGGACATGCTACCTGTTCGATTTCCAGGAGCTTTTGTTCGTTTATCTGGCCGGATTCAAAGGCGCCCACACCCTCAAAGACCGAGCTTAAAGATAATGGGTTACCGTCTGAATCAACGCCGGCTTTCATAGGGCCGCCACTGACAAAAAGGGTTGGAATATTAACCCTTAATGCACCCATCATCATTCCGGGTGTGATTTTATCGCAGTTCGGAATACAGACCATTCCATCAAACCAGTGGGCAGAAACAACTGTTTCAAGTGAGTCTGCAATGATTTCACGGCTTGGCAGAGAATAGCGCATGCCGATATGGCCCATCGCAATTCCATCATCAACACCAATGGTATTAAATTCAAATGGAACGCCACCTGCTTCACGGATTGCTTCTTTTACAATTTTACCGAATTCCTGCAAATGTACATGTCCAGGAACGATATCAATATAAGAATTGCACACAGCAATAAATGGTTTTCCGAAATCTTCTTCCTTTACTCCGGCAGCACGCAACAGGCTGCGATGCGGAGCCCGGTCTGTGCCTTTTTTGATCATATCACTTCTCATCTGTGAGCCAGTCATAGTATGTACCTCCCGTTTTACCCTAGATTCATAATCTCTTATTCTTTGGAAAAGATTAACTTACCTCCTGTCCCCTCCAAATATTTTCTTTCCAATATAGACCCTTTTTCGGATAATTTCAATAATTATTACAAATTTAATTTATTTTTTCGCTTTAAATGGATGAAACTGTAATGCGTGTAAGTTTTAAATTAATCATTTCCGATTAAAAAACCGCTGCAGATTCTGAAATCTGAGCGGTTTACTTAAAATTATTCCTCACCTTTGTTCCGGGATTCAGTCATTTGTTTCCAAACAGAACCTTTTGCTTCTTCTCCCTGCTCAATTCTCTCAATAGCCAATTTAATCTGCAGGCTGACTTCAAATTCCGGGTCGTCTTCTGCAGCCTTCAGAGCAGGCAGGGCACTATCATCACCCACTTCGTAAAGGAACATGGCTGCACGCCAGCGTACAAGCTTACTGTCATCCTTCAGAGCTTCCTTCATGGCGTCCATTGCTTCTGCAAACCCTATGTCTGATAAACAGTCTCCGGCTGTTCGCCTTACCGTGACGGTTTTATCCTTCAATGCTCTATACAAAAGCGGCAGGACTTTTTTATCCTCAATCATCCCGAGATAAACTGTCGCAAGTCTCCTTATTGAAGCCTTCTCGTCATTGAGAGCTTTTTCCAGAACAGGCAGGTCCTCCAGTTCTGGATTATCCATCTGTTCGAGTTTTTGGTAACGCTCCCGCCAATCCGGGGAATCCAAATCTTCGACTGAAAGTTTCAGAAGAGCACGCACATGCTTATCCTCCGCTTTATCCGGACTTTTAGCCATTGTCACAAGGGTCTGGAGTCTTCCCTCAGGATAGGCAGCCATTAATTCCTCTACAATATCATGACCAACTTGGTCAAAGTCTCCGTAGCGGACCCCAAATTCCTTCCACTTGCGGACCATCACAACATTATCGGCAGGATCCTGAGCTTTTGCAACAGCATTAATAAAGTGTTCAGGAAGTCCGAAGCGCTTTTCTTCCGTGCCGTCAGTCAGCTTCACCTGCATCGGAATTCCTTTGTACATTTGGACTAATACTTGCACTTCACCAAAATGTTCATCAATGCTGTTTTCTTTAGTGCCATCATTTTCCACGTCTTCGCCAAATGCAGATCGAACTTGAGGAAGCAGCTCCTTCCAGTCATATTTAGCATTTCTTTCTACTGCCAGGAAATCAGCAACATGGTAAACTCCTTTTATGCCATCGATCTCAAGAATATCAAGGATGATCTGGGGAGCTCCTTCATATTTATCTTTTTTATAATTATTGGCTTTCCCCATTGGAAGCTCTTCATCAAGAATAACCTTCATTGTATTAGGACTTGGTGTTGGTTCGATTGCTTTTATTCTCAAAAGTATCACCCTTTTTTATATATTCACGCTGGTAACTGATTTTATTTTAACATAAGGAATATTTCGAGGCATATCAGCTGTTTTAAATATGAAAATAACCCGGAGATTTCCCCGGGCATATCATTATTCACTTTCTGCTGCTTCTGATAGATAGCTCCATCTCTCTATCAGATGTTCCAGTTCTTCATTCAGTTTCGATTCCTCTTCTACTAATGCCTGGCCTTTTTCAAAGTCACTGCCGATGCTTGCCATCTCTGAGGCAATCGCTTCGAGACGCGTTTCAGCAGACTCAATCTTTCCCTCTATTTCTTCCCATTCCTTTTTCTCTTTATAGCTCATTCTCTTTTTCTTCGGTTTCGTTTCCCTCTTTTTTTTAGGGGCATTGTCTATTTCCTGAACCGGTTTGGCATTTACGCTTTCAAGAAATTCACTGTAATTTCCGTAGTAGGAGTCAATCTCGCCTTCTCCCTTTAACACAAGCAGCTGTTCAGCCACTTTATCCAGGAAGTAACGGTCATGTGAAACAGTAATGACTACGCCAGGAAAATCATCAAGATAATCCTCGAGAACCGTCAGGGTTTGGGTATCAAGGTTATTGGTTGGCTCGTCAAGAAGGAGAACATTTGGTTCAGACATTAAGATTTTCAGTAAATAAAGCCTCCGTTTTTCCCCGCCGGAAAGCTTGCGGATAGGGGTGCCATGAGTATATGGCTGAAATAGGAAACGTTCCAGCATTTGAGCTGCAGAAATAGTTTTTCCATCTGAAGTTTCAACTACTTCAGCTGTTTCTTTGAGATATTCGATCATACGCTTACTCTCATCCATATCTTCGCTTTCCTGGGTATAGTAAGCTACTTTTACTGTCTGACCAATAATACGCTCACCTGAGTCCAGCGGAATCCTGCCTGCCAATATGTTAAGGAGCGTGGATTTCCCTGTCCCATTTCTTCCAATAATCCCTATTCTGTCCCCTGGTTTTACGAGAAGATCAAAATGATCCAGAATTGTATGGGAGCCATATTTTTTTGTTGCGGCTTCGAGTTCAAATACTTGTTTTCCGAGACGGCTGCCGCTTAAGGACATATCCAATTTTTCAGAGGATTTAACTGAAGCAAGCTGGCTGTCAAGGGCATCAAATCGCTGGATCCTTGCTTTTTGCTTAGTGGTACGGGCTTTTGCACCTCTCCTGATCCACTCGAGTTCCCTTCTGAACAGATTTCTCTGCTTTTCAATAGTGGCTGATTCATTTTCCTCTCTTATCGCCTTGGCTTCAAGGAATGCAGCATAATTCCCCTTATAGCTGTAAAGATTTCCGCCCTCAAGCTCAAACATTTTATTGGTAACCCGGTCCAGGAAATAACGGTCATGTGTTACTAGCAGCAGTGCTCCCCGATATTTCCCCAGATATTCTTCCAGCCATTTAACCGATTCAAAATCAAGATGATTGGTCGGTTCGTCAAGAATCAGCAAATCTGGTGACTGGATCAATGCTTGCGCCAGCGCAACCCGTTTTTTCTGACCTCCTGAAAGCTCACCGACTTTTCTGCTGAAATCCTCAATGCCCAGTTTAGTAAGAATTGTTTTGGCATCGGTATTAACTTCCCAAGCATTAAGTGTATCCATTCTTTTTTGAAGTTCAAAAAGACTTTCCTGGACAGATAAATCTTCAGGGTGCAGGCTAAGCTCCAGCAGTGCCTGTTCATATTCTCTCTGCAGCACAAGAATTGGCGCATCTCCTGCAAATACCTGCTCGAGAACGGATAAATCATGGTTCAAATCAGGCTGCTGTGCTGAATATGAAATGGTGTAATCTTTCGGTTTGACTATTTCGCCGGAGTCTGGCAGGTCAACTCCCGCAATCACCTTCAAAAGGGAGGATTTTCCTGTACCGTTTACTCCGATTAGCCCTGCCCTTTCTTTTTCGGCTATTGTAAAGGATATATTCTTAAAAAGTTCTTTCTCCCCATATGTTTTTGTTACATTTTCCACAGAAATCATCTTCATGCTTGACCATTCCATTCTTTAAAAAATTGATGCAGAAACCGCTCCATTAGCTCGTGACGCTCTTCTGCCAATTCCATAGCAGTGTCCGTATTCATCAGATCTTTCAGCTTCAAAAGCTTTTCGTAAAAATGATTGATGGATGACGATCTGCCATTCCGGTATTCATCTTCAGTCATTTCATTTCTTATTTCAAGAACAGGATCATAAATCAATTGTCCTTTTTTGCCTCCGTAGGCAAATGCTCTTGCAATTCCCACTGCACCGATTGCATCCAATCTGTCCGCATCCTGTACAATTTGGGCTTCTGCGCTTAAGATCCTGGTGTTATGGCCGCCTTTAAAGGAAACTGCATCAATAATTTCCTTAATGGAGCTGGACGCATCGTCTGTGATTCCGAGTTCCTTCAGAAAGTCAGACAGTTTCCTGTCACCTGCTTCCACGGTAATGTTCAGCTTTACATCAGATATATCATGAAGCAAGGCTGCCATTTCAATTAAGAATGGATCTCCTTTTTGTTCCTTTTCCGCTATGTAAAGAGCGTTTTTTCGAACCCGCTCAATATGATGCCAGTCATGACCGGTTGAATCATCCCCGAGTGTATCCCGGACAAATTTTTCAGTTATATGTATAATATTTTCTTTCATTATTTCACCCGCTTTCAAACTCCACTGTCCATTTTAACATTAGTGTCAAAAAGAAACGATAGCAATGGATCCCCCTTTCAACGTTGCCCGTTAATTGCAACGAGAGGCTGCTCACTCCAATCAACACAGTAAATAATATTCAACTAGCAAAAACCTTACTAAAACAGCCAATTTAAATAAAAAACAAAAAAGTGCAGAAAACCAGTATTTGATTTCCTGCACCAGAGCTTATATTAATTTATTACAGGCCATTCAGCCAGCTGATGCCGAGTGTATGCTCTCCTGCGTGGACGCCAATGGTGGCTCCTAAGGAGTAGCAACCAAATTCAACCCCCAAAAATTCTTCCTGGAGTTCATTCTTCCATATATCCGCTTCTTCAGGATGCAAACCGTATAGGATAAATACTTCCTTCAGCGGTTCTCTCTCATGAGCGCTCTTCAAAAGCTTCACAATTTTATCTTTTGCTTTTCTCTCACTTCTTGCCTTCTCCCTGACGCTTAATTCTCCATCATGAACTGAAATAATCGGCTTTACATTAAGCATGCTTCCCAAAAAGAATTGAACTCCGGACATCCTGCCGCTTCTGTGAAGCTGTTCAAGACTGCCGATCAGGACATAGGTTTCTCCTGTATCGCGGAGCACCTTAAGCTCGTTGATAATGTCTTTAGTATCCACTCCGGCCTCTGCCAGTTCCATCCCCTTTAGGATCAATCTTGTTAAAGGATATGATAATATCTTGGAATCCAAGCTGTATACCGGTATATCAACCATCTGGGCAGCCTGTTCACTGGAAGAAACCGTTCCGCTTAGCTTTGCCGATACAAGCACAGCGATGATACAGTCATAATCCTTCTGCAGATTTTCGTATAAGTCCCTGAAAGCACCAATGGATGGCTGGGAGGTTTTAGCCGGCGTTTCCAAGTTTTTTAACCTTGCATATAGTTCTTCAGGTGTTAAATCAACACCATCTGTGTATTCACTTCCATCCATAATGATCGTCATTGGAATCTGGTACAGGTCTGGGTGGTTTCTTAACTCATTATTCAAAAAAGCCGTGCTGTCCGTTACCCATGCAATTTTAACCATTAAAGATGCCCCCTTTATGATATTTATACGTATATGTATGTAAATAAGACTATTTGAAAGGCTGGAATTGAAAGTTTTCTCTCCCAGCCCCCTTGTTCTATGGCAGAAAAGGCTCGATTTTAGGAAAAACCTTTATAGCAGTATTATAGAAAACATCCTCATGATACTCTGCAGGGATGAGCTCTTTTATAAATTCGATATAAGGGCCTACAGGCGCAAGCGGCCAATCGGTTCCAAAAAGCAATTTATCGTAAGAATCCGCG
Organism: Cytobacillus firmus; assembly: GCF_023715565.1. Taxonomy (GTDB): domain Bacteria; phylum Bacillota; class Bacilli; order Bacillales; family Cytobacillaceae; genus Cytobacillus; species Cytobacillus firmus_C. Next base: position 4,356 of record NZ_JAMBOJ010000007.1, on the reverse strand, counting down.
AACACTAAAGCATGCCTAAGATGGTCCAAAAATCTACCTTCACTGTACTTCTTCAATTCTTTCACCGTTCCCACAATAAGGCCTGAAAGATCGGCAAAGACATTCGGATTTTTATATATGATTTCTGCTCCGGTCAGCGTCCATGGATCTCCAAAATGAGCCATCATGAAATTGATATTCCGGTGTTTAACTGCAACCTCGTCAATAGCCATGGGATGAGAATACTTAAGCAATCCCCTTTCCGAATAAGTATCACCTGTATGAAATACAACAGGAACTCTATATTTTCGAGCGAGCCCATACACAGGTTCGTATACTTCATCATAGGCGTAGAAAGGATAATACCCAAGATAAATTTTAATACCCACAACAGCAGGCTTTTGCAAATCTTCTTCAAGCCTTTCTAAAGCCTCTTCATTGAGATCATATGGATTGACGCCGGCACAGTAAACAATATTAGCCGGCGTCTTGTCTTCCAGATCAATCCCCATCGGTGTTCTTGCTTCATAATCCGGAAAGCCCATCTTATCTGTTTCAGTAAGTCCCATGGCGATGCTCAGAACTACATTGGCATCACGGAAATCCTTCTGGTGCCCATTATATGAATAATCTACAAATGAGAGTTTCTCGGCAGTATGATGGAATGATTTTATATCAGAAAAATGAATATGTGCATCTATGATTTTCATAATTTCTCCTTAGCGAAATTCCAAATAATGCAGGTTATTAAGGGTTCTGCCCTCGAAGCTTCTTTCATCAAAGACAACAAATCCCGGTTTGGCCAATGGTGCTGCACTCCTTTCAGAAATAACTTCGAAAGCTTCTTTATTCATGTATGCCCCCAGTAATTCTGCATCTTTACTTTTTATTACATACATTTTTTCAGAAGAGCAGGAGCTGCTAATATGGGATCCGTCAATATTAACAAAAGATTGCTCCTCGACGCCAGCCTGATAGGCTGATTCAGCACCTTTGTCACTTATTGTAAGAGTTAGATCCTTCAATGAGCTTCCTGATATAAATATATCTGTTATCCATTTTTCATTGAACAGATACTTTCCTCCTGCATCGATCACTTTTACCCAATAAGCAAGTATTGGCACTCCCGGCAATAGCGCGAAATACTGTGTATATTCAAGGCCTCTCCAAATGGAGTGCTGAGCAACTTTAGTATGAATGGCCAGTACTGACCATTCATTGTCATACGAATCTTTAACATTGATAAATTCAGCAGAAGATTTCTCCTTTAAGAGCGAAAACACACTCATTTGCGATGGAATAGTTTTCATGCCGCCAGCCCATGGATTCCACCATCCCTTTGCAACCGGTTCAGGAAAGGAAGAATCCAGCCATTCATTTTCTTTATAAGATAATGAGAATAATCCAGGATAAAAGTCTGGTGCTGCTTTTAAGCTAATAATGCCGTTATCCATTGAATATACAGTCTTGCCGCTCTGCTTTTCGGTTACTATACGGATTGCACCCCTGGGCATCAGCAGCAAATCATTTGCATGCGTCTTACCACTATCAAGTTTTATCTCGGCTTTCACAAGAGATAAGGGTTTTATGCCTTCAATAGGAAAATTAGCTCTATATTCCTTCAGTTCCTGTTCCTGGCTGAAAGCTGCAGATAGTTTTTTATCTTCATTTAAATAAACATCTATAGTGCCGTTGAGATAACTCGAACGATGAGTTTTAAGAGTAAACTCCGCTGTTTCCTGGTCCTTTAAAACTGGATTTCCCCTATTGATAACTAGCGTTTTTTCATTCTTTACTATTTTTTCAGGTTCAGCAGTCACACCTGCAAATTGCTGCATTTCTTCCCATGTTCGGAAGGCTCCTATGGATAAATAGCAAGGGGCCAATACCACTTGCTGCCCCGGTTCAAGACAGCCAGTTTCCTGCTGATAATAAAATTGCCACCCATCCGGATTCGACTTCGCACTATTTGGCCAGCAGAATCCAATCGGCTCACCATTATGATTGTCGAAAAACCAATTTCCGGTTATACTTTCAGCTGATATCTCCATAAACCCCAATTCTTTCACATTAGAAAACTCTATCACTTCATTCTCTAGCGGAAAATATGGATTCTGCATTTCATGATATAAGGGCTGGCTTAAGAACAAGTTTTCATATCTTTTACTCCCTTCATTTGTCAGTTCAGACCAAATTTTCACAAGGCCTTCACCATAAAGGGAGGTATACAAGGCTGCAAGAATTCCTGGAAAAGCTTCAGACTTGAAAACCAATTTAAAAGTGATGGCCGTATCATCTGTGAACCACTCTGCTTCCCGAGGCTTTGCCTTTGAAAACTCAGTAGAATAGGGCTTGCCAAGCTTAGGAACAAAGAACGAAAAAGGCTGGTTAACACTATCGTTCCTGCCGGCTGTTATTTTATAATCCAATTTCCGGATATTTATCTGGCAGATCCCATTGCAGATATGCCAGTAATCTTTTGACTCTCCTCCAAATTTCTGACCGAAGCTTTTAAGGGGAATGCCCACCGGCCTGCAAGTAAAAGAGAGTTCTTCCCCATTCTGTGTTAATGCCGAGATAGACATTTCCGGCTGATAGAAGCCATATTTTTTCACAATAAAAGGCACCTTCAGCAGCTTACGTTCTTTGTTGCGGAGCTGTATTCGATATTCCTGCTTTTCTAATTCAACCAGATCACATTCAGGAAGAGAAAGATGAAATACTGCGTCTTCCTCCAGGTTGTTTTCTACTTCCATTTCCAATTCTGATTCCTGATTTAAATAGCTAAGATTCACTTTAGAAGCTCCTGTTATTTTGGCTGGCTGCTTAGGAAGAAGTCCAAGGCGCAATTCACATTCCTCACCATTTACCCAAACCTTTACATCCAATGAAGGGTGAGTTTTCCAGACACTGGGCTCTTCCCCTTCGTGCACAATGAATTGTCCGGCAAATACAGCATCGCTCTCAGCTGTCAAATCGTGTTCGAATATTGCTTCAACTCTGCCTTGATTATTCCCTTCGGCCTTAAACGAAGCTGGATTTCCTGTTTTATTTACAAGTTTGAGCTTAAAGTTTTGAACTGCATTTTCTATAACTTCATGATTATCCATAGATAATTCTATAAGATAATCATTTGTTTCTATTAAACTGATTCCTCTGCCAGTCCTTTCAAATCTCACTCTTGCAGATGCTTCCCCGCTTTGCCATTTATACTCGTAAAATGTAAAGCCATTTTCTTTGATCCCATCCGGCTTCACATCGATATCTCTCAGACTGCTGCTATACCAATCAAGCTTCTCCAGGATAGGCTTTAAAAGCGGCGTCTGGTGAACAGCGGGAATGAAATTCATTAAATGGGTTGTATCATCCCGGTCTTCCCAGAAGAAGCCGCATTTTTTGTAAAGCGGAACAGCTTTCACATTTCCAGGCCATGTATATAAATCAAGGCGCGGCCAGCCCAATTCAATAGTCTTTTGCAGCGCTTTAAGCACTAGCATCTTTCCGATTTTCCGGCCGTGGTAATCCGGCCTTACATTTAATAATGGGATATACAGGGATCCCCCATCCTCTTTATATTCCGATAGTCCGCAATAGCCTACGACCTCTTCACCATCAAGGGCTAGGTATAAGGTAATATTTCCGTTATTCGCTTCCTTTGTTTTTACTTGCTCTTCTGTCATTACACTAGTATCTCCGCCCCAGCTGTCTCTGCTCAGGTTCCACATTTTCGCAATTCCTGCAGCAAATCCCTCATGATACTCTGCAATGATTAATTTGTCTGTGTCTTGAATCATTCCTTCGTCCTCCTGACTAGGTTACGTCTTCTCTACCCTTCTCCAATTCTTTTTTCGCAGTGATAACTTTAATCATTTGCCTCTCCTCCTTTTGATTGTATTCGGAATGTTTTTCCATTCCTTCTTAATCGTATTATCAGAGCATTGGAATGTAAATATAAACTTGAATTTTTTGTAAAAATTCTAATACATAAGGTTCTTTTCGATTATTGTTTACGACTATCAATCTTGCCGTTGATTTCCGATCCAATCAACTCAATAATAAGGTACAAAAAGCTACAAACCTTGTAAAAACAGTCATACCAAAAAACGCCTTGCTTTAACTAGCAAGGCGTTCAGACTGTCGACAAACTCGATGAAAATCGTACTTGTCGACAGTCTTTTTTGATTTAAAATAGAAGTAATACAATGCTTGAGGTGATTAATATGCTTTCTAAACATAATCCAATTCAACGAGATCAAATTGAAATGATTGCACTAGACGAACTTGTACCAGCGGATCATTTGGTTCGCAAAATTGAGGCAGCGATTGATTTCTCATTCATCTATGACTTGGTAAAAGATATGTATTCAGAAGTAGGGC
>NZ_JAMBOJ010000069.1 GCF_023715565.1 Cytobacillus firmus | reverse complement strand
TGGAATTCATTATAAATATTCTTACTCATGAAAAATCCTCCGTCCTATTGATTAAATCTATTGAAACACAAAAAACCCCAGAAAGGGGCACTTTTTTATAAGTGTCCAGTATCTGGGGTATAGTTCATAGGGAGGCGGTTTTCTAAAGTCAAATGTAAGATAAATTCTCGAAGATGCCAGATAAATCTTAGAACATGTTAGATAAAAGAAGAATGATGCTAGATAAATTATGAAATGTGCTAGATATAATTGAAAACATGTCAGATATAAAAAATATAACAAAACTCTAAGGAGGAAATTACGCTTCTTCAGAAGAATATTTATATAGCTAATCGAAGGAGTGATGCTTTTGATCATGAAACATCGAACAATTCCAATAAGAATTCAGAAAAATGAAGTGCTTTTAAGAAGACTTTCGAAAAGTCATAAAGTTCGTGCTGAAATTGAGGAAGATCAGGCAAAAAGGTGGGCAGGATATCGGGGAGAAGTAGCTTTAGACTTTCATCTAAGCAAGCTGCCGGCCGGTGAATATATGATTTTTCATGGATTGCGATTGACAAATGGACAATACTTCTTCCAAATCGATACACTCATCCTCTCTTCGACATTCGCCCTCATTTTAGAAGTTAAAAATATCTCCGGAAAACTATACTTTGAATCACAGTTTAATCAAATGATCCAGACAACACATAATGGTGAACAAAAGGGCTATTCAAACCCAATCGAGCAAGCTAGCCAACAAGCAAGGGAATTAGAGAAATGGTTAATGAAACGCAGCATCCATCTTAGGGTCGAGTTTTGTGTTGTGATTAGCAGACCTTCTACAATCCTGCAATCGTCCTCAGAAAATAGTCTAATCCACCAAAAAATCACACATGTCCAATATTTAGTGAGCAAAATTTTAAAGTTAGATATGACAAGTAAACAAACCCAGCTCACAAACAAGGAGCTCAAAAAGATTTCTAAAACTTTTTTAAAGGAGCATACTCCTGAGAAAGTTGATATCTTAAATTTTTATAAAATATCACAAGATGAGATTATTAAAGGGGTTCTCTGTCCAGTATGCATCGCAGTTTCCATGAAAAGAATAGATGGTGTTTGGATATGCCCAAACTGCACATTGAAAAGCAGTGACGCTCATCTTAAAGCAGTAACCGATTTATTTCTATTAAATGGTGGTCAGCCGATTTCGAATCAGGAATTTCGAGATTTCCTTGAAGTAAACTCTCCTCATATATCTAGAAGGCTATTAAAATCCCTCAACCTCCCCCACACCGGCACAAACAAAGGCCGCCGCTACCACCCGCCTCCAAACTTCCACTTAATCTCCGAATTTAACACCATCATCGCTAGATCACCGCAATAACCCTTTAAAACATAACCGCGGCAAGATTTCCAATAAAAAAATACGATTGGAAATAGTATTGTAATTTCTTTCCTTCTCCATAGGCTTGTTCGTGTGATATACTACTTTAGTTACTAACATTTATGGAGGATTTCATGAGTAAAGACTCTAAAGCTAGACACCAAAAGGGAAAGTTACTGTCATTTATCCCGAATGGTGAGTACTATTTTTCCAAAGGGATTAAGGCGTACCACCGCAGGGATTTTCATAAAGCGAAGAAATATTTATTGCGGGCTATGCAGCTTGAGCCGGGTGAACCGATGATTGTCTGCCAGCTTGCGATTGTTCATTCAGAAATGGGTGAGTATCAGGAATCGAATGAGCTGCTTCATATGATATTGGAGGAGCTTGATGAGGATATGTCGGAATGTCATTATTTCCTTGCAAACAACTATGCTCATATGGGCTTATTCAAAGATGCTTACACGCATGCCAATACGTACCTGGAGTTGGATAAGGACGGAGAGTTTACGGAAGATACAGAGGATCTGCTGGAGCTTCTTACGCTTGAATCGGATGATCTGGATGACGAGCTGTACGAGCAGGATGATTTGATTATGAAGCAGGAACATGCACGGGAATTGCTGGAGTCCGGCCATTTTCCAAAAGCGGTTGAGATTCTGAATTCTGTTATTGATGAGTATCCGGAGTATTGGTCCGCATACAATAATTTGGCCCTGGCGTATTTTTACCTGGGAGAAGTACAAAAGGCGGCAGATATTTTAGAGAAGGTACTGGAAGAAAACCCGGGCAATCTTCATGCGCTTTGCAACAAGCTGGTTTTTGCTTTCTATGAGCGGGATTTCAGACAGGTGCGCCTGTTGAAAGAGGCTCTGAAAAAAATCAAGCCGCTTTCGGTTGAACACCAGTTCAAGCTTGGTGCCACATTTGCTCTGACCGGCGAGTATGAGGCTTCCTTTGCATGGCTTCGCAAGCTTCAGAAGAAGGGCTTTGAAGGGGACGGACCATTTTATTACTGGCTATCCTATTCCGCCTATTTCACAGGGCGTGAAGAGCTGGCGAAATCAGCTTGGAAGAAGGCAATTGAAATCAATCCGGAAAAAGAAGGCTTCGAGCCATGGAACGATGAAAAAGTAACCGGCAGTGGCTTTGAAGACCATTACTCTTCCATCTTAAAAAAGCTGGAAAGCGACTATATTGAAGAGCGGTTATTCGGACTCTTCCTAACATCGGTATCCAGCAGACGGGATGAAATACTCGTCTCTGAAGCAATTGTAGGAAACAATAAGTTCTCAGCTATAGAAAAGGATTACCTTTCTTACGTTAAAACTGAGCAGGAAGCGCCTGCCCAAGTTCAGGCTGCACACGAAACGGCCCGGCTGTTTTATGAAAACTTCCACCCGATCGGCACGGTGGAAGCAGGACTTTATTTAATGTGGTTTACTATTTTTGCAGAATTGACAAATAACCGGCAGAATATTAAAAACAAAAATGCCTGGGCTGCAGCTATTGAGTATGTCTGGCACAAGCTTCGCAACGAAAAGGTTTCCCAGTCAAAGATTGCAGGAAGATATGGCATTTCCGCTTCTACGATGGGTAAATATGTAAAATCGGTGAATGACCGCCTTCAGTGAGCAGATATTTGGACGGAACACGTGCCAATTTTATAGGATAACAGTAAGAAGGTCATACTATAATATGCGTACTTATAAAGTGTTTTATTAATTACTGGATTTCTGATTACTGAAGGAGTGAATCGCTGTGACTGAAGAAAAAATTTATGATGTCATTATTGCTGGTGCAGGACCGGCAGGGATGACTGCTGCTGTATATACATCTCGTGCAAACTTGTCTACTCTAATGATCGAACGCGGTGTTCCGGGCGGACAAATGGCCAATACAGAAGAAGTGGAAAACTATCCTGGTTTTGACCATATTTTAGGGCCGGATTTATCCACCAAGATGTTCGATCATGCGAAGAAATTTGGCGCTGAATATGCGTATGGAGATATTAAAGAAATCATTGACGGCGAAGAATACAAAACGGTTGTGGCCGGATCAAAGCAATATAAAACACGTTCAGTCATTATTACTACTGGTGCCGAGTACAAAAAGCTTGGCATTCCTGGAGAGAAGGAGCTTGGCGGACGCGGGGTATCTTATTGCGCGGTCTGTGATGGAGCATTCTTTAAAGGCAAAGAGCTTGTAGTGGTCGGCGGCGGTGACTCTGCTGTTGAGGAAGGCGTATATTTGACTCGTTTCGCCTCTAAAGTGACAATCGTTCATAGACGGGACCAGCTTCGTGCGCAGGCAATTCTGCAGCAGCGCGCGTTCGACAATGAAAAGATTGACTTCATCTGGAACACGACAGTGAAGGAAGTAAATGATAAGGACGGAAAAGTGGGAAGCGTAACACTTGTTTCTGCTGAAACCGGCGAAGAAAGAGAATTCAAGGCCGATGGTGTATTCATCTATATCGGCATGGTGCCTCTTTCCAAGCCATTTGAAAGCCTTGGTATCACAAACAGCAGCGGCTATATCGAAACAAATGAAAGAATGGAAACAAAGGTGGAAGGCATTTTTGCAGCAGGAGATATCCGCGAGAAGTCCCTTCGCCAAATCGTTACAGCTACAGGTGATGGAAGCATCGCTGCTCAAAGCGCCCAGCACTATGTGGAAGAATTAATGGAAAGCCTGAAAGCGAAGAAATAATTTATAGAAAAAATAGCCACTGGTTGAAAAGTTTTACAAAAAGTCATGGGGTTTTAATTCTCCTGTAACCTTGATGAAATAAAATTCGGGTAGTATAGGAATAGAAATTGACCCCCTTTTAAAGATATAATCCTTTTTAAAGCACAGGCCCATGCCTGTGCTCTTTTTTTTGCGTAAATACAGTATGATTTGAAGAAGTTTTTTAGAAACCTGTATTCATTGTGGCTCTAGGACAAAAATAGTATAATGAAAAGAATAATAAAAGTACGTTAGCCAGCCTTTGCTTTTATGAAAATGGCGGCAGCGGCATGATTTGGAAAATTAGAGGTGAAATGTGTTGCAGCGAGTCACGAACTGTGTGTTATTGAAAGACGACCAAGTATTGCTTTTACAAAAGCCGAGAAGAGGCTGGTGGGTGGCCCCGGGCGGTAAAATGGAGCCGGGTGAATCAGTTAGGGACTCGTGCATCCGTGAGTTCAGGGAGGAAACTGGCATCTACCTTCGCAATCCAAATATTAAGGGCATTTTTACGTTCATCATGAAGGATGGCGAAAAAGTTGTGCAGGAGTGGATGATGTTTACTTTTCTGGCTACAGCTTCTGATGGGCTGAACCTGGATGAATCAGAGGAAGGCAAGCTTCGCTGGCATCCGTTTTCAGAGATAAAGAATCTGCCGATGGCTGCCGGTGATTCGCATATTTTGGAGTATATGATTCATGGCCAGGGAATGATTTATGGAACATTTACGTATACACCGGATTTTGAATTGCTTAGTTACAGGCTGGATCCAAGCTGAATTTGACAGATACAGGGGGAAATAAAAATGAGTACGGGTGCAGTTAATGATACTCAAATGGTAATTATTACGGGAATGTCCGGGGCAGGGAAAACAGTAGCCATCCAGAGCTTTGAAGATCTTGGTTTCTTCTGTGTAGACAATTTGCCACCGACACTGCTTCCTAAATTCCTTGAACTTATGAAGGAATCCGGGAATAAAATGAATAAGGTGGCATTGGTGATGGATTTGCGTGGCCGTGAGTTTTTTGACCACCTATTTAAGGCGCTTGATGAATTGTCCGAGACATCCTGGGTCACTCCGCAGATTTTATATCTTGATGCGGATGATTCCACACTCGTCAGAAGATATAAAGAAACAAGACGATTCCATCCCCTTGCACCATCAGGTTTGCCTCTTGAAGGCATCAAGCTTGAAAGGGAGCTGCTCGAGGAATTAAAAGGCAGGGCCCGGCTGATTTATAATACTTCACAAATGAAACCGAGGGAATTGCGCGAGAAAATACTTACGGAATTCTCTTTGAATAAAAAAACCATATTTACGGTTAACGTCATGTCTTTTGGCTTTAAGCATGGAATTCCCATTGATGCCGACCTGGTATTCGATGTCCGGTTCCTTCCGAATCCCCATTATATTGAACATATGAGGCCGAAGACAGGATTGGATGCAGAGGTATCGGGTTATGTGCTGAAATGGACGGAAACCAGTAAATTCTTGGAGAAGGTTACGGAGCTGCTGAGCTTTATGCTTCCGCAATATAAGCGGGAAGGGAAGGCTCAATTAGTGGTGGCAATTGGATGTACGGGAGGCCAGCACCGTTCGGTAGCGCTGACGGAATACATTGCCGACTACTACAGCAAGGATTACAATACGGCAATTACCCACCGTGACATCGACAGGAGAAAGGAAAACATCAAATGAACCGACAGCCAAGAATCGTCATCATCGGCGGAGGAACAGGACTGCCTGTCCTCTTAAGGGGGTTGAAGCAGCACCCTGTTGATATTACTGCCATTGTGACAGTAGCCGATGATGGCGGCAGCTCAGGGAGATTACGGAATGATCTTCATATCCCACCGCCCGGTGACATCCGCAATGTGCTGGCGGCTCTTTCAGACGTTGAGCCGCTCATTGAGGAGATGTTCCAGCATCGCTTTGCGACTTCTAATGAATTGTCCGGCCACTCGCTTGGGAATTTAATTCTCGCGGCAATGACCTCGATTACCGGAAACTTTGTTCATGCAATTCAGGAAATGAGCAAGGTGCTAAACGTAAGGGGAAAGGTACTTCCTGCTGCGAACCAGAGTGTGGTCCTTCATGCTGAAATGGAAGACGGGACCATCGTATCGGGGGAATCAAAGATTCCATATTCCGGCAAAAAAATCAAGCGGGTGTTTTTAACTCCCAAAAATATTAAAGCCCTGCCTGAAACACTACAGGCAATCAGACAGGCTGACATGATCATCATTGGTCCAGGAAGCTTATATACAAGTATTCTTCCAAACTTGCTTGTTCCCAGGCTTGGACGTGAGGTCTGTCAATCGAAAGCGAAAAAAGTGTATATATGCAACTTAATGACACAGGCAGGCGAGACGCTCGACTATACAGCGAGTGACCATGTAAAAGCGCTTTATGCTCATATGGGCTGTGCTTTTATCAATACCATCCTGGTCAACAATGAAGAAATTCCTGCTCATATTCAGGAGCGGTACAGCGAGGAAATGGCAAGGCCTGTTGTGTATGATACGGGTGCACTTGCTGAATTGGGCCTTGATATTATGCACGGTGAAATTGTCAGCCACAAAGGCGGGATCATTCGCCATGATACCAAAGAAGTTGCCCAAATGCTTTATGATTTAATTTTACATGAAACCAATAGGCGTTTTAACGCGTAATATAAAGGTGTATAAGGGCTTTTGTCAGTAAAAATATAAACTGTGCATACGTTTGCTCAGCAAAGAATATCTTTATATATATCACTGGCTAAGCACTTTTACGGATAGGGGGTGAAGGGGTGTCTTTCGCTTCGGAAACGAAAAAAGAATTGACGAACCTGGAATTAAAAGACTGCTGCGGAAAAGCGGAATTGTCCGCCTTAATCCGGATGAATGGGTCACTTTCTTTTTCCAGTCGAAAATTGATTGTGGATATTCAGACGGAGAATGCAGCCATTGCAAGAAGAATTTACACACTGATTAAAAGGAATTACAGTGTTCAGGTCGAGCTCCTGGTCCGGAAAAAAATGCGTCTAAAAAAGAACAATGTATATATTGTCAGGCTGACGGAACAGGCCAGTATGATTCTTGATGACCTGAAAATTTTAAGTGAGGGATTCGTATTTACGCACGATATCTCCAAAGAGCTCATAAAAAAGAAATGCTGTAAGCGTTCTTATCTGCGCGGTGCATTCCTTGCCGGGGGATCGGTAAACAATCCGGAAACCTCCTCCTATCATCTGGAGATCGCCTCACTTTATAAGGAGCATAATGACGCTCTTTGTGAACTGATGAATACTTTCGGGCTGAACAGCAAAACGCTTGAACGGAAAAAGGGCTATATCACGTATTTAAAGGAAGCCGAAAAAATAACAGAATTCCTGAATATTGTCGGGGCACATACATCTCTGCTCCGGTTTGAAGACATCCGGATTGTCCGCGATATGAGGAACTCGGTCAATCGACTAGTGAATTGTGAAACAGCGAACTTGAACAAAACCATCGGGGCGGCCTTGCGCCAAGTAGAGAATATCCGGTTTATTGACCAGACAGTTGGACTTCAGGTTTTACCCGACAAGCTGAGGGAAATAGCTGAATTGCGTGTAGCATACCAGGATGTCACCTTAAAAGAGCTTGGGGAGATGGTCTCAGGCGGAAATATCAGCAAATCAGGCATTAATCACCGATTAAGAAAAATAGATGAAATCGCTGAAAAACTCAGAGCAGGCAGTACAATAGATGTGCACTAACGGAGGCATCAGAAAGGAGGAGATATACAATGGCAGAAAAACAGGTAGAAGTTAAGTTGAAGACAGGATTGCAGGCTCGTCCGGCTGCATTGTTCGTACAAGAGGCCAATCGGTTCTCATCCGATATTTTCCTGGAGAAGGATGGAAAGAAGGTAAATGCGAAAAGTATTATGGGACTAATGAGTCTGGCTGTAAGCTCAGGATCAGTTATTACCCTGAAGGCTGATGGGAACGACGAAAAAGAAGCTCTCGAAGCGCTGGCAAATTATATTCAGAAGGAAAACTAAAACAACTCGCATCGTGAAGATGCGAGTTGTTTTTATGTCTGTCTAGGTCCAGCGTCTACCCCTCGAGGTCCCGGGGGCGGGCAAGACGCTTTCGCTTTTCTTATTACTTATCTTTCTTTTCATCCATAGAGTTTCTGGTAATGATTTGGTCAACCAAACCGTATTCAAGAGCTCTTTCAGCTGTCATAAAGTTATCGCGATCTGTGTCTTTTGCAATGACTTCAAGTGGCTGTCCAGTACGCTCCGAAAGGATTGTGTTTAATTTTTCGCGAAGGAAAAGGATGCGCTTTGCAGCGATTTCGATTTCAGTCGCCTGTCCCTGTGCACCGCCAAGTGGCTGGTGAATCATAACCTCAGCGTTTGGAAGGGCAAAACGTTTGCCTTTTTCACCCGCTGCTAGAAGGAATGCACCCATGGATGCAGCCATTCCGATACAAATGGTTTGTACTTTTGGCTTAATGAACTGCATCGTATCATAAATAGCCATACCAGCTGTAATGCTTCCGCCAGGGCTATTAATGTAAATAGAAATGTCCTTTTCAGGGTTTTCTGCTTCAAGGAATAACAGCTGGGCAACAATTGAGTTTGCCACATTATCATCAATTCCGCTTCCGAGCATAATGATGCGGTCTTTTAATAGGCGGGAGTAAATATCATAAGCGCGCTCCCCGCGATTTGTTTGTTCAATAACTGTAGGGATTAAGTTCATTTTCCAATTCCTCCTTCAAGATAAGGTCAACATACATGATGAACAAGCATGTTCTTCCAAGTAAAGAAAATTTTTTAACTCCTATGTATTATCATGATACACTGATGGTCAATTAAGGTCAAACGAATCGCATAGAAATAGCAGCTGATTCGTTCGACACTTTTTTCTGTGCTGTGCTATCTCATTCCATGATACCCATTGTTTTAACTTTTAAAACTAAAAGGAGGCTTGCAAAGTGAATAAACATAGCATATAATTAGTTATCGTAGCGGCTGAGCGCTTGGTCAGCCAATTAATACTGCCCTCGTGGTGCAACGGATAGCACGTGAGATTCCGGTTCTTAAGATGTGGGTTCGATTCCTGCCGAGGGCGCTAGCAAAACTTCTTGTCTGATATGGACAGGGAGTTTTTTTATTATTTCTGCTATCCGCAAATAAAAATTCGCAGGTTTCACCATAAAAAATGAATATTCCCCCCTCTTCCATGCATATTGTGAAGTATTCAGAAAGAAGTGCAGAGTGCGATTGGTCATTGCCAGGAAATTGCCATACAACATTTTCTGTGAATATTGTAAAATGGGGACAGGGGGAATGTATGATGAATTTGAAAGCTGGGTTATGGCAGCAGCAGACAATGAAACTGACAATGACACAGGAGCTGACGCAGGCGATTGCCCTTCTGCAATACAGCACTCAGGAGCTTTCTGCTTTTTTGGAAAGCAAAGCGCTTGAAAATCCCCTATTAAAATTAGAGTCCGGTCATGTCAAGACGATGGATCCCCGTTATGACCGTGTCAAACCGACAAGGATAAAACCCGAAAAAGATAAAATAAATTGGATTGAGCAGATTGGCTGCGGAAAGACTTTGCTGCTGGATGAATATTTGAAATCGCAGCTTCATTTGAAGTTAAACCGGGATGAACAAAAAGTGATCGAGCATCTTATTGATAACCTTGATGAAAACGGTTACTTGAGGGCGGATCTAAAGGGTTCTGCTGATGCTCTTAAGGTGCCGCTTGAACAAGTGGAGCGAATGCTTGAAGAACTGCAGGAACTCGAGCCTGCCGGCGTTGGTGCAAGGAGTCTCCAGGAGTGCCTGTCTCTCCAGATTCAGAGATTGCCGGAAGAGAATGAACTGGCTGAAATCATTATAGATGAATACTTTACCCCTTTTGCGGAGAAGAAATGGAAAGAAATTGCGAAACAGCTCGGTGTGGAGCTTAAAGACATTCAGGCCGTATTCGACCTTGTTCAAACCCTGAATCCAAGGCCAGCTTCATCCTTCCAGAGTGAAAAATCCGCCTATATTACTCCGGACGTGATTGTTCAGTGGGATGGCAGCTCCTTTTCTGTCAGCGTGTTTGATGAAGTGCTTCCGAAAATCAGTTTTAATGAACCATATTACAAGAAGTTTTCGGCTGCTGGTGATCGAAGTGTCAGCCGCTTCCTGCAGGAAAAGCAGCAGGATTACCACTGGATTATTAGAAGCATCGAGCAGAGAAAAGAGACTCTTGCAAATGTGACTCTTAAAATTGTTGAGAAGCAGCAGGACTTTTTTATAAAAGGACCTGCCCATCTGAAGCCCATGACGATGAAGGAAATTTCTGATGAACTCGACATTCATGAATCAACAGTGAGCCGGGCTGTCCGTGAGAAATATGCGCAAACACCATTCGGGACGTTTGAGCTGAGATCGTTCTTCTCCAGCACGATCAAAACAACATCCGATGAAAATACATCATCACAGCAGGTCAAGACGATGATCGGTAAAATGATAGAAAAAGAAAATAAACAAAAGCCGTTATCCGATCAGGAGCTTGTGAAGCTGCTGAAGGAAAATGAGGGAATGGTTGTCAGCAGAAGGACGATTGCCAAATATCGGGATCAGCTCGGTATCCCGTCATCTTCCAAACGGAAAAGGTATGACTGAAAAGGTATGACTGAAAAGGAGATTTGCTGATTGAAAAAGCAAGAGCTAGTGTTTTATACACGCAGCAGATGCCCGCTGTGTGATAAAGCTAAGAGTGTGTTAGTTGAATTAAAGAAAGAATATGAATTTACTTTACTTGAAAAAGATATTGATGAGAGCGATGACCTGACTGAGAAGTACGGACTTATGATTCCGGTTGTTGAAATTGATGGGCGTGAAGTTCAGTTCGGGCATATTGACCCCATCACAGTAGGTGAAGCGCTTACAGAAAAAAACTGAGCTTTATCAGTTGATTTCAATACTCACTCTTGCTATTATGAAGGAGTAGCAAGGGTGATTTTTTTTGTGGTAAGTGGGACATAATATGTCTATGCGGGACAAAAAATGACCACATATGATGAAGGAGCTTTCCGGATGTACTCACTAATTGATATTCAAAAAAGATTATTGCCTGATATGCTTACGGTTATGCAGAAGCGCTATGGGATTCTTCATTATATTGGGCTGATGGAGCCGGTTGGAAGAAGAAGCCTTGCAGTCAGTCTCGGCTTGACGGAAAGAGTGCTGAGAAGTGAGGTTGAATTTTTAAAAGACCAGAATCTGATCCGCATTTCAAGTACAGGAATGAGTCTTTCTTCTGATGGCAAAGAATTACTCGGAGCTCTTGAAGGAATAATGAGAGATATTTCGGGTATAGCCGTAATGGAGCAGGAATTATCCCGGAAGCTTGGCATTCGCAAGGCGATCATTGTTTCCGGAAACAGCGATGAATCTCCATGGGTGAAGCAGGAGCTTGGAAGAGCCACAGCAATGTGTATGAAATCAAGACTCAAAGGAAAAAATATCATCGCAGTTACCGGCGGGTCCACAATGGCAGCCGTAGCGGAGATGCTTACTCCTGATCTTGCTGAACGCGATTGGCTGTTTGTGCCGGCACGTGGCGGAATAGGCGAAGATGTTAAAAACCAGGCTAACACCATTTGTTCCAAAATGGCTGATCATACTGATTCCAGGCACCGTGTCCTGTATGTGCCGGACCAGGTAAGCAGGGAGATGTATGAAAGCATTATTAAAGAACCCAATATTAAAGAAGTAATCACCCAGATCAAATCGGCAAGCATGGTTTTGCACGGGATTGGGGACGCTATTACAATGGCTGAACGCCGCAAAACGAGTGAAGAAGATTTGGTTAAAATCAAGCAAGCCAAAGCAGTCGGTGAATCATTTGGCTATTACTTCAATGAAGGCGGCGAGGTTGTACATAAGGTTCAGACCATCGGCCTTCAGCTGGATGACTTATCACAAATAGAACATGTCATTGCAGTGGCAGGCGGCTCCACAAAGGCTAAAGCCATCGCTGCATACATGAAACGGGCACCATCCACTACCATACTAGTGACAGACGAAGGTGCAGCAAAACAGTTGATAAAAGGGTAATCCCTTTTCAAATATAAAATCTACCTTTTCAAGGAGGAAATATTCATGGCAGTTAAAGTTGGTATTAACGGATTTGGAAGAATCGGGCGCGTTGTTTTCCGTGCAGCTCTTAATAACCCTAACGTAGAGGTTGTAGCAGTAAATGACCTTACAGATGCAAACATGCTTGCACACCTTTTAAAATATGATTCCGTACACGGAACTCTAAATGAAGAAGTAACTGTTGACGGTGATTATCTTGTTGTTGGCGGCCATAAAGTAAAAGTTATTGCAGAGCGCGATCCTGCTCAATTAGGATGGGGAGATCTTGGCGTAGAAGTAGTAGTAGAATCTACTGGACGTTTCACAAAGCGTGCTGACGCTGCGAAACATCTTGAAGCTGGTGCTAAGAAAGTAATTATCTCAGCTCCTGCTTCTGACGAAGATATCACAGTTGTTATGGGTGTTAACCATGAGAAATATGATGCAGCAAACCATCATGTAATCTCTAATGCTTCTTGTACAACAAACTGCTTGGCTCCATTTGCAAAAGTATTGAACGACAGCTTCGGAATCAAACGCGGTATGATGACAACTGTTCACTCATACACAAATGACCAGCAAATTCTTGACTTGCCGCACAAAGACTACCGTCGTGCACGTGCAGCAGCAGAAAACATCATTCCTACAACTACTGGAGCTGCAAAAGCAGTATCTCTAGTATTGCCTGAACTTAAAGGCAAATTGAACGGTGGAGCAATGCGTGTTCCAACTCCAAACGTTTCTCTTGTTGACCTTGTTGCTGAGCTTGACAAAGACGTAACTGCTGAAGATGTAAACAATGCTCTTAAAGCAGCTGCTGAAGGCGACCTTAAAGGCATCCTTGCTTACAGCGAAGAGCCACTAGTATCCGGTGACTACAATGGAAACCCTGCATCATCTACAATCGATGCACTTTCTACAATGGTTATGGAAGGCAACATGGTAAAAGTAATCTCTTGGTATGATAACGAAACTGGTTACTCTAACCGTGTAGTTGACCTTGTTGACTACATCGCTCAAAAAGGACTTTAATTTTCACCAAAAATATTCGTTTTGCGAAGCATTCACAAGCTGACTTTTTTCTCTGAAAAAACACCTCATCTTGTTGGATATTCAAATCGCTAGCGTCTATAATGGATAAGGGTAAAAGGGGAGCAGGGAAACATTCCCTCTCCCCTTTGTTTTAAGTAAAACTATTTAACTGGGATGGTGCTTAGCTCCCGAACCTGGAGGCTTGTAGTCTATGAGCGTCAGGCAAGGCGCTTCCGCTTTTCTGGTAAGGAGGTCCGTTTGCTATGAACAAAAAAAGCGTTAAAGATGTGGAGTTGAAAGGTAAGCGTGTATTTTGCCGGGTTGATTTCAATGTTCCGATGAAAGAGGGACAGGTAACAGATGAGACTCGCATCAAAGCAGCTCTTCCAACGATCGAATACTTGATGAACAATGGTGCTAAAGTGATTTTAGCCAGCCATTTGGGCCGTCCGAAAGGTTCAGTTGTTGAAGAATTGCGTTTAACACCAGTAGCAAAGCGTTTATCCGAGCTTCTTGGCAAAGAAGTAAAGAAGGCGGATGAAGCATATGGCGATTCTGTAAAAGCTATGGTTGACACGTTAAGTGAAGGCGATGTTCTTCTTCTTGAAAACGTGCGTTTCTATGCTGGCGAGGAAAAGAATGATCCTGAGCTTGCAAAGGCATTTGCTGAGCTTGCAGATGTGTACGTAAATGATGCATTCGGAGCAGCACACCGTGCCCATGCTTCAACGGAAGGAATTGCGCATCATCTTCCTGCCGTATCAGGACTTCTGATGGAAAAAGAACTTGATGTACTTGGAAAAGCTCTTTCAAATCCTGAACGCCCCTTTACAGCTATTATCGGCGGTGCAAAGGTTAAAGATAAGATTGGCGTAATCGAAAATCTTCTTGAAAAGGTAGACAACCTGATCATTGGCGGCGGGCTTGCTTATACTTTTGTAAAAGCAAACGGCCATGAAGTAGGAAAATCACTATTAGAAGAAGATAAAATTGATCTTGCTAAATCGTTTATGGAAAAAGCGAAAGAAAAAGGCGTGAACTTCTGCATGCCAGTTGACGTCGTGGTAGCCGATGATTTTTCAGAGGAAGCCAACATTAAAACAGTCGCAATTGAAGAAATCCCTTCTGATTGGGAAGCACTTGATATCGGACCTAAAACGCGCGATATCTACAGTGATGTCATTCAGAATTCAAAGCTTGTCATTTGGAACGGACCAATGGGTGTGTTCGAATTAAATAAATTTGCAGGCGGTACAAGAGCAGTGGCTGAGGCTTTAGCAGAAGCAAACGATACATATTCAGTCATTGGCGGAGGCGATTCTGCAGCAGCAGTTGAAAAATTCCACCTTGCTGACCGCATGAGCCATATCTCAACAGGAGGCGGCGCTTCCCTTGAGTTTATGGAAGGAAAAGCACTGCCTGGTGTAGTTGCTTTAAACGATAGATAGTGACAGGCACCACCCGAAATTTGTCGAATGTAGGACACTACTAAAAATGCATGAAAGGACGTGCAACATGCGTAAACCAATTATCGCAGGAAACTGGAAAATGCATAAAACACTTCCGGAAGCGAAAGTCTTTCTTGAAGAAATTAACGGATTAGTTCCTGGGAAGGAGCAGGTAGATACAGTCGTATGTGCTCCTGCCTTATTCCTTGAGCGCCTGGTTGAAAACTCAAAGGATTCAGATGTTGAAATCGGCGCGCAAAACATGCACTTTGAAGAAAATGGCGCTTTTACTGGCGAAATCAGCCCGGTTGCTCTTGAAGATCTTGGGGTCAAATATGTAATCCTTGGTCATTCAGAACGCCGTGAGATGTTTAATGAGACAGACGAGGCCGTTAATAAAAAGACCTTGGCTGCATTCAAACACAGCTTAACTCCAATCGTTTGTGTCGGTGAATCGCTGGAACAGCGGGAAAGCGGCGAAACAATGGATCTTGTCGGCTCACAGGTTGAGAAGGCCCTAAATGGCTTAACTGAAGAGCAGGTAAAGCAGACTGTTATTGCATATGAGCCAATCTGGGCAATCGGAACTGGCAAATCTTCAACATCCGCAGATGCAAATGAAGTATGTGCACATATCCGCTCTGTTGTTGCTAAGCAATTTTCACAGGCTGCGGCAGATGCAGTCCGCATTCAGTACGGCGGCAGCGTAAAGCCTGCAAACATTAAAGAATATATGAACCAGCCTGATATTGATGGAGCTCTTGTTGGCGGTGCAAGCTTACAGCCTACGGACTTTCTTCAATTATTGGAGGCAGGCAAGAATGAGTAAATCTCCAGTTGCATTAATCATCTTAGATGGTTTCGCATTGCGCGGGGAACGGATGGGAAATGCCGTTGCCCAGGCAAAAAAACCAAACTTCGACCGCTACTGGAATACCTACCCTAACGCAACGCTGACAGCAAGCGGCGAAGCAGTAGGTCTTCCGGAAGGGCAAATGGGTAACTCGGAAGTTGGACACTTAAACATCGGCGCAGGCCGGATTGTATATCAGAGTTTAACAAGAGTGAACGTGGCCATTCGTGAGGGACAGTTTGAGAAAAACGAAACGTTCCGTTCTGCGATTGACCATGTGAAAAAGAATGGCACGGATCTTCATTTGATGGGACTTCTGTCTGATGGAGGCGTTCACAGCCATATTCAGCACTTATTTGCGCTGCTTCGCATGGCTGCTGAGGAAGGCGTGAAGAATGTCTATGTTCATGGATTCCTCGATGGCCGTGATGTTGGCCCGCAAACCGCTGCAGGCTACATTAAAGAAGTACAGGAAAAAATGAATGAATATGGAGTCGGCGAATTTGCTACCATTTCCGGACGATACTATTCCATGGACCGCGATAAACGCTGGGAACGTGTTGAAAAGTCTTACCGTTCCATGGTGTATGGTGATGGCCCCGCATACAACAATCCTCTGGATTTAGTTGAAGATAACTATAAAAATGGTATCTTTGATGAATTTGTCATTCCATCTGTCATTACTTCAGAAGATGGCAAACCGGTTGCGACAATTAAGAAGGATGATGCAGTTATTTTCTATAACTTCCGTCCGGACCGGGCAATCCAGATTTCGAATACTTTTACAAATAAAGACTTCCGTTCCTTTGATAGAGGGCCTGGACATCCTGAGAACTTGTTCTTCGTTTGTTTGACCCACTTCAGTGAAACGGTTGATGGATATGTTGCGTTCAAACCAACAAATCTTGATAATACTCTGGGTGAGGTTTTAGCGCAAAACGGAAAAACACAGCTCCGCATTGCAGAGACAGAGAAATACCCTCATGTAACGTTCTTTATGAGCGGCGGACGGGAAGAGAAATTCCCTGGTGAAGAGCGGATCCTGATCGATTCACCGAAAGTAGCTACCTATGACCTTAAGCCTGAAATGAGTGCTTATGAAGTGACGGACGCGTTGCTTAAGGAAGTGGAAGCTGACAATTTCGATGCGATCATCCTGAATTTCGCCAACCCGGACATGGTAGGACACTCGGGCATGCTTGAGCCAACGATCAAGGCGGTTGAAACGGTTGACGAATGCCTTGGCAAAATTGTTGACCTGATTATTTCAAAAGGCGGAAAAGCGATCATTACAGCTGACCACGGAAATGCCGATGAAGTTGTTACGCTAGAAGGCAGCCCGATGACTGCCCACACAACAAACCCGGTTCCAGTCATCGTCACACAGGACGGTGCAGAACTCCGTACAGACGGAATCTTAGGAGACCTTGCTCCAACAGTTCTGGACCTGCTTGGACTGGATAAACCGACTGAAATGACAGGAACATCATTACTGAAAAAGTGACAGGCACCACCCGAAATTTGTCGAAAACAATTTTCCATAATAAAGGAGAGAATTACTATGCCATTTATCGAACAAGTATATGCACGTGAAGTATTGGATTCCCGCGGGAACCCAACAGTTGAAGTTGAAGTTTTAACAGAATCAGGATTCTTCGGACGCGCGATTGTTCCTTCGGGAGCATCAACTGGTGAGCACGAAGCAGTAGAACTTCGTGACGGCGACAAGTCCCGCTACCTTGGAAAAGGCGTTCAAAAAGCGGTAGATAACGTAAACAACCTGATTGCAGATGCTGTAATCGGCTTAGACGTTACAGACCAGGTTGGCATCGACCGGACAATGATCGCGTTAGATGGCACTGAAAACAAAGGAAAGCTTGGCGCAAACGCAATCCTTGGCGTATCCATGGCTTGTGCACATGCAGCTGCTGAGTCTGTAGGACTTCCTTTATACCGTTACCTTGGAGGCTTCAACGCGAAGCAGCTTCCAACACCAATGATGAACATCATCAACGGCGGATCTCATGCTGACAACAACGTGGACTTCCAGGAATTCATGATCATGCCTGTTGGAGCTCCTACTTTCAAGGAAGCCATCCGCATGGGTGCTGAAGTATTCCATTCATTGAAAAAAGTTTTATCTGGCAAAGGTCTTAACACTGCTGTAGGTGACGAAGGCGGATTTGCTCCAAACCTTGGTTCTAACCGTGAAGCTCTTGAAGTTATCATTGAAGCGATCTCTAACGCTGGCTACGAAGCTGGCAAAGACATCTACCTTGCAATGGATGTTGCTTCTTCTGAGTTCTACAACAAAGAAACTGGCAAATACGATCTTGCAGGCGAAGGCCGCACTGGTTTAACTTCAGAAGATATGGTTAACTTCTACGAAGAACTTGTAAACGAGTTCCCTATCATTTCAATTGAAGATGGTCTTGACGAAAACGACTGGGATGGCCATAAGTTATTAACTGACCGCATCGGCGGAAAAGTTCAGCTTGTTGGTGACGACTTGTTCGTTACAAACACGAAGAAGCTTGCTCAAGGTATCGAGCAGGGCGTAGGCAACTCAATCCTGATCAAAGTAAACCAAATCGGTACATTGACAGAAACTTTTGAAGCAATCGAAATGGCGAAGCGTGCAGGCTACACTGCAGTTGTATCCCACCGATCCGGTGAAACAGAAGATGCTACAATCGCTGACATCGCTGTTGCGACAAACGCTGGCCAAATCAAAACTGGCTCAATGTCACGTACAGACCGTATCGCGAAATACAACCAACTTCTTCGCATCGAAGACGAGCTTGGCGATTTAGCTGTATACGATGGTTTAAAATCTTTCTATAACTTGAGCAAGTAATTTTGCTTGTACAGCCGTCCCGGGTGGGGCGGTTGTTTTTTTATGGGAAAGGCTCGGAGCTATTTGTACGCACATAAATTAAGTTATCCGCACACAAATTCATGCTGTACGCACATAAAATTAATTTATCCGCACATAAAACTGTGATTACCGCACATAAACTAGTATTTCAAGACAGAATTGAGTGATTTGCACGTAAAAACCGCCCGAAAGTGCACTATATAGCCCATCCTCTTGTGCAGAACCTCAAAATTTTATTGTGAATACCAATAAAATGTGATAAATTAAGAATAATGTGATTGTACGTTTTCAGGAGGTGGCTTCATGCATACATTATTGATTACCCTTTTAGTCATTGTTTCGATTGCCCTTATTGTAGTTGTACTCCTTCAGTCTGGTAAAAGCGCAGGTCTTTCCGGTGCCATTTCAGGGGGAGCAGAGCAGCTTTTTGGAAAGCAAAAAGCACGCGGTATTGATCTCGTTCTTCACCGCACTACCGTTGTTCTTTCAGTCTTATTCTTTGTACTT
Organism: Cytobacillus firmus; assembly: GCF_023715565.1. Taxonomy (GTDB): domain Bacteria; phylum Bacillota; class Bacilli; order Bacillales; family Cytobacillaceae; genus Cytobacillus; species Cytobacillus firmus_C. The sequence goes on along the minus strand of NZ_JAMBOJ010000069.1, from coordinate 8,274 downwards.
ACTGTCTTAGTTTCTTATTTTGCGGTATAAATGAATGCAGCGCCTGGCCTTCAGAAGGTCAGGCTTTTATTTTTCTTCGGCAGTTTTCGCTTAAGAAAGCTTTTTATTGGCATGTTCCCCCGCTGTTTGCTAAAAATAAGGAATGCAGATTCAATCAAACGTTTGATTAATTAAATTATAGGAATCATAAGGTAAAAGGAGTTTTATCAATGAGAGTTGTTGCACCAAAACCGTTTACATTTGGAAATGGAAAAAGAGCAGTCCTGCTTCTGCATGGTTTTACCGGAAATACAGCAGATGTCAGAATGATGGCAAGATTTCTTGAAACGAAGGGCTATACCTGTCATGCACCGCAATATAAGGGACATGGGGTTCCGCCGGAAGAGCTTGTTCATACAGGCCCGGAAGACTGGTGGAAAGATGTGATGGAAGGTTACGAATTTCTGAAAAATAAGGGACATAAAGAAATTGCAGTGGCTGGACTTTCACTTGGCGGCGTATTTTCCCTTAAATTGGGTTACACTGTACCTGTAAAGGGTATTGTCCCGATGTGCGCACCTATGTACATAAAAAGCGAAGAAGTCATGTATGAAGGAATTCTGAGCTACGCAAGAGAATATAAAAGACTTGAAGGAAAGACGGAAGGCCAAATTGAGCAGGAAATGGAAGAGTTCCAGAAAACACCGATGAATACATTAAAGGCACTTCAGGAGCTGATCGCGGATGTGCGCAATCATGTGGATATGATTTACTCGCCGACATTTGTTGTACAGGCACGACATGACCATATGATCAACACGGATAGTGCCAACATCATTTTCAATGAAGTGGAGAATGACTTAAAGAAACTCAAATGGTACGAAGAATCCGGGCATGTCATTACTCTGGATAAAGAGCGTGACCAGCTGCATGAAGATGTATATGCGTTTTTAGAAAAGCTTGATTGGGAAGAATAATAACAAAAGAAAAACTCCCTGAGGAGGGATGAAGATATGGAAAATAACATACAACAGCTGATCGACAAGCTGCTTCATTATATGAAGGATGAAGCCTATAAGCCATTGACGGTCCAGGAGCTGGAATCCGCATTTGGAATTGAGGATTCCACAGGCTTCAAAGACTTCGTTAAGGCGCTTGTTGTCATGGAAGAAAAAGGGCTAGTAGTCAGAACGAGAAGCAATCGTTATGGCTTACCTGAAAAAATGAATCTGATCCGTGGGAAGCTTTCCGGCCACGCAAAGGGGTTTGCCTTTGTTATTCCGGAAGAGCAGGGAATGGATGATATATTTATCCCGCCCAATGAAACGAATAATGCCTTAAATGGGGATATCGTTCTCGCACGTGTGACATCTGAGAGTTCAGGCCAGAGGCGGGAAGGCACGATTGTCCGTATCTTAGAGCGCGGTGTGACACAAATTGTCGGAACGTATACGGAAAGCAAGCACTTTGGATTTGTTATCCCCGATGATAAAAAGTTTGCCAGCGATATTTTTATCCCCAAATCAGCATCAAAAGGTGCGGTTGAAGGGCATAAGGTCGTTGTAAAACTGACCACTTATCCAGAAGGCCGAAAGAGTGCAGAAGGAGAAGTCATCGACATACTAGGACATAAGAACGACCCGGGTGTGGATATCCTTTCTGTTATTCACAAGCATAGCCTTCCGCTTGAGTTCCCGGATGAGGTGCTTAAGCAGGCTGAGGAAACGCCGGATACGATTGATCCAAGTGAGCTTGAAAACCGTCGTGATTTGAGAAATGAAGTTATTGTCACAATAGACGGTGCAGATGCAAAGGATCTTGATGATGCAGTAATGGTTAAAAAACTGGATAACGGCAACTACAAGCTTGGCGTTCATATTGCAGATGTCACATACTATGTCCGTGAGGATTCTCCAATTGACAGGGAAGCGGAAGAGCGGGCAACCTCTGTGTATTTAGTGGACCGGGTTATCCCGATGATCCCGCATCGCTTATCAAATGGCATTTGCTCATTGAATCCGAAAGTGGACCGGCTTACGCTTTCTTGTGAGATGGAAATCACATCTGATGGAGAAGTAGTGAATCACGAGATTTTCCAGAGTGTGATTAAAACAACGGAACGAATGACTTATTCAGATGTGAATAAGATTTTAGAAGAGCAGGACGAGGAACTTATCAACAGATACCAACCGCTTGTGCCAATGTTCGAACTGATGAAGGAGCTTTCTCTGATCCTGCGTAAAAAGAGAATGCATCGCGGAGCCATTGATTTTGATTTTAAAGAAGCGAAGGTCATTGTGGATGAAGAGGGCACCCCGACAGAAATCGCATTGCGCGAACGCTCGATTGCAGAGCGCCTGATTGAAGAATTTATGCTCGCAGCCAATGAAACCGTTGCTGAGCACTTCCATTGGATGGAAGTACCGTTCATTTACCGTATCCATGAAGATCCGAAAGAAGATAAGCTTAGAAGATTTTTTGAGTTTATTACAAACTTCGGCTATATCGTAAAAGGAACAGCTAATTCCGTTCACCCGCGTGCCCTACAGGGAATCATCGAAGAGGTTCAGGGAAAACCGGAAGAAATGGTGGTCAGCACAGTGATGCTTCGCTCTATGCAGCAGGCGAAGTACTTTGAAGAGAGCCTTGGGCACTTCGGGTTATCAACAGAGTTTTACACACACTTCACATCACCGATCCGCCGTTACCCGGACTTAATTGTCCACAGACTTATCCGCACTTACTTAATTGAAGGCAAGCTGGATCAGGCGACAAGGGAAAAGTGGAACGTACAGCTTCCAGACATTGCCGAACACTCTTCCAATATGGAGCGCCGTGCAGTTGAAGCGGAACGTGAAACAGATGAACTGAAGAAAGCGGAATATATGGCTGATAAAATCGGCGAGGAATATGATGGGATCATCAGCTCTGTTACAAACTTTGGCATGTTTGTCGAGCTTCCAAACACGATTGAAGGACTTATCCACGTCAGTTATATGACAGACGATTATTACCGCTATGACGAGCGTCAGATGGCGATGATCGGGGAGCGTACGGGCAATGTCTACCGTATTGGCGACGAGATTACAGTCCGTGTCATTAATGTAAACAAAGACGAACGCTCAATTGATTTTGAAATCGTCGGCATGAAGGGAACCCGCAGACGGGAGTCTCGGGAAGCGCCAAAGGTGTTCAAGACTGGCAGCAATGAGAAAAAGCCGCGCAGAGGGAAGTCTGATCAGGGCAAAGGAAACAGTCCAGGCGGCCCAAAAAAGAAAAAAGAGAAAAAGCATTACGAAAATGCACCAAAAGCAAAGCGGAAGAAAAAGAAGCGGTAAATGCGGGAGGGCCTTAAAGGCTCTCTCTTTCCTTCCCGGCAAGGCTCCGCTTTGAGAGGGACACGCAATTTTGCTATAATAAAGAAACCGATAGAGAACGGATGCTGCATTTCCTGATAACAGGAAAGGGGAGCAAAGGGGGATTCAACATGCCAAAAGGAACTGGCAAAATGGTTGCGCAAAATAAAAAGGCCTATCATGACTATGCTATAGAAGAAACATATGAAGCGGGAATTGTTCTGCAGGGGACGGAGATTAAATCGATCCGGGCGGGCAAGGTGAACCTGAAGGACTCATATGCCAGAATACAAAACAATGAACTCTTTCTTTTCGGCATGCATGTCAGTCCTTATGAGCAGGGAAACCGCTACAACCACGATCCGCTAAGGACCAGAAAGCTTCTCCTGCACAGAAAAGAAATCAGCAAGCTGATCGGTGAGTCGAAGGAAGTAGGCTACTCGATCGTTCCATTAAAAATGTACCTCAAGAATGGTTATGCAAAGGTTTTAATCGGCCTGGCAAGGGGTAAAAAGAAATATGACAAGCGTGAGGATCTGAAGAAGAAAGAAGCCAAGCGTGAAGTTGAGCGTGCTTTCCGCGAAAGGCAGAAAATGTAAATCCAGAACCTTACAATTGAAAAATTTGCTCAGTGTGCTATAATAGTAATTGTCACAGCGAGTGACACAAACTTTAGCTCATCTATTTCGAGCTTATCCGAACGTCAGCGTGCTGAATAAGATTCGGCGCAGACCTTTTATTATGGGGACGCTACGGATTCGACAGGGATAGTTCGAGCTTAGGTTGCGAGTCGAGGGGATCGGCCTCGTTAAAACGTCAAAGCCAATAACTGGCAAAACTCAAAACAACTTCGCTTTAGCTGCCTAATAGGCCTTTAGCGGTTCGCCCCTCCATCGCCCATGTGGTAGGGTAGCGGACTCACTCTTAGTGGGCTACGCCGGATTCCACCGCCTGAGGATGAAGGAAGAGAACAACCAGGCTAGCTGGCCGGACGCCCGTCGATAGGCATAAGGATCAGCGAATCGCGAATATATCGACTACACTCGTAGAAGCTTAAGTGCCGATATTTCTGGACGTGGGTTCGATTAATTATTAGTCGCCTTGTGTGGCAACACACAAGTGAAAATTCGGCTTTATCGGTGAAACCTAAGTCGCCATTGGCGATAGGGCAATGCCGAGCGGTATGTGGAGCAATCCAACAGCCGTGTATCGACTTATAGGCTGCCACAGAAGTGGTAGTACTAGGATGCGGAATGCTGCCTGAGCATCAGGTAAATTTATATTTCGCATAATACGCCGAAGGACCTGTTAAGACAGGTTCAAGATATAGTCAGTGCCATGACGAAAGCATGGAAGTGCACGTCCCACCGTCTCCACCAAATACATATTTGGTGGTTTTTTATTTGTCTTTTCATATCTTAAAAAAGTCTTCTTCGAATAAAATCTTCTGTCTTAACTTTTTCACAGTATATTTTCCATTAATTGGAGTTACTCTTGCATAATTTTCAAATATCCACAAAGCGCACCTGTTTTAGTACTAACATAACTTTCTCCTTTTGTTTAATATTCAGAGAAAAAGAATTTTTGTGAATACCCGGCTTGTAATTTTTTATTATTAATTATTGTTCCGCCTGTTAATGTTTGTATATAAATTAACATTTCCTTATCAGTAGATGCTATTGTTATACAGGGCCGACGATGCTCTCTCTCATGCATCCTGGTTAGAGTGATTGTTCCTTCACTGTCTATAATTAATCCCTGCAATATAAGCTGTTTCAAAACTTTCCATTTCCCGTCCCCCAGTGTAAAATAAGAATATACGTTCCCTTTTTGAGTATAACATAAATTCTTTTGGTTATTGATTGAAGAGGAAAGATATTGATATGCGAATTGTCGCAGAGAGTCTGACGGGGATTATTGAACGTCTGACATTAACCAAATTATTTAAAGGGATAAAGACTCCAGAAGATTTACCCCATTTATTCCTATGTAAAATGATTAATAAAATCAGCACTCAATAAAGACTTCTGAGGGGAACAGAATCTTTACGGGAGAGTGGAAAAGGAAATGGAAACCTGTGCGGGTAAGATTGATAAAGAATGGGTAGAGCTAATACTGACAGCCAAACAGCTGGGATTAACAATTGAGGATATACAGGAATTTATTAAACAGTCAGAGAATGGGACTAAGGTAGGCAATCTCCCGGATCTTAAGTAGTCTCAATCAACGGGAAGGATAGATTCTATGCGTAGACTTTTGGCAAAAGGTATATTTACGGGAGTGCTATCGGGAATTTTTCTGGGGTTATTTCTGAAAATGATTGAGATATCCACTGGTATTAAAGTATACACATTATTATTAAATGTGGATTATTTTCCGATTTTAAAAAACTATCATTTTCCCGAATTAATCGAGTTTGGATTTCACTTGATCATTTCAGTCATTTTAGCAGTCAGCTTATTATTTATAATGAAAAAATACCGCTGGAACAGGACACAAGTCTTTATCCGCACATTATTCCTCACCTTTTCCATAGGAGTCCTGCTTTATCCAACAACTGCTTTATCTGTACGAACCCCTGAACTTACATCATTACCTGCCATCTTTATTTGGCTTCTAGGCCATCTGTTATATGGTCTGCTGCTTTCTTCACTGTTTATAAAAAGGGGAATCCTTACTGAATTAGGGATAAAAGGCTTTTAATCCTTGAGAATTTGTTTTATAGTGTTTGTAAAGATACGTCTTATCAGGTGATGGAGTTCACCTTTAACCGCCTATTGGCTAATGACTCCTGTCAGTTATGTGGTAACTGGCAGGAGTCTTTTTGTTTTGGGTAAAATAAGGGTAATGGAGGGTTCTGGATGGTTTATATACTGGTTGGTGCCGCAGGGTTTTTAGGTTCCGTATTACGTTACAGCATGGGCGTTTTTCTTTTTCAGGAAAGTGCCGTTTTTCCTTTTGCCACGTTGACGGTTAATCTTCTGGGAAGTTTTCTCCTGGCTTGGCTGACAACGGGGCTGATGGTTCGTCTTTCTTTGCCAGCCCATATAAAAACAGCACTGGGAACGGGCTTTGTTGGATCCTTTACGACTTTTTCGACATTGAGTGTTGAAACAGTAGCACTTTTTTCCGCTGGACAAACAGCTCTGGCCGTTTTATATATTGCAGCCAGTCTTTTTGGCGGATTATGGATGAGCCGATTAGGGTTTCAGATCAGGAAAGGAGAGGAAACCGGATGAGTACGATATATGTACTAATGGTCGGGATAGGCGGTTTCTTTGGAGCGATATCCCGGCTATGGACCAGTCGGTTCATTAGTAAAAAGTTTGTGTCGAATTTCCCTGCTGCCACACTTGTCATTAACCTTATTGGTTCACTTCTTCTTGGAGTCATGATAGGGTCAGGAATAGAAGGAAGTCTTTTTATGCTGTTTGGCACAGGATATATGGGGGCATTCACCACCTTTTCTACCTTGAAGCTTGAGGCGATACAGCTGCACCTGGATAAAAGGAAAAAGGAGCTTATTTTATATACTTTTTTGAGCTATGGCGGCGGGATTCTTCTGGCTTTCTTGGGAATCGAACTGGGGTCCCTCCTCAAATAAAGAAGTAACAGTTTTCTGTATATACTTAGGGAAGTTTGTATGATAACCTGCCTCGGAGAATTATGTTATGATAGCAAATAGCACCAAGGAGGTAATAAAATGTTTTGGGAATCTTATTTAACAAATGATAAATTATTGGACTTGGGAATATCCATTGGGATTTTTCTGCTGTTTCTCATTTTCCGGAAGCTTTTCGCTAAATATGTATTTACTCTTTTATTAAAGATTAGCAGAAAAGCGCCAAACGACTTTTTCTCACATTTATTTGTTTCTTTTCAAAAGCCGATTCAAGGTTTTTTTATCATAATAGGGATCTACGTGTCTGTTGGTTACTTTCCTTATCTAAATCAAAAAAATCCCTTGTTTTTAGATTTTATAAGTTCTTCATACATTATTTTGCTTGCATGGGGATTATACAATATGGCAGGCGTATCATCAGCCCTTTTTACCAGTTTAAAAGTCAGGTATAATCTGGAGATTGATAACATCCTCATTCCTTTCATTTCGAAGGCATTGAGAGTTATCATTGTGGCTATTAGCTTTAGCATAGTTGCTCAGGAGTTTGGCTACGATGTGAATGGGTTTGTAGCAGGGCTAGGATTAGGCGGTGTTGCCATTGCTTTTGCTGCCAAGGATGTACTGGGAAATCTGTTTGGGGGATTTGTCATTATTACAGAAAAGCCGTTCACGATTGGTGATTGGATCATGACGCCAAGTGTGGAGGGAACGGTTGAAGATATTTCTTTCCGGAGCACCAGGGTAAGGACATTTGCACAGGCGTTGGTCACAGTTCCTAATGCTACTTTAGCTAATGAATCAATTACAAATTGGAGTAAGATGGGGAAAAGGCAAATAAGCTTCAGATTGCGCGTTACTCATGAAACGACTAAGGATCAAATGGCTAATGTGGTAGGGCAGATTGAGTATCTTTTAAAGAATCATCCAGATATTCACCCAGAAACCATCTTTGTCACCTTTGACGATTATAAAGAAAATGGGCTTGATATCTTCCTTTATTTCTTCACTAAAACAACAAATTGGGGCGAGTTCCTGAAAATAAAGGAAGAAATCAACTTTGAGATTATGGACATTCTTGAAAATGAGCGTGTTTATGTGGCTATGCCTAGCAGGAAGCTATACTTGGAACCTGATGGCGAAAATCAGCTGAAAAAAGAATCCATAGTAAGACAAGGATCATAATAGATAGGAAGAGGCTGGGACAAAACCCTCCTCTAAATTGAAAAAGCCGGTGAAATTTTACAATGAGTAAAATTTCACCGGCTTTGTTTATTTTGGGATTAAAATAAGAACCACTTCTGATAAAATAAAGTTACC
>NZ_JAMBOJ010000068.1 GCF_023715565.1 Cytobacillus firmus | reverse complement strand
AGAAATGGCCTAGAAGATGACCTCGGAGAGGTCTATCATCATCTGAAAATGCTTCAAAGCCAATAAAATTCAAAAAAGAGGTCCGGAATGAGACTATTCCGAACCCCTTTTGTCTACAAACTGAAAGAATTGCCGCGTAAACGGCAATTCTTTCTCTATTAAGCGATTGGTCCGCCTTTTTGTTCAATGTCAGATGAAACGCTTGAAAACTTCTTGAAGTTTTCCCGGAATTTAGCAGCAAGCTCTTTTGCTTTAGCTTCATAAGCAGCCTGATCTGCCCATGTTTTGCTTGGCTGAAGAACTTCATCAGGCACTCCTGTCACGTGCTGAGGAATTTCCAGGCCGAAGATTTCGTCCTTGATTGTTTCTACGTTGTTAAGTTCACCTTCTAGTGCAGCTTCCACCATAGCGCGGGTGTAGGCGAGCTTCATGCGTTCGCCGACTCCATACTCTCCGCCAGTCCATCCTGTATTTACAAGGTAGACTTTTGCATTATGCTCATCGATTTTCTCGCCAAGCATTTCAGCATAACGATTTGCAGGAAGCGGTAGGAAAGGTGATCCAAAGCATGTAGAGAACGTAGCCTGTGGTGATGTTATGCCGCGCTCAGTTCCTGCAAGCTTGGATGTATAACCGCTTAAGAAATGGTACATTGCCTGCTCTTTTGAGAGTTTGGAGATTGGAGGCAATACGCCAAATGCGTCAGCTGTTAAAAATACGATTGTATTAGGATGTCCGGCAATGCTTGGGTCAACGATATTATCGATGGCCTGAAGCTGGTATGCCGCACGTGTATTTTCAGTTAAAGTGCTGTCATCGTAGTCTGCAACCCGGGTTTCGCTGTTTACCACTACATTTTCCAGCACAGCTCCAAAGCGGATTGCATCAAATATTTGCGGTTCTTTTTCACGGGATAGGTTGATGCATTTCGCGTAGCATCCGCCCTCAATATTGAAGACCCCATTCGCAGACCAGCCATGCTCGTCATCACCGATCAGCTTGCGGTTCGGGTCTGCAGACAAAGTTGTTTTTCCAGTACCGGATAAGCCAAAGAATAAAGCCACATCACCTTCACGTCCAACGTTTGCTGAACAGTGCATCGGAAGGATTCCGTTTTCCGGAAGCATATAGTTCATTACAGAGAAGATGGACTTTTTCATTTCACCTGCGTATTCTGTTCCGCCAATTAAAACAGTGCGGCGCTCGAATGATATGATAATGAATGTTTCAGACTTTGTGCCGTCAACAGCAGGGTCTGCTTTGAAATTTGGAGCAGAAATGACTGTGAACTCTGCCTGATGATCCAATAGTTCGTCTTCTGCCGGGCGAATGAATAACTGGTGTGCAAAAAGGTTATGCCAGGCATATTCATTGATCACCTGAATAGGCATGCGATGTTTTTTATCAGCACCTGCAAAGCCTTTGAAAACAAATACTTCTTCTTTTTCTTTTAAGTAATTGATTACTTTATTATAAAGATTGGAGAATGCTTCTTCAGAGATGGGCTGGTTTACGCTGCCCCAGTCCATTTTATCTTTATTCGATGCTTCTTCAACGATGTATTTATCTTTAGGGGAACGCCCTGTATACTTTCCTGTAGTAGCGCGTACAGCACCAGTGGAAGTAAGGCACCCTTCATTGCGGTTTAAAACTTTTTCCACAAGCTGAGGAACGGATAGTTGCACTTGAATGTTGCTGCCATTTAATAATTCACTCAATTCGTTTGATATGCTTACAGAGTTCATCTGATGAATACCTTCCTTTTTCCCGATTTTTTTATGAAAGTGATTACATCTCGAAATTAGTATAACACATTGAAATGATTAGTCTATACTATTACGAAATTTTTTTGTCTCTGTTAATAAATTGTCACAATTGGACAGGTAATCCACTTTGGTCGCCTTATAACCGATATATGCTATTATAGAAGAAAGTGTTAATTTTACCATGGGACTGATCTTAAATGAAAACAATTGCCCTATATGATGGAAGTTGCTCGTTATGCAAGGAAACAAAGAGAATATTTAAAAAGCTCGATTGGCTGAATAAAGTGGAGTGGATTTCCCTGCAGGATTATGAAAAAATGCCGGGTTCTTTATCATTTCCCAGACAAGATTTGCGCAAAGAGCTTCATCTTATTACCCCCTCAGGCAGCGTGAAAAAGGGTTACTATGCAGCACGGAGACTGCTGCTCCTATTTCCAGCCTCCTTTTTGATCAGCACCTTTTTATATTTACCTTTCACCGGACTTCTGGGCGATCCTGTCTACAAATGGATTGCGAAGAACAGGCATAAATTCCTAAAGAAAAAGTGTGATGATAGAAGCTGTTCCCTGTAAGGGAGAAGCTGAATTTTCCAAATCGTAATTTTACAGTTTAAAATAATGAAAATCTGTTGACATAGTTCGTTAAAATACGGTATGATTCAACCTTGAACGGATACTCTCTTATCCCGAGCTGGTGGAGGGACAGGCCCTATGAAACCCAGCAACCTGCTAAAGGCAATAATCAGCAAAGGTGCTAACCTGACGCAAGGACGTAATTCCTTGAACGATAAGAGTGAAAGGCGCGAATCGATTTGCTTTCAACCTTTTCACTAATGAGAAGGTTTTTTATTTTGCAATGAAATGAACGGCTTTTGGAATGTACTATTTATGTGAGTTTTTGGCACGCTTATGAATGATGGACGCATGGCATACCTGCCGGCGCTGTCTATTTTTCTAATAAAAACTCCATGTTTATTTCATACTACTAAGGGAATGAGTTCCGTATCAAACAGAGATCCATGAAATGACAGGGAAAATTATTTTTCCGCTTCCACATTTCTTATTTCTCGCTCAATTTTCTATTTATAAGGAGGAAGCCAGATGTCAACAAAACGTCGTTTGTTCACTTCTGAATCAGTTACTGAAGGTCATCCGGATAAAATCTGTGACCAAATTTCTGATGCAATCTTAGATGCAATTTTAGCTAAAGATGCGAATGCCCGTGTTGCTGCAGAAACTTCTGTAACAACTGGACTTGTATTAGTTGCAGGTGAAATCACAACATCTACATACGTAGATATTCCAAAAATCGTTCGTGAAACGGTAAAAGAAATTGGTTATACCCGTGCTAAATATGGTTTCGATTCCGAAACATGTGCAGTTTTAACCTCCATTGATGAGCAGTCTGCAGATATCGCAATGGGTGTTGACCAGGCGCTTGAAGCACGCGAAGGACAAATGAGCGATCAGGAAATCGAAGCAATCGGTGCAGGAGACCAGGGCTTAATGTTCGGTTTTGCCTGCAACGAAACGAAAGAGCTTATGCCTCTTCCGATTTCTTTGGCACATAAAATTTCACGCCGCCTGACTGAAGTTCGTAAAGAAGAAATCCTACCTTACCTTCGTCCGGATGGAAAAACTCAGGTAACTGTTGAGTATGATGAAAATGACAAGCCTGTCCGCATCGACACAATCGTTATTTCTACTCAGCATCACCCTGAAATCAGCCTGGAGCAAATCCAGCGTAATCTGAAGGAACATGTTATTAACCCGGTTGTTCCGAAAGAACTAATCGATGAGAATACTAAGTACTTCATCAACCCGACTGGACGTTTTGTTATCGGCGGACCTCAAGGGGATGCTGGCTTGACTGGACGCAAAATCATTGTTGACACGTACGGCGGATATGCACGCCATGGCGGAGGTGCGTTCTCCGGTAAGGATCCTACAAAGGTTGACCGCTCTGCTGCATATGCTGCACGTTATGTAGCGAAGAACCTTGTAGCAGCCGGTTTAGCAGATAAAGTTGAAGTTCAGCTTGCTTATGCGATCGGTGTTGCACAGCCTGTTTCAATTTCTGTTGATACATTTGGAACCGGTAAAGTGGATGAAGATGTATTGGTTGATTTAGTAAGAAAGCATTTTGATCTTCGTCCTGCAGGAATTATTAACATGCTGGGCCTTCGCCGCCCAATTTACAAGCAGACAGCTGCTTACGGACATTTCGGACGTACAGATGTTGACCTGCCTTGGGAGCGTACTGACAAGGCAGAAATTCTTCGTTCTGAAGCGCAATAGTAATTTAGAAAGCGGGAGTTGCATTTACTATGTAACTCCCGCTTTCTTTGTTGCGTCTAATATAATTAGGGTGTTCTAAACTTTTCGGTCTTTATGCTCTATAGTCGTTTATCATTTTATGGTATCGTATAAACTTCGGATAATGGCTTAATTTTCCATATAGAAACATTTTATATTCTGCGTGCTAATTATTAGGGATTAGTGGTAGTATTATAGGGTATGTTTTTAAGACAAAGAGCCGTTAGGCTATATCTAAATATTGAGAATAGAATGGAGTAGGTGACGTACATAATGTGTGGTTTTATTGGTTGTGTACATGAAAAAGCACAAAATTACCGTGACGCAGATAAAGAACAATTTCAAAATATGAATGATATCATTACACACCGGGGTCCGGATGACTCAGGGTACTATTTTGATGATCATATTCAATTTGGCTTCCGCCGGCTGAGCATTATTGATATTGAAAGCGGACACCAGCCGCTGACTTACGAGAATGAACGTTATTGGATTATCTTTAATGGTGAAATCTATAATTATGTGGAACTTCGTGAAGAACTTCTCAAAGCGGGCTTAAGCTTCGAAACAAGCTCAGATACAGAAGTCATCATTGCCCTTTACAGCCATATGAAAGAAAAAGCTGTTGAGAAATTAAGAGGTATGTTTGCGTTTGTCATTTGGGATAAACAGGAGCAGTCTTTATATGGAGCCAGAGATCAATTTGGGATTAAACCTTTCTTTTATTACGATAAGGGAGACCAAACGTTCTTTGGATCAGAGAAGAAAAGCATTCTATTGGCCCTTCAAAATGATGTATTAAATTATGACTCCCTTCAGCATTATCTGACCTATCAGTTTGTGCCTGAGCCAAACACGATGTCAGAGGGAATCAACAAGCTGGAGCCAGGCCATTATTTTACTAAAAAAATCGGTGCTCCGATGGATATTAAGCGCTATTGGAAAGCTGCTTTCCACCCTGTGCAGAAATCAGAAGCTGATTTTACAAAAGAAATCAGAGATGTATTATTCGACTCGGTCAAAATGCATATGCGTGCCGATGTTCCTGTAGGTTCTTTCCTTTCAGGCGGAATTGATTCTTCCATCATTGCGTCGATTGCGAAGGAATTCCATCCTGCTATTAAAACATTCTCTGTCGGTTTTGAGCGCAATGGCTTCAGTGAGGTGGATGTAGCGAAAGAAACAGCGGAAAAGCTGGGTGTCGAAAACATCAGCTATATCATTACTCCTGAGGAATACATGAATGAAATTCCGAGAATCATGTGGCATATGGACGATCCGCTTGCCGACCCGGCATGTGTGCCTCTTTACTTTGTGGCAAGAGAAGCACGCAAGCATGTAACGGTTGTACTTTCAGGTGAAGGAGCCGATGAGTTGTTTGGCGGCTATAATATATACCGTGAACCACAATCCCTGGAAGTCTTCAATAAAATTCCTGCCATCGGCAAAAAGCTTCTTCGCATGATTGCAAGCATAATGCCAGAGGGAATGAAGGGTAAAAGCTTTATCGAACGCGGTGTCACACCAATGGAAGAGCGCTACATCGGAAACGCAAAAATGTTTACAGAGCAGGAGAAGCGCAATCTGCTTCACGTCTATAAAAACAGCTTAAATTATACGGATATTACGAAACCTTTATATGAAGAAAGCCGCGGCTATGATCCGGTTGACCGCATGCAGTATATCGACATTCATACCTGGATGCGAGGAGATATTTTATTAAAAGCGGACAAAATGACGATGGCTCATTCTCTTGAGCTTCGTGTTCCTTTCCTTGATAAAGAAGTGTTTGAAGTGGCTTCCAAAATTCCGACCAGCCTGAAAACAGCAAATGGCACCACGAAATATATTCTTCGCAAAGCTGCCGAGGGTGTCGTTCCGGATCATGTGCTAACCCGCAAAAAACTTGGGTTCCCAGTGCCGATCCGCCATTGGCTGAAGGACGAGATGAATGAGTGGGCGAAAAATATCATCCGCGAAAGCAATACAGATCACCTGATTAATAAGGACTATGTATTGCAGCTGCTTGAAAATCATTGTCAGGATAAAGCGGACAACAGCCGCAAAATCTGGACAGTTCTGATGTTCATGGTTTGGCATCAGGTATATGTGGAGAAGAAATACTCCTTTGAAAAAGAATACTTGTTAGATAAAGACTTGCAGCCTCTTAAAGGCTAATCAAAAGCGTCCATCAGGGATATCCTGGTGGACGCTTTACTTATCGAATATAGGTAATAGCCTGTTTGCCCATCTGCACCCATGCATTTTCAAAAGCGTTTATGGGTGCTTTTTTGTTTTTCTCACCTGTGAGTGGGTCGTTGAAGTACATGAATTCCTGATCATAGCCTGTTAGCAGGACAGAATGCTCTTTATAGGTGATCTGAATTTTTCCGCTCGGAGTATGCCAGGTTTGAAAAAAGTCCTCAGAAAGCTGTTTATAGGCTGTGTTGATAATGATCCATACAGGTCTGCCATCTGACAAATGAATCTTTAAGTCTTCAAAATCGGATCCGGTAAGGTCTTCAATGGAGCCGGGCATGTACTTTTCCGCAAGCTCTTGAATGGGTTTATGATAAACACCAAGCCCGGGATTATCAAAGGAATACATATCGCCTATGAAGCCTTCATTCGGATGTCCGAAATAGATTTTTCCGTCTTCTACACGGTAAGGCTCAGGACTTTTCTTTATTTCTTTAGCCAGTGTCAGTTTATCTGCCTGGATCCCCGCGTGATAGAGGAGCATGGATAAGCTCGTGACTTCGCATCCTCTGGGGAGCTCTGGAAACTGATTGATTGCGGGCGCATCTATAATTGTTTTTTTCTTGATCTTAATAACTGACGTGCTGTTTCCAAGGAAAGCAGTGGCTTTTTCAGCTGGTTCAGACAGCCATGATTTTATTGTGTTTACGGCTGATGGAGGACTACTTCCTGCAAGGTTGTCATAAACAAATGCTGCAGAAACAAGGATAAAGATAAGTAAAAACAGAGGTGCTGTTTTTACTATGTTTTTTCTGAATATCACTATTAATAATAAGAATAGAACAATTGCTCCGATATAGGTCTTCAATTTCCTTCACCCGCCAATAACTGTTGCCATATAGTTAATATCGGCCAAATTCCCATTCTATTAAGGCTGAAGAGTTATTTTGGCTTTTTCTGCAAAGACTTATAGTACTTGCCTTTTTCAGCGTATTCCCTGCTAATCCGTTCCATATCATTAATATCTTCCGGTGTCAGCTCACGGATCACTTTTGCTGGCCTGCCGAATGCAAGCGTATTGGGCGGAATTTTTTTTCCCTGAGGAACAAGGCTGCCTGCACCAATAAATGCTCCCTCCCCGATTTCTGCCTGATCTAAGATAATTGAGCCCATCCCAATTAGAGCTTTTCTGCGGATAATACAGCTATGAAGGATTACCTGATGGCCTACTGTTACCTCGTCTTCCAATATCAGCGGGTTATTCGGGCTCTGATGCAGGACAGAATTATCCTGGATATTTACCTTCCTGCCGATGACAGTCGGTGCTACATCCCCGCGTATGACGGAGTTGAACCAGACACTGGAATCCTCCCCAATTTCAACATCTCCGGTAATGGTAGTGAAATCTGCAATAAATGCGGATTCTGCAATTTTAGGTTCTTTATCTTTATATGGATAGATCATGTGAAAAACACTCCTGTATTAGTTGAATTATTATGATTTTATCATATGAGGCATGATAAACGTTATTTTGGTAAAAGAGTTTTTTTAAGGGGCAGATTCATGAACAATTTTTGCATCTAGGCTATAATATATTTACATAAGATCGTACGTAAAAAGGCTGGGAGGATTGACGATGTGGAAGTGGGAAACTGAAGGAGAGGCAAAAGGCGTTATTGTCATAGTTCATGGGGCAATGGAGCATCACCGCCGTTATGGCTGGATGATTGAAATGTGGCGCTTGGCCGGTTTCCATGTCATTATGGGAGATCTTCCCGGCCAGGGAATGACTACAAGATCCAGAAGGGGCCATATTGATTCCTTTGATGAATATATCATTGAAGTTAAAGATTGGGTACAGGCTGCCTATGAATTTGAATTGCCGGTTTTTCTTTTGGGACATAGCATGGGCGGACTGATTGCCATCCGTCTGCTGCAGGAAGAAAGAATGAATCTCGCAGGAGTGATTTTATCATCCCCCTGTTTAGGTTTAGTTCAGCAGCCTTCGAAATTACTGAACTTCTTATCGCTTGGACTCAATTCAGTTATGCCCGGACTGAAAATGGATGCAGGATTGTCAGTGGACATGGCGACGCGTAATCAGGATGTACTTGATGCTGATTTAAATGATTCACTGTATGTGACAAAGGTTTCGGTCAGATGGTACAGGGAACTTGTTTATGCCATGAAACTGGCCTTTGAGAATCTTGATAATATCCAGGATGTACCCCTTCTCGTAGTTCAGGGCGGGGATGATAAAATCGTGAATAAAACAACTGTCAGAGAATGGTTTAACCTTGCGCCTTTCTCTGAGAAAAGGTTCAAAGAATGGCCAAAGTGCTACCATGAAGTCTTTAATGAACCTGAACGTGAAGAGGTATTTGAATATGCGAAGGATTTCGTGAACAGCCAATTAAAGGCGCTGGGTTATGTGGTTTAATGATTTCCTTAAAATATTCTCAGACCTGATTAAAAGGAGGTATCTGCTGTCATGAGTGTCCCTTCCATGCCAATTAACTTGATGTCACATGTCTATCGGAAGGTTCTTCCTGCTGTCCATAAGGAGCTTGCATACTGGAGGAGCCGGGCGGATGCAATTCCCGATCCGGAGTTAAGAAAGCAGGCTCTTGCCAGCATTGAACATAAAACCTTTCACTGTGAAGGCGGAGCTATTATGTCATTGATGGCAATGGAAAAATACGAACAAGCGATAAAGTTCATTGTCGCTTATCAGACTATCAGTGATTACTTGGACAACCTTTGCGACCGGAGCACCTCGCTTGATCCTGGAGATTTTGCCGCACTTCATGAGTCAATGAAGGATGCACTGGATATTGACGCAGAAGGGAAAAATTATTACCGTCTTAGAAGTGAGCAGGATGATGGAAACTACCTTGCAGATTTAGCATCGACCTGCAGGGAAGTGCTGTCGAGCCTTGTTCAATATCCCCATATAAAAAGACATTTACTTGAATTATGCCGTTACTATTGTGATCTGCAAATACATAAGCATGTTGCAGTCGAAGAACGAGTACCCCGGCTGCAAAACTGGTTCGACCAATATCGTTCAGACATACCCGAAATGGAATGGTATGAGTTTTCTGCCTGCTCGGGATCAACACTCGGTATTTTTTGCCTTGTTTCCTATGCACTAAGAGATGATTTTAAAGCAGAGGATGCGGTAAATATAAGAAATGGCTATTTTCCTTACATCCAGGGCCTTCACATTCTGCTTGATTATCTGATTGATCAGGAAGAGGACAAAGCCGGGGGAGACTTGAATTTCTGCTTTTATTATGAAAGCGAAGAGAGATTGTTTTCGAGACTGAAGCACTTTGTTGCTGAGGCTGATAAGCATACAGAAAAGCTGCCTCATAGGCATTTCCATAAACTGATTAATCGCGGATTGCTGGGGGTATATCTCTCCGATGATAAGGTCCGGAAGCAGCGGAATGTCAGAAGATTAGCCAGAAACATGATCAGGACAGGCGGAATGGTGAGCTATTTCTTTTATGTAAATGGAAGAGCTTACAGGACGGTACAGAAGATGCTGCCTTCCGGATTTGCAAAAGTCTTTGTGAAATAAGTAAAAGCCTGCAATTTTTTTGCAGGCTTTTACTTATATTATCGTTTTTCAATTGCAACGATAAACGGCGGGTTATTTTTTTGATTAATAAACTGATACTGCAGAACATGGACGAGGCTTTGGTCAAGCTGTTTGACATATCGGAGCAGGTAATCGCGCTCTACAGCACCTTCTATATGGCCGTGATAAATCACCAAAAGAATAATCCCTTCCGGAGCCATCAATGCCAGGAGCTGATCTATGGCAGAAATGGTTGTCTGCGGACGGGTGACAATATCTTTATCGCCGCCGGGCAAGTAGCCTAAATTAAATACGGCCGCTGTTATTTTTCCATGGTGGACCGGCGGTACATTCTCAAGAATGTGTTCATGACCTGTATTGAAAAGGGTAGCCCTGTCTGATAGTTCGTGATCAGTCAGGCGTGTTTTTGTGCTCAGGACAGCCTCTTCCTGAATATCAAATCCATAAACTCTGCCGTTAGGTCCCACCAGATCTGCTAGAAATACGGTATCATGTCCGTTGCCCAGAGTGGCATCAATAACGATATCTCCAGGTGATACTGCTTTCTCAAGGAGCTTTTTTGCATATGGTAAGATTCTTTCAAGCTTCATGACAATGCCTCCACTTGGATTGGATTGTAAAATTTACCTTGCCAGCTGTTTCTTCGCTTTAATTCTGCATCAATGCCATTAAGGACTTCCCATTTATTAACACTCCACATTGGTCCGATCATCAAGTCGATTGGCCCATCACCGGTGATGCGGTGTACAATCATTTCCGGGGGTAAAATTTCCAGCTGGTCACATACTAAATTTATATATTCATCAAGAGACAGAAACTCAAGCATGCCCTTTTCAAATTGTTTCACCATCGGGGTTCCCTTTAATAAATGAAGGAGATGGATTTTAATTCCCTGTACATCCAGCTTCGCAACTTCCCGGGCGGTTTCCATCATCATTTCCGGTGTTTCAAGCGGAAGCCCATTAATGATGTGGGAACAGATGCGGATTCCATGTTTCCGGAGCTTGTTTACTCCCTCCACATAGCACTGATAATCATGTGCGCGGTTAATTAAGAGGGCAGTTCTTTCATGAACAGTCTGCAGGCCAAGCTCTACCCAGAGATAGGTCCGTTTGTTAAGCTCTGCCAGATACTCAACTACTTCATCAGGGAGGCAGTCAGGGCGGGTTGCAATAGACAGCCCGACAACCCCTTCCTGCTCAAGCACCCGCTCATACATATCCCGAAGCACTTCAACAGGGGCATGTGTATTTGTAAAAGCCTGAAAATAGGCCATATATTTACCGTCTTTCCATTTATGATGCATTTTTATTTTGATTGCATTAAACTGTGTGTCCAAATCATCAGTGCGATTCCCGGCAAAGTCCCCGGAACCTGCGGCGCTGCAGAACGTACATCCTCCGTGTGCGACCGTGCCATCACGGTTTGGGCAATCAAAGCCGCCATCAAGTGCCACTTTGAAAACCTTATGCCCAAATTCACTGCGTAAGTGATAATTCCATGTATGGTACCGCTTATTGTCGGATGCATATGGAAAAGGATTCACTTTTTCCACAATCATCCCTCCTTAATCAAAGAAATAACCTATATGATGAAAATCATTATGAATGCTTTCATAAAATTAATCTTATCATGACGCAAAACCTTATAAAAGGGGAATTGGCAGGAAATACAGTGGTAAGGATTACGGAGAATGAACAAACTAATTTATGAAGCATGCAAGCTTCTAGACCCATTCTTCAAGGAGGGGAAGATACCATGGCAACCCGTGAATCAATGGATACACTTCTTCAGCAATGTGAGGATGCAATCCGTTTTGCACAGGAGCAGTTTGAATCTGGAAGAACACAGGAGCATTATAATGATTTTGAATACTCCAATGCGCTTCAGTCTTTGGAAGCTGCCTATAATGATATAACCCAGATGGCCCATAGCGCCAACTCACAGCAGCGGGAACAGCTTCACCGGATGAGGCTCCAGCTGCAGCAGCTCCAAAATCAGATGATAATTCTTCCTCATTAAGGAGTGATTCATAGATGGTGAAAAAGCGTTCAAAACAAAACAATCCTGAACAAAAGACCCGCAATGGCGTTAATAGCCAGGATGTTGAATTAGGACGGGATTACGATCCGGTAAAGCAGTCGAAAAAGAAATATGAAAAATCAGGCGGTCAGCCTGTTAAATCAAAATTCCATCCTGAACCGGAACAATCTTCATAAATAATTGTGGCAAGGCCCCGATCCACCAAGGATCGGGGCTTTACTTTTTAGGTGGAAAAAATGAAGTATTCTGTCTATTAAAATCGATTAAAAACCTATTGCAAGGACAGAGAAAACCGAATAAAATTATTTTGGATTTCGAAATAGTGTCCGGGTGATAATGTACCGGCTAAATATAAATTATACGAAAAAAGGGGCGTTATCTTATGCCGCGGACCTTATGGCTTTTAATTATTGGGATGGCAGTGAATGTAACCGGATCTTCTTTTTTGTGGCCTCTTAATACCATCTACATTCATGACCATTTAGGGAAATCTTTATCGGTAGCGGGCCTGGTTCTAATGGTGAACGCAGCGGCCAGTGTCGCAGGGAATTTAATTGGGGGAAGCCTTTATGATAAAATAGGCGGCTATCGTTCGATTCTACTTGGAATTATCATTACGGTAATGGCACTCTTCGGCTTGACCATTTGGCATGGCTGGCCTGCATATGTGGTCTTTCTCACCATTGTCGGATTTGGATCAGGGATTGTTTTTCCTTCTATGTTTGCGATGTCGGGATCAGTCTGGAAAGAAGGGGGACGCAAAGCTTTCAATGCCATTTATGTAGCCCAGAATGCCGGTGTTGCCATAGGTGCGGCTCTAGGGGGTCTTGTGGCATCATACTCTTTTCAGCTGATTTTTCTGGCCAATACGGTCATGTATATCATTTTTTTATTGATTGCCGTTTTTGGCTACCGGGGAATAAACACAGTTTCCGGTCAGCAGACGTCCATTCTTCAGGAAAATGGCATGGTTAAAAATCATACCAAGCTCTATGCGCTGCTCATCTTATGTGCGGGCTATTTATTGTGCTGGGTTGGATATGTCCAATGGCAATCGACTATTGCCGCTTATACACAGGAGCTGAACATTTCTTTAAAGCAATACAGTTTACTGTGGACTATTAATGGAGCCCTGATTGTTTTGGGGCAACCGGTTATCAGTGTAATAGTAAAATGGTTTAAAACATTAAAGGTTCAGATGGTAGCGGGTATGGTTATATTTATAGGCTCGTTTGCTGTTGCCGCGACCGCAGAACAGTTCTCCGCATTTGTCACTAGCATGGTTATTCTGACAGTAGGTGAAATGCTGATATGGCCGGCTGTTCCGACCATTGCCAACCAGCTTGCACCTAAAGGGAGGGAAGGGTTTTATCAGGGAATCGTAAATAGCACAGCTACAGGCGGAAGGATGATCGGCCCATTACTGGGGGGAATCCTGGTTGATCTTTATGGAATTTCCATGCTGTTTGCTGTATTAATGGTTCTATTTGTTTTTGCCATTCTGACGACTCTTGTATATGACCGGAAATTAAAGGAGTCAAAAGAATTGGCGCATGCATCATAAGTATAAGCAAAAGAAGGAAGCCTGCAGTTTTGAGCTGCAGGTTTTATTGTTTTAAGTAATACATTTAACCTGCGCCTTCAAGAGAGTTCTCTTTTTGGTTAGCGCAAAATACAACCTCATTGAAGAAGCTTTTCAGAATCAGCCATCTCGCTGGATAAGAATTAATAAAGTCTTCAAAGACCTCTTCAGAATAAAGAAGCAGGATATCCAGCTCTGCTTTCTTTTTCTTCAAATCATACAATAGGGCATGTGGAATGGTGTAGTAGTCGTTCAGCTGCCATTGGTTTAGCTTTACTGTATAAATATTATGTTTCTCAATAAAGGATTCCAGTGCCTGTTTTTGCAGCTGAATACATTCTTCTTTGGACTTGTTTAGAGACTGCCAGTGAGGATTGATCAGATATATGCCTTTCAGCTGAAACACCTCCCATGTCTTTAGCGTACTAATGGTATGGACAGTAAAAGCAAATAGAATACCTATTGAAATGAATTTGTTGTCAGAAAAATATGATAAAATGAAGTTTATACTATTAGAATGTCCTAAATGAGGGGATCAAAAATGAAAAGTGCATTATTTGATTTGCCTGTTCAAATGGTTGAAACCATTGTAGAAAACGCCTTTGGATGGCTTGTCGTTGTAAATAAAGAAGGAACCATCATTTACATTAATAAAAATTATTGTGATTTTCTTGAGGTGGAGAGGGAACAGGTTCTGGGGAAGCATGTATCCGAGGTTATTGAAAATTCAAGAATGCATATAGTGGCAGAATCAGGCAAGGAAGAAATTGCGGACCTGCAATTCATAAGAGGCAACTATATGATAGCGAACCGTATTCCCATTTTTTCTGATGGCGAGGTAATTGGTGCATTCGGGACGGTTTTCTTTAGAGATACAAAGGAATGGATGCAGATGAACAGCCATGTAAAGAGCATGCTGACAAAAATTCAGAGCTATATCCAGGGAATTGATCCAAGTGTAAAATACAGCCTCGATGATATATTGGGGAGCTCAAGCCAGATTCACAGTCTGAAAGAAAAGGTGAAAATGGTGGCAGCCAGTGATATTTCTGTTTTAATCCGCGGGGAAAGCGGGACTGGGAAAGAATTGTTTGCCCACAGCATTCATCAGTTAAGCAACAGAAGTCATCAGCCATTTGTAAAAATTAACTGCGGGGCCATTCCTGAACATCTGCTGGAGTCTGAACTGTTTGGCTATGAAGAGGGAGCTTTTACAGGAGCGAAAAAGGGCGGAAAAAAGGGGAAATTTCAGCTCGCCGATGGAGGGACCCTGTTTTTGGATGAAATCGGAGATATGCCTCTTAATATGCAGGTGAAGCTATTGCGTGCCCTGCAGGAAGGTGAGATTGAAAGTGTTGGATCAACTTCTCCGGTTAAAGTGGATGTCCGGATTATTGCCGCAACTAACAGACCGCTCGAAAAAATGATGGAGGAAAAGCGTTTTAGGGAGGATCTATTTTATCGGATTAATGTTGTGCCGTTCATGGTTCCATCTTTACGCGACAGGATGGAGGACTTACCGCTTCTGATCGACAGCTTTATCAAGAAAATAACGAAGAAATCTGGAAAAAGAATAAGTGCAATTGAAGAAGAAGTCTTAGAAAAGTTTCATCAATACAGCTGGCCGGGAAATATCAGAGAGCTTGAAAATGTAATCGAGGCATCCATTCACTTAACAAGCAATGAAACCATTAACACAGAAGCGTTGCCGGATTATATGAAAGAGACTGCTGTATATCCAGTTGGAAAAAAGACTCTTAAGGATATTCTGGAAGAAACAGAGAAACGGATTCTGTCACAAAGCTTGAGTAAATATAATAATGATCGAATAGTAGCAGCAAACGCTCTTGGCATCAGTAAATCGTCCATGTACGAAAAGTTAAAGAAATATGGGATTGTATAGGTGTTAAAAGTCCAGAATTCCGGAATATATTCCGGAATTCTGGACTTTTTGATTCTAAGAATCTTTAATGCGGATAACCCTCTGTTAGACGGAATATCAGAAAAATATTCTATGAAATTCGAGGACTTGCTCCCTGTCCGTTCCAGATTTCCGGAAAAATAATTCATTAAATGTTCACCAGTCCCTTCACCAAGAAGTCTCATATGTTGGCACATTTCTTGCAATAACAAGTTACAAGAAGTTATTCCTCTATTTTTTTGAAAGCGTTTTCGGAAAGGGGGTATGACTAGTTTATTTTCTTATATTTTATAAAAAGGGGGAAACGAAATGCTAAGTATGATTGGGTTAATAGGTGGGCTTGCCCTGCTGATATACCTTACCATGCGGGGAATGAATCTGCTGGTGGTCGGACCGTTATCTGCGCTGTTTGTAGCTCTTTTTAGCGGTATGCCTTTATTTCCGCAGCTGGCAGGTGAAGGAGAGGCCAACTTGGTCGGGAACTATATGTCCGGCTTTTCGGGGTTTGTTACATCATGGTATCTGATGTTTCTATTGGGTGCAATTTTTGGAAAGGTAATGGAGGATAGCGGTGCAGCTGACAGTGTATCCAAAATGGTCGTGGATAAGCTGGGAATGAAATATGCCGTTCTTGCCATAGTCGCGTCCTGTGCCATTTTAACTTATGGCGGAGTCAGTTTATTCGTCGTCGCCTTCTCAGTATATCCAATGGCGTTAAGTTTATTTAAGCAGGCAAATCTGCCGAGAAGATTTATCCCTGCAGCACTGGCTTTTGGATCTGTAACATTTACGATGACTTCTGCCGGTTCACCTGAAATTCAAAACTGGATTCCGATTGAATTTCTAGGAACAACTCCATATGCGGGCTGGAAAGTCAGCTTAATTGTGGCAGTGTTCATGATGATCTTCGGCTACTGGTGGCTGAAGCGTATGATTACCAAAGCTGTAAACAAAGGAGAAACGTTTGAATCCCGCACGCAGGATCCTGTAACAGAACATAAGGATTTACCGCATCCAATTATGGGTGTTGTACCACTAGTTGTGGTTTTAATTATTTCCTTCGTTTTTCATAATTCACTTGCACAATCTGCACTTATTCTTGCCTTGCTGGGTGGAGTTATTGCCACATATCTATTAAACCGAAAGTATTTCACTAATTTCTGGAATGCTGTGTCTGATGGAACATTGGGTGCATTGATTGCTATAGGTAATACGGCTGCTGTCGTTGGGTTTGGCGGCGTAGCAAAAGCAGTGCCTGCATTTGCTACGGCCGTTGATTGGATGACGAGCATTCCAGGCAGTCCGCTGATAGGCGGCGCCATAGCCGTAAGTGTGATCGCAGGGATGACTGGGTCAGCTTCAGGCGGCCAGGCAATCGCACTGCCAATTTTGGCCCCTCATTATATGGACATGGGCGTAAATGCTGAAGCCCTGCACAGAACGGTTGCCATTTCTTCCGGAGCCTTGGACTCACTGCCGCATAATGGGTATGTTGTTACCACTGTACGGGCAATCTGCGGTGAAACTCACCAGGCAGCATATGGAGCAGTGGCTGCTGTTACGGTAATTGTCCCGCTTATCGGAGTTGCAATTGCGATTATCATGTTCTCACTTGGGTTGGGAATCTAATTTCGGCAGGGGCTCTTAAACTTGAGCCCCGGCTTTGTTTTTGAAAGGAGCTTTTTCATGGTACAAAATAAAGTCGTTTTTATCACTGGTGCAGCGCAGGGAATCGGGTATGAGATTGGTAAGAGATTTGCTGAACACGGCGCGAGAATTGTTCTGACAGATATTCAGGAGGATGCCGTGATAAAGGCTGCAGAAAACCTGCAAAATGAAGGTTATGAAGCACTTGGTCTAAAATGTGATGTGACATCAGAGTCCGATATACAGTCGGCCATCATTGAAACTGTCAGCCGATTCGGGGCTTTGGATGTGTTGATCAATAATGCAGGGCTGCAGCATGTGTCCTTAATAGAAGATTTTTCCACTGAAAAGTTTGAATTTATGATCAAAGTAATGCTGACTGCTCCATTCGTGGCCATAAAGCATGCACTGCCTATTATGAAAAAACAAAAATCAGGCCGGATACTGAACATGGCTTCCATTAACGGGCTTGTGGGGTTTGCTGGCAAGGCAGCATATAATAGTGCAAAGCATGGTGTTATAGGATTGACTAAAGTCGCGGCACTGGAGGCTGCTGAACATGGCATTACGGTTAATGCCATGTGTCCGGGCTACGTAGACACACCGCTCGTTAGAAACCAGCTGAATGACCTGGCTAAAACAAGAAATGTACCTATCGAAAAAGCATTGGAGGAAGTCATTTATCCTTTAGTCCCGCAAAAAAGGCTTCTGAAGGTGGAAGAGATTGCAGATTATGCAATTTTTTTGGCTGGTGATGCAGCTAAAGGAATTACGGGCCAGGCGGCAGTTATTGATGGAGGCTATACAGTACAATAAAAATGTGCACTTTTTGGAGAGGGTTGAGAAAAGCCCTCTTTTTCTCTTGTCCAGCGATGCGAATAAAACCTCTGAAACTATGGGTATATTGTTGATACTGAATTGATGGCAGATCATTGGTGGATATATTGTGTATTTATTGCTGGTTGTACTCGTCTATATTTTTTTGCAAGGAAATTTGTTGATTGGAAAAGATGGAAAGAATACTATCCAACTTTCCAATTTTATATCATTGCCAACTTTCTATATAATTTTGTATTTTACAATCATACCCTATGGGCCTATAGAGCAGTTACGCTGGATTGGCTTAATCACACGTTTATTGAAATCACCTTCACTTTGTTGATTATTCCGGTCGTCGTCATGATTTACCTTCGCTATTTTCCGGAAAAAAATCTAAAGAAAAAGATTTTTTATACTGGCGTGTGGATCGTTTATTTCTCAGTGCTTGAGTATTTGTTTTCTAAAAAGGGATTGTTTGTTTATGATAATGGGTGGGATTTCTGGTGGTCTGTGCTGTTTAATCTCATCATGTTCATCATTCTGCGAATACATTATAAATGGCCGGGAATCGCTATGGTGGTGTCGCTGCCCATCATTGCAATTCTATTAAGGCTCTTTCATCCGCATCTGATTGATTTGAAATAATGGATTGAATACTTCGTGAACTTTGTCCTGAAGAACTGAAACAAGGGGCACAATTTTAAAAGCCTTGCATATTCTAAATATAAAATTCCTGTCAGGATAAGCCTACTTGCATCCTGGCGGGAAATTTATTACAATAGTCATATTCTTATACTAAAATGCTTAGATAAGGAGCAGTAGTGGTGCAACGCCCGTTTTAAGAGAGTTGACGGCAGGTGCAAGTCAGCCGGGCACATCATGAACTCGCCTTTGAGCAGCAAGTGTGAAATACCAGTAATACTTGCCGTTTTCCGCGTTAAGGATGAATGAAGCGAGTGACATGTTCACTAATGTGGGTGGTACCGCGGGAGATTTATACATAATCCTCTCGTCCCTTTTGGGATGAGAGGTTTTTTTATTTTATTATGCTGTCTTATAAGGTCTGTTTCTTACAGACTAAGTTTAACTTTCTGAGTTGATTGGAGCGGAGGGCACTTGATCCTCGAAAAAGCTGACGCATTTTCTTCGTGCGGTGCTCATTCTTGGAGGATTATTCAATGTCCTGCGGGAATTGAGGGAAGTGAGAGACCCCGCAGGCGAAGCCGAGGAGGCTCTCATCTCTCCCCGCGGAAAGCAAGTGTCCGCAGCGGAAATCAACGGGCACTATTCATAAGTAAAACAACGATTTATAAGAGAGCGTGATTTACTTTCATTAATAGGAGGAAACAAAAATGAGTTTCAATCACCAGGAGATTGAGAAAAAGTGGCAAGGTCACTGGGAAGAAAATAAAACATTCAAAACAACTGAAGATAAAGGCAAGCGCAAATTTTATGCGCTTGATATGTTTCCATATCCTTCAGGCGCTGGCCTTCACGTTGGCCATCCGGAAGGATACACGGCAACAGATATCCTTTCCCGCATGAAGCGCATGCAGGGCTATAATGTCCTTCACCCAATGGGCTGGGATGCATTTGGTTTGCCTGCCGAGCAATATGCACTTGATACAGGAAATGACCCGGCAGAATTCACAGAACAGAATATCAACACCTTCCGCCGCCAGATCAAGGCGTTAGGGTTCTCCTATGACTGGGATCGTGAAGTAAACACAACTGACCCGGAATACTACAAATGGACTCAGTGGATCTTCTTAAAGCTTTATGAAAAAGGTCTGGCTTATATCGATGAAGTAGCTGTTAACTGGTGTCCTGCACTTGGAACAGTGCTTGCAAATGAAGAGGTTATAGACGGAAAAAGCGAGCGCGGCGGCCATCCGGTAGAACGCCGCCCAATGAGACAGTGGATGTTGAAAATTACGGCGTATGCGGATCGCCTTCTTGAAGATCTAGATTTATTGGATTGGCCAGAGAGCCTGAAGGATATGCAGCGCAACTGGATCGGCCGCTCTGAAGGAGCTGAAGTTACATTCAATATTGATGGGCATGATGGCACATTTACCGTTTTTACAACACGCCCTGACACATTATTTGGTGCAACATATGCTGTGCTTGCTCCGGAGCACGCACTTGTTGATAAGATTACAACTGAAGGTCAGCAAGAAGCCGTTCGTAATTACATTGATAAAGTAAAGAGCAAGAGCGATCTTGAGCGGACAGACCTTGCTAAAGAAAAAACGGGTGTCTTCACTGGTGCGTATGCGATTAACCCGGCCAACGGCGAAAAAATGCCAATCTGGATTGCAGATTATGTTTTAGTCAGCTATGGAACAGGTGCCATCATGGCGGTTCCGGCTCATGACGAGCGCGACTATGAGTTCGCCAAGCAATTTGAACTGCCTATTAAAGAAGTTGTTGCCGGCGGAGATGTTAATAAAGAAGCATACACTGGCGACGGTGAGCATGTGAACTCAGGCTTCCTTGATGGATTAAACAAAGAAGAAGCAATCGAGAAAATGATTGCATGGCTTGAAGAGAAAGGCATTGGCACTAAGAAGGTTACTTACCGCCTTCGTGACTGGTTATTCAGTCGCCAACGCTATTGGGGCGAGCCGATTCCAGTCATTCACTGGGAAGATGGCACAATGACTGCCGTGCCGGAAGATCAGCTTCCTTTAGTGCTTCCAAAAACAACGGAGATCAAGCCATCAGGCACTGGGGAGTCACCATTAGCGAACATCGATGACTGGGTTAATGTTGTGGATCCTGAAACTGGCAAAAAAGGCCGAAGGGAAACGAACACAATGCCGCAATGGGCAGGCAGCTGCTGGTACTACCTTCGCTATATTGATCCGAAAAATAGTGAAGCTCTTGCAGACCCCGAAAAATTAAAAGAATGGCTTCCGGTTGATATATATATCGGAGGAGCAGAACATGCGGTTCTTCACCTTTTATATGCCCGCTTCTGGCACAAGGTCCTTTACGATGTTGGAGTTGTCCATACGAAGGAACCGTTCCAAAAGCTATTCAACCAGGGTATGATTCTAGGTGAAAACAATGAAAAAATGAGTAAATCAAAAGGCAATGTCGTTAATCCGGATGAAATCGTGGAGAGTCATGGTGCAGATACTCTTCGTCTATACGAAATGTTCATGGGACCGCTTGAAGCTTCCATTGCCTGGTCTACAAATGGATTGGATGGCTCAAGAAGATTCCTTGACCGCATCTGGCGATTGTTTGTGGAAGAGAATGGTGAATTGAGCCCGAGAATTCAGGATATTGAAGAAGGCAGCAATCTTGAAAAGGTTTACCACCAAACGGTGAAAAAAGTAACTGAGGACTACGAAGGACTTCGTTTTAACACAGCTATTTCTCAAATGATGGTATTCATCAACGAAGCATATAAAGCTGAGGTGCTTCCTAAAACTTTTGTAGAAGGTTTTGTTAAAATGCTTTCACCAATCGCCCCTCATATTACAGAAGAGCTTTGGTCGAAACTGGGCCATGGTGAATCCATTGCTTACGAAGCCTGGCCGGCATTTGATGAAGCCAAAATGGTGGATGACGAGGTCGAAATCGTAATTCAAATCAACGGCAAAGTCAAAGCGAAACTAATGGTTCCCGCCGATGCCAAAAAAGACCTATTGGAGCAGATAGCAATGGGTGATGAAAAAGTAAAAGAGCAAATTGACGGAAAAACTGTCCGTAAAGTAATCGCAGTTCCGGGCAAGCTTGTAAATATCGTTGCAAATTAAGTTATATGAGATGAAACCGCCTCTATTTGATCAGGGGTGGTTTTTTGTATTGATAAAGAAACTTCTCATTTTTTTTTTTCGTGCCATATAGGGTATTATAGGAGTGGCAGCATTAGTAAATGAAAAGTGCTATTTAAAAAGAATTCCGGAAAGGGTGTTAGGGTTGGACCGTATTGAAGAGATTACCACGGATGAATTGCAAAAAAAGCTGGAGGCTGGAGAGAAGCTCGAGCTTGTAGATGTTAGAGAAGATGAAGAGGTTGCAGCTGGAATGATTCCCGGAGCCAGACATATCCGCATGGGCACGATCCCCGAGAATCTGGATAAATTTGATAAAGACACTGAGTACATCATTATCTGTCGCTCTGGCGGCCGCAGCGGAAATGTTTGTCATTACTTGCAGGAACAAGGATATAAGGTTCGCAATATGGCTGGCGGCATGCTGGAATGGCAGGGGAAAACAGAATAAATTACAAACGGGGCCAATTAGGCTTCGTTTTTTTAGTTTTTTATTTTAAAAATTCCGAAAATTGTCCAAACTAGTAAAAAATACTAGGAGGGAACAACTCTATGATTAAGGTAAAGTTATTCGATCATGAGCATGAAAAAGACCTGGAAAAGGATATGAATCATTTTCTGGAGAAAATTGAGGAAAAAAAACTTCTGGATATTAAGTATAATGTGGCCGCAGTGCAGGAGGATGAGGACGAACAGATTTATTGTTTCTCTGCCATGGTAATATATAGAGCCTGATGTCTCTAATGCATCAGGCTCTATTTTTATTACACGGTATGTGCAAAGGCAGCTGCGTTTAATCCGGCTAACCGGCCAGTAACAAGTGCAGATGTGATATTGTAACCGCCTGTGTAGCCATGGATGTCCAATATTTCTCCGCAGAAGAAAAGGCCATCCATCATTTTTGATGCCATTGTCTGCGGTTCAATTTCTTTGACGGAAACTCCTCCACCGGTAACAAAGGCTTTATCGAGAGGCAAAGTGCCGTTTACTTTAAACTGAAAAGATTTGCAGCTCTTAACAAAGCTTCTGATTTTTTCATTGGAAATTGTCGCCCCTTGTGCAGATGGATCAATTCCGTTTAGCTCAAGAAGAAACAGCAGGTACCTTTCCGGAAGCAGCCCTTTTAAGAGGTTTTTAATGATTTTCTTCGGTTCTTCTTTAATCTTTTTGGACACTTCCTGAAAAAGAGGTTCTTCCTTTGTATCCGGGAGTGCATCCAGGCTCATGGTTACTTCTTTCAAATTCCATTTCTTCATCGCTTTCACCGCATACTGGCTGCAGCGCAAGACTGCCGGGCCGCTTATGCCGAGATGGGTGAAGATCATATCCATCCGATGGGTGATGAGCGCTTTTCCTTTAGGGTTTAACACACTAAGTGCGACACTCCGGAGCGACAAGCCCTGCAGCACTTTTTCTTTAATAAAGCTTTCTGAAGAAGTAAGCGGTACTTCAGTTGGAAAAAGCTCAGTAATTGTATGACCTGCTTTTTCTGCCCATGCATAGCCGTCACCGGTTGAGCCGGTGTGAGGAACTGACTTTCCTCCGACAGCTATTACAACAGAGTCTGCTTCATGAACATCGCCTGTTTTTAATTCTACCGATTTCACCCTGCCATTTTCATAGTGAACATCCAGGATCGGGCTGTCTGTTTTGATATCGACCTTCAGTTCCCTCAGCCTTGAAATTAAGGCATCCACAACCGATTGCGCTTTGTCGGTAACGGGAAACATCCGTCCGTGATCTTCCTCTTTCAGCTTAATTCCCAAATTCTCAAAGAAGCGGATAATATCTTCATTGCTGAAAATCGAAAATGCACTGTACAAAAATCTCCCATTGCCGGGAATATGCTTAATGATTTCATCTACGGGAAGTCGATTTGTGACATTGCAGCGGCCACCGCCGGAAATGGCAAGCTTCCTGCCAAGCTTGTTTCCTTTGTCAATCAGCAGAACCTTTGCCTTTTTTTCCGCAGCACCGATTGCTGCCATCAATCCTGAAGGACCTCCGCCTATAACTATTACATCATATTTCATGGTTTCACCAACTTATCTAAATTCGCTAAGTACACAATAGATTCATTATAAATCAAATATCCTATTTCTAAAAATAATCCCACAATATACGGTATTGCAAGTGGAATTTCCCCGTCAAGAAGAGTACACTACAAATAGTGTGTCAAAAAAGATAGAAAAATGACGAACACAGCTCGGCATTCATATATACTGTTCAAGATTAATGCGCAGTTTTTTTAAGGAAGGGATTATATGTCATCTAAGCTTTTAAAGGGAACCTTCATCCTTACGCTTGGCACCATTATCTCGAAGGTTCTTGGTTTGTTTTATGTTATTCCTTTTTATCAAATAGTCGGGAAGGAAGGGACAGCCCTATATTCCTTTTCGTATACACCTTATACAATCTTTATTAGTATCGCAACTGCAGGGGTTCCGCTGGCAGTTTCAAAGTTTATCTCTAAGTATAATGCGATAGAGGAGTATGCGGTCGGCAGAAAACTGTTCAAGTCAGGTTTAGTGATCATGACTGCAAGCGGAGTCATCTCATTCCTGATTCTGTTCTTACTTGCTCCGGCTGTTGCTGAAATAACCCTGGCAGGGAAAGATGTGGAGGTAAGTGTAGAAGATGTCACAACTGTAATAAGAGCGGTATCATTTGCCCTGATTATTATTCCCTTCATGAGTCTGATAAGAGGATTTTTCCAGGGACATCAGTCTATGGGGCCAACTGCAGTTTCACAGGTGGTGGAGCAGATTGTCCGCATCCTGTTTGTGCTTGCAGGTGCATATGTGGTCTTAAATGTGATGGAAGGCTCGCTCACTGCAGCAATCAGTGTCGCCACTTTCGCAGCTTTTATTGGCGGACTTGGAAGCCTCGGGGTGTTATTCTGGTATTGGTATAAACGCAAGCCGTATTTGGATAAAATGCTTGAAGAAGATAAAGGAACGGTGGACATCTCTCTTAAGGAGATATATAAAGAAATCATTCTTTATGCTGCACCTTTTGTGTTTGTAGGTCTTGCTAATCCGCTCTTTCAGTTTATTGATCAGATTACTTTTACCAGGGCGATGTATGCTATTGGCGAAGCAGGAAATGCTGTAGCAGCATTTTCTGTCCTGAACTTTGAGACCCATAAACTGGTCATCATTCCAGTCTCACTTGCCACAGCCTTCTCGCTGACGCTTGTGCCGAGTGTGACGAAAGCATTTATGGAAGAAGATCGGGCAGACTTAAATCGCCAGCTGAACCAGACGTTCCAGGTGCTTTTATTTCTGACTCTTCCTGCCGTGGCAGGATTGTCTCTGCTTGCAGAGCCCGTTTTTACCCTATTCTATGAGCATAAAGAGTTGGGTACTGAAGTATTGAGAACTTATGCACCGGTGGCGATTCTCTTTGCTTACTTTTCGGTAACGGCAGCTATTCTTCAGGGAATCAATGAACAGCGGTTCACAATTTTAAGCCTGCTGACAGGCCTGCTTGTAAAGCTGACATTGAATATTCCGCTCATAAAGCTGTTCGAAACACAGGGAGCCGTATTTGCAACCGCACTTGGCTATATTGCGGCGATCTTAATTAACCTGTATGTAATAAAGACATATGCAAAATATCCATTCAAACTTGTCTTAAGACGAGGTGCACTGATTGTATTATTTACTGCATGCATGTACATTGCTGCAGGGATTGTTTATAAAATCATAACTGTCTTTTTATCCCCAGCATCCAATGTCCAGGCAATAATTATTGTCATCATCTGCGCAGCAGCAGGGGCCGTAGTCTATTTCTACCTGAGCTTCCGAACAAAATTAATCTATCTGCTGTTCGGTTCAAGGGTCGATAGAATGCTGAAGAAATTAAGACTGAAAGCATAAATAATAAAAAGGTCTCCATGATGGGGACCTTTTTAAAGGGATCTTTAGGATTGGGTTTTAGTTACCTATATACAAAGCACTGAGTTGATTGGAGCGGAGGGTACTTGACTCCAGCGGGAGTAGCGGGACAGGTGAGACCCCGCAGGCGCGAAGCGAAGAGGAGGCTCACCGCCTGCCCCGCGGAAAGCAAGTGCCCGCAGCGGAAATCAACGGGCAGAATAATAAGGTATTTTATTATCGCGACTTTAAACGAAACCAGGGTGAATTTGGATTAATAAGGAGGGTCATTATGAGAATAGACAAAATGCTCGCCAATCTCGGCTACGGCAGCCGCAAGGATGTTAAAAAGCTATTAAAAGATGGTGCAGTAACCGTTAATGATGAGAAAGTAAAGGATCCAAAACACCATGTGGATCCTGAACAGGATACCGTTGTCATCAACGGTGAAAAAGTTGAATACAAGGAATTCATTTATTTAATGATGAACAAACCGCCAGGCGTCGTTTCGGCAACAGAGGACTCACAATTTGAGACTGTGGTGGACCTGCTTGAAATGGAAGACCTAGTGTTTTCTCCTTTTCCGGTAGGGCGTCTTGATAAGGATACAGAAGGGCTTTTGCTGCTGACGAATGATGGCCAGTTGTCCCATCGCCTGCTTTCACCCAAAAAACATGTCCCCAAAACCTATTTTGCAGTTATAGACAGTGAAGTTACTGCAGAGGATATAGAAGCATTTCAAAAAGGGGTAATATTGGATGATGGCTATGAAACCAAGCCGGGAACATTAAAAATTCTTAAGTCCGGCATCACCTCTGATATAGAATTAACAATAACAGAGGGCAAGTTCCATCAAGTGAAAAGGATGTTCGAAGCGGTGGGAAAGAAAGTTATTTACTTAAAGAGACTTTCCATGGGCCCGCTCGAGCTGGATGAAACATTGGAATTGGGAGAATATCGGGAATTGACGGAAGAAGAACTTGATAAGCTGATGAATTATGAAGTGGGATAGGACAGAAAAATCGCCCTGACAGCAGGGCGATTTTTTATTTATTTTGCTGGATTTGCTTTGAGTATTAAGATGACATCTTTACTTTCTTTTGAGTAATAGTCCATTTGCCTCTGCTCGGACTCTTAACCAAATCATTGTAGGCGAGGACATTTAAATCTCTTTGAATGGTGCGAGGAGTGATCCCAAATTCCTCTACTAGCTCCTGAGTTGTTACAGTTCCGCGCTTACTTATAAACATGTAGACGGATTTTACACGGTTTAACATCCGGTTAGTCGAAGGTTTCAAAAAAACCACTCCCTATCCTTTTTTCAAACCCCATGGCAATTTTCTGCAACCGACAGCTACATTGAAGGTCAACCTTCAATCGTATGTAGTTTTCTTTTCCCCAGACAACCCCTTTATATTCGGTTTTAGTCAAGATGTCATACCTCTGACTATATTGTAACGTTATTATCTGATTATTTCTACTTTAAGGCGAAAATTTTATAAAATATTTATAATGGTGCTTCTTTTTATTCTTTACTTTCCCCCCTTTTTTAATGTATGTTTAATTCCCTAAATTTCTTTAATTAAACTTCGATGCGAAAAAGCAATATTACTATATCTTATGGCAGAAGAGGCTTGTAATATGTACAGAAAATTCTAAAATATAATTTCCTTATACTCTAAAATATGTACTTTGAGTAGGCTGTCTTCGCAAAGTTTGTTGCTATTTATATTATATTTACTGAGTTGATTGGAGCGGAAGGTGCGAGATCCTCGAAAATGCATTCGCATTCTCTTCGTGCGGTGTTTACTCAACGTAGCCTATTCAACGTCCTACGGGAGTAGCGGGACAGGTGAGACCCCACAGACGCGTAGCGTCAAGGA
>NZ_JAMBOJ010000067.1 GCF_023715565.1 Cytobacillus firmus | reverse complement strand
GCGTGACGAGGCTCCATGTCAAGTAAATAAAAAGAATGAAATAACTAAAATAAAACCGAAAGGGAGCCATTTCCAAAAGGAAACAGCTCCGGTTTTTTAATATCTCCACTATATGGGGGCTTGACCAGGGGCGAGTTTTGCTTTTTTATTTGCCATTTGAGATGTCAAAAGAACTGTCTTTTGGTGCATATTTTTAGAAAAGCACCTCAAAACGGAACCCATTAACAGTGGGTCCATGACTCTTTTTCAATTTTGCAATGCTTTATTTTCAGGCTGAAACCGATTTGTTCACTTTCTTCATAATAACGGATTCCTTCTTCCCATGAAGGAAATAGTATAAAATCGCTGATAATAATACAAATATGGCCATCATTCCATAGAGCTTGCCATAGCCTGTAACCGGAATTATGAATCCAAGCAAATAAGGTCCAAATCCCAGTCCTGCGTCAAGGAAAATAAAGAACGTTGACGTCGCCAGCCCCATACGATGAGCGGGTGTCAGCTTGACGGCCACTGCCTGGGTGCACGACTGCATGTTCCCAAAGCCAAGCCCAATCAACGCTCCAGCTAAAAGCAGGGTAAAGCTGCTGCTTGCTGTGCTCAGTACAAACATGCCGGCCGCAAATAAGATAAATGCTGGGTACATGACATAATTGGCACCTTTAAGATCCATCAGCCGACCGGTAAATGGACGTGAAACCAGGACAGCGGCAGAGTAGATGAGAAAGAAAAAGCTCGCAGCCTCCACTAAATCGACTTCTATCGCATAAAAATTGATAAAAGAAAGGACCCCGGAATAACCAAATGCGATTGCCAATGTGATGAATGCAATCGGGACTGCTTTTGGCTCAATAAAGCTGGAAATTTGGAATCCTTGCTTTTTCACACCAGAGGTTTCTATGGCAGGAACATATAAAAAGAAGGATGTAATCAAAGCAATTATGCCAATGATCAGACAGAAGGCAAAAATCAGCTGGAAAGATACCTTTTGCATCATCAATAACCCTATAAATGGGCCAACAGCTGTCGCCAGAGTTGTACTCATGCTGAAATAGCCAATTCCTTCACCTTTACGCGGTGCTGGTATAATTTGAGCAGCGATAGTACCGGTCGCCGTACTTGCGACACCTAGAGCAATGCCGTGTATAAACCTGGTGCCCAGCAGGAAAGCAATCCCGATGTTCACAAAATATAATAGCGTCGTCAATGTAAATAAGATCAAGCCGATAAAAAGAGTTTTCTTACGGCCGATGGTATCAATGGCCCGCCCGATATAAAGCCTGCCAATCAGCGTACCTATAATAAAAATGCCTGTCACAAGCCCGGCCTGGCTGGTTGTGGCACTATAGTAATCCACCGCAAAAACTGCAATGGTCACCATCAGTAAATAGAAAATTAATGTTAATAAAAAATTAACGGATGAAACGATAATAAAATCCTTTGTCCATAACTTTGGTCTAGGCTGATTCAATTTAAAACTCTCCCTGTATTAAATTTTTGCGTATTTCACTCATTAGACGAATCCCTTCGAGCTGTTCTTCCTCAGAAATTCCTTTCAAAATCTCTTTTTCAAATTCATCAATAGCAGCGCGAACCTCTTGATAAACCTTCCTGCCAGTAGCGGTCAGCTGCATTCTTTTTTCACGTTTATCTTTTGTCGGCACAGGCTCCAAATATCCCATTTCCTCTAATTTAGCAATCGTTCTTGTCACCGTTGGCTTTTCAACGCCAAGATAATGAGACAGCTCAACCAAGGTAATAGAACCATCATTAAACAAGTAATACATAATGGACCATTGCGCCCGGTATAATTGATGCTTGCTTAACTCGTTGTTCAGCCTGTTTTCAAAAGGGCGATACAACAGGACGAGCTGATGAAAAAACCGCTGAAATGTTTCGATTTGAAAAACCTCCTTATTTGGTTACTGTGAGTAATAGTTATCTAGAGTAACTAATTAATTATTTATCCATTATACTGCTCACATTGGTGTAATGTAAATAGGCTAAAGCTATGTCGTATCCTATAATACAAGGCGAATTTGTGACAACATATCATAATCAATTGACATGTGACACGTTGTCATATAAAATTCAATTGTAAGAATGACACAGTGTCACATCGAGGTGAATAGCATTGTCGAGTATTCCATTGATTATTTCCAAGCTGCAGAATCAGGGGGTAAATGCCTCAATCTGCAAAAAGCCATCTCATTTTAAGCAAGCCAAACATAAGGCGAAAATTAGAAGGAGTCCCTATGGTCACAAATATGCCTGAGCAAATAACCTTAAAGGAACTTAGGACAGATTTAGTTCGTTTTATGATGTCCTACAAGTTTGCATTAGAAGAAATAAATACGAAATTAAATATCCTGAAAGAGGAATTTCAGTACGTGCATGACTATAATCCGATTGAACATGTCAAATCACGCATTAAATCTCCTGATAGCATATTTAAAAAGCTGCAAAGAAAAGAGCTGGAGATTTCCCTTGAATCCATTAAGGAAAACATCAGGGATATTGCCGGAGTACGCATTACATGTTCCTTTGTATCTGATATTTATAAAATCAAAGCTATGATTGCAAGCCAGAAAGATATAACCGTTCTTGAATGCAAGGATTATATTCAGCAGCCAAAGCCGAATGGTTACCAAAGCCTCCACTTGATTGTCCAAATTCCTATTTTTATGTCAGACAGGGAAGATCTGGTACCGGTGGAGATTCAAATCCGAACCATTGCCATGGACTTCTGGGCAAGCCTTGAGCACAAGATTTACTACAAGTACAACAAAGAAATTCCGCAAAGAATAAAGAATGAACTGAAAGAGGCAGCTGACACGGCTTCACGCCTCGATCGGAAAATGGAGAACATCCACGAAGAAATGATTGCTCTAAAACAGCTGGATCATAAAGAGGAAGCCATCAAGATTTCAACTGAAAGCCTGAAATTTCTGCTGGCCAAGAAAGGAATTACTACTTAAAGGAGACGAAATAGATGCAAGTGTGGACAGATATGCCGAATTTCATAAAAAGAGAACTGAAGCAGCTTGAAGAAATCGTATCTCCCCTAATGAAAAAAGCATCCAGATATATCTTTTGGTCAACACCATTGATTATTCTGTCATTAATCAATCTCATGACTTTATTTTTCACCGTTCAGGATGAGAAAGCATCACCGTTAACCATATTTATTTATGCCATTATAGGTGCGCTCGGTTTCGCGCTTTCGAAAGAAGGGAAGCATCAGCAGAAGGAAATCCAAAAACGGAGCACACAGTATATAAAAGATCGAATTTCTAAAAGCCATTGGGCGTCAGAACCAATTAAAGCGAGATATCAAACCATGATCAATGAGAACCCGAGAAAGGCAATTCCTTACTTTATCCAATTCTTAAATGAGGAAAAAAGGGACTGGCAATAAGGAGGAATAGAATTTGCCGAAAATTACTTTTTTCAATTTACCTGAAGATAAACGGGAGAACTTAGTCCATGCAGCCAAAAAGGAATTTGCACGTGTTCCGCTGAATCAGGCATCCATATCTAATATCATAAAGGACGCCAAAATTCCCCGTGGGAGCTTTTATCAGTATTTTGATGACAAAGAAGATGCATTTTTCTATTTATTGAATAGCCATGTGTCTGCTTATAAGATGCACTTTCTGGAAACACTCCGCAAAAATAATGGTGATATTTTTGATGCGATGATTGATTTTTATACAGCCATCATTACAGAAGAAAAAGAAAATCTGCAGTTTTTGAGGAATTTGTTTCTTAATATGACTCACAGGATCGAAACTGTTATGGCAAGAAGCTTCAGTGAAAATGATTTGAATGAGAACTTCAGGAAAATCGGCAACCTTATTAATAAGGAAAAGCTGAATGTTATGGATGAGCAGGAGCTTTTTCACATGATGCAGATCATTTCCTCTGTCACATTCCATAATATTGTGAAAAAATTTGCAGGAGAATTGCCATTTGAGGCGGCTGTAACAAATTACAGAACAGAAATCTATTTATTAAAAAAGGGTTTTTTATCACAGTGATTTTCAGAAAGCCTGTCTCTAGAAGGATTAGAGACAGGCTTTTTTGGGAAGTTAAAAAATAGCATGCAGAACATTCCTTATTAGGGGAATAAATAAGACAATTATTAGGGAAAGGGGTTATTTATGGCGAACAAGAACAGATGGCTGATTGCTCTTTCAGCTGTCGCTATTCATTTATCAATTGGTTCGGTGTACGCGTACAGCGTTTATCAAAATCCTTTGAAAGAAACGCTTGGCTGGGAAAAAACCGATGTCTCACTGGCATTTACCATTGCCATTTTCATTTTGGGAATTGCGGCCGCCTTTTTTGGCCGGTTTGTAGAAAAGCGTGGGCCGAGAGTGTCAGCCATGATCGCAGCAGTATTCTTTGGAGTTGGCATTATTGGAACGGGTTTTTCTATTCAACTGGAGAATTACATTCTTTTCCTGATTTTCTTTGGTGTCATTGGGGGACTGGGACTCGGGTTTGGTTATATTGCACCTGTCTCCACATTAGTAAAATGGTTTCCGGACAGAAGGGGACTTGCCACCGGGATGGCGGTTATGGGATTTGGTGCGGGGGCCCTCATTACAAGCCCGATTGCCAGCAGATTAATGATTGCCACATCGATTCCGACAACTTTCTACATCCTTGGGATCAGTTATTTTGTTCTGATGATTTTGGGAGCACTTTATATCGCGAAGCCGCCTGAAGGATGGGCACCCGAAGGAATGGAGGAGAACAGGGAGGAACATCCGGTAAAAGCGGACCTGGCACAGCTGACTGCTAATGAAGCAATTAAGACGAAGCGTTTCTGGCTGCTCTGGATAATGATGTTTATCAATATTTCTGCAGGCATCATGATTCTCTCCGTAGCCGCACCAATGGCACAGGAAATCACTGGAGCGAGCGCCATCACCGCAGCTAGCATCGTTGGCATAATGGGTCTCTTTAATGGAGGCGGAAGAATCGGCTGGGCATCTGCATCCGATTATCTTGGAAGAGGAAATACATATATGTCCTTCTTCCTGATCCAGGTGGCAGCATTCTTCATTCTTCCATTCATTACAAACTCGTTTATCTTTTCTGTTTTACTCTATATCATTGTTTCATGCTATGGGGGCGGATTTGCATCACTTCCGGCCTTTATCGGAGACCTGTTTGGAACCAAACAGCTTGGTGCGATTCATGGCTATCTGCTTACATCCTGGTCGCTCGCAGGTGTGGTCGGGCCGATGCTGGTTTCAGGCATATACGAAAATACACAAAGCTATACGATTACCTTCTATGTATTTGGCACTTTGCTTGCTATTGGCTTTATTATTTCACTGCTGATGAAGCGCGACATTAAAAAAATCAGAAGTTCGAAGAAGGAGGAAAACACACAGGGTCAGCT
The DNA here is from genome assembly GCF_023715565.1 of Cytobacillus firmus. GTDB lineage: Bacteria > Bacillota > Bacilli > Bacillales > Cytobacillaceae > Cytobacillus > Cytobacillus firmus_C. The sequence goes on along the minus strand of NZ_JAMBOJ010000067.1, from coordinate 22,464 downwards.
TGTTACGGAATAAAAATGAACTCCTGCCAGAATACCCGGCAGGAGTCCTTTTAGTTTTCAAATGAAAATGGATGTACACGGTCATTGGAGCAATCCGGGCAAATGATCAGCATATCAAAGCTGTTTTCTTCCCGATCTGTTTCTTCCCTTTGTCCGCAGATTTCACAAACATTTGCCAAACAAATACCTCCTAACTATTGACTGGATAGAATGTTATATCCGCAGTCCTTGATCGCCTGCTCAAAATCCATGAAGGAGGCAGCATCTTCATCAAAGGAAATGACTGCTTCACCACTTATGGAGTTAATTTTAATCTTCCGGACACCCCACACATCAGACAGGGCTTTGTTTAGTTTTTCTTCATCCGTCCTGTCCATGTTTTCAATAGATACTGTTCGAGTAATCATTAAAAATCACTCTCCTGTTTTGTAATGGCTGTGCTCTTTTCCCATTTCCTTGCCCATTCCTTTTAGAAAACCAAGCATAGAATGGATGGCCAGATTAATGTCAGGATCATGCATTGCCTTCATAAGGCCGAGTACACCTGTCTTTTTATTTGTTTTCATCACTTCTGCCGATTCATCAAGGCCTTTAGTGACAGCACTCATCAAGATATTCATCTGCTGGGGATCAAGGGAGCCCAGAAAATCGACCGTATTAAAACCGTTGCGTATAATGTTGTGCATGTTTGGCTGGTTCATCTGGTCAATCGCAATGGCAGCTACTTTTTCTTTTGAATGCAGGAATCCCTGAATAATATCAAGTATCCCAGATCTTTGAAGCTGACCGATGATATCAATGGCACTTGAGATGGCCTCACGGTTCTGGCTTAGCTGTGTTAAAAGACCCGCTATATCCTGTGCTTGCTCTTCCTCGGCAGAAGGCTGAACCAGTTCAATTTGCTTGATCGCTTTCGCCATCGTAGATACCCTCCTTTTTCAGCATTTCCGGAATAGAGATGAAGTCGTCCCGGCTCCATTTTTTCTCTGTTTCGACGCCAATATGCGGCTGCGGGTTGCCGAACCGGAAGTTGTGATGAGGAAGCGGTGAATCGCCGTCACGTTCCAGCACTTCCATTTTCACCTGCATTTCCTTGTAGTTTGGCGTATGGGTGATTTTGTCATGATAGCTGCTGGTCAGCTTATTCACTGCACCCATTCCTTCAGTTGTATGCATCGGTAAATACAGTTCTTTTCCTTTTACTTGATCTGTTACCCACACTTTTACTTTGACATGGCCATAAGGGGAGGTCAGGCGCACAAGACTGCCTGTTTTAATATTTCGTTCCTCTGCCAGCTCTGGAGAAACCTCAAGCCAAAGCTCCGGCACTTTATAGGAGATGCCTTCAGATCGGTAGGTCATATTGCCTTCATGAAAATGCTCCAGGATTCTTCCGTTATTCAAGTGAAGGTCATATTCCTCTCCTGCTTCAAATGGAGGAGTCCAATCCACTGTGATTAAACGGGCTTTTCCATCGGGAAAATGGAACTGATCCTGATAAAGCAAAGGTGTATCCGTTCCATCTGGTGCAACAGGCCAAACGAGGCTTTCCCAGTTTTCAAGGCGCTTGTAGCTCACACCGGCAAAGACAGGTGAAAGCTTAGCCGCTTCATCCATGATTTCACCAGGATCTTTATAATGCCAGTTTGCTCCAAGCCTGTTTGCCAGCTCCTGAAAGATGAGCCAATCCGCTTTGCTGTCCCCGAGCGGCTCGAAAACTTTATTGAATCTCTGGATTCGCCGTTCTGTATTTGTGAAGGTGCCGTCTTTTTCGAGACTTGGCGCTGCCGGCAGAATCACATCCGCAAATTGGGCCGTTTTCGAAAAGAAAATATCCTGCACAACAAAGAAATCCAGTTTTTCAAATGCTTCGTGAACATAATTGATATTTGAATCCACCAGGCCCATTTCTTCCCCAAAAAGGTACATGCCCTTTACTTTGCCAGCCTGGATGGCCTCTACGATCTGGTGATTGTTAAGACCGGGATTCTTAGGGAGTTCAGTACCCCAGACCTGTTCAAAGCGGGTGCGTATTTCATCATTTTCGATTGGCTGATATCCCGGAAGCCAGGTAGGCATGGTGCCAAAATCACTCGCACCCTGGACGTTATTATGGCCGCGAAGAGGGTAGGCGCCTGCACCAGGCTTGCCAAAATTGCCTGTAACTAAAAGAAGGTTGGCAATGGCGGTGCTTGTATCCGTGCCGCCTAAATGCTGTGTGACACCCATGGCCCATAAAATACACGTACCTTTGGCATCATGAATCATTTCAGAAATTTTGATTAAAGTCTCCTTTGGTATCCCTGTAACTTCCTGCGCATACTCAAGCGTAAATTTTTCAAGAGACTTTTTATATTCATCCAACTGATTTACACGCTTGTTTAGAAAATCACGAGCTTCCCAGCCCCGGTCAAAAAAGTATTTGGTTATGGCTGAAAGCCAGACAAGATCTGTTCCCGGCTTCGGATGAATATGTAAATCTGCCCGGTCAGCCAGATCATTTTTCCGAAGGTCGGCAACAATCAGTTTCTGGTCAGCCAATTTATGTGCCCTTTTGATACGAGTTGCTAGAACAGGGTGTGATTCAGCCGGGTTCGCACCGACAACAATGATTAAATCAGAGCTTGCAATATCCTTCATTGTGCCGGAGTCCCCGCCAATCCCTACTGTGCGGATAAGACCCATGGAGGCAGGTGTCTGACAGTATCTGGAACAATTATCAATGTTATTTGTTTTAAAAATAGCCCTGGCAAGCTTCTGGAACAGATAGTTTTCTTCGTTGGAACATTTGGAAGATGCGATAAAGCCGAGGGCATCCGGCCCATTTTTTTCTTTGATGCCAGTGAATTTATCGGCAATCAAAGAGAGGGCCTCGTCCCATGTCGCTTCATAGAATTTCTCGCCTTTTCTGATCAGGGGCTTGGTGAGGCGCTCTTTGCTATTTACAAAGCTCCAGCCGAATTTTCCTTTTACACAAGTTGAAATTCCATTAACAGGAGCTTCAGGCGACGGCTGGATTTTGAGAATTTCCCGGTCTTTGGTCCAAACCTCAAAGCTGCAGCCGACACCGCAATAGGTGCAGACCGTTTTGGTCCGCTTTATACGGGCTTCCCGCATTGCTGCCTCAACATTGGATATAGCAAATATCTCTTTATAGCCTGGCTCAACTTCTTTTGTTAAATCAATCATCGGTTCAAGAAGCGGCTTTGGAATATTCGTAAGGTAGCCGGCTTTGCCGAGCATTGATTTCTCCATTAATGCATTGCAGGGGCATACCGTCACACAATGCCCGCAGGATACGCAGGAGGATTCATTAATTGGCACATCATTATCCCAAATCACTCGCGGCTGATCCCGGTCCCAGGCAATGCTCAGCACCTCGCTCACCTGCAGATCCTGGCATGCCTCCACACAAAGTCCGCAAAGGATGCACTGATCCGGTTCATACCGGTAAAAAGGATTCGAATTATCTTGAGGGTAAGGCTTTGGCTTAAATTCATACTTCTGATGCTCAATCTTAAAATGCTCAGCCGTATTATGAACTACACAATTTCCATTATTGTTATCGCAAACTGTGCAATAGAGCTCATGGTTTTTTAAAATGCGGGACATTCCTTCAAGCTGTGCTTCCTTAGCCAGCTCTGATACCGAACTTACTTTCAAGTTCGGCTCAGCTTTCGTCGCACAGGACCTTTTAAGTTCGCCATCAATCTCAACATAACAGGTATCGCACGTCTGAATGACACCAATCCCCAAATCCGGCTGGGAAGAACAAATCCCCGGGAGAAAGTAATTATAATCCCGCGCAGCCTCAAAAATCGACTGCCCGGGTTTGGCTTCGATTTCTTTATCATCCAGGTAGAAAGTAAATTTTCCTTCTTCCATTCTGTACACCGCCTTATCCGTTCTATTTGAAAAGTATTTGTCAAAAGTGGGAAATGTATTACAAAATGGGGTGAATTGGCAGGTTGGAGGTGCAGGCCGCCATGGAGTTATTTTTGGTGAGCAGGTAAAGGAGGTCCTTTAGAAGACGGCCGCCTTGCAGGAGTATTGACGCCCGAAATAGGAGAATGGGAAAAATAAAGGAGTGATGAAACCAATAATGGGAGAGGCGCGGAGAAATGGGGGTCACTATTGGAGATCGGTAAAGCCCAAAATAGGAGAGAGCGGAGAAAAGGGTCACTATTGAAGAGCAATAACGCCCAAAACAGGAGGGTCGATGAGGAAACGGTCACTATTGAGGAGTAATAACGCATCCATCTGGGGCTTTATGTCAAACTCCCATTCAACTTCTGAGATTAGGTTTCTGAATGATCTAATTGTTCTTTTTCGCTTATGATAAACTCTCTATTTTCTTCAAAGATGTCAACTCTAGTCAACTGATTAAGGTCAAATTCATGTACGGCATCCTTAGAGCATCCGCAAACTAATAAACTCATCATAATGGACATAATAATAGCGCCTTTTTTCATTTAACATCCCCCGTTTAAAATATATATACAGCAATGCTCCCTTAATCCCTTTTTAAAAAGCCTGAGCATGCCCATTGAAAAATACGCGGAAATCCGTTAATATATAAATACAAGCTGCATTGTTCGTAATCATAATAAAGTTTTAACCTTTAAGCTGTAATAGGGAGTTTTACATTGAAACTGGAATGACAGGCCTCCGTCTATATGACAAGGAGGACAGGCAGAAAGGTTTCTGCGAACACCCACTTTGAGGAGTGGTGGTTTAAAACTTTCTTATCATTATTTACGGCAATGGCGGCTGTACATACTGTAATTAAACCAGTTTCCAATGGGAGCTGGTTTTTTTGCGTTTAGAAAATAGAATTCTGGTTAAACCAAGATAAACGGCACATGAACAGGAGATGTGAAAAATGAAGGAAATTACAGAAAATAGATATTGCGAAGTCTGCGGTAAAGAAACTGATCATATCGCCAGGGAAGATGCACTGGAAATTGAATACATCTGCAAGGAATGCAATCATGAGGAAGACATTATTAAATCCTTTTTCTAAGGCACCGGGTTTTATTGACACCAGCAATATGCCGTGATAAAGTGAAATTATCTCGAATTAAAGATATTTTATTTTAAGATAGATAACGAAGGGGAGGAAGTACACTTGAATCAATTAAAGGGCATTCACCATGTTACAGCGATCACAAGCAGTGCAGAAAAAAATTATGAATTTTTCACATATATATTAGGCATGCGTTTAGTGAAGAAGACCGTCAATCAGGATGATATTCAAACCTATCACTTATTTTTTGCAGATGATACAGGAAGTCCGGGAACGGATATGACATTTTTTGATTTTCCCGGTATTCCGAAGGGCTCTCACGGTACAGATGAAATCTCGAAAACGTCATTTCGAGTTCCGACAGATGAAGCGCTTGAATACTGGGTAAAGCGCTTTGACCGCTTAGATGTTCCTCATTCCGGCATTCAAGAGCAGTTCGGCAAGAAAACTCTGTCATTCACTGATTTCGATGATCAAAAATATCAATTAATTTCGGATGAAGGCAATAAAGGAGTACCATCAGGAACACCATGGCAGAAGGGGCCAATCCCTCTGGAGTATGCCATCACCGGTCTGGGACCGCTTTTTGTAAGGGTTGCTCAATTTGATTACTTCAAAGAAATGATGGAAAAAGTACTTCGCTTTAAGGAAATTGCTCAAGAAGGAGATTTCCACTTATTCGAAGTGGGTGAAGGTGGGAATGGTGCACAGGTTGTTGTGGAGTTTAATCCATCTCTTCCTCAGGCGCGTCAGGGTTACGGAACCGTCCACCATGCGGCATTCCGCGTCGAAGATAAATCGGTTTTAGAGGAATGGGATCAGCATTTGAAAGGTTTTGGTTTCCAGACTTCAGGGTTTGTCGACCGCTTCTTCTTCGGTTCCTTATATTCACGGGTTGCACCGCAGATTTTATTTGAATTTGCAACAGATGGTCCTGGCTTCATGGGTGATGAGCCTTATGAAACACTTGGGGAAAAGCTGTCACTGCCGCCTTTCCTTGAATCGAAAAGAGACAAGATCGAAAGCTATGTCCGCCCGATCGATACAGTAAGAAGCACGAAGGATTTTGTAAAAGAATAACCTGGCTAAAGGCATCTGTCAGTCCACTGCTTTAACACGGTGGAGGACAGCTGCCTTTTTTTACGGTATAATGGAGGGCATTCATTAAAAAAGTAGGAGCAGAGAGCAGTGGAGAAACATAACAGCAAATACAGGTGGCTCGTCTTTGGCGCGGTTTTATTTACTTACTTTTTGATCGTCAGCCAAAGAACAGCCCCTGGTTTGATTACAGATCAATTAATGAAGGAATTCGGCGTGACAGCTGCGGCCATTGGGCTTCTGACAAGCATCCAATTTTTTGCCTATGCCAGTCTTCAGGTTCCAATTGGAATTTTATCCGACCGTTTCGGCCCTAATGTATTTCTAATCGCCGGAACTCTTCTGAACGGAATAGGGACGTTATTATTCAGCTTTGCTGCGAATGAATACATTCTTTTCGCATCAAGGATGCTGGTTGGAATAGGGGATGCGACGATTTGGATAAATGTCGTCATCATTTTGGGTACTTGGTTTAAGGTAAATGAATTTGTAAAGTTGCTTGGCTTTGCGGGCATGTCCGGAAGCTTTGGATTTTTGCTCGCGACAGTCCCATTTTCCATTTGGATTTCCATATGGGGCTGGCGCATACCGTTTTTGGCAGTCGGCATTATTTTGACCATCCTTTCCGGGTTGCTATATATCATCTTAATCTGGCAGCCATCTCGTATGGGCATGGAGCCTAAAAAAAAGAAAGATAAGAAAGAGCCAAAAGAAAAAACAGCTAGCATATTAAAGAGAATTTTTTCTGACCGCCAGGCTTGGGCCACATTCTTCTGTCATTTTGGCCTGGTCGGCACGTATGTCGGATTCATCGGCTCGTGGGCTGTTCCGTATGGCATGGACATGTATGGGCTGAGCCGTTCCGATTCCAGCCAGCTTGTAATGATCGGATTGTTTGGTGCCATTATTGGTGCTCCATTAATGAGCTTTATATCTGGCCGTATGGGCAGCATCAAACGCCCATATCTCTTTGCCCACACGATTGCCGTACTTGGATGGGCAGCTTTTCTTGTATTTCAGGGCAAACCGCCATATCCGCTCCTGATTGTGCTTTTCCTGATCATGGGGTATGGAAATGGAGCAAGTACGCTGACATTTGCGATGGTCAGAAAATCCTTTGACATTCGGGACGTTGGTGTCGTTTCTGGTTTTGCCAATACCGGCGGTTTCCTGAGCGCCGTACTGTTGCCATTTATTTTCGGAAAAGTACTGGATACCTTTGAAGCAGGCTACCAATATGGATTTATTATTCCGGTTGTCTTTTCACTGATGGGCCTGATGGGTGCAGGGTTAATTAAAGAAAATGAACGCAAATTGGTTAAAGGGGCATCTTGAGTACAAAGCCGGACAAAAGTTGCACACAAAAACGCTTGGATAATCTCCAAGCGTTTTTTCTTATTTTATTTGTCTGGAATACCCGCCTGCATTTTGTAATTTCTTACGAGCATTCCGTTAGATTTAATCATTCCAAACTTCTCATAATAAGGAACTAACTCGTCATCACAACACAAATCAACCATATAGATATCATCAAGCTCTTCTAACATTAGCTTTACTAACTTTTTGCCAATGCCTTTATTTTTATACTCAGGCAAAACTTCAAGGAACGGAATGTAAGCAGATAGAACTCCATCGCTGATGGCCGTAATAAATCCAACTACTTGATTAGTATTTTCATCTAACGCGATGACAACTTTACTGCTGTTTTTTAACATTTTTAAGTGAGTTTGTGGATTTGGAGAATTGGGCCAATCGACAAAAAAACCTTTTAACATATCAGAGGAAATGTCATTGAGACAATGTTTGTATATCATCATATATCAACTCCTAATTTACTTTTTTGTTATTAGGCAGATGATATATCAATAGAAAAGTAACAAAAAAATGACCTCCAAACATTTTATTTGAATACTATAAGATATTCTACTTTAAAACCAAACATCCTTTATTTTGCAATTTTTTGTAACAAAGACTGATTATATCCTTCAAATCAAATACCCTATCAGCAATATCTAAAAGCATATCGATAATTTTCATCATTCACTCTATATTGTTTGTATCATGTAGCATATAGACTAAAATGCAATTAGAACAAGAAAAAAAGCATACCGATTCTATTTAGATTGCGTTATTTCAAAAAAGGTTTCATGTTAGATTTCTTTGGATCAATCGTAAATCGGTAAACCGGCAATTCCTGCCCGACTTCGGAAGGGATATAGCCGAATGTCGTGTAACTGTCTACGGATTCAGGCTCGAGCGAGAGGGAAAGCAGATTGGTTTGAGGCTGAGCTGTTAAAAATACATAGCTGCCTTTCGGGAATGTGATGTCCTTCTTCGTCAGCTCGGTTTCAACTTCTACAAGCTCTCTGCTTTCATATTTCCCTGCACCTTCCTTAGAAGTTACTGTAAAGGCTTCAGCAGGAAGCTTGACATTTTTCGGAAGCTTAAAGCCCTGTAAACCTTGAGCTTTTAATTTTTCTGTGATGTCCTCATGACCCGGCTTTATTAAATAAGCAGTTGGTCTATCCCTCACCAATGTTGGCTCTGCATCGGAAGCACTTAAGTAGTTAACCGGGATATCCTGAACGGTGCCGGTTGCAATGTCTACCATTTCAAGGGTTTTATTCTCCAATTCTTTGTTTTCACTATCAATGATGATCGGATCATTGTCATTTGGCAGCAAACCTTTTTTAATCAGGTTCAGTCTTTCAAATGTAACCAGATTTTTGATATGACTTGCATGGCTGGCTGTCTGCTTCAGAATGCTCTCATGGGTAGCAATTTGGGCGTTCACTCTGCGCTCGAAGTCTTCTCGGCCAATGCCGATGCCTCTGCTTTCCACGAGGAAAGAAAATGCAGGCTGAAGCCCGAATGCATTGCGGCCAATCCTTGGTTCGGTGGAGCCTTCAATAATCTCAATTTCCCCCTGGTCATCCAGTCCGGCTGTATAATAGATTTCCGCAGTGATGCCTTTACTTTCAAGCTCTTCCATAGCAGGTTCGACGAATAAACTGTCAGATGTTTGGCGGATTTTTTCAGGGATATTGAGGTTTCGGCCAGACTGGATCAAAATATCGTGATACTTCAATGCACCCTGTTCGCCTACCTGGTCGAAAGCGCTGCTGTACACAGAGTACTCATGAGCATCAATCACGACTTCAGGTGAGTATTTATTGAATTCATCATGTATGGCCAGAACCTCCGGGGATTCAAGCTTTATATGATCACGGTTACCATCAAGTCCGTTGGCAAGCTGTCTTTTAAAATCAAAAGAACCATCAGGATTCACCCTTGGAATGACAATCACATTGATATCGTCCAGAATCTCTTTACCTAAATCACCTGTAAGTCTATTTGCCAGTGCAAGGATGGATTCACCGCTGGCTGGCTCGTTGCCATGAATCTGGCTTTGCACCCATACAATCGGCTTTTTGGATAAATAGCCAGGTTTGATTCTTTTATCCTTTGTGAAATAAAGGGCTGGTATGTCGCGGCCTTCCTGAGATGTTCCAATTGTTTTAACAGTGAGGAAAGGGCTTTTCGCTTCAAGCTGTTTTATGTATGTCATCATTTCTTCCTGGGAAGTAAATGCTTCGCCTTCTCTGGCAAAGGCAGGGGTATTATCCTTTACTTCAAGTGCAGGGAATAGGTGTCTGACCTGTTCAGGCTGGCTGTATGTTTTCCCGTAGTAGGGAGTATCAGCCTGGACGGCAGGTGCAGCCAGTAAGGCAGCAGACAGAATGACCGGGATTGTGCGTTTCTTTACTAGTTTTTTCATCGATTTAGTTTTCCTCCTCTTCTAATTTAAAACCTATAATAGATTAATAGAGTTTTAAGTGTCAAAAAATTTAGAATAGTATAAAATGAGGAGTTTAAAATTATATTTATTTTAAAAAAGTAAGTATAGGTGATTAGTGCTAAAATAATTCGAAGAGCGAAATAGAATAATAAGTTAATAGCAAAAATTACTTATCTGCGTTTTCCTAAAAACAGTGCTTTAGATGGGGGAGTAAAAGATAAAATTTATAAATTTTCTGAAAATAAGTTGATAAATTCTCATGATTGTTTATACTAAAATTGTAACATACCGACCGGTCAGTAAGTGAAGGAGGACAGGTATTTGGATTTCTCATACTCACCAAAAGTTCAGGAGCTCATAGAAAAATTAAATGGATTTATGGAAGAAAACGTTTATTCAAATGAAGCACTATATGAACAGCAATTGAATGCCCAGGAAACCCGCTGGAGTGCAATCCCTCCGATTATGGAAGGTTTGAAAAACAAAGCAAAAGAAGCAGGATTGTGGAATCTTTTTTTACCGGAAAGCGACTACGGTGCTGGCCTCACGAATGTAGAGTATGCGCCGCTTTGCGAGATTATGGGGCGTTCCATGATCGCTCCGGAAATCTTCAATTGCAATGCACCTGATACCGGCAACATGGAAGTGCTTGCAAGATACGGCACAGAACGGCAGAAAAATGAGTGGTTAAAGCCGCTTTTAGAAGGAGAAATCCGTTCCTGCTTTTCGATGACAGAGCCGGATGCAGCCTCTTCTGATGCCACCAATATCGAATCGCGGATTGAAAAGCAGGGCGGGGAATATGTCATTAATGGTCGGAAATGGTGGTCCTCCGGCGCAGGCGATCCGCGATGCAGGATTGCGATCGTTATGGGAAAAACCGATCCAGCTGCCGCGCGCTATGAGCAGCAATCGATGATCCTCGTTCCACTGGATACGCCGGGGGTAAAAATTGAGAGGATGCTTCCGGTGTTCGGATATGATCACGCTCCCCATGGCCATGCGGAAATTACATACGACAATGTCAGAGTTCCTGCTGAAAACATCATTTGGGCTGAAGGGAAAGGGTTTGCCATTGCGCAGGGGAGGCTAGGACCGGGAAGGATCCATCATTGCATGAGGCTGATCGGGGCAGCAGAGCGTGCTCTTGAGGAATTATGTAAGCGTGTACAAAATCGGGTTGCCTTTGGAAAAACACTTTCCGCTCAGGGTGTTATACAGGAATGGATTGCGGATTCGCGAATTGAGATTGAGCAGGCAAGGCTTTTAACGCTTAAAGCGGCACATATGATGGATACAGCCGGAAATAAAATGGCGAAAACCGAGATTGCTATGATCAAAGTTGTAGCCCCATCCATGGCACTAAAGGTGATTGACCGGGCAATCCAGGCTTTTGGAGCTGCAGGAGTCTCAGAGGATGTACCGCTTGCCGCACTATGGGCAAATGCCAGAACGCTGAGGTTGGCAGACGGGCCAGATGAAGTTCACCGGGCACAGATTGCAAAGCTGGAATTGAAAAAATACCAATAGGAGCTGAAAAATCATGAAGGTATTGGAACTCTTTGACCTTACCGGAAAGACTGCCTTGATTACTGGAGGAGGGCGGGGGCTGGGTGCCCAGATTGCCGAAGGATTTGCAGAAGCAGGGGCTAATATCGTGCTTTGTTCCAGAAAAGTGGAGACCTGTCAGGAAACGGCTAGCCGCCTTGCAACCCTTGGGGTAAAAACATTAGCTCTTCCCTGCGATATCAGCAAACAGGAAGATGTCCTAAAAGCGGTCGAAGAAACGGTTAGGGAATTCGGAAGTATAGATATTTTGGTTAACAACAGCGGGGCGACCTGGGGAGCTCCAGCAGAGGAAATGCCGCTTGAAGCCTGGCAAAAGGTCATCAATGTAAACGTGACAGGGACGTTTCTAATGAGCCAGGCTGCAGGCAAGGTTATGATCAGACAAGGCTCAGGAAAAATCATAAATATTGCCTCTGTTGCCGGACTTGGAGGCACCGACCCCCGGGTGATGGACACAATCGGCTATAACACCAGCAAAGGGGCTGTCATCACGATGACAAAAGATCTGGCTGTAAAATGGGGCAGATATGGCATCAATGTAAACGCCATTGCGCCTGGCTTTTTTCCTACTAAAATGGCTTCTGCCATTATGGAGAAGGGTAGAGATCCGATCCTTGCAGCAACACCGCTTAGACGCTTCGGTTCTGAGGATGATCTGAAAGGGGCCGCACTATTCCTGGCATCCAATGCATCCAATTATGTAACGGGACATGTATTAATTGTGGATGGCGGCACACATGCCATGTAAAATGAGCAAATTTGGGAGGGGATTATGTTGAGCGAGAAGAAAACCTGGCATTCCCGATATCCGGAATCAATTGCAGCCGATGTAACCATTCCGGTTAAATCAATGCCTGAGATGCTTCAGGAAGTGACAGCGATGTATCCGCAAAATAATGCTCTATCTTTTTATGGCCAAAAGATGAATTACGCAGAACTGCAAAAAACCGTCTATGGATTTGCTGCATCCCTGCAGAAGAATGGCGTTCAAAAAGGCGACCGCGTGGCCATTATGCTGCCCAATTGTCCTCAATATGTAATCGCATATTATGGAACCCTTGCGGCAGGTGCGATTGTTACTCAAGTGAACCCGATGCTTGTTGAACGGGAGCTTGAGCATATTATGAATGACTCAGGGGCCGAAACCCTTGTCGTGTTTGATGCCCTATATCCGCGAGTTAAGGCGGTTCAAGGCAGAACAATGGTTAGAAAAATCATTGTAGTCAGTCTGCAGCCGACAGAATGCGATTTTTCACCGAACAAATCATTTCAAGACTTCTTACAGGAAGGCAATGGACAATTCACTCCGGTCAGCATAGAGCCCCAGCAGGATATAGCAGTCCTTCAATATACAGGGGGTACAACCGGCCGATCGAAAGGAGCCATGCTGACACATTTCAATATTCTTGCGAATGTAGTCCAATCTTATGAATTTTTTAAAGAAAGGACGGAAATAGGCGGTGAGAAGTTTTTAACCGTCATACCGTTGTTCCACGTATTCGGCATGACAGCCTGCATGAACATTGCGATTTATACAGCGAATGAATCGATTCTGCTGCCCCGCTTTGAATTGGAGGAAGTGCTGAATACGATCAAAAATGAGCAGCCTTCTGTCTTTCCGGGTGTCCCGACCATGTATGTGGCCATTACGAATCATCCCCGTGCAGAGGAATTTGGTATTGACAGCATTGAAACCTGCAATAGCGGCAGTGCGCCCATGCCGGTTGAACTACTGCGCGATTTTGAAAAAAAGACGGGAGCCAAAATTCTCGAAGGCTATGGTTTATCGGAGGCTTCACCAGTTACACACTGCAATCCGCCCTTTTCAGAAAGAAAGCCAGGTAGCGTCGGAATCGGCTTTCCTTCAACCGATTATAAAGTAGTCGATCTGGCCACGGGAACTGATGAGGTCCCGATTGGAGAACTGGGTGAGGTGATTATTAAGGGTCCGCAAATTATGAAAGGCTATTGGAATATGCCTGAGGAGTCAGCTGTCACCTTACGGGATGGATGGCTCTACACCGGTGATATTGCCAAAATGGATGAAGATGGGTTTTTATATATCGTCGACCGCAAAAAGGATCTGATCATTGCAGGAGGCTATAATATCTATCCGCGCGATATCGAGGAGGTGCTCTATGAGCATCCGGCAGTCCAGGAGGCCGTAGTTATTGGCATCCCGGATGCTTACCGGGGTGAAACAGTAAAAGCTTTTGTCGTGCTGAAAGCCGATCAAACTGCTTCGGAAGATGAAATCATTTCATACTCCAGGCAGAACCTGGCAGCCTATAAAATCCCATCCGTAGTGGAATTCCGCCCTGAACTTCCAAAAACCAATGTGGGGAAAATTCTGCGGAGAGCATTGAGGGATGAAGTCCTGAATAAATAGTTATATGGTATAATGCTGACAAGATTTTCTAACAGAGAAGCGGGGTCTGACATTGAAAGAAAAGATTACAGAAAAGAGCATCCAGTTATTTGATCAGAAGGGATTCAGCGAGACATCGATTCAGGATATTGTCGACAGCCTCGGTGTAACGAAAGGAACATTTTATTACTATTTTTCCAGCAAAGAAGAACTTCTTATGGACATCCATATTCGCTATATAGATGACATGCTCGCCAATCAGCACAAAATCCTTGGGGATGAGTCAGCATCCAGCAAAGACAAACTCCTGGCGATTGTGCAGATGCTGCTGGGCAATATAAAAACCCAGGGAGCCAGCGCAAAAGTATTCTTTAGAGAAATGCGAAACCTCAGCGAAGAAAGCCTATCTGAAATCATTCCAAAAAGAGACCAATTCAGGCTGAACATTGAAAAATTAATTGAAGAAGGCAAGCAAAACGGAGAATTCCGTGCAAACCTCAACTCTCCGATTATCGCCTTTGGCATCTTAGGCATCACCAATTGGAGCTACCAATGGTTCAATCCGGAGGGAAGCATATCAGATAAGGAAGTGGCTGGGATATTTACAGATATGATTTTAAAGGGGATAGAGATTTAGATTGGACTCGGATTTCTTATACAATAGGCTATTTTCGGAAGGCTGTTTTCGCAAAGTTTGTTGCTATTTATATTATATTTACGGAGTTGATTGTAGTGGAAGGTGCGAGATCCTCGAAAATGCATGCGCATTCTCTTCGTGCGGTGTTTACTCAAGGTAGCCTATTCAATGTCCTACGGGAGTAGCGGGACAGGTGAGACCCCACAGACGCGCAGCGTCGAGGATGCTCACCGCCCGCCACGTGGTTCGCTGAGCATTCTCTCACTGCAATCAATGGACAACATTGATAAGCGAAAAACAACAATTTATACGAAAAGAGACTTTCGTAAAGTTTATTGCTTTCATAACCTAGTTTAATTTGCTGAGTTGATCTTCGCTGTGGGCGCTTGATCCTCGAAAATTCTGACGCATTTTCTTCGTGCGGTGTTCATTCGAGGAAGCATATTCAATGTCCTGCTGGAGGAGAGGGAAGTGTGAGACCCCGCAGGCGAACCCGCGGGGAGGCACGCATTCCTCCCCGCGGGTTCGCTGCGCGCCTGGAGCGGAAATCAACGGGCTGAATTTTAAAAATAAATGTCCTATGAAAAAACCACAATAAAAGGGGATTAGTCTACCTCTTCTTACAATTAACATACCAACTGGTCAGTATAAGGAGGAGTTAATATGAATGCAAATGATATTAAGCAAATTACCGTTATCGGTGCAGGGCAGATGGGCCACCAGATCGGGATGCTCTGTGCACTCGGAGGCTATGAGACTATTATTCAGGATTTAAACGAATCCGCATTGCACGATGCAGAAGCAAAGCTCCAGACGGTTATGTCGAAATGGGTTATTAAGGGCAAACTTGCTGACGATGCGAAAGCCGCTGCTTTTAATAGGCTGCACTTTTCCACGAGCCTTGAGGAAAGTGCAGCAAACTCCGATTTAATTATAGAAGCCGTAACGGAAAAGCTTGATATAAAGAAAGAGGTTTTCAGGAAATTAGAGCAGCATGCTCCTCCACATGCCATTTTTGCGACCAATAGTTCAACCATTGTCAATAGTTTAATAGCTGGTGAGACGAAGCGTCCTGATAAGGTTGTAAATATGCATTTCTTCTTCCCGCCATTGGTAATGGATTGTGTAGAAGTCGTGATGAGTGAACAGACCTCAGAAGAAACGGCACAAATGGCGATGGATGTATGTAAAAAGATTAATAGAACAGCCGTCCTGATCAAAAAAGAAATTTCCGGCTTTGTCGCAAACCGCGTTCTTGGTGCGCTTCAAAAAGAAGCAGTGGCTCTGTATGAGCAGGGTATCGCAGACTATAAAGATATCGATATCATTTGCCGGAAAGCCTTAAACCACCCAATCGGCCCATTTGAGCTTATGGACTTATCCGGACTGGATGTAGCCTATTATGTAATGGATCAGCGCTATCGAGAGACCGGAGATCCTGATGATAAGCCGTTCGACTGTGTGGCCGAAAAAGTGGCCAAGGGAGAATTAGGCAGAAAAACAGGCAAGGGCTGGTATGAATATTATCCCAATAAGGTGAAGAGTTAAGGGGTGGAATTATGCATGAAATGCAAGTAACTGTCAGGTTTTGTGAGACAGACGCACTTGGCCATATCAACAATACCAGTTATTTTATCTACCTTGAAGAAGCACGGGTGAAATATTTCGAGACACTTGGCTATAACATGGATGTGAAAAAATGGAGCTTTATACTGGCCTCCACTAAGTGCGACTTTTTAAGCCAGGGATATTTTAACCAAATCCTTTCAGTGAAAACCTGGGTATCAAGGATTGGCAGCAAAAGCTTTCAGCTCGATCATGAAATTGTCTGCACCCAGACTGGCAATCTCATTGCCAAAGGGAACGCCATTATTGTCTATTTTGATTTCGCAGAACAGAAAAGCGCTGTAATACCTGATCTTCTTCGTGAAGGTCTAAAGCAAAACCTAATATAAAAAATTGGAATTTCCCCATAAAAAAGGAGGGTCACATGTATAAGCAAATGAGCAAGGATTCCATTCCTGTCAGAAAAGGAGAACAATTGAATACAGCAGAATTGGATAAATTCCTGCGCAGCGAAATCGGTAATCTTCCTAATGAGCCGCTCGATATCTTGCAGTTCCATGCCGGTCACTCCAATCTGACGTATCAGCTGAAAATAGGAGAGTGGGTTGCCGTGCTCCGCCGCCCGCCGCTTGGGCCTGTCGCACCGAAAGCTCATGACATGGAGAGGGAGTTCAAAGTGATTTCAGAGATTCATCCTTTTTTCAGAGAGGCTCCAAAGCCCCTGCTGTTCACAAATCAAAAAGACATTATCGGAGCACCGTTTTTCATAATGGAAAGGCGGCATGGAGTTGTTATTGATACCTCCTTCCCTGAAGATATGGAACCTGATGAGGAGGTTTGTAAAAGGCTCTCTCAGCTTATGGCAGATAAGCTGGCTGAACTTCATTCTATTGACTATAAAGAGACTGGTTTAGCGGCTATCAGCAATCCCAATGGCTTTATGGAAAGACAGGTGAACGGCTGGATAAGTCGTTTTGAGCGTGCAATGACGGATGATATTAATGATGCAGAACAGCTGAAAAACTGGCTGATTCGCTATATTCCGGCAAGCCCTGAGCCAACCGTCATCCATTATGATTACAAATTGAACAATGCGATGTTTAATAAGGATTTAACAGAAATGACGGGCCTGTTCGATAGGGAAATGGCCACAGTGGGTGATCCGCTGGCAGACCTTGGCGCTGCGATGAGCTATTGGATTCAGGAAGACGATCCCGAAATGCTCAAGTTTGGTTTAGGAAAACCGCCGGTAACTATTTTAAAGGGATTTTACTCCCGCAGAGAATTTATGGAGGCTTATGCTAATACAACCGGGCGTGATCTTAGCAGCATTAATTTTTATTTAACATTTGCTAACTTCAAGCTGGCTGTCATTTGCCAGCAAATCTATTACCGCTACCGAAAAGGACAGACCTCTGATCCGCGTTTCTCGCAGTTCAATCATTTTGTGAGTGTCCTCCTGCAGCATGCCGTTCAGGCAGCAGATGAGAATATTTAAGAAGGAGAGTGAATCCGCAAATGGAAAAAGTAAATACAGCCAATACTGGTGCAGGCTTTTTGTTCACAAAGCTGAAACCTGTCACACTTTTCACACCTGAGGACTTCACAGATGAGCATGTTTTAATCGGAAAAACAGCTAAACAATTTACTGAAAAAATGGTTCATCCTGTAAAGGACGAGATTGAAAACCAGAATTTCGAACTTGTTACGGATTTACTCAAGCAAGCAGGCAGTCTGGGCCTGCTTGCACACAGCATTCCCGAGCAATACGGCGGCCTGGGCCTTGATAAAATCAGCAAGGGGATTGTCGGTGAAAATATTGCCTCGTCAGGAGGATATGGAGTAGCCCACTCCAACCATACCTGCATTGCAACCCTGCCGATCACTTACTTTGGAACGCCTGAGCAAAAAGAAAAATATTTGCCGAAGCTTGCAGCAGGGGAGTATATTGGCGCCTACTGCCTGACAGAACCAAACGCAGGATCTGATGCCCTATCCTCTCAGACTACGGCTGTTTTGAATGAAGAAGGAACCCATTATATATTGAATGGCACCAAAATTTATATAACGAATGCGGCATTTTCTGATACATTCATTGTTTATGCTAAGGTGGATGGCCAGCATTTTACCGCCTTTATCGTTGAACGGGACACACCGGGTCTATCCCTTGGGCCGGAAGAAAATAAGATGGGAATCAAAGGGTCTTCAACGCGGTCGGTCATTTTTGAAAATTGTCCTGTACCTGCGGAAAACTTGCTTGGGGAAGTGGGTAAAGGCCATATCATTGCATTGAATGTCTTAAATCTGGGACGCTTTAATTTAGGGTCAGCATGCATGGGCGCAGCAAAATCCGGATTGAAAAAAGCCGTCCAGTTCACAGGAGAAAGGATGCAATTTGGAAAATCAATCGCATATTTCCCTGCAACAAAGGAAAAAACAGCGAAGATGGCAGCTAGAATTTACGCAGCAGAATCGTTGCAGTACCGGACTGCTAGCCTGCTGGAAGAATCACTGGGAGACTTATACGACTCATCTGATTTAAAGCTTATTGGAAAAAGAATGAGCGAATATGCCACTGAATGTGCAATCTGTAAGGTGTTTGGCTCTGAAACACTGGATTATACGGCAGATGAAGCCTTGCAGCTACATGGTGGAGCGGGATTTATCAAGGAATACGGCGTGGAGCAGATGTATCGCGATTCCCGCATTAACCGTATTTTTGAGGGAACTAATGAGATTAATAGACTGCTCATTCCTACACACCTTTTCCGAAAAGTGCTGAAGGGTGAATTCAATTTAGCCGCGCGAGTAGAGGAAGCATTTGTTCAGCTCAAAAATCCGAAACCAATCGGCTCGGCGATTTTCGAGAAAGAGAAAGCAGCGGTTGATACAATCAGAAACCTGTTCCTTATGAATACCGGACTTGCTTACGAAGAATTTGGCAGCACCCTTGTTCATGAACAGGAAGCCTTAATGAAGCTTGCTAATCTTGCCATTAGTCTGTATGCAGCTGAATCTGCTGTATATCGGACATACAAAGCCATTCTGAGAAATGGAGAAGAAAAGGAAGAATTGAAAATTGG
Source organism: Cytobacillus firmus (assembly GCF_023715565.1). Classification (GTDB taxonomy): domain Bacteria; phylum Bacillota; class Bacilli; order Bacillales; family Cytobacillaceae; genus Cytobacillus; species Cytobacillus firmus_C. Next base: position 3,318 of record NZ_JAMBOJ010000067.1, on the reverse strand, counting down.
GCTGACAAGGACTTTTCTCGAAGGCGCCATTTGGGAAGCTGAAAGGCTATCCCGCCAGCTGGTGAAAGAATTGGCTGCATATGAGAAGAATGAAGTGCTGACCGAATTGGTGATCCGGGAATGCAGCAGGTTCAGCAGCTTTGGGAAAGAAAGTGCAAGGAACAGGCGAATTGCAGAACTCATTAATAATAAAGGCGAATATTGCTGCTAGAATAAGGAGTGTATAAAAATGAAAGCTATTCAATTCAAAGAATATGGGGGACCTGAAGTCCTTAACTTAATCGAACTAGATCGGCCGAAGCCGACTGGAAGGGAAGTATTACTCGAGGTGCATGCCATAGGTGTGAACTATGCCGATACTGCAAGAAGGGAAGGGCAATATGTGGTACCGACACCTCTGCCGTTTATTCCGGGTGCAGAGGTCGCGGGTGTTGTTGCGGCAGCAGGTGAAGAGGCGAGCATTCCGGTTGGCACCAGAGTGGTGACCTTAATTGAATCTGGGGGTTATTCGGAGTATGTCACGGCTGATGAAAGAGGTCTGATTCCCCTGCCGGAAGGACTTGATTTCAAGCTTGCTGCGGCACTCCCCCTTCAAGGACTGAGCGCCTATCATATTTTGAAAACAATGGGCCGGCTTGAAGCGGGAGAAAGCGTGCTTGTCCATGCAGCCGCAGGAGGAGTAGGAACACTTGCCGTTCAGCTCGCGAAATTATTCGGCGCCGGAACGGTTATTGCTACAGCAAGCACAGATGAAAAATTGCAGCTTGCAAAAGAAATGGGGGCAGATGTCCTTGTCAACTACACAAAAGAAGGCTGGGAAAAGGAAGTGCTCGATGCTACAGGCGGAAAAGGAGTAAACGTGGCACTCGAAATGGCAGGCGGTGAAATTTTTAATAATACCCTGAAATGCCTTGCCACATTTGGCCGCCTTGTTATTTATGGAGTGGCAAGCGGGGAGCAGAGCCGATTGTACCCATCTTCCTTAATGGGGCGGAATCAATCGGTCATCGGATTTTTCCTGCCGCAGATTATGAGGAAACCGGAATTGCTGCAGCCGAGCATGAAGGAATTATTAACCTACACAGCCCAAGGAAAGCTGAAGCTGACAATTGGCGAGGTCCATCCTCTTGAGGACGCTGCAAAAGTTCATAAACGAATACAGTCGAGGGAAACAAAAGGAAAGCTGATTCTTGTGCCTTAAGATAATAGGGAAGTCTGCCATTTAAAGTGGCAGGCTTTTTTTCTATTAAACTGACAGGATTAAAGGGATATGTATAGAACATTAATAATATTGGTGGTGAATTCAATTGGAAAAAGAAGAGATAAAGAGAAAGGTGCAAACTACATTCGGTAAAAATGCAGAAAAATATGTTACAAGCAAAATTCATGGAGATGCTGCTGAATTAGGTCTACTCATGCAAACCCTGGATCCGCATAAGGACTGGGTGGTGCTCGATATCGCGACAGGAGGCGGGCATGTGGCCAAAAGTCTGTCACCCCATGTTTCCCAGGTCTTCGCAGCTGATTTGACAAAAGAAATGCTCGCCAATACCGCACGCCATCTGGAAAACTATAAGAATATCTGGTATATCGTTGCAGATGCAGAAGCTCTGCCATTTTTGGATGAGACCTTCGATGCTGTCACATGCCGGATTGCGCCCCACCATTTTCCCCATCCGGAAAAGTTCATTGCCGAAGCAGGCAGAGTTTTAAAAACAGGAGGCCGTTTTCTGTTAGTTGACAATGTATCACCCGATGAAAAAGAGCTGGCAGATTATATGAATACTGTTGAAAAATTGCGGGATGATAGCCATTTCCGGTGTTTGTCTACCACAGAATGGAGAAAGCTGTTTACTGCTTCGAGACTAACTGAAACAACCATGAAAAGCAGGAAGAAAACCTTTGAATTCCCGTCCTGGGTGAGGAGGACGGCTGAAAGTGAAGAACAGATCAAGTCAGTCGAAGAGTACATACTGCAGGCTGATCAGGCTGCTTGTGATTATTTCCAAATTGAACTTCATGAAGGCAAGGTGCGATCCTTTAAAGTGGATGAATGGATGGCACTTTGCGTAAAACAATAGGAGGAAACGAACATGGATTTAAAGCTGAAAAATAAAAAAGCACTTGTCGTGGCTTCAAGCCAGGGCCTAGGAAAAGCCATCGCCGCACAGCTCGCAAAAGAAGGAACCAGGGTAATGATAACAAGCAGGGACGAAGCAAAACTAAAGAGCGTTCAAAGAGAATTCCGTGAACAATTTAATGCCGATGTTGTGTACTACCGCGCAGATGTTACGAACCCTGAGGATATAAAAAACCTGATTCAGCATACCGCTGAAACCCTCGGGGGAATAGATATATTAATCAATAATGCAGGAGGGCCTCCCGGGGGCACGTTTGAAACTTTAACAGATGAAGACTGGGAAAAAGCTTTTCAATTAAACCTTTTAAGCCATGTCAGACTGATCCGCGAGGCACTCCGTGAATTAAAGAAAAATGGCGGTAGAATCATTAATATAGCGTCATCTAGCATTAAGCAGCCGATACCGGGCCTGCTCCTATCAAATACATTCCGGCTAGGGATTGTCGGACTGACCAAAACTCTCTCAGAGGAATTGGCAGCTTATAATATCTTAATTAATACAGTAGCTCCGGGAAGAATTGCGACTGACCGCGTTGATTATCTGGATCAGCATAATGCAGACCGGCAGAACATTACCAAAGAAGAAGTCGCAGAAAGAGCCAAAAGCAAAATTCCGCTTCGCCGTTACGGTACACCGGAAGAATTTGCGAATGTTGTCACCTTCCTTGCATCTGATGCCAGCAGCTACGTGACCGGGAGCTCGATTTTAGTGGATGGGGGAATGGTGCAGGCTTTATAAGAGTTGGGATAGGCCCTAGCGGAGAACTTTTGACATAGAAAGCAGGAAAGCGCAGTTTAGAGTCAGAACCCGGGCCAACTTCGGACACAAACAGCAGGAACCCGCAGTTTAAAGTCAGAACCCGGATCAACTTCGGACACAAAAAGCAGGAACCCGCGGTTTAGAGTCAGAACCCGGATCAACTTTGGACACAAACAGCAGGAACCCCCAGTTTAAAGTCAGAACCCGGGCCAACTTCGGACACAAACAGCAGGAACCCGCAGTTTAAAGTCAGAACCCGGATCAACTTCGGACACAAACAGCAGGAACCCCCAGTTTAAAGTCAGAACCCGGATCAACTTCGGACACAAACAGCAGGAACCCCCAGTTTAAAGTCAGAACCCGGATCAACTTCGGACACAAACAGCAGGAACCCGCAGTTTAAAGTCAGAACCCGGAT
>NZ_JAMBOJ010000066.1 GCF_023715565.1 Cytobacillus firmus | reverse complement strand
AATTTAAGGAAATTCACTGCCAAAAAATAAGAATTTAAAGAATTAATACCCTGAAATAAGAGAAAGGTGAATTTGAGCGCACTCAAATTCACCTTTCTTACTATCTGAAGCTAGTTTTGTCCCAGCCTCTTTACCTATAAAACCGAAAACTCTTCATTTTTTAAATCAGTAATAAACATATGTCCCGGTGCATGTGTAATCATAATCTCGGGCTTCACATGCATGGCAACTGCCTGGGGAGTTACACCGCAGGCCCAAAAGACCGGTACCTCTCCATCTTTAATCGTCACGGCATCGCCAAAATCAGGCTGATGTAAGTTACTAATTCCAATTGTTTCAGGGTTTCCAATATGGACAGGTGCCCCATGGACAGAAGGGAAGCGGCTAGTAACCTGGACAGCCCGAATAGCTTCCTTCTCTGTCATCGGCCGCATACTGACAACCATTGGCCCTGCAAACCGGCCTGCCTTCACACACTGGATATTGGTTTTGAACATCGGGACATTCCGATTTTCCTCAATATGGCGGATAGGGATGTTATTTTTCAGCAATGCTTCTTCAAATGTAAAACTGCATCCTATCAGAAATGCCACCATATCATCATTCCAATAAGAACTGATGTCTGAAAGCTCCTCCGAGAGAACACCGTTTTTATATATTCTGTATTTAGGCAAATCGGTTCTGATATCAGCATTAGGTGCTGAGAGCAGCGGGACAGGGGAACCAGGTTCTGTCACATCAATAATTGGGCAGGATTTCGGATTCCTTTGACTGAAAAGGAGAAACTCAAAAGCCAATTCCTTTGGCAGTATGGCAAGATTAGCCTGGATAAAGCCGTTTGCCATTCCAGCTGTCGGCTTATTCCATGCCTTGCTTCGGATCAATTGCCTTGCCTCATCAGGATTAAATTCAGAAGGGGAGTTCATATAAAAATCTCCTTTCATGCTTATTTAAACAGCTCAGGGATTCCATTAATTAACGAATAACCACCCATGTAAGCCATGGCAATAACAATTATGACTCCGAAAATTGTCAGCCAGAGCGGATGTTTATAGTCGCCGACAATTTTGGTTTTATGAGCTGCAATCAGCATAACTCCCAAAGCAATCGGCAGGATTAGACCGTTTAACGAACCAACTAATACCAGGATTTTGACCGGTTTTCCAATTAACACAAAAACGATAGTAGAAATTGCGATAAAAGCAACAATCACCCATTTATGATATTTCTCGACGTTAATGCTCAATGTCCGAATAAATGAGACTGATGTATAAGCTGCACCGACAACAGAAGTAATGGCAGCTGCCCACATGACGACCCCAAAAATCTTATATCCAATATTGCCCGCTGCCAGCTGGAAGACAGAAGCAGGAGGGTTGGATGGATCGAGTGCAAGCCCTTGTGATATAACACCCAGAGCTGCAAGGAAGAGAAAGATACGCATAATGGAAGCAATCCCGATTGCACTCACTGAGCTCTTTGTGACTTCCGGCAGCGCCGCTTTCCCTTTAACACCCGCATCAATTAAGCGGTGGCCGCCGGCAAAAGTGATATAACCCCCGACTGTACCCCCGACCAGTGTAATGATGGCAAGAATATCAATTTTATCCGGAACAAATGTTTTAACTGCAGCTTCACCAACAGGAGGCTGTGCTGTAAACATGACATAGAGAGTTAATCCGATCATCACAAATCCTAGAATCTGTGTGAAACGGTCCATTAATCTTCCTGCTTCTTTTACAAGAAAAATACCGATAGCCAAGATTCCGCTTAAAAGGGCGCCCAATTCAGGTGAAATGCCGAAAATAACATTAGTACCTAAACCTGCCCCGGCAATATTACCAATATTAAAAGCCAGTCCGCCCATGACAATCAGAGCAGCAAGGAAATACCCAAGGCCTGGCAGTACATCATTGGCAATATCCTGTGCGCGCTTTTCAGATACAGCGATGATGCGCCAGATATTCATCTGTGCGCCAATATCAATAATAATGGAAATTAAAATGACAAACCCAAAGCTCGCCAGTAGGGTTTCAGTAAATACAGTCGTCTGAGTCAAGAAGCCCGGGCCAATGGCTGACGTAGCCATTAGAAAGGCGGCGCCAAGCAATAGACTGGCATTAGATTGCTTTTTCATTCATTTTCCCCCAATAATTTAATTTATGGTTATTTATTTATCCTGTTTGCGCTGACGAATTCACCATAAACAGCAACAAACTTTACGAAAACAGCCTATTTCAAAAACTCACTGATTTTTGCCACCTGGATGCCAGCTTCATTCAATGCCTTCGGAATGTACTGGGCAAATTCAAGAGCGCTTTCCCCGTCACCATGGATGCAGATCGTATTGGCCTCAATGGAAACATCAGTGCCTTGTACAGAGTGAACTTTTCCTTCTTTGACCATGCGGATTACCTGATTAACAGCCGCGCTGTGATCTGTAATCAGTGCATTGCTTTCCCTTCTTGAAGTAAGCGATCCGTCCTCCTGGTAGGTCCGGTCCGAAAACACTTCATTGGCAGAACGAAGGCCAATTTTCCTGCCGGCTTTAACCAATTCGCCCCCTGAGAGACCGAACAGAATCAGTTCTGGGTCTACTTTGTAAACAGCTTCTGCGATTGCTTCCGATAAAGTTGGGCTTTTTGAGGCCATGTTGAACAGTGCACCATGCGGTTTAACATGCTGAAGCTTGCCGCCCTCTGATTTAACAAATGCATATAAAGCGCCAATTTGGTAGACCACCAGGTCATAAGCTTCCTGTGGCGTGATATTCATATCCCTGCGGCCGAACCCGTGCAGGTCCTGGAGTCCCGGATGGACACCGAGGCCAACATTTTTCTCAATCGCCATTCTGACTGTTTTTCGCATGGTCGCAGGGTCGCCGGCATGGAAGCCGCAGGCGATATTAGCTGAGGTGATGTGATCCAGGATTTCATCATCCCGTCCCATCTTGTAGGAGCCAAAACTTTCTCCCATATCACAGTTAATGTCTACAATGTGCATGTTAATTCACTCCTCTGGTTTTTAAAAATATGCCTTGTTTTAATTCCTTTAATTTCAGTTCTCTCTTTATGAGTAACTGCTGCGCTTCTTTATTTGATATTTCCACAAACCGTAAAGCATCCCCGGGTTTAGCCTGCGCCAGAAGGGGAAGATCTACAGCCGCAACCTGTCCAATCTTCGGATAACCGCCTGTTGTTTGCCTGTCAGCAAGCAGGACTATTGGATTCCCATCCGGCGGAACCTGTATGGAACCAAAATTAACAGCCTCAGAAATTTGTTCAGCATGCTCTGACAGCGCGAGGGAAGATCCCTTCAATCTGTATCCCATCCTGTCCGATTGTGCGGTCACTTCAAATGCATGAGTAAACAGTTGAACCCTGCTTTCATGGGAAAATAAATCAAATTGACGGCCTCTGGTAATCCTGATTTCCGGATTCCCTATAGTTTCCGGAATGAGTTTAGAAGCAATGCCCCAGTCGTTTTCTACAAGGGTTTTATCATGGAGCTGTTTAGACAAATAGTTCGCCATTTTCAAAGACTGGGGGGAAGGTTTGCCGGTTTCCAGCACATCTCCAGCCTTTAATGCTCTGCCTTTGAAGCCTCCAATACCAGCGCGGAGGTAGGTGGATCTACTGTTCATTACTTCCGGAACAGAAAAGCCGCCGGAAACAGCCAGATAGGCCCGGCACCCTTTTTTACATGCCCCGAATTTAAGTTCACTGCCTTTCTTTACAAAAATCGACCGCCATGTCCGAATAGGCTGGCCATTGATCGAAGGGGAAAGGTCTCCTCCGCAGATTGAAATTAAGGTGTCTTCTTCAAATGTCAGAGTAGGGCCCATCATAGTTATTTCCAATGCAGAATCATTTTCCTCATTTCCAGACAGCAGATTGGCCATCCGATGCGAAAAAGGATCCATGGCTCCGCTGGCTATGACGCCAAACTTCTGATAGCCGGTTCTTCCCAGATCCTGAATGCTTGAAAGGAGTCCAGGTTTTAACACTTTAATCATTAATCCCTCTCCTCCCAATAATGGTATTCTTCCAGACTGATTGGCTTGAATTTAATTTTATCGCCAGCTTTTAACAAGGTAGGGGATTCATCCATTGGGCGAAACAGCTTAACAGGAGTGCGGCCGATCAGCTGCCAGCCTCCTGGCGTCTCGATCGGGTAAATCCCGGTCTGCATCCCGGCAATTCCAACTGTACGCTCGGGAATTTTCAACCGTGGTGTATCCCTTCTTGGTGCAGCAATTTGTTCTGACATTCCACCGATAAAAGGAAACCCTGGCGCAAAGCCGATCATATAGACGAGATAACTGCCTGAAGAGTGAATGTCTATTACTTCATCCGGGGTAAGTCCATTATGTTCGGCAACATAATCAAGATCCGGGCCGAATTCTCCTCCATAGCAAACCGGTATTTCGACAACTCTTGCTTCCATTGCCTTATTTTCACCCAGCTTTTTCATAAGGGGTTTTATTAGAGAACATATGTAGTCAAATGGAAGTTCTTCGTCTGAAAGCTGATAGATTTCAAGTGGATTATAAAAAATAGTGACGGTCGTGTAAGCGGGTATGTATTCTATCATCCAATCTGGAGAATGTTTCTCGAGAAAGGCTGTCAGTGTCTGCACTTTTTGATGTGCATCCTCACTGATTTCATTCCCAAGTTCAATCAGAATGGCATTGTCACCTAAAGGATGGACAGTGTAATCCATTATTTCACCTGCTTTCGCAATAAATGTAATGAGCTGAAGGTTATAAAATATTATTCAATAATAATAAATTTCCATTTTCCTCGAGACGAAGTACACACATTATTCTTTCCTAAAACAAGAGAAATCTAGGTTTATTCACGTTCAGAAGAAAAAATAATTAGTAAACTTATATATTTATGCAACGTCTTCAGCTAAACAATATAATATCATACAATAGATTGAAAATTCTATTTGTGCAAATTTTTCTGCAGGAAGGCGAACCATATTCTTGATAGTTTAGTTTGTTCTCTAATATGGGAATAAAGTAGGGACATTATGAATTAGGGAGAGATTATTGTGGGTACAGAAATAAAAATGAACTTATCAGAAAGATTCGAGGCAGCCTTTAACCGCATTCACAAGGCCATGAAACAATCTGCTAAACAAGCTCGAACAGACAGATTTTACAAGCTGATTGAAATACAGAAAAACCATTCGCTGATTCGATTATATGAGGATGATTTACATCAGTTTGCCAAACTGAGAAATGCTATTGTACATGAAAAAATTGACCTGGATTATTATATAGCAGAACCGCACTTGGAAACGGTTGAGAAAATTGAACTGATTGCCGGCCATTTTGAAAAGCCCAAAACCGCGATGTCGATTGCTGCCACACCTGTATTTTATTTTTATGAAGATGGTAAGCTTTCAGATGTACTGGCCATTATCAATAAATTTTCGCATTCCCAGTTTCCCATTTATTCTCGCGAAGAGGAATATTCCTGGCTGCTAACATCGGCAGATATCGTAAAATGGATGGCTGAGCATTTTACTGAAGAAACGATTCAGCTGAAAAAGGTGAAAATCAAAGAGCTTTTCAACAAGAAATCGAAGCATCAAATAGCCTTCGCCGCTCCGAATACTTCCATTTTCGATTTGGAGGATATGTTTGAGGAGAGCAGAAATAAAAATAAAAAGCTTGAAGGAATCATTGTAACCGAGAATGGAAAACCGACTGAAAAACCAAAAGGCATCATTACGGCCTGGGACCTGCTGGAGGCAGATTCAGAAAATTAATCTTTTGCATGATTTAGAATTATAAAACTTTTCGCCTCATTATAAGTAACATCTTCTAAAACTATGGTAATGATGGTAATATAAATTGATAGTTCAATAGAAAATCCGTGTACACGGTAGAGGTTCTAGCTACCCTCTTTAAAAAACTAAGGAAAACAGGTCTGCTTTCTTAGTGGTCCTGTTTTTCTATGTTAAAGGAGAATTTTTTTATGAAAAATGATAAAGCGCTCGTTGTATTCAGCGGCGGACAAGATAGTACTACTTGCTTATTCTGGGCAAAAGAACGTTTTGCCGAGGTGGAAGCAGTCACTTTTAATTACAATCAGCGGCATAAGCTTGAAATTGAATGTGCCCAGCATATAGCAAAAGACCTGGATATCAGACATCATATCCTTGATATGTCCCTGTTGAATCAGCTTGCCCCAAATGCACTGACCCGTGATGATATCGAAGTAAAGGATGGAGAGGAAGGCGAACTGCCATCCACATTCGTACCCGGGAGAAACCTTTTATTCCTCTCATTTGCGGGTGTGCTTGCGAGTCAAATTCATGCAAGGCATATTATTACAGGGGTGTGCGAGACAGATTTCAGCGGCTATCCTGATTGCCGGGATATGTTTATAAAATCACTGAATGTCACACTGAATCTGTCGATGGATGGGCAGTTTGTGATCCATACCCCTTTAATGTGGCTCAATAAAGCTGAGACTTGGAAGCTTGCAGATGAATTGGATGCCCTTGAATATGTGCGTAAAAATACGCTGACATGCTACAACGGCATTCCGGCAGATGGCTGCGGTGAGTGTCCTGCCTGCCATTTAAGACAAAAGGGCCTTGAAGAATACCTCAGCGAAAAGGGGGAGCTTTAAGCCATGTATGGTTTTAGAATTGTTGATAAACTTCAGAAGATAAATGAAGATATTAAACAGGATCAGCTGAAATACCATCACAAGCGTGTAATGGTCAGCAAGGAATTCACTTTTGATTCCGCACACCATCTGCATTGCTATGAAGGAAAGTGCAAAAACCTGCACGGCCACACCTATAAGGTGATTTTCGGCATAAGCGGGTTTGTGGATAACAGAGGGTTAATGATTGATTTCGGGGATATTAAGGAAATCTGGAAAAAAGAGATTGAAATTTTTCTCGACCACAAGTACTTGAATGAAACACTGCCCCCAATGAATACGACAGCTGAGAATATGGTTGTGTGGATTTATGAAAAAATGGCGGAAAGCCTGTATAACAGAAAAGAGCAATATGACGGGGCGAGAGTAGAATTTGTGCGCCTTTTTGAAACTCCTACAAGCTATGCGGAAGCCAGAAGGGAGTGGATGGAGGTTGAGTAAAATTCCTGTTCTGGAAATCTTCGGGCCGACTATTCAGGGGGAAGGAATGGTGATCGGCCAGAAAACGATGTTCGTTCGAACCGCTGGGTGTGATTATTCCTGCAGCTGGTGTGATTCCTCCTTTACCTGGGATGGAAGTGCGAAGGATAGCATCCGCCAGATGGAACCGGATGAAATTTGGAAGGAGCTAAAAAAAATCGGCGGGGATGGATTTTCTTTTGTAACCATCTCAGGCGGTAATCCGGCTCTTCTGAAAAATTTGGGTGAATTCATTTCTCTGCTAAAAGCTGAACGAATTAAGCTCTGCCTGGAAACACAGGGAAGCCGCTGGCAGGATTGGTTTTATGAAATTGACGAACTGACATTGTCCCCAAAGCCGCCGAGTTCAGACATGAATACCGATTTTGAAGTGCTTGATCTGATCGTGCAAAAGCTGCAGGCTGGAAGAAGGGAAGATCAGCAGTTCTCTCTGAAGATCGTTGTTTTTGATGAGGAGGATTATGAATATGCAAAAGGCGTTCATAAGCGTTATCCCGGTGTTCCGTTTTATCTGCAGGTTGGGAATGATGATACGGTAACAGCAGATGACCGGAATTTACTCCAAAGACTCCTTGATAAATATGACTGGCTTATTGAAAAAACGATTCATGACAATGAGTTGACAGATGTTAAAGTCCTTCCGCAGCTGCATACCTATGTATGGGGCAATAAGCGGGGAGTATAGCAGAGGTGATCCCGCATACAAGATGCGGGGTTATTTTTGTATAGTAATTGCAATATATGACAGATTTCGGGCAATATATGATATTATACGTTTGAACTTAACAAGGCCTACGTGCTGTAAATTTCTATAGATAGGGAGAGTTAGATGACAGAAAACACCATTATCCGTTTTAATTCGGTGACAAAAAAATATGATAATGACCCGCCAGTTTTAAAAGATGTCAGCTTTGAAGTTGAACGCGGGAAGTTCTATACCCTGTTAGGGCCATCGGGCTGCGGGAAAACGACGATATTGCGGCTGATTGCCGGCTTTACTGAACCGTCTGAAGGGGATATATATTTTAATGGGAAAATCATTAATCATGTTCCTGCCAACAAAAGACAAGTAAACACCGTTTTCCAGGACTATGCCCTATTTCCGCATCTTAATGTATTTGAAAATATTGCATTCGGCTTAAAAATCAAAAAAATGAAGAAAGCGGAGATTGAGAAAAAAGTAAAAGAAGCACTGAAGTTTGTAAACCTTAAAGGATATGAAAACCGGGAAATTAAAGAAATGTCAGGAGGTCAGCGCCAGCGTGTAGCCATCGCAAGAGCCATTGTCAATGAGCCTGAGGTCATTCTCCTGGATGAGCCTCTATCCGCACTTGACCTGAAGCTGCGGACCGAAATGCAATATGAGCTCAGGGAGCTGCAGAGGAATCTTGGCATCACGTTTATATTCGTTACACATGATCAGGAGGAAGCACTGGCCATGTCAGATGAAATCTTCGTGCTTAACAGCGGAAGCATTGAGCAGAGCGGTACTCCAACTGATATTTATGACGAGCCGATCAATCGCTTTGTAGCTGATTTTATTGGTGAATCCAATATTGTTGCGGGAACGATGATCAAGGATTATCAGGTCCAGTTTGCCAGGAATTTATTTGAGTGTGTTGACGGAGGCTTTGAACCCAATGAAGAGGTTGAGATCGTGATCCGGCCTGAAGATCTCGCTATTACAGCCCCGGATGATGGGAAGCTGAAGGTTAAAGTTGACTCCCAGCTATTCAGGGGAGTTCATTATGAAATCAGCTGCTATGACAGCGATGGCAATGAATGGCTCGTCCATTCAACCAAAAAGGCGACCGTTGGGGATCAAATTGGTCTTTATTTCGACCCTGAAGCGATTCATGTCATGAGGCATGGTGAAACTGAAGAGGAATTTGATAAGCGATTAGAAGCTTATGAAGAGGGAAGCCATGAGAACTAATTCCCGCAATTTTTATTTAATTCCTTATGTGCTTTGGATTGCCCTCTTTGTTGTGACGCCTTTGCTGCTTGTTTTGTATTATTCATTCTTTAATATTGAAGGGCATCTCACACTGGAGAATTATCGGAAATTCTTTACGCCAGTTTATTTAAAAATGACTCTAAGCTCCTTTTGGTACGCTTTTTTAATTACGTTATTTTCTTTGCTGATCTCATATCCGACGGCCTATTTGCTCACGAAAACAAAGCATAAACAGCTGTGGCTATTATTGATCATCTTGCCATCCTGGATTAATCTGCTTTTAAAAGCCTATGCTTTCCTTGGCATCTTCGGAACCTATGGCGCTGCAAACAGCTTTCTGGAAGCGGTGGGAATCGGCGGAAGACAAATCCTGTTTACGGATTTCAGCTTTATTTTTGTGTCGGTCTATATATTTCTTCCTTTTATGATATTGCCAATATTTAATTCTTTGGATGAATTGAACCCAACACTTTTGGATGCTTCTAATGATCTAGGTGGATCTTCCTGGGTAACATTCAAACGTGTTATCTTTCCATTGACACTGGATGGCGTGAAAGCAGGATGCCAGATTGTCTTTATCCCTGCTTTATCGTTATTCATGCTGACAAGACTGATTGCAGGAAACCGTGTCATCACTCTTGGAACCGCCATTGAGCAGCACTTTCTTGTAACACAGGATTGGGGAATGGGCTCTACCATTGCCGTCTTCCTGATTATTGCCATGGTGCTCATTATGGTGCTGACCGGCAGAAGAAAGCGGGGAATTCTATAATGAAAAAGAACAGGAAATGGCCGGCGTTTTATTTGGGTCTTATCTTTGTCATTCTATACGCCCCGATTTTTTATTTGATCTTTTATTCTTTTAATAGCGGTGGGACTATGTATCAATTCGAAGGATTTACATTGGATTGGTACCGGGAGCTGTTTAATGATACCCGATTGCTCATCATTGTCCTGAACACGGTGATTATTGCCCTTTTATCGGCAGCTATATCAACCATTGTTGGAGTGGCCGGGGCACTCGCCATTTCTTATGCACGAAAACGCAGAGTGAAAAACACGCTGCTTTCATTAAATAATGTTCTGATTGTCAGTCCGGATGTTATTATTGGTGCGTCGTTTTTAATTCTCTTTACGATGATCGGACTTAAGCTTGGCTTTATATCTGTTTTACTGGCACACATTGCCTTTAGTGTTCCGATCGTTGTCCTGATGGTATTGCCTAAAATTGAAGAGATGAGCACTTCAATGATTTATGCAGCCATGGATCTTGGGGCCAGCAGGTTGGATGTGTTGACTAAGGTCATTCTCCCTTATATCACACCAGGGATATTCGCCGGCTTTTTTATGGCCCTGACCTATTCCCTTGATGATTTTGCCGTCACTTTCTTTGTAACAGGAAATGGATTTACCACTTTGTCTGTTGAAATTTATTCGCTGGCAAGAAGGGGAGTTTCATTAAATATCAATGCTTTATCCGCTTTGCTTTTCCTATTTACCATCATTCTGGTAACAGGCTATTACTTTATTACAAAGCGCAATGAGAAGCCGAATGGAATGGGGGTAAGGCAATGAAGAAGCTCATTCAGGCACTCGCCGCCGTATTAATCGTTTCATTCGCCTTGTTGTACATCGTTTCCGGGCTGAATACCTCCCAGGGCTACACAAGCAGCAATACATTGACCATTTTTAACTGGGGCGATTATATTGATGCAGAACTGGTGGATAAGTTCGAACAGGAAACAGGCATAAAGGTCATCTATGAAACATTCGATTCCAATGAAGCGATGATGACAAAAATTGAACAAGGCGGCACAGCCTATGATATTGCAGTCCCATCAGAATATGCGATTGAAAAAATGAAAGAGGAAGACCTGCTGCTGCCGGTTAATCATTCAAAAATTCCGAATCTGAAATATATTGATCAGCGTTTTATTGACCTGCCTTTTGATCCCGGAAATGCATATTCGATTCCCTATTTTTGGGGCACAGTCGGGATTCTTTATAACACCGATATTTTAGGTGATAACAAGATCACGAACTGGAATGATCTATGGGATCCTGATTTAAAGAACCAGATCCTCTTGATCGATGGGGCAAGGGAAGTAATGGGCATGGCGCTCAACAGTCTTAATTATTCTCTTAATGACAAGAATAAAGGCCATTTGATCGAAGCAAAAGAAAAGCTCGATCACCTTACACCTAACATTAAGGCCATTGTGGGTGATGAAATCAGAATGCTGATGGAAAATGATGAAGCCGGTATTGGCGTGGTCTGGTCCGGCACGGCCCAGGAGCTTATGTGGGAGAAAGATAATCTGGAATATGTAGTTCCTGAAGAAGGATCCAATCTCTGGTTTGATAATATGGTCATCCCTAAGACTGCCAAAAACCCGGAAGCAGCACACCAGTTCATGAATTTCATGCTTGACCCGGAAAATGCGGCTCAAAATACAGAATACGTCGGATATTCAACGCCAAATAAAGAGGCACTGAACTATATGGACGAAGAAACAATCTCAGATGAACGCTTTTATCCCGATGAAGAAATGACAGCACGGCTGGAGGTTTATGAGAACCTCGGAAAAAAGATGCTTTCTTATTATAATGAGCTCTTCCTTGAGTTTAAAATGCATAAGAAATAGGGAACTGCCAGGATTCATTCCTGGCAGTTTTTGTTTTGGAACAGATTCATGGATCTGGGGAATGCTAGCGCAAAGGAGGATGAAAAAATGAATAGATACTTCATCATATTTGTATTGATTTTTTCGTTCGGAAGCGCAGGAACTCCCATAAGTGCTGCTTCTCAAAAACCTGAATTGGCCATTGTTATTGATGATCTAGGGAACAATATGAAGGGAACAAAAGAAATGATGGAACTGCCGGTAACCTTGACGGCTGCCATCATGCCTTTTATGCCAACGACAAAAGAAGATGCAGAACTGGCAAATAAAAATGGGCATGAAGTAATCGTTCATATGCCAATGGAGCCGAAAAGAGGAAAAAGGAGCTGGCTTGGGCCGGGAGCCATCACAACAGATTTAACAGATGAAGAGATCCGCAGCAGAGTAGAGAGCGCCATAAAGGAAGTTCCCCATGCAGTCGGCATGAATCATCATATGGGTTCAAGAGCCACTGAAAATGAACGGGTTATGAGAGTTGTCCTTGAAGTATGTAAAGAACACGGATTATTTTATCTTGACAGCAAAACAACCGGAAAAAGCGTCATCGGCAAGCTGGCAAATGAAATAGGTGTTCCGTATGTCGAAAATAACATTTTCTTCGATGATATATACACGACAGCACATATTACCCAACAGGCTGACAGACTTGCTGAAAAACTGGTCAAAAACGAACGCATTATTGCAATCGGCCATGTTGGCATCACAGGTACAAAGATGGTTAGTGTACTAAAAGAGTATATACCTGTATATAAAGAGAAAGCCCAAATTGTCCCACTGTCAGAATTGATTCCTGGCTACGATCTTATTGATGAAGGACCGTAAAAATAAAAGCTGCAAGCCCTGAACGGTCTGCAGCTTTTATGGTGTGTGTGAAAGTGGTCTAGTGGTGGTACAGGTGCCTGTCACCTATACAGGTGGCCGCCCACATTCCGGTCTGGTTAGTCCCGCAACGATGGCGTTTAGAAGAGGTGGGCGGCCGTGAATATAGTATATGCAAAGATGGGAAAAGGATGCAAAGAAAGAGCCATTGAGTTACGGGAAGTTTGTTGAATTTTATTTTGCTTTTTCCACATGGGTTACTGGCAAGTTGGCTGTATAATAATAAAATACTTTTTGAATAAAAATATGCTTCCTATGTGTAACCTAATATTGTAACGCAAATAAAAACTGCGGCAATGTTTTTCTTTTTTACACTAAGGGTATTTATATAGTAAACACGACAGGAAGGAAGGAATAGCATGCTTTGGACTATTGCAGGTATTCTGCTTGTATTATGGATTTTGGGATTAATATTCAAAATTGCAGGAGGCATCATTCATATATTACTGGTAATCGCAGCGATTATCATTGTGGTCAACTTTATTAGAGGCCGCGCATCCGGCAGGGGATAAATGAAAAAAGCCTTCATTTTTATGGAGGCTTTTTTCAGTGGTATGTTTATTCTAAAGTTTAGAAATCAGGTTTCCTTTACATGCTGTCTTTCAGTTCCGTTATGGAATGAAGGGCTCAGAACCTCTTCAGAAGAGTAATATAAAGGAAGAGAGATCGTAAAGGTTGTGCCTTTGCCCGGAGTACTATCGATTAAATATTTTCCTTTCAATCGATTGATAATATCAAAGGATATCATCAGCCCTAAACCGGTTCCTTTTGTTTTTGTCGAATAGTAGGGCTGTCCGAGCATTCGAAGTGTTTCATTAGACATACCGACACCTTCGTCTTTAATTTGTATATCTGCAGTAGTATTTTTTTTGTAGGCTGAAATCTCCAGAACCCCTCCGCCAGGCATTGCTTCTATACTATTCTTCAATAAATTGATAATTAGTTGTTTCATTTCATTTGGGTTACCAACAATATAGATTCCTTCAAAAATGCTTGTCTTTATTTCAACCTTTGATAATAATCCATAAGGCCGCATAAAGTCAGCCACTTCTAATAATAATTCAGAAAGATAAACCTTCCTAACAGCAGCAGTATCCGGGCGTGCAAGTGAAAGAAAATCATTTATAATATGATTGGTTCTATCCAGCTCTTCCAAAGAAACTTTAATAAACGTCTTTTGATTGCTAGTAAGATTTTTTTCATCCTTCATCATTTGCAAGAAACCTTTTACAGTAGTCATCGGATTTCTAATTTCATGGGCGACTGACGCAGCCAGCTGACTGATTGCATTGATTTTTTCTGCACTTTTCACCTTTTCCATTATTTCCTCCTGAAGAAGATTCATTTCGATCAGATAAATAATCATGGAAAGAGTTACGATCGAAACTGCTGAAAACAATAATAAATACACACCTTCTTCTTTTAAATCCGTTTGAAGGAAGATTAGGTACCTTGTAATGGTGATCGGAAGATAAAATAATGCAGCAATACTGACTTTTTGTCCGAAAGTTCGGTTCTTATAAAATTTTCCCGCAAAGTAAAAGAGAATTGAAATAATAGTATAATTAATTAGGGCGAACCAAATTTCTTCAGGCGAAAAAAACCCTTTAATAGAAATTAATATAAAAATGGTAAAGAATCCTGCAAAAGAGCTAATATAAAAAAACGCAACAAAAATAGGAATAAATTTCAAATTAAAAAATTGACCACCCGTAATTTCCACCGGAAAAGCCATCGTCAGGAAGAGGGCCATTATTAATACAGATAAAAACGGTACAGATGTCTTCCTTCGTCCACTCCAATGAGAAGAAATTTTATGAATAAAAGGAATCAGCATCATTATCAAAAAGTGAAAAATCAGGTCAGCAATAAAGTCATTCAAAAGTACCATTCCTCCAAATATTATCTATATTAATAATTAAACAAAAGAGAGGAATAATCCTTTATATAAAAGCATTTAATTGCTTTTTTAATTAAAAAAATATTATACATATTTATATTTCTCATGACCTATTAACACATAAAAAAAAACCGGCCACAGAGGACCGGTTTCACATTACGCAATAACTATTTCAGCTTTTAATTCTCCCACGATTTCCTGTACTTCTCTGCCTTCCAGTGTTTCTTTCTCCAGAAGAGCCTCTACCAGGAATTCAAATTGCGGCTGGTGATTCGCAATAATTAACTCGCATCTATCCAAGGCTTTCTGGAAAAGATCCTGCATTTTCGCTTCTTTTTGGCCTTTGTTGAAAGTAAGCTCAAATCCGTTATCAAGCAGTCCGGTATCAACCATTTGCTCGATGATATGCTTCGCTTGTTTAACATCGCCGCTTACCCCAATGCTGTGTTCGCCAAGGATCATCCGTTCTGCAACCCCTCCAGCGAGTATCATGGATACCTGGTCAAGAAGTTCACTTGTTGTTGATAAATGAAGTTCTTTTTGGATAGGAGCTACGTACCCTAGTGCTTCGCCGCGCGGAATGATGGTTGCTTTCCGGACGGAACCCGGTTTTGTTAAAGCAGCCACTAAGGCATGACCTGCTTCATGAATGGCAACCCGCTGCTTCGTTCCCGCATCCTGTAAAGCCCGGGTGGTAGTTCCCAAAATGGTGCGGTCTAGCGCATAATCCAAATCTTCTTTAGAGATAATCTCCTGTCCGTTGCGGACTGCTCTACGGCTTGCCGTTTCAAACAGGGAATGAAGATCAGCACCTGAAAAGCCGGAAGTACTTTCTGCAAGGTCGCTAAGAGTTGTCATGACATCTTCAGCCAGCAGCCTATTTCGTGTATGAATATTTATGATCTCCCTACGGCCCTTGGTATCAGGAAGAGGTACATTGAAAGAAAAGTCTATCCGTCCAGGACGAAGGAAGGCTTCGTCAAGCATATCCTTCCGGTTCGTAGCGGCTATAAATAATACTCCATCATTGGAATGTCCGCCGTCCAGCTGAACGAGCAGTTCAGTTAACGTTTTTTCACTTTCTTCTCCGCCATGCTGCTTTCTTCGTCCTGCAAGTGCATCTACTTCGTCAATAAAGACGACGGCAGGAGAATGCTTTCTGGCATTTTGAAAAAGGTTTCTGACACGGGATGCTCCGACACCGACAAATAATTCGTTGAACCCTGAACCGCTTGTCGAGAAGAATGTAGCTCCCAGCTCCTTTGCAATGGCCTGAGCCAGCATGGTTTTACCCGTTCCGGGAGGTCCGTATAAGAGAATTCCCTTCGGTGGTTTAATCCCCATTTTTAAAGATCGCTCAGGTTCTTTTAAAATGGAGAGAGTCTGCATGATTTCCTCTTTCATTTCTTCCTGGATACCGCCAACATCTTCAAGCGAAATAGTAGGCAGGGCTTTAGGTTTCGAGACACTTTGCTTCATTGTATTTGTAGCGCCCATTCCGCCTTTTCCTGATTTAAACAGGTAAATTCCAACGGCTATGAACAAAAGGACTACACCGACCAGAAGCCAGGGGGTTAGAGGTCCTGTATTTGCGAACGAATATTGTATATTATAGGTTTCTACTAATTTATCAACCATCTCGCTGTTGGGAGGCACGTGAGAGATGTACTCACCGTCAGGAGCTGTTATCAGAAGTTTTCCATTTTTATATTCCTGTACTGCAACAGTCTTTCCATCCTGGGAAGCTATAATTTTTTCCACAGAAGAGAACGGAACAGTCACATCCTTTTTTCCTGCTTGTACGGTCCAAATAACCGCCGCCAAAATCACCGTGACTACCAATGCAATAGAAATAATCGTCGAAGGCTTCTTAAGACGTGATTTCAACTCTTTCCCTCCTCATTGAACATATCTACATTATAAAAAATTAAAATTGTTAAATACAGGGTTTTATACTTTTTAAACGTTGTAAATTATGGAAAAATAATTATATTTTTTACAAAGTGTGCTACAACAGCGTTCAGACGCCAATTATATGTGAAAAAAATGTGACATTGGTGGAGAAAATAAATTTTTTAGAAACATAATTAATTGCAAAACCATAAAAATGGAAACTGAATGTGAAATAGTTAATAATAGAATCTGTGAAAAAAATAGGGGAAGGTGTAAAGATGGCTCAGCAGGATTTTACAAAAGGAAGCATACTCAAACAGCTCCTGATATTCTCAACTCCCATAAATGCTCACTAATTTCCTGCAGGTTTCCTACCAATTTGTAGATAGTCTGTGGGTTGGGAATTTGCTGGGGGCTGATGCATTGGGAGCCGTCGCAGTTTCAGGCGCTGTAATCTTTACAGTACTTTCTTTTATCATCGGCATAAACAATGCTGCGTTAACGATTTTATCCCAGCAAAAAGGCGGAGATCAGGCAGAGGGCCTAAAACGGTATTTAAATGCCTTTACGGTCATTCAGACCATTTTGTCAATGGTTCTTGGAATAGCCGGCTTTCTGCTTGTGGAAAGAATTCTGGCCTTCATGGGCACACCAGCGGGAATGGCAAGTGATGCTGCATCTTATTTGCAGATTAACTTCTTTGGTATTCTGTTTTTATTCGGGTATAACTTTATAGGAACAGTACTAAGAGCACTCGGAGATAGCAAAAGCCCTATGTACTTTGTGCTGATAGCTGTCGTGTTAAATGCTGTCCTCGATCCTCTTTTTATATCAGCTTTTCAGCTTGGCATTGATGGTGCAGCTTATGCAACCATCCTTTCACAGGGAGTCGCCTTTATAATTGGAATGATATTTATACTCCGGAAAAAACTTGCTCCTTTTACGATTCCATCCTGGCCACATAAAGAGGAGGCTTCGCTGATCTTCAAGCTTGGCATTCCTTCAGGACTCCAAATGACTGTCATTTCAGCTGGTGTTATGGCCATAATGTCTGTCGTCACTTCCTTTGGGAGTGACGTAGTTGCGGGTTTTGGTGCAGCACAGCGGATCGACAGCATCATTATGCTTCCTGCGATGGCATTGGGGACTGCGGTCAACAGTATGGCTGGTCAAAATATAGGGGGAAATCAATGGGAAAGGGTGCATCAGATTGCGTTTTACGGAGTCATTTACAATCTTGGAATCATGTTTCTCATCGCCCTTGGGACGGTTTTATTCGCAGAACACGGGGTGCGCCTATTTATTAAAGATAAAGAATCAGTTAACTACGGCACTAAATATTTAAAGATCATAGCCTTTTTTTATCCGCTTCTGGGCATTAATTTTGTATTGAATGGTGTAGTTCGAGCTTCTGGTGCGATGTTCCAAGTGCTAATACTCAATATCATTTCATTCTGGATCCTGCGCTATCCCTTAACATTTCTATTTTCAAAGTTAATCGGTGATAAAGGCATAGCTGCTGGTATGGGTATCAGCTTTGCAATAAGCAGTTTCATCGCCTATATGTATTACCGCATCGGAAAGTGGGACAAACAGATTATGATAACCGAGGGAAAATAAATCCTTTTCACCATCATGAATTTCATATATACTAAAGTCGGATAATTCAATAACGTGCCACAAGGGGAGCATATCGCTGAGAGTGAACAGTTCGCTGTTCTGACCCTTTGAACCTGTTAGTTAATGCTAGCGCAGGAATGTGGAATGGTAGGCAGTTATAGCTTTCTGCCTGCTTGTTCTCCCTTGGGGTATCGTCACGAGACTAAAGGGGGATTTTTTTTATGAAGAAATTAAGGTTAATTGCAATGATAGAGGCTTCGTTCTTTGCTGCCTTTGCTATCATTCTTGATTTTCTGCCATCCATCAAGCTGTCGCCATCCATTTCCATATCTGCCGCCATGGTTCCCATTTTTATTCTGGCTTTCAGGTGGGGCTTTAAAGTCAGCTTCATTGCAGGACTCTTATGGGGTATTTTGCAGATTGCCATGGGGGATGCCTGGATTGCCACTCCGCTTCAAGCATTTATCGAGTATTTTGTGGCATTTGCCTGGATTGGATTTGCCGGTTTGTTTTACCGCGTAATCCAAAATCAGCTGCGAACAGGCAGCAAAAAGAAGGCATTGGCTTGGGTTGTCTTAGCCATATTTGCCGGAAGCTTAGCCCGATATTTCTGGCATTTCATAGCAGGTGTGCTTTTCTTCGGAAGCTATGCACCTAAAGGAATGTCACCGGTTCTCTTTTCCTTCCTGGCAAACGGCGCAACCATGCTCGGAGCGGCAATTATCTGCTCCATCCTGTGTGTATTAATTATTTCATCGGCACCGAGATTAATCCTTCGAAAATTAGATGATGAAAGTCTTCAAACTCACAAGAATGCTTCTTAATAATATCCGCCTCTCTGAAATATTTCAGAGAGGTTTTATACATATCGGCTTTGATTGATAAAAAGATGTATTCAGGAAGAATTATGGGACACGTCCGGTTTGGGCGATCCCGTTCCAATACCTTTAAAAGTGAGCTATTTAATATAATCTCACCAGTGTACTTGAAGTTTATTGCCATTTGGGTCATAAAAGTGGAAAAAGGCATGACCATTATCTTCTTTTATATCCTCGACCTTAACTTGATTCTCAATTAAGTGCTGATGAAATTTAGATAATTCTGGACTTGTAAACCCAATGCTAAATTCTTGTTCATTATGAATTGTAAAATGAGCAAAAGTTTCATCTTCGGTAGGAACTAAGATAAGTAAGAAAGGTCCTTCATTTACTTTTAAAATTGCAAGTTCTCCAGTATTGTTTAGTAACTGCAGCCCTAATACATCTCTATACCATTGAGCAGACAGTTCTAAATCTTTTACAGGAATTCTAAGATAATGTACTTGTTCAATAAATGATTTACTCAAAGAATTCTCTCCTTTATTTAATTTGGTATATCATAAATTCCTTTTATCACAGCTTTTTCCTTCCCGATTTTTGTTTAAGGCTCTTTTCGTATAAATTGTTGTTTTTCGCTTATCAATGGTGTCTGTTGATTGCAGTGAGAGGATGCTCAGCAAACCACGGGGCGGGCGGTGAGCCTCCTCGACGCTGCGCGTCTGTGGGGTCTACCTGTCCCGCTACTCCCGTAGGACGTCGAATAGGCTACCTTGAGTAGAAACCGCACGAAGAAAATACGAATGCATTTTCGAGGATCTCGCACCTTCCCTACAATCAACTCAGTAAATATAATATAAATAGCAACAAACTTTGCAAAACAGCCTTGTTTAAATACCTTTTACGGAACATAATCTTTCTAAACAAAGCCAATATATTAGGAAATTCCTTCTCAAAAGTGGGTATATTACTCAAAAAGGGGAGTGAAA
Source organism: Cytobacillus firmus (assembly GCF_023715565.1). Classification (GTDB taxonomy): domain Bacteria; phylum Bacillota; class Bacilli; order Bacillales; family Cytobacillaceae; genus Cytobacillus; species Cytobacillus firmus_C. Next base: position 7,990 of record NZ_JAMBOJ010000066.1, on the reverse strand, counting down.
ACTTTGTCCGATACATTGCAGGGAAACATTATCACAGGTGTTTTTGATGAGGAAGCCAGTGCCTTTGAAATCCAGAAAGTAAAAAGCTTCAGTACCCAGTCAGTTCTTAACAAAAATCAATGTGAAACTCTTTATAACTATCTGTCCCTTCATGAAGAAGATGAGGGGGGGCAAATAATTACACTTTACGATCAAATGCCGCTCATGCTGACCCGGCAGGAAATAAGCAATTTGAAGAAAGATCTGGAGAACATTAAAAGGCTATATCATTAGAAAATCGCTTTGCAGCTTGCAGAGCTTTTTTTTGCACAAATCTTTTTGACAAATTTGTGACAAAAAGTTTGACAAATTTGTGAACGTAGTTAGAATATTAAATAAAGGAGATGGGGATATGACACTGCAACAGCAGCGCGTTTTGCATTTTTTCAGAAATAGTACAGCCGCAGGAATAATTTTAGGTTTTATTGTTTTTATTTCTAGTTTTTTTGTAAGCGGCATCAAAGGTGAGTATGTATTATCCATCGGTTTAAGCATTATGGTTTCTTCCATGTTGCTTTTCGGATTCGGATTTTTTATAAATGTAATGGAAGAAATGACAAAGGGAAGCAAGGGAATCAGACAATACAAATAAAACCGGCCTCCAATAGGAGACCGGTTTTTTGTTATTAATGAGCCGCATGCCCAGAAGTCAGGACCCAAATAGAACCCACTACAATAACGATAACCATAAATACTGCATATATCATATTGACTAAGTTTGTCTTGCCGTCCTCACCTTCTCGTAAGTGCATGAACATGAACAGCTGCATGCCTGCCTGAACGACAGCCAGGGAGCCGATGATCCACATAATCACTTTAAAAGAGAGGTTGGTATATAAAGCAATTCCTGCTGCTGCAAAAGTCAGCAGAAGAGAAACAACAAATCCAATGACATGGCTTATCGGAAAGCTTTTTGATTGATGATGTTCCATTTAAGCCACCAGTCCTTTCAGATAAACAAATGTGAAAATAAAGATCCAGACTACATCAAGGAAATGCCAGTAAAGGCCGATAATAAACGTTTTTCTTGCTGTAGTAGGGGTAAGGCCTCTTTTTACTAGCTGGATAATGACCATAGTAGCCCAGCCAATACCCAATGTTACGTGGGCTCCGTGTGTTCCAAGCAAAACGAATAAGCTTGAAAGGAACGCACTCGTCTGCATCGTTGCGCCTTCATGGGCATAATGGATAAATTCATTGATCTCCATGAACAGGAAGCCTGCGCCAAGAGCAAGGGTAATCACCAGCCAGGTGATCAGCCCTTTCAGGTTATGGCGGCGCATTTCAAAGATGGCAATGCCCATTGTAAAGCTGCTTGTTAAGAGGAGGATTGTCTGAATCATGACATCTTTGATGACAAAGATATCCTGATGTGTTGGTCCTCCAGCAAAGCGTTCATATAATACACCATATACTCCGAACAGAGTGGCAAATAGAACGATTTCAGCGCCAAGGAAAACCCAGAAGCCGAGAATATTCATGCGGTCCTGCTCAGTCTGATATTCAAGGGGCAAGGAAGTATCCACTTTAGCTGACATGATCGTGCACCTCTCCTTCTGTTTTTCTCCACGCATTTTCAATTCGATGGATTTCATCTTTCTTAACATGGAAGCCTTCATTGTAATCGAATGAACGGATGATCAATCCGGCAAAAATGCCGATCGCAGCGACAGCTGAACCAATGTGCCATTCAAATACTAAGAGGAAGCCTGCGATGCCAAAGATGACACCCATATAAATTGGAAGCCAGGAGTTGCTTGGCATATGAATCTCTTCAATTTCACTGTCATATAACGTTAAGCCTTCATTCTTTTTCTTCATGTGCCAGAATGGATCTAGAGATTTAACTTCCGGCAGTTTAGCAAAGTTATAGAATTGAACAGGTGATGCAGTAGACCATTCCAATGTTCTTGCATCCCATGGGTCGCTTGAAATGTTTCTGTCTGCATAGCGGATGCTCCAGTAAATGTTGTAGCAGAATACCGCGAATCCGGCAGCCAGAACGATTGAACCAATGGCTGAAAGCATGAATAGAGGTGCAAAACCAGATTCGGCAGAGTAAGTATAAGCACGTCTTACAGCTCCATTTAACCCAAGGAAAAACATAGGCATGAATGTTACATTAAAGCCGATTACAAATAGCCAGAAATGCCATTTGCCAAGTCTTTCATTCAGCATGAAGCCAAACATTTTTGGCCACCAGTAGTAAAGGCCGGCGAATACCGCAAATACTACACCCGGAATTAATACATAGTGGAAGTGGGCAACAAGGAATAATGTATTGTGATACTGATAATCCGCTGCACCCATTGCCAGCATGACACCGGTAACCCCGCCGATAACAAAGCATGGGACGAATGCAAGTGCCCAAAGCATGGCAGAAGTAATTTTGATGCGTCCTTTACGCATCGTAAACAGCCAGTTGAACATCTTAACTCCGGTCGGTATGGCTATCGCCATCGTCGTGATGGAGAAGAATGAGTTAACAGCAGGTCCTGATCCCATTGTATAGAAATGGTGAACCCATACAACCATACTTAGAAGCGCAATTCCAAGGATGGAGAATACCATCGACTTATAGCCAAACAATGATTTTCTTGAGAAGGTCGCAATAACCTCTGAGAAAATCCCGAAAGCAGGAAGGGCAACAATGTATACCTCTGGATGTCCCCATAGCCAGAACAGGTTAGCCCAGAGCATATCCATGCCTCCGCCGGATACAGTAAAGAAGTGTGTTCCATACAGACGGTCAAATGTCATTAATGCCAATGCGACTGTGAAAATAGGGAACGCAGCCACAATCAGAATCGATGTAACAAAAGTAGTCCACGTGAACATTGGCATTTTCATCAGTGTCATGCCTTTTGTTCTCATTTTTAAAATCGTAACGATAAAGTTAATACCTGTCATTAATGTACCGATACCGGCAATCTGCAGGGCGACTGCGTAAAAGTTATTGCCGATTCCCGGACTGAATTCCTTTCCTGCAAGAGGGAAGTAGGAAGTCCAGCCTGCATCAGGTGATCCTCCGATGACAAAGGAAATGTTGAATAGCATAGCTCCGCTAAAGAACAGCCAGAAGCTTAGTGCGTTCAGCTGTGGAAAGGCAACATCACGTGCACCGATCTGCAGCGGAATGACAACGTTCATTAAACCAATCAAGAACGGCATAGCCATGAAAAGAATCATGATAACACCGTGGGTTGTAAAGATTTCATTATAGTGCTGGGAATTCAGAAATTCCATTTCAGGCCGCGCTGTCTGAGCTTTCATCAGCAGGCCGTCCATCCCGCCGCGGAAAAACATTAATACCGCAGAGATGATATACATAATACCGATTTTTTTATGATCAACTGTAGTCAGCCATTCTGTCCACAGATAGTTCCATTTTTTTAAATAGGTAATCCCAGCCACTGCACCAATCATTGTTAGCAATATGGCAATCTGAGAACCTAGTATAAGGGGATCCCCAGTTATAAAAAACTCATCCCATTTAATGCCCACTATGGCCACCTCCATGGTTTTCTTCACTAGCATCATGGCCGCTTTCTTTGCCATGACCTTCAATTACATTCGGGTTCTCATTTTTATAATTATCGTCTTCTTCAAATGTCTTGCCCTGGTATCCATGTCCTCTGTAAAGTTCAGGATTTGTATAAGCCTTAGAGTGAGGATCTGCATGATTTACCCATTCCAGATGAGTATTTGAATATGTCAGTCTTCCTAAGTGAGTAGGCTTCAGCAGACCTTCATACTCTTTCTCTGTCAATTTAGGCGCTGTATCCTTAACATCTTCAACCCACTGATTAAAATCTTCCTCGGTTTGGGCAAGCACTTCAAATTTCATATCCGCATATCCGCGGCCATTAAAGTTTGTGTTCTGGCCTTCATATGATCCTGGATTATCTGCAACAAGATACAATTCTGTTTCCATTTTCGGCATGGTGTACTTCTGTCCGCCAAGTGCAGGCACCCAGAAAGATTGCATGGTGCTAGCAGAAGTCATTTTGAAAAGTACTGGACGATCTTCAGGGATATTTACATAGTTCACCGTCTCAATGCCTTCTTCCGGATAACTGAAAATCCATTTCCAGTCAGCAGATGTTACATGTATGGTGATAGGCTCTTTTTCTTCGTAGCCCTTTGGTGTTTCTTCCAGCGCATATAGTGTTTTTACGGTCGGAATCGTTAACGCTATAACAATTAAAATTGGAATCCCGGTCCAAATAATTTCAAGGAGTGTGCTCCCATGCTCCTCAGGTGGTTCATAATCCTTGTTCTCAGGTTTCTCACGGTATTTCCATACAATGTAGCCAAATAATCCAAATACGACTACTACAACAAGAAGCATCCAGATCAGGGACCAGTTAATTAATTCAGTAATGCTTCTTGCAACAGGGCCCTGCGGTTCAAACACAACCATATTACAGCCGCTGAGAATAAGCATCGGCAATATAGCTGTTAAAGAGAGCAGCATTTTCTTCATCTGATGGTTCATCTCCTTTAAACAAAAACTATTGTTAAATAATTCACAAATAATGTGCGTGAATTCACAAAGATGTCAAAAAAAATATGTCTGACAAAATTGCACATCCTTGAAACCCTTATTTAATTTAGTTATCACTGTGTAAATGATATTAACATAAGCAAATGTGAAAAGTTGTGACAAAAGTGGGAAGGAAATAAATGTAATCGATTTTAATTGCTTTTTATTTTCTATAAATAGCAATATAACAGCGTTTATACCCCCATAATTAACTATTGAACAACTTTTGAACTTTTTATTTAATGAAATTTTCTCCTTGAAACCGAACGGTTGCAACGCTTTTTCTTATTTATTGAAAAATACAGAATACTGCAGTAACATAAAGTACAAATAAAGAGAAACAGGGTGAGGACATGATTGATTTAAGGAGCGATACAGTCACAAAGCCGACTGAAGCGATGAGAAAAGCGGCTTATGAAGCCGAAGTTGGTGATGATGTTTATGGAGAGGACCCTTCAATAAATATACTGGAGGAAACGGCTGCTGAAGTGCTTGGAAAAGAAGCGGCACTTTTCGTGACAAGTGGAACACAGGGAAACCAAATTGCCGTTTTGACACATTGCCGTCCTGGCAATGAAATAATCCTCGAGGCAGAAAGCCATATATTTTATTATGAAAGCGGAGCCCCATCTGCATTTGCAGGCGTACAGACCAGAACGTTAAACGGCGCGAGAGGAGCAATAAATCCTGCTGATCTGGAGTATGCCATTAGGGGAGAAGATCAGCATTTTCCTGAAACAGGCTTGATTTGCCTTGAAAATACCCATAATAGAGCAGGCGGAGCAGTTGTACCTATAGATAATATGAAACAAATTCATCAAATTGCAAAATCCAATAATATTCCCGTACATATAGATGGAGCAAGATTATTTAACGCCGCTGCAGCACTGAACCTGCCGGCATCTGAATTGACAAAGCACTGCGATACTGTCCAGGTATGTCTATCCAAAGGGCTGGGGGCTCCGGTCGGATCCATACTGGCTGGAAACAGAGATTTTATAACAGCAGCCAGTAAATGGCGCAAAAGACTCGGCGGCGGTCTTCGCCAGGCTGGCATCATAGCTGCTCCAGGCCTTATTGCATTAACTCAAATGAGAGAACGTTTGGCAAAGGACCATGAAAATGCCCAATATCTTGCACAGCAGCTTGGAAATATAAATGGGATTGAAATTGTAAACCAGGTGGATACGAATATCATAGTGGCAGATGTGAAAAATCTAAAGATGATTTCATTAGAATTTGTTGAAAAACTAAAAGCGGAAGGAGTTCTTTCAGGAACCTTCGGGCCTAGTTATGTGCGTTTTGTTACCCATTATGATGTGAACAGAAACCAGCTTGAACAGGCCATTACAGCGATTCGAAAAACGGCTGATCAAGCTATATAATAAAACAAAAAACGCATGTCATCTGCCGGCATGCGTTTTTTTATTTAGAAATATCTCTGCAGCGGCGCAACAGTATAGTGCTGGGAATGATAGTGACTCGGATGCCAAATGCTGTGATAGGGATATCCCTGTAGAATAGGCTGCCACCAGGGACCATACTGTGGCTGGGAATATCCGTAATAATGGGCCCCATTCATGCCGGTAATAATATATTGCCTCAAAGAAACTCCTCCTTCTCATCTTTTATAAATAAATTATGCAAAGCCTTTTATAGTGGCATCTAAATGACTGCTCAATTTTCCCACCTATACTTTTCGTCTTACTCCGTATGATAAAAATGTAAAACTAACACTTTTTAAAGGAGAATAAGGCAATGTTATTAAAGAAAAATTTCTTCCTTGGTGTTTTCCTAATTTTAACTCTTGCTGCATGTAATAATACGCAGCAGGGAATGGATACAGAGATAACCGGGGATGACCTGCAAGAAATTAGCCAGGCTAATAATGTGAATGTAGATAGGGAAAGAAAGGGAACAGCTCCGCTTGAACTGCAAAAAGTAAATAATGGGTATCTCACAATTGACCCGAACTCTTACAGTACTTCCACTCCAAGCGGCGAATTTCCTCATAGCCAAGTAACAGAAGATGGCGGAATGCCAATCGTTCAGTTTGGAGGCGAAGAGCTAAATGAATTGATAGAAGGCGGACCGGCTGGGGAACAACCTGCTCAGCCAAATACCCAGGAGGGCCAGCAGCCGCAAGCACCTGCAGAAAACCCTCCACCGGAAGGGAATGGACAGGCTCCTCAAGCAGAAGAGGAGCAAACACAAGCTGCGCAAAATGATGAAATAAACGATTTTGAATCAAAAGTAATTCAACTAACAAATGCAGAAAGGGAGAAAAATGGACTTAACGCTTTAAAATCAGATAAACCACTTTGTGGCGTCGCACAGGTTAAATCAAATGATATGAAAAAGAAAAATTATTTTTCCCATACAAGTCCAACGTATGGTTCACCATTTGATATGATGAGGGACTTTGGGGTAAGCTACAGCACCGCTGGTGAAAATATTGCGATGGGACAGCAGACACCTGAACAAGTGGTTCAAGCATGGATGGAAAGTGAAGGACACCGGAAAAATATATTAAACGGCAGCTTTACACATATTGGTGTAGGTTATAAAGAGGACGGATCTTACTGGACTCAAATGTTCATAGCAAAATAAAGGAAATCGGCTTATTAGCCGATTTCCTTTTTATTGATTATAGGTTCAAGTTGACTCTTTATATCATCAAGCAATTGATGGATCGTGAGTTCCTTATCGGATTGCCCTTTATTGAGAGCAGCTTCCAAAAGCTTTTCAAAATCACTAAAGTTAGATTTCATAATAGACACCTTCAAACAGCAATGTATTTTATGACTCTATACCCTTGTCAGGTTTTTTTAAAACTCACTATATACTATTAACCTTCCAGCTGCGGCGTGAGAAAAACTGAACAATCATTCAAAGTTTTCATAGCCCAAATGATTGATATTTCGAAAAGCCGGGTATTTATTACTAATAATTTTCTCGTCTGCCCCCATACCTGTCATCAGAACAGCGAATAGTATAGCAGGAAAGAGATCATAAATTATTATAGTGGAGGTCTGGTTATGAGATTGGTGCAATTGGATATTGATCTGCTATTGGACGCAACATCGGAAATTGCCGAAGAAGATCTTGGCTATATGATCAGACAGGTAGAAATTGATCATTTATTAGAATGCACCCAAGATTGGTAATATATATTGAACGAGGCTGGGACAAAACCCTCCTCTAAATTGAAAAAGCCGGTGAAATTTTACAATGAGTAAAATTTCACCGGCTTTGTTTATTTTGGGATTAAAATAAGGACCACTTCTGATAAAATAAAGTTACCACACAAAATTCTATCGGAAAGAAGGGTCCTTATGTTTAAGAATTATATCATGAATCAAATAGTTTTGCCTTTAGATTTAGAAGTGAAATTACAAAAAAATG
>NZ_JAMBOJ010000065.1 GCF_023715565.1 Cytobacillus firmus | reverse complement strand
TGGAATTCATTATAAATATTCTTACTCATGAAAAATCCTCCGTCCTATTGATTAAATCTATTGAAACACAAAAAACCCCAGAAAGGGGCACTTTTTTATAAGTGTCCAGTATCTGGGGTATAGTTCAGGGCGCTGAGTACTTTTTTAATTAATCTCTTCTGTCATTGAATGTCTTTGACAGTGCTTCCTTTGCATCTCCCCATTTTTCCCGTGCCTGTCCTTTTGCTTTATCCATATTTCCTTCAGCTTCTTTGGATTCATTATTAGTTAGTTTCCCGTATTGCTTTTTTAATTCGCCTTTTAATTGATCTGCATTTCCATTTGTTTGGTCTCTGTTCATAAGTAACTCCTCCTTGTGTTTGCTTGCATTCTTATTTACCCAAAATGAGCAATCTAAAACAAACTGAATGGTTAATGGAGAAGGAAAGAAAATAAACACGCACCTTACAAAGGCGTGTTATTCTTGATGATTCATTTTATTTTCTAATGATAAAATTTTTCCCTCTAATTGTTTTATAGCCCTTTCAAGCTCTACATTACGGCCAGTTAAAGGGTTAATAATTTCAGCTTCATCATAACTTTTTTTGGGGGGCTTTGGATTGCTGAAGGCTGTTACTGTGTTCGTTTCTATACTTACTAACTGTTCAATCTTTTTTTCTTTTAATACAATGGTCTCACCGCAGGTGTCAGCAAAACCTGATGTATGGAATAAGTGAAGAGTATTTTCTTTTTCAGGTAATTGAATCAGCCTTGCATTTTCCCTTTCCAAATTCTCAATTTTACAATGCATTTCCCAGAACTCTAATTCAAGCTCATAAATTCGTCTTTCTAATTTGTAAATCAACTCTTTATCTTCTTTAATAAAAAATTTATCAGTTATATCTTTATGAGAAAGCTCATAAGATGATTTCTGTAAATTATGCAGATATGACCTTTGTTTTTTATTTTCTTCAGATTGTAAAGCTAATTTCTTTCGTAAAGTATCATTTTTATTAATCAATTCATTAATTTGCTTTATATTTTTTTCGGTATCTGCTGAGTTTTTTCTTTTAAAAGAGGGGCTGAGCAAGGATTGATATTTGGCTAATTCTGATTTTAGATCAGTGATTTTCTGCTGTATCTGACTATCCATATTTGGAGTATGATTGCGGAGCATGTTCATTCTCCTTTCTGATATTCACGAAATTGTCAACACTTAGTTTATTTTTTCGCTTTGCCGGCTGGTGTACAGTTATACATAACATTCGAACTTATAGGTAAGTTTGGATATTCCTTGATCTCATCTCTAATTAATAGTAATTGGGCAATAATTTCTTTTTGTACTTGCTCCATCAACACTTTTTCTTCATATAAATCTCTGTTTAATGCTTGCCACTGCTCATTTTGCTCTTGAAGCTGAAGGGTTGTATCTACTTTTACTTTTAATTCTTTAATATACGTTTCACTTTTCATTAATTTATCTTCATACTCACTAATTAAAGTACGGTATTCAAGTATATCAAGATGTAGTTTCTCATTTTCTTCTTTTTGTATGGATAGGTTATATTGCAGGTCATCTATAATAGGCTGATAATTTTCTTCGATTATCGCTAATTGATTTGAGTAATGGTTCAATTCTTCTCTCAAGCTAAATATTATGTCTTTAAATTCAATATTCTTTGATTGGAGTTGTTCATTCACATTTTTCAACTTGATCAGTTCAGAATCTTTTTCTGAGAGTTGTTTATGCAGCAAGAGTCTATTTTTTTTGAACTCTTCAATTTCTTGAGTTATTGAGGTGTTATGTTCTCGCAGGGTTGACATAAGCTTCTCACTTTTCCGGATCTGATCATTTAGAGACTCAATTTTAGAGAGGTAATTTGCTTCTTTAGCAGAAAGTTCCTCCAGATTCTTTTCATAGTGGACAACTGCAGAACGAAATTCGTTTTTAATTTCAATTTCATCCTGCTGTTTTTTTTGTATCTGTTCCTTTAAGTATTGGTTTTCATTTTTCAGGGTTTCCAATTGACTGTAATGATAATTTTCCTGGTATTCCTTAATTTTATTTTTATATTTTGAGATTTCAGCAGTAAGGTAAATAACCTTTTGCTGAAGAATTCTATTGTCCTGTTCCCCACTATCTTTAATGAAAGGTGCATTCAACATAATGTTGCCCTCCTGACCTTACAATTAGAGCATTTGGTATTATCCTATGTGCTGATAGGCGAGATGTGCAAAATAAAAAGCCTGTTCACACAGGCTTAAAATGAAAGTGAAATGGTGTTGTTGGAAGCGTATTGTTGTTGCCCTTCATTAAAGTATACAAATGCTTGGATGCCAACCGAAGAATTTTTTGGCTCTTTTATAAGGACCTTTAATCCGTTAAATACCTCAGAACCTCCAGGTGGTATGGTTAAATCCTGAATGGAAGTAATCCAATATTCTCCTTTTGTTTTCACCCTTTCTCTCCAGTCATCATATACATATTTCCAGCCTTTTTCTCCATCACTCCCTTTCATGGCGAGACCTGCAACAAGTTTAGGGGGCAAAATCTGACCCTGTAAAGAGACCCCTGGTTCAGCGGGTACTTTTATGCAAATGACAGGATTTTTTAAATCGAGAGCCCCAGTGTTTTTCATTATGATTGAACCGTTCACCATATACTCTTTTTGTTCATCATCCGGCCTCGGAATAAGCATTGTATAATTTAGGAAAACTTCAGCATTTGGTTTCTTTAATCTTAGGTCACTGCTGTTGATTGCTGAGATATATTTATTCTTTTCTGGTTTCATAGTTTTTTCAGGAACTTTTGTTGCTTTCTTTTCTTGTGTTTTAGGCAGTGATGCTTGATCTAACAAGGAGCTTATCCAGAACTTTATAAGTGGCATTGGCACTATTGCTGAATTATTTGCAATTGGTTTAACGCTGCAGTATCTGATAACAGCACGAGATATGCTTAATATTAGTCGATCAGTATCATAAAATTGGGACCTGAAGGCTAATAGCTGATTCCTATCAGCAGCTAGATTTTTTTTTTCATTTAAAACAAAAGGTATTTTTGATTTATTAAACTCTATAATAAGAAGATTTTTGAGCTTTTCATCAAGAAGAACATTATGTTCAATGATCACTTGCTGATCCTGCTGTTCAATGTTATCCAAAAAAATTGTGATACTTGGCTCTTTCAAAAGATCCAAACCCTCAGCTTTAAGAGTATCACTTAATTTTAGAACAGCTTCCTGACTTTGCTGGTTATTTGAACGGGTAGAGATTGAGATAGGGTGCTGCTTTCTTCCAGTTTCAATATTAATTGTTTCTTTGTTTTGATCAATAACTGCTTCAAAGCCCAGCTGTTCACAAAATAATGCTAGGCTAACTGCTGACTGGTAGAGAGCGTTGCCTAAAAGTTCGCCATCAATAAAAACTGAATAGGTCATGTTTACAGTCTCCTTTTATCAATTGCATTTGTAACACCTATATATATGAAGAAGAAACCCAATTCGTGATAATCAACAAAAACAGGCTATTTGATTAGAACACAATTCTAAATATATCCATATTATGAAGTGAAAACACAACCTATTAGAAAGGATGATTTGCTTGAAACCTATTAGAGGATCCCAATTGACTCCTAATAACGTTCAAGAAGAATGTATTCGGGTATCCAAGGTTTATGACTGGGTTTTTGATGCTATTTCTACTGACACAGGAATAACCTTGCCGGATGATTGCGCAGCTGCAGTCGCTGCAGCAGTTGCTGAAGGAAGAACACCGCTGGATGTAACATGTGAAGTTCCAGATGTAGGAGGATTCTTCCCGCTGACTCCTCCAGATACGGGTGGAAACGCATTGTGCACAGTATCTTCCAGAATTGAAAGACGTGAAATTACTCTAAATGGAAGAGTAGTTGAAGTAGCCATTGTAAAAGTCATCTTCACTATCAGACCGCTCATTACAATTTATGATAGCACAGGCGCTATTATCTGCCAGTTCCGTCCGACTATTAGTGAATCCCGCCGTCTAGTTGTATGTGCTCCAGAACCGTTCACAGCTGATAACGTGTTCTGTCGTTTAATTTCACTAGACTGTGACACTAACTTCATTGAAACTGGTGACCCAGACCTTGGACTTCAGGTTATGCTGGATATCTGTTTCGAGATTCAAGTTGAAGCAGACGTAAAACTAGAAGTACTTGCTAAATTCTGCTTCCCGCGTCCAAATGACATTGAACTTCCAACTAACGGCGTTTGTCCGGAATTCGAATGGCCTGCACAATGTGACTTCTTCCCGCGTGACAACTGTGATTGTCAAGCGTTTGTGGATACTGATCCATTGACAGGCCCAGTGGCGATAACGTTTGCAGACATTCTATTTGATGCACCTTTAGCTGCAGGAACATATACTACAGAATTAAATGCCGAAATTTGCGACAATTGCCAATTGACTGGAAGTACTCTTTCGTGGATTGTTGAAGATTTCGTAGTGCCAACTGGTACAGGAACAGGAACTGTGGATCAAAGCTTTACATTCACAGCTTCAGAAATTGGCATGCCTGAATGTACAGAAGTATTAGGCGTTACAACAATGACTGTAGAAGGAGCAGGTACTGTTAACTTTGCAGACCCTGGAGTTGCTGACCGTACAGTATTGTTCACTCTTACTCTGGTCGAAAATCTAGGATCAGACGATGACACATATTCGATTACTCTCTCTGACCTTGCAGGAAGCCCATTAATAACATTTGCTGCAGCTGGAGTAGGATTTGTTCCGGATGAAGACTTAGTTGTACAGGATTGTGTTACTTTCCCTAATCTTCTTGACGGCTAATCCTTTGATAAGAGAACTTTTTTAAGGCTGTCGAAAATTCGATAGCCTTTTTTATTGATTAAGATAATTTTAATCTTTTCAGAAAATTCAAAGAATATAAATTTTATCATAGGTTTGTTTATATTAGTTAACGATATTTCAAATTACGTACGCTACTTGAATTACGACTAGGCTGTAAGATAAATGATTCATTTTATAAAAGGATATAGCAACTATGTTCCATAATAGTGTGTTATTCATATATTAATAAAGACAATTATTTACAATGAGAAAATACTATCTACCTTAAAGGTGGTTGTTTTAGCAATGAAAGGAGTAATACTTGCAGGAGGAGCGGGGTCGAGACTTCATCCATTAACTACTGTATTTAATAAGCATTTATTGCCTGTAGGAAGATATCCGATGATATATTGGCCAATTCTAAAATTAAGAGAGACTGGAATCAAAGATATATTAATTGTTACTAATAATGAGCATTTAAGATCATTCATTAAAATTTTAGGTCAGGGAGAGGAATTAGAAGTTAAACTTCATTATAGGATCCAAAGTAAGGAGAGAGCCGGTATTGGTGATGCCTTACTAGAGGCTAAGGAATTTATACAACAAGGAAAGTTCATTGTGTTACTTGGTGACAATTTATTTGAGGACTCTTTAACAAGCTACTTGAATGCCTTCAGAAATCAAAAAGAAGGTGCGAGAGTAATATTAAAAGAAGTGGAGGATCCACGCAGGTATGGTGTTCCACATTTAGATAAAGTGAATAGTAAAATTCTTTCTATTACTGAAAAACCAAACATCCCCATGTCAACTTATTGTGTAACAGGTATCTATATGTATGATCATCAAGTCTTTGATTTTATTGAGAAAACTACTCCTTCATCTCGAAATGAACTAGAAATTACTGATGTAAATAATATGTATATTGAGAATAACTTACTTGAATATGACATTTTTATGGGTTGGTGGATCGATGCAGGAACACATGAATCATTGTATAAGGCTAACCAATTGGTTTTTGAGAGACAAATAGAGGAGGGTGGGCATTGAGAAAGTTACTTATAACAGGTGGGGCAGGGTTTATAGGTGCAAATTTTATAAGCTATATACTAAAAAATACTAACTATGAAATAACTAATTTAGATGCATTAACATATGCTGCTAACCTCGAAAACGTTAGGAAGTTTGAAGGCTCCGACCGATATCATTTTGTAAAATGTGATATTGGCAATAAGAAGGAACTGGAACTCGCCTTGACCCAAAAGTATTATGCAATAATTAATTTTGCTGCAGAGTCACACGTAGACCGTAGCATAGCTAATCCCTACCCGTTTATTCATTCAAATATTAATGGTACATTGAATCTTCTAGAAGCAGTTTTGGCTGGAAAGGCTTATAAAATGATTCAAATTTCTACTGACGAGGTGTATGGTTCACTAAAACCGAATGAACCGCCATTCACAGAACATAGCCCATTGGCACCCAATAATCCATATTCCGCTAGTAAGGCAGCGGCAGATATGTTAATTAGGTCGTATTTCAAAACCCATAATCTGGTTCTCAATATTACTAGATCAAGCAATAATTTTGGACCTATGCAGCATAATGAAAAGTTAATTCCAAAGGTAATAACAAATTGTCTAAATGATGAAAAAATACCTCTATATGGTGACGGTCAAGATATTAGGGATTGGCTATATGTTGAAGATCACTGCAGGGCGATACACTTGGTTCTCGAAAATGGAATGCCAGGAGAAGTATATAATATTGGCGGAGCGCAAGAAAAAAAGAATATAGAAGTAATTGAAATGATTTTCAAGAAATTAGGGAAAGAAGTGGTTCAGATACTAAAAGTTCCTGACAGAAAAGGACATGACCGAAGATATGCAATAGACTCAACAAAAATTTTAAATGATTTAGGATGGAAACCAGAAGTCACATTTTTAGACGGTTTAACCAGGACTTGTGAATGGTATTGCAATAAAGGTAATGAAAGAAAGTGAAAAAATGATTATTTTAATTACAGGCGGAGAAGGACAGCTAGGCCGTGAACTTGTAAGAAAATTAGGTGGCTTTCATAAGGTATATAGCTTGGGTAAATCGGAACTTGATATTACGAGTAAAGAAGAAGTTGACACTGTTATAGGTCAGTTGAAACCGGATGTTATCATTCATGCTGCAGCCTTTACAGCTGTAGATCAGTGTGAAATAGAGATTATAAAGGCATTCAATGTAAATGCAATTGGTACTGCTTTTGTAGCGAATGCTGCAAGTAGAGTAGGGGCTAAGCTTTTTTATATAAGTACAGATTATGTTTTCGATGGACAAAGCAATGATAAGTACTCTGAAAGACATACTCCCAATCCTCTATCAATTTATGGTATGAGCAAGTGGATGGGTGAGCAATTTACATTGAATCTATCTAATGCTACAGTCATTCGTACTTCCTGGCTTTATGGCCACGAAGGAAAGAACTTTGTCAGAACGTTGATAAATCTAGCTAAAAATAATTCAGAAATACGGGTAGTTAATGATCAATTAGGATCACCTACTTATGTAAACGATTTAGCTGAATTTATTTTGAAGTTACTTGATAAAAAGAATGGAATTTACCATTTCAGTAACAGAGGCATCTGTTCTTGGTACGATTTTGGAAAAGCTATATTCTTCGAAAAGGGCATTAATCATAAGTTAATTAAGCCTATATCGTCTAATGACTATGGGTCATTGGCTCCTCGGCCAAAGTTTTCTGCGCTTGGCCATACTGCTTTATTAAAAGAAGGATTTACCCCTCCAAGGCATTGGAGAGACGCGTTAAAAGATTTTATTCGAGAGGAGAATTATCGTTGATTGAAGGTGTCAAGGTGAAAAAAATAATCAAGCACTGTGATGACCGAGGTTTTTTTGCAGAGTTAGTTCGTAACGATGAACCTGAACTTTTGTGCAAATTTGGTCAGGCTTCCTGGTCTATGAGTTATCCAAATGTTATCAAGGCATTCCATTACCATGAAAAACAAGATGATCTTTGGTTTTTCCCTTCTGGTAATACTCAAGTTGTTTTATATGATCTTAGGAAAAATTCACCGACTAATGGAGAAACAGATGTTTATTATATGGGAGAGGAAAATCCAATTTTACTACTTATTCCAAGAGGTGTAGCCCACGGATATAGGGTTTTGGGGGAGAAGCCTGCGGTGATTATTTACTTTACTACGTCTTCTTATAATGCGAAAGATCCAGATGAAAAGCGTATCCCTTGGAATAGCCCCATTATTTCTTTTAACTGGGAGACACAAAATCGTTAAAACTCTAATAAGTTTAGGGAAGGAAGCTTTGGTATGTATATTTTTATTCCAGTAGTGATTCTGTATACAAGAATACTGGAATAAAAAATGTCACTTGTACACATCCCTTTAACATGATTTGAACACAAATTAATCATATATTGAAATACCACACATCTTAATGAAAAAGTGTAAAGCTATTACTAATGAGAGACGGATGGTTAAATATAGTCTAATAGCTTAGTCCAAAATTATATACTTTTCATAAGATAAATTGAACGAGTTTCTTGTGATATAAATAAAAATGAAGCAGAAATAAAGTGGCCGTACAGGATAAATTAAACTTTAAAAATATAGGGGCTGGTTTGGAAAAAATGAGTGATCTAATCAACTTCGGTTTTTATCTTGATTTATTAGAAAGATTTAAGCATTTAAAATATAGAGAATTTCCATTAGTATATTTTTTAAACATCCAACCATTTTTTAACATTATAAATGAAAAAAGAAAGACAATAAGTAACCGACAATTGGAATTGGTCTTAAAAAATAAAATAAATGAAAAAAAAGAACTTCAAATAAAATTTGACCAAATAACACAATTACGAGAGAAACCTTCTAATTTTTATAAAAAAGGAAAGGTTGCTTTATATGATGAATTGAATCTTCGATTTACTGATAATGTCTATTTAGAGTATTTTGACCCTGAGACAACTGTAATAGTTAGAACGGCAACGGAAAATAAAGAGTTTTTAGAGATACCAATTCACAATTTGGAAAATGATACATTTGACAATGTAGAATTAAATACAGAGATTGAAGAGAAAGCTAGAAGACTTTTTTTGTCTTTTAAAGATCATCCGATTTTTGGCCATCGTCCGTTTCAGGCTAAGTTTTTTCAGCGAATTCGCTATGTAATTAGCTGGATAGGTCCAATTATTAAATTTTTTGAAAAAATGGATATCTCCTGTCTTGTTGTTGGAGGAGCAGCAGATGAAATTAGCAGGATGCTAATTTTAATTGGAGCTTCTAAGGGTATTCCTAGTGTTTGTCTCCAGCATGGAATGATGTCTGATAACAGAGGGTGGGTACCCACCATAGCGAGTAAAGATGCTGTATACGGTATCCATGAAAAAGAATTTTTAATGAGCTGGGGAGTTCCTTCTGATTGTATCGAAATCACTGGACACCCTAAATACGACCGTATTTTTACAGAGAGTCATATGTCGAAAATGGATTTTTGTAAAATTACGGGTATATCACCCTACCTAAAGACTGTACTAATTGCCACTCAGCCAGGTCTTTGGAGTATTAGCCGTTTAAGAGAAATTATTAAATATCTGAATGACTATAAAATAGGAGTTATTATAAAACCCCATCCAACTGAAATAAGAAGAGGGTCATTTATTGCCTACAAAGCACTAGAAAATAAAATAGTAAAAGTAGTTGAATCAGAAATTCATCTACACGATATTATACAAAATGTGAATGTCGTATGTGTAGATTACTCAACAGTTGGACTTGAAGCAGCACTATTGGGAAAACCTGTTGTCTATGCAACTAATAAAGTTCATGATGGAGCCAACTATTCCTACACAAAATATCTGGCAGTGCCAAATCTGAAAAAGTTAGCTTATATTATAAGATGCCTAATTGTAAATAGGTTTGAAGAAAAGAATATTACTGACTATAGGGTAAAAGTTCAAGAATACAAAAACAGCTTAGTATATAAAGCGTACCCTGAACAATTAGCCGGGAAAAATCTTTCAGACTTAATTTATAAGCTTTCAGGAATTAAAAGCTATATACCAAAAAAAGAGCTTTCAGATGGAATGATGATCAAAGGGTCAAGTGAAAAAGTCTATTTGATACAAAATGGTATGAAACGACAGATTCAAGATCATGGAGTATTTACAAGATTAGCTTTAGATATGAAAAATGTGCACATCTTTGATGATGATTTTATTAAAAAAATCCCTTCAGGAATCGTATTAAGCTGAACTTATGAGCAGAGTATAGTTTTTATCCAAAAAATCCTATTTATATAACTTTTGAATAAGGAGTGATACCTCAAACTTATGAACCTAAACTGCAATTTAATAAGGAGTTTATAAATTTTGTGAAATATTTACTACAATTAATCAGAATTAAAAATATTCTATATTTAATAAGTTCTTCAGAAAAAATTCCTCCTTATAAACACAGCAAACCGAAACTCCTCCTATTAACAGTTCCAATAGAATCTGTATATATCAAATTTATTAGAAGAAATAGAAGACTATTCATTAGATAAACAATTTCATTAGCGATAAATTTTTGCAGGTATGTTGGACTCAAATGAAAGTATTTCAGCTAATTAAATTTGGGCATCTTTATAAACAATCGTAGTCATATATAGAAGACGAATCCTTGGATTAGGATTTACTCATGTAATTAAGCTTAAAAAATCGTCAATTAAAAATAGATCAGCCAAACACGGACCACGAATGTAGAACATTCAAGTGAGAAAAACTTTAACCTACACCCACATTTCATCCTCTGGATGCCATTTGGCACAGTATAAACACATTTTCCTGGCCAAAAGCAAGCAGCTGATCGGAAGCGCCTGGTTCATTATTTTTACTAAAACAAAAATTATTCAATAGGAGGCAAATGTTAAATGTTTTTTAAAAATAAAAAAGTCTTAATTATTGGGGGGACAGGGACTATTGGTCGCAGTTTATTAACTCACATTCTAACCGAAGAGCCCGAAGTCGTTGTAATTGTTAGCAGGGATGAATATAAACAGCACTTATTACAAAGTGAAATGGGAAGTAAAAGCTCAAAAATTCGTTATTTTATCGGTGACATCCGAAACTATGACCGAATGCTTAATGTAATGGAAGACATAGATTATGTTTTTCATGTTGCTGCAATGAAGCATGTCACACATTGCGAAGAGAATCCTTTTGAAGCTGTGCTAACCAATATAATAGGGACTCAAAATGTTATAAAAGCAGCTAAAACTCAAGGAGTTAAAAAGGTTGTTTTTTCAAGTTCAGATAAAGCAATTGCTCCAACGAACAATTATGGCGCAACAAAACTTACAGCAGAAAGGCTTATACATGCGGCACAGCAATCCAAAGGGTCAAATAAAATTTCTTTCTCGAGCGTCCGCTTCGGCAATGTGATGGGCTCCAGAGGATCTGTTATTCCTCTATTTTTAAAGCAAATAAATGAGAATAAAAAAATCAGCATAACTGACCCTAATATGAGTCGGTTTATGATGACAGTGGAACAGGCAACTTTAATGACAATAGAGGCTATGAAAGAATCGATAGGAGGAGAGACATTTATTCTTAAAATGCCTGTCGTATTAATAAAAGATCTAGCTGAAGTTGTTATTGAAGAAGCTGCAAACAAATACAACATGAATGTTGATGAAATAGCAATAGAAGAAATTGGGCTAAGACCAGGAGAAAAAAAATATGAGGAATTAATGACTTTTGAAGAATCACTTAAAGCACTGGAATTGCCAAATATGTTTATTGTACCAAGTAATTCTTCAGATTTAAGTAATTATCAGAAAGCTATTAAAGCGAAACCCGGAACTTATCAATCAAGTCACCAAAAACCGATTACAAAAGAAGTACTTCGACAATTAATACAAAATCAAAGTTTGATATAGAAAGGAGAAGAATTATGAAAATTTTAGTTACTGGCGGAACCGGTTTTATTGGAAGGTGGGTGGTCAAAAAGTTATTGCAGGATCAGCATCAAGTTTGGGTTTTGGATAACTTATCAAACTCTCAGATTTCGAATATAGCGGAATTCAAGCAGAATCCAGATCTTAAAGGTTTTATTAAAGGAGATATAAAGGATAGCAAGCTATTAAGTGAAATCTTTAACAATCATAGGTTTGACTTATGTTATCACCTAGCGGCAAGCATAAATGTTCAGGATAGTATTGATGATCCGAAAACAACATTTGATAATGATACAATCGGTACCTTTAATTTACTAGAACAATGCCGCACTCACTTCGTAAAAATGGTATTAATGAGTACTTGTATGGTATATGATTGTGCCGTTTCCAAAAATGGGATTAGTGAAAAGGATCCTATAAAACCTGCTTCTCCATATGCAGGATCAAAAATAGCTGCAGAAAATCTAGTACTTTCTTATTATTATGCTTACGACTTGCCAACCGTAGTTGTTCGCCCATTTAATACTTATGGCCCGTTACAAAAAACAGGTGGCGAAGGAGGAGTAGTAGCTATTTTTATTAATAATAAATTAGACGGAAAACCTTTGAATATATATGGAGATGGTACACAAACAAGGGATCTGCTTTATGTAGAAGATTGTGCAGATTTTGTTGTTGCTGCCGGATATTCCAAAAATGCTGATGGTCATATCATCAATGCAGGAACTGGCAGGGATATCTCGATCAATGATTTAGCATTGCTTATTGCAGGTGACCGTTCAACTATTCGGCATATAGAGCATATTCATCCTCAAAGTGAAATTCAAAAGCTGTTATGCGACTATTCAAAAGCTAAAAGGTTATTAAATTGGGAGCCAAAAATCAGCCTGGAGGAAGGGATCAACAAGACCGAACAATGGATAAAGTCTAACAAAATGAACAGCAAGGGGTGATAAGCAAAATGAATAGTAAATTAGCGATTCATGGAGGCAAGCCTGTAAGGGAACACTACTTGCCTTATGGAAGACAAACAATAAACGAAGACGATATACAGGCAGTGGTTAATGTTTTAAACAGTGAATATCTTACCACTGGGCCAATTGTAAATAAGTTTGAAAACGAAATAGCAAAGTATGTTGGAGCGAAATATGCGGTGGCATTTTCAAACGGAACTGCCGCGCTCCATGGAGCATGCTTTGCTGCCGGAATATCCGAAGGTGATGAAGTTATCACTTCTCCTATAACATTCGCTGCCAGCGCTAATTGCATCCTATATCAAGGCGGAACTCCCATTTTTGCTGATATAGATCCTGAAACCTATAATATAGATCCGGATTCAATCAAGGAAAAGGTCACAGATAGAACAAAGGCCATTATTCCAGTTCATTTTACAGGTCAGCCTGCTGCGATGGATGAGATTCTAAAAATTGCTAGGGAGCATGAATTAATAGTAATTGAAGATGCTGCTCATGCATTGGGAGCTGTTTATAAAGATAAAAAAATTGGTTCAATTGGCGATATGACAATGTTTAGTTTCCACCCTGTAAAACATATCACAACAGGAGAGGGGGGAATTATTACAACAGACAATGAGGAATATTATCGAAAGCTTCTTCAGTTTAGAACACACGGAATTACACGGGATCCAATGATTTTAAGAGATAATCATCAGGGTCCCTGGTATTATGAAATGCACTTTTTGGGCTTCAACTACCGAATTACAGATATTCAAGCCGCTCTAGGACTATCTCAACTGTCAAAACTAGATAACTTTATTAAACAAAGAAAAAAGTATGCAGGAATGTATAACGAGCAGTTGAAGGAATTGTCTGCTGTAATTCTTCCTAAACAAATGGGGGAAGCAGAATCAAGCTGGCATTTGTTTGTTATTCGTTTAAAATTACCATTATTAAGATGTAATCGGAAAGAACTTTTTAAAGCAATTCAAGCAGAAAATATCGGAATTAACGTTCATTATATTCCAGTGTATACTTTGCCATATTATCAAAAATTAGGTTATAATGCCGGGATATGTCCAAAAGCAGAAAAATTATATGAAGAAATAATTACTCTTCCTTTATTTCCAGGAATGACCGAGCCAGATGTAATGGATGTAATCCGTTCAGTAAAAAAAGTAATTAATTTTTACAGTTTATAAAGGAGTTGGAGTTGACTTTATGAAAGTGATTGCTATTATTCAAGCACGTATGGGGTCCACCAGGCTTCCAGGAAAAGTATTAAATAAAGTACAGGACAAACCCTTATTAGAATATCAGATAGACCGTGTAAAGAAAGCAAAAACAATTGATGAAATAGTAATTGCAACAACAACAAAAGATAATGATAATCAAATCGTAGATTTATGTAAAAGACTATCTTTACCATATTACAGGGGGTCAGAAGAGGATGTTTTATCACGTTATTATGAGTCAGCTGCAAAGTTCCAAGCAGATGTAATTGTAAGGCTGACAGCGGATTGCCCTTTGATCGATCCAGATGTAATCGATAAGGTTGTTAATGCGTATTTAGAATCTCTTGAATACTATGATTTTGCTTGTAACACATTAGTTCGGACGTATCCGAAAGGACTCGACACAGAAGTAATGACTTTTAAGCTATTGAAACAAATTCATGAAGAGGCAAAAGAAATTTTTTATCGCGAGCATGTTACAAATTATATATATCATCATCCTGAAAAATTTAAAATATTAAATATACAAAATGACTTTGATGCAAGCGTACATCAGTGGACTCTTGATACAGAGGAAGATTTTCTTCTTATTCAAAAAATTATTCAGGAATTATATCCAAACAATAAACATTTTTCATTTTTGGATGTGCTGGAAATACTGGAGAAAAATCCGGACTGGAATTTGATTAATAAACATGTTGCCTCGCAAAATAGTATAAATGATAAGAAAAGCTGCAGGGATGTCAAAGTTATAGCTGAAATAGCAAATGCCCATCAGGGAAAGGAGGAGAATCTAAAAGAATTAATAAAGGCAGCAGCTGAAAATGGAGCAAACGGTGTGAAATTTCAATGGTTCAAATACGATTATCTTGCAGTGCCAAGCTATAAATTCTTCAAAGCTTATGAAGAATTATTTTTGGATGAAAAAACCTGGGAAGAAAGTGTTAAATTTGCAAAGGAACTGGGTTTAGAGGTTTGGGCAGATATTTATGATGCTTGGGGCATACAGCTGCTGCTTCGTCTAAAGGATCATGTTGATGGGATAAAGCTGCCGACTACTATACTCCAATCATCAGACCTTATAAAAAGAATTGGTATGTTGGAAAAACCTGTTCTAATTGGTGTTGGAGGATGGTATGAAGAAGAAATTGATCAAATGATACTCTTAGTAAAAAAATATATTACGAGTGAAGTTATCCTTATGCATGGATTTCAGGGTTACCCTACAAAAACAGAGGATGTAAACCTCAGCCGTATTCCTTATTTGAGAGAAAGATATAACTTGGAAGTTGGTTTTGCCGATCACGAGGATGCTGATAGTCCACTTGCTGTTGAACTCCCTGTTTATGCACTTTTTTCAGGAGCAGTTGTGATTGAAAAGCATATCACTTTAAACAGGCAAGATAAAGGTTACGATTATTTTTCTTCACTGGAGCCAGATGAGTTTAAATTAATGACTGAAAAGCTCAAACAGGCTCAAATTGCTATCGGGACCAGTGAAGTAAATGAATCTGAAAGAAAGTATCTTGAAGATGCTTCGTTGCGAGTCGTATCAAACCGGAACCTGAAAAAAGGAGAAATTATTACACTTGAAAAGACGAATTACAAGAGATGCGGCGACCATAGTGCACTAATGCCTTCACAAGCTGAAAAGTTATTTCCTCAAATTTTGAAAAAAGACATAAAGATTAACGAACCTATTACAGTGGAAAAAATTAAAAAACCTAGAATTACAATTGCTGTAATCTGCCGGCTGAAATCTACTCGATTACCTAAAAAAGCTTTGCTTCCTATTTATGGTATTCCATCAATTGAACGCTGTTTGTATAATTGTTTGGCAATTCCTAATGTTGATGATGTCGTTTTAGCTACATCTTTTCTTCCGGAAGATGATATGCTTGAAAATTTCTCATTAGACGGGAAAGTGAAAATTTTAAGAGGTGATCCAGAAAATGTCGCGAAGAGAATGCTTGATGCCGCTGAGATGACAAAAGCGGATATCATTATCCGTATTACTGGTGATTGTCCTGCTGTATCACCTGAAATTATAAGTTATTTAATCGAACAACATTTAAAAAAAGAGGCAGATTATACCCAAGAAAACTCTAGTGCAATAGGAACATCGGGCAATATAATTACAGTTGAAGCTCTTCGTCGACTTATCAATCAACCGAAGCCATTAACCCACACCGAATACCTCTCATTCTATTTTTTGAATAACCCGTCAATATTCTCAATTAATAATGTTACTTTACCAAAAGAATTTGATTATCCAAATTGGCGTCTAACTCTGGATGAATCAAGGGACTTAGAATTATTCGAAAAAATATATAAAGACTTAGATGTACAAAAAGAACCATTATTCTTTCACCAGATAAGAGAACATTTAATTAAAAATCCACATATAGCTAAAATAAACCAGAAAATTGCTACCAAATGGATGAGCAACAAATCTCTAGTAGAGGAAATTAGCAAAGCAACAATATTAAATAACTTTAATGAAAACAATAGCATTTGAGGGGAATAAACTTAATAATTATATCCTTCGCATCATCATACAATCATTAAACAGAGGGAGTATCCTATCAAATGAAACAAAAAAAAAATATCATGTTTCGAGTCGATTCCTCGCAAGAAATAGGCTCTGGACATGTAATGAGATGTCTTACGCTTGCCTGTTCTTTACGCAATAAAGGTGCAAATGTAACATTTGTCTGTCGCGATTTACTGGGTAATCTGGGTGAAATTATCGAACAACAACATTTTAATTTAATAATGTTGCCCAACTATAAAGATAACAAGAATTTACCTTTAATAACCGCACATTCTAAATGGCTTGGTGTTCATTGGAAGGTTGACGCAGCCGAAACAATTAGTGTTGTCAATAGGCTTGAAAATGAAATTTCAGTGCTAATTATTGACCATTATGCCATTGATAAGAATTGGGAATCAGAGGTAAGAAAATTTGTGAAAAGAATCATGGTTATTGATGATTTAGCTGATCGATTGCATGATTGTGATATATTATTAGATCAGAATTTTTATCATAATTATAAAGATCGGTATCAAAACTTAGTACCCCAAAGCTGCAAGCTGTTTTTAGGGCCAGAGTATGTCTTACTGCGCGATGAATTTTATTCATGTAACCCAATTGATAAAAAGCACAATGGAAATGTGAAAAAGATTTTAGTGTTTTTTGGAGGAACAGATTCTACTAATGAAACTAAAAAAACTATTATGGCAATTCTGCAGCTTGATTTTATTACTATTGAGCTGGACGTTGTGATTGGAAAGAGTAATATTCACAAGAAAGAAATAGTTAGCATTTGCAGTCAATATAAATTTATTAACCTGCACTATCAAATTAATAATATGGCTGAACTAATGTATAGTGCAGATTTAGCAATTGGTGCAGGGGGAACAACTACATGGGAGCGCTGCTATTTAGGTCTACCATCCATAGTAATTACTGTTGCCCCGAACCAGGAACTGATTGCACAAACTCTAGATCAATTAGGAATTATTAAATATATAGGACCAAAAGAATTCGTCAAAGAAAAGGATATAACTTTAAAAGTTCAAGAGTTAATGAATAATCCCTCTGTATTAAGACAGATTTCTGATAGGTCCAGGAGGTTATTTAAAGGTAGCACCGATAAGTGCCAGATTCTGTTATCTGAAATTTTAGAATAAGGAGGCCGAGGTAATGTGAAATATGCACTGAGACCATTAGAAGAAGGAGATTTAGAAACTGTTCTGCGCTGGCGTAACACGGATAGAATAAGAAACTCCATGTATAATAACGAAATTATTAATCTTGAACAGCATCAGAAGTGGTTTAAAAAGATATCTTCTTCTCAAAAAGATTACTATTTTATTTTTACAATTAATCATACAGAAACGGGATTGGTAAGCTTTAACGATGTGGATTTTAAAAATAATCATTGTTATTGGGGCTTTTATATTGGCGAGGCAGAAGCTCCTTCAGGGTCTGGTACGGTAATGGGATATTTAGCATTGGAATGGGCTTTTCAACAATTAAAAATAGGGAAGGTTTACGGAGAAGTGCTGCTTAGTAATAAAACAAGTATCTTGTATCATCAAAAATTAGGCTTTTGTAAAGAAGGCCATTTTAGAAAACACCTACAAAGGGATGGTCAGTTTCATGATATTTTAAGATACGGATTGCTCATGGAAGAATGGTTAATTAGTAAACCTATTATTCAAAAAAAATTAAGTGAAAAAGGGATAGAAATTAAGTAATGCTATTGGGGCCAAGATATTTAAGCAATTAAGTAACCTTCTTAATAAGAGTTTACTATTGCTTTAGAGGCTTTTTATGTAAATATATTGATAGGGCAAAGGAAAGTGATGATATGAATGAAATCATAATAGAAGGAAGAGTGATCGGTCCCAATCATCGGCCATTTATAATTGCAGAAATGTCAGGTAATCATAACCAATCATTAGAACGTGCATTGGATATCGTTAAAGAAGCTGCGAAAGTAGGGGCACATGCATTAAAAATTCAAACATATACTGCGGATACTATGACATTAAATATTAATAAAAATGACTTTAAAATTGACAATAAAGATAGTCTTTGGGCTGGAAATACTCTCTATGAACTATATCAACAAGCATACACACCCTGGGATTGGCATAAACCAATTTTTGATAAATGCCGTGAACTGGGGATTATTCCATTTAGTACGCCATTTGATGAAACGGCTGTCGATTTTCTCGAAGAACTAAATGTACCTATGTATAAAATAGCATCTTTTGAAAACACAGATATACCCCTGATAAGAAAAGTAGGTGCTACCGGCAAACCAATCATAATCTCAACAGGGATGGCAACTGTAGCGGAAATAGATGAAGCAGTAAGAGCTGCTCGTGATGCAGGATGCAATGAGATAATACTTTTAAAATGTACCAGCACATACCCTGCATCGCCAGAAAATACAAATATCTCTACAATCCCACATATGAAAGATTTATTTAAATGTCAAGTTGGATTATCCGATCACACAATGGGAACTGGAGTTGCTGTAGCTAGTGTGGCTTTGGGTGCGACTGTGATTGAAAAACATTTTACTTTATCAAGGGCAGATGGCGGAGTAGATTCTGCCTTTTCAATGGAACCATTAGAGATGAAAGCCCTTGTGAATGAAACTGAGAGAGCATGGCAGGCTCTGGGTAAGATAGAGTATGGACCAACTGAAAAGGAAAAGTCCTCGTTAAAATTCCGCCGGTCTATTTATGTGACAAAAGATGTAAAATGTGGAGATATTCTCACTAAAGAAAATACAAAAATAGTGAGACCTGGGAATGGATTGGAACCAAAGTATTATAATTTGATTCTTGGAAAAAAAGCAAAGAAAAATATTATTGCTGGAACACCATTAAGCTGGGAATCAATTTGATATTCATCCTGTAACACGGAAATTATAAATAGAAAAATAACGTTTAAAAATATTTAAAAATAAGCACTCGTTGTTATTGACGAGTGCTGTTCCAATTTTCAAAAAGATCTACCCATTTTAAAATATCTTAGGTTTGTTTAACTTAATCAAAGCTAGTCGTCAAATTCGTCCATAAATTATTTATCTCAAAATAAGCTTTACCGAATTATTGCCAACACACTGGAATACTTTATAAAAGACTATAACCTTTTTAAAAAGTTAAGTTAAAAATGGGTCTGAGGAACATTCAAAAACTGAGGTGTAAAGGATGAATAAAGATAACATTATTACTTTTAATGGTAAAGAACGAATAATCTTTAGCTCGTTACTAAAAGATCTAGTAAACAATTTTACTTACGAATTTTGGATCAAACCTGCTGCAGTACATAAAATTGATCAAGAATCCGTTATGGGATTATCAGGGATAAAAGGACAAAACTATATCATTTCCCCAGGGCACGGTCGAACAATAAACGAAGCAGGAACAGGTATTTCAATTGGAGAAAATGGAATCTCGGTTTATGAACATACAGTTAATCATTTACCGGCTACCTTAGTACATCCCACTACAATAAAAAATTGGACACACATAGCATTAGTATTTAAAAATAAAATACCTTATTTATATATAAACGGAGAGTTCGTAAAAAAAGGATTAATAAGTACAAAAAAAACATTGTATGCTTCAGGTATTTTTGGAGGTTCAGAATATGGTTATTTTAAGGGGGAGTTACGTGACTTAAGAGTTTGGTCATATACAAGATCACAGGACGAAATTAAAAGAACGATGAATACTAAATTACTTGGGAATGAATATGGATTGTATATTAATGAATTGAGTAAGAATAATTTATCTGGTGACTTTAAAAAAAATAACATTTTAAATAAATATCCTGTTTTTATTAAAGAAAATATTGATCTCTTAATTAGATGGGAAATTTTAAGTGAAAAATCATTAGAAGTACAATACTCTGCCAAAGATGATAATTCAACTTTAACTATTGATAAAAGCACATTTAAAAATGAGTGGTATTTATCTGATGTTTTATTCTTTTTCGGATGTTATCGAAAAGATTATGAGTATCTTCTTTTTACAGTAGCAAATCGTCTTGCAGAAATGGGTCGCTCTGTTAATCTCCTTATCTATGACAAATCCTCTCCCAAGCTCTCCATGTTATCAAAAAATGTAAATATTTTAGATTATAATAATTTAGTAAAGGATTTCAATGTGCATAATCTGTCTAGTAAATATTTCCTGAATAACATTTTAAATCGTATCACTCAATTCGGTAATGAAATGAGACTAGATGATACAAAAATGAAAAAGTTAAAGGCTTTTTATCGGAGATATGCTTTTGACAGAATATTTACCACTAACCTCCTTGAAATGGTTAGGCCAAGATGCTTGTATGGAATCCATTTTATCTTAAATCCAGGTTGTATTAGTTCCATTAAGAACACAAAATATCCAGTACTTTGCGCCCTTATGCAGCATGGTTTTTTTAGTGCAAATAAGTCCCAAAGCCATGATTTTAAAGGAGCAGATTTCGTGTTTTTATGGGGGGATTTCTTTAAAAGAAATCTAAAGAATAAGGGTGGGAGCCCTCCAGCTGTAATCTTTGGAAATCCAAAAATCGAGAAAGTAATAAGTGACTTTAAGGAAGAGAGCGATGGGACTTCAAAGACAGATAGAAAGGTGAATACTAATCTTTTAGTTCTATATATACTAACTGGCATTCCTAATCAGGAATATAATATCCAAAATTTAAACCTTTTTATAAAAGGTATTAGTCAAATACCGGATATTAATGTAATTTATAAGCTTCATCCTAACTCTTCACTTGAAGACTGTCAGCTTTATCTTCGCCAAGGACTTATGAAAAAGAGCCAAATTGTTAAAGATTTAGATATTTATGAATTAATCAAACAAGCTGATATAATAGTAGGAGATTTTTCAACCTCAGTTTTTGAAGCAGCAGCAATGAGTAAGCCAGTAATCCAGATTTTCCAATCTAATTACTCTGAAGAGTTCGTAAAATTAGCGTGTGCTAAAACTCATGAAGAATTATCTGCACTAATTATGAAGTTAAGGAGCGATCAAAACTATTATAATAATTTTTTAGATGAACAGGAAAAAGTGATATTTGATTTATTTAATAAAATTCAGGGTTCTTCTGAAAGAATTGCTTCATATATTAATAATTTAATATGATAAAGATAATTAGAAAATAGAGATCAGTTATATGGAATGAAGTGTCTGTTTTTAATAAATGGTTTTTCTTGCAAGACAACGGAATCAAGATTCGCAAGGTCTGTCATGTTCCATTTATTTAAGAATTTTTTTTCATTGTTCCTTATTGTGATCAATTTTTGTTTTCTTTTATTATTAAAACTGCTGCTCCCAAAATGGTGGATAAAAACATCATTTGCAACCATCAGTTTTTTTTCAAATAATCGAGCTCTTAAACAGAAATCAGTATCTTCATAATAGCCAGGATTAAATTGTTCATCCATCCCACCAATTTTTTCAAGTAGATTCTTGTTAAAAAGCATACAAAACCCGCTTAGAGTGTTCACTTCAAAACTTTGAGAATTATGATTTATTGACCATTCAGAAGCAAATTTATGCATCTCCTCCATAGTCTTATAAGGAACAGTGGGAATTGCTTGAGGCTTTATTACAAAATTAGATCTGGGGCCAACAATGCCAGCAGTAGGAGTTTTAATTAAACAACTCAGCATCTTGTTAAGCCATCCGTCTGTAACAACTGTGTCGTTGTTTAATAATACAATATATTCTCCCTTGGCTGCTCTAAATCCTTGATTGCATCCCCCAGCAAAACCTTTATTAATTTTATTATTTATGACAATAGTTCTAGGAAGGGTTTTTAAAAAGTTGACAGTACCGTCTTTAGATGCATTATCGATTACAATAAGTTCAAAATTCTCTTTTGTAAATTGGAAGATGCTCCTTATACATTGTTTTGTGAAATTTAATTTGTTGCAAGTAAGGATTATTATAGAAATCAAGGGAGAAGAATTTGTATTTTTCATAGCGATGGTCCACCTAACTATTGTATTTTAAAACTCAATCCCAAACCTCTCAAAATACCAATCATCATCAAATTTCCTTTCCTTCAAATAAACCTGTTTCTTCTCCATCGCCCCATTCTGAATCACTCTTTTTTCAACATCTTTTGATTTAAGATGATTTACCATCATTTTACGGATTTTTTGAATGCGGCTGGGATTAAAATGCAGATAGGCAAGTCTTAATAGATTATAGTAGTAATCTTCCAGTTCAATTTTGTAGGGCTGCACTTTTCGGAATAAATGCAGTACTTTCGTCTTCGGCTGTACATAGCATTTGTAGCCAAATAACCAGAGCTTAATAGAAAGTTCCACATCTTCATGTCCCCAAGTCGGAAACCCTGTTTCAAATCCCCCAACATCCTCAAATACATTTCGTCTGATTGCAAAGCACCCGCCTGGCAGAATGGCAGTTTCAAATAGGTGATCCCTTTTGGTATTCCAGTGGGTCCTGAATTTATTAGAACGTTCGTTTACCCATAGTGTTTGGCCGTATCCGATAAAGTTGGGATTTCCTATAGCGCCAATAGCGGGAGTAATGGAATCGCAGGTCCCATCAAGAATTGGTTCAAGCAGCGTGTCTAGCCAAAAGTCTTCAAATTCCAGGTGGGCATCACAAAATACCAAAATATCCCCCTTTGAATTATCGGCTCCTGTATTTCTTGCAATTGCTGCCCCTACACCTGGCGTATTAACTAAGGTGATATTTTTATCCGAAAACTGATCCTGAAGAAAATCACAGCATTCATCATCAGACTGGTCATTGACAACAATGATTTCAAATGGAGAGCCAATCTTTACGGAAAAAAATGATTCAAGAGTTTTCTTTACGTTTATTCCTTCGTTTTTTACAGGAAAGATGATGGAAGCAAGCATTAAACCTCACTCCTTTCAGGTTATAAAACTGGAAGAACTCTCTCTTCCACTTCTTTAAGGGTAAGCTGCCCGGCGACATAACTGCATATAAGGGAATAATTAAAATGAATAGCAAATAAATTCCTATAAATAGAACGGGTCACTGCCTGGAGGTGTACTTGAGGCTGGATAAGATAGGCATCCTTTATTTTTTGATCGGTTCTTATGTTTTCCTTATTTCCTTCAGCAAGGATATATTTGCTTGTGATTGGAGGGAAGGATAGCAGTGTCCAGTTATCATCATTATCGTCTTCGCAATGAGCCGGGAGAGAAGAAGCAATGATCTTTTCTGTGACTTCCACTTTTTTTATTTGTGCTCGTTTTATAAGGTACTTCAGCTTCGTCATGTTCCATTCCATGCAATAGTACTCATCTTGGTTTAGTGGGATTCTCACTTTAGCTTTTTGGTGATCATTCATGATATATGGCTCGTCTAGTGAGCTTCTTAGTCGCTGTTTATAATATTTCAGGGTCTCTTCAAGCTCCTGCGGCGGAGGATTTACAATCTTCAAACCATTGTTTTTCACGAGTTCCTTTAAATACTGGACAGTTAAAAACTTATCAAGAAGATAAATCTTTTCCATGCTTAACACCTCGGTCTTAATATTCTCATAAGTAGTAATAACATAATGTTCTCTATGCTTGTAACGTGACAAAAATAAAAACATATAGATATATCAAGAATCTGTGCAGAGGGAGGAGAGTGAAATATTGAAAAGGGCCAAAATGGTTTTAGTGAGGAACGGCAATTGGCAACTATACTCCTGTGAGATGAAAAATCTTCAAGATAGACTTTTTTCCTCCAAATATGATATACAGCCAAACAGAAAAAGTTTACAAAATGACCAGGATAATAAGATGTCTTTTAATGAGATATCAAATCAAAAGAATCTCATCTTTTCAGTCCATAAGGAGAAATCTTATAATCCGCAGGATGCTCTCCTCCAAACAGAAATGATCATTGGTGAAATTAGGCATTATTTAAGACATCTTCGTCTCGAGGAGGGAAAATGGAGGAAAGATAAAAAGAGAAAAGAATTAATGATTAAACAATTTGTATTACAAAAAAAGCAAATAAAAAGAGAAATAGCCGAATATAAACATTTAGCTGCAATTCACGAAAAAAGAAATCAGTTTTACAAGAACGCACTTCAGCGAAAAAGTGGGAACGGAAATAAAAAAGTATGTCATCTGTTAAAGCATGAAGCAAGACGCTTAGAACCAGGGGCTTCATACCCGATAACTCAAAAAGGGATGGATAAAAAGCAGCGCATTAAACTGATCGAAAGAAAGATTAACGAATTATCCGACTTAAAGAAAGAGGATTATTTGATGATACAGAAGTTGGGCTCCGATTATCAGATATTCCATGAAAATTGGGCAATAAAAGAGATTATTATGCCTATTCATCATGAAATGGATATGAATAATATAAAGAGAGGGAGTTGGTTAGAGTTGGCTTGGAATTGGCTTAATGGAGATAAACAAACTCAGTATTTGGAAAAAACAGTGGAATTACAAAGTACCATCAATGAGTTGAAAGCTACGGTTAGTTCATATGAAGAAGTTCTGGAGAAGCTTAGCAAGCAATTTGACCAGTATGAAAAAAATGAGGAACTTTATATGCGGGAAATGGTTGACATAAAGGAAAATCTACACGCCATAGCTGGCAGTGAAGATGAATATCTATATGAAATCCAGCAGCTCAAAGAAGAGATTCAGGAATATAAACAAAAAAATATTAGTCTTGAAAAAAAGATATCAGAATTGGATCGTTTGAAAGAAGAGCTGGATGCAAAATCCCAGCAGTTAAAAGAATATGAAAATATGAATAACCAACCTTCATTACCACCGCAGAATATGCAGAAGAGTAAATTATCGAAGAAGATGAAACAGCAAAATGCAATTTCTCAACGCAGCCAAAGAACTGAAATGAGACAATTTGAACAAAAACAAAGCTCCGTTAGGAGGTCCAGGACCCCTAATGTAAATGGAATGCCAAGGAATATGAATAATCAGCCAAGACAATTGAATCCAAGTCAGCAGCGAGCTCAGAACAAACTGGATTTAATCCAGAAATTCTACCCTCAGGCTCGATCGCAGAGCAGTGTTTTTAATCCTTTTAAATATTAATAATAAAAAACTAACGGGAGTGGTTGTAGTGGAAACACCGAAAAAATTTTATGACAGTTTTAAAAAAGTAAGAAAATTCCCAGCTGGTAATAAAGCAAAGAAAGCATCAAAGCTTTTAAAAGGGAAAAATCAAGAATTAAAACAAACTTCAAGCAATGGCAAGAAAAAAATCTATGTTTCGGGAACTGCGAGT
Source organism: Cytobacillus firmus (assembly GCF_023715565.1). Classification (GTDB taxonomy): domain Bacteria; phylum Bacillota; class Bacilli; order Bacillales; family Cytobacillaceae; genus Cytobacillus; species Cytobacillus firmus_C. The sequence goes on along the minus strand of NZ_JAMBOJ010000065.1, from coordinate 2,616 downwards.
GCCACTCAACCCAGACGCAGGAGCTGCTGCGGCCGTTAATAATAAATTTGACTTTTACAACAAAAATGTTGTTTATATAAATCGTTCGGTTTTGAATGAAATAATTAAGCATTGCAGAGAAGATCTTCCTTATGAAGCTTGCGGGCTTCTTTCCGGTCAACATGGCCGAAACGAAATGATGTGGAAAATTAGGAGCACGGAAAAAAGTCCGACTTCTTTTGCAATGGATATGAAACAGGTCTCAGCTGCCCTATCAGGGATGAAAAAGCTCTCTCAAACAATGACAGGCATGTACCATTCACATCCTTCCGCACCCCCATTGCCTTCAAGAGATGACATCATGAACTTTCATTACCCTGCTGCAGCATATTTTATTATTTCATTTGCAAATAGGAAGACAAGTGTAAAATGTTTTAAGATAATTGACCATAAAGCTTTCCAAGTGAAATTTGAAGTTATAAGATAATATTATCCTTTCTAATTTAACAGGTGTGTTGTGTAGATCGTCATATAAGCCTCGGATACGGGAAATCCGAGGCTTTTTATGATTTAATATACATATAGGAATACTGCTAAGAAAGGAACTTGAAATCTTGCCAGTAAAATCAATGTTGAAACTAGTTGTTTTTCTGCTCATACTATCTGCAATTGGCTTAATAGTTTACGAATATAGCAGATATTATATAGGTCCTCCTAATTTACAGGACACTTATCTCCCAACTGCTCTTCACCCTGCAGTTGCTGAAAAAAAGAATCAGCTAATCTCCCAGGCTGCAGACAAAGGCATTAACGTAGTCATCACCCAGGATTTCAGAAGCATTGAAGAACAGGATGCTTTATATGAAAAAGGCCGTTCTGCTGAGGGGGATATTGTTACCCATGCAAAAGGGGGGGAGTCCTACCATAATTTTGGCCTGGCAATTGATTTCGCACTTATGTCCGTAGATGGTCAGGTGATCTGGGATATGAAATATGATGGCAACGGCAACAGCAGGGCCGATTGGATGGAGGTCGTTGAAATTGCAAAGGACCTTGGTTTTGAATGGGGAGGGGATTGGACACAATTCAAGGACTATCCTCATCTTCAAATGAATTTCGGTCTTTCCATCTGGGAGCTTCAGAGAGGAAAGAGGCCGCCTGAAGCCGAATGATAAGATAATAAGAGAAGGGGCTGGGACAAAAGCATTTCGACCAAAGAAAAAAACGAACTATTATTCGAAATTCTGATTTAGAGTTTCGTAATAGTTCGTTTTTTTTATTTTTATTACTTTTTAAAATAGAAATCATTCGGCTTTAACAACGGACAATTTAGTTCTGTCCCAGCCTCTTCTTTTTTGCTAAATGATCATCTCGGACTGTACATAGTGATACAGCAGCTTGGCTGTATTTTCAATTGAATCCTCATGTGTACGCTCAAAGGCATGGGATGAATCAATTCCAGGTCCGATTAAGCCGTGTATGATATCATGGCCCGAACGGATGGCTGCTGATGCATCGGAACCATAAAATGGGTAAATATCGAGTTCGTACTCGATTCCATTTTCCTCGGCAAGCTGCACGAGGTGCTTTCTTAATTGGTAGTGATAAGGGCCGCTCGCATCCTTCACACAAATGGATACCGTATATTCATCAGTGGATTGGCCATCACCCATTGCACCCATATCTACAGCAAGATATTCGACTGTTTCCGGTGTAATATTGGAATTGCCGCCGTACCCGATTTCTTCATTATTTGAGATGAGGAAATGGGTTGTATACGGCAGCTCAGTGTTATCAGCTTTCAGCTGTTTAATCAGCTGAAGAAGAATCGCGACACTAGCCTTGTCGTCAAGATGGCGTGATTTTATGAATCCTGCAGGTGTAGTCTGCACACGAGGATCAAAGGATACAAAGTCCCCAACTTCAATGCCAAGTGCGCGAATATCATCTGCATTATGTACTTTTTCATCAAGGCGGATTTCCATGTTTTCCTGGTTTCTTTCCGCTTTCCCGGCATCTTTATAGACATGAACAGAAGTCTGATGCATCAGAATAGTGCCGGTGAATTTATTGCTGGATGATGTTTCGATTTCACAATACTCGCCTTCGATCGAGTTGTATTTAAATCCGCCGATCAAATCAATTTTCAGCCGTCCGCTCGGCTTAATTTCCTTAACAATCGCGCCAAGGGTATCAACGTGCGCAGTCAGCATTCTGTGATTATTTTCGTCTTTCCCGGGAAGGGATGCAATAAGCCCTCCTTTCCGGTTGCGTTTTGTTTCCACATTAAGCTCATTCAAATACTTTTCAACATATGTAATCACTTCATTTGTATTTCCGGATGGACTTGGAATTGAAACAAGCTCTTTTAATAAGCTGATTGTTTCTTTAGTATTCGGGTATGTCATTCAAAATCTCCTCTCGTATTATTCTCACGCAATACTTATTATACTGTTATTTGTTGGAATAAACATACCTAAAATAAATAAAAAACTGCCTTTACGGCAGTCCAGTTTGTAGACAAAAGGGGTTCGGAATAGTCTCATTCCGGACCTCTTTTTTGAATTTTATTGGCTTTGAAGCATTTTCAGATGATGATAGACCTCTCCGAGGTCATCTTCTAGGCCATTTCTGGAC
>NZ_JAMBOJ010000064.1 GCF_023715565.1 Cytobacillus firmus | reverse complement strand
AGTAGAATCTGCGGAGCGAAATTTTTGAAGTAGTGGAAGGGGCCCCTTCCACTACTTCAAAAACATAAGAGCTAAATAACTTGTTTTTCCTAGGAATGAATTTACACAAAATAGTGGACTTGACTGGATGCCTGTCCAAAGTGGTCGTTATAGCGTTGGATTAACTCCCTTTTTCTATTGCATGCTACATTTAGTCGTTATTCGCTCCCATCAATCCCAAGAAGGGAACATAAAGCCGAAACAGACTCCAGAGTAGTGAAAAAAGTCGCCAAACAGCCCGGAACTTGACCCAGACTCAGAAAAATTATCCCCAGTAAAACAAAAAAGAATCAGGCGCTATCCAAGCACCTGATTCCGCCACTATTAAGCATGCACCATTTTCACCTGCTGCTTTAAAATCTTCCCGCTCGCGTTCCGCGGCAGTGCATCCACAAAGGAATAAATCCGCGGACACTTAAATTCTGCGAGGTGTTCGGCTGCAAACGCCCTCAGTTCTTCCTCAGACACCTGGCCCTTCAGCACAACGACTGCTTTGACAGTCTCACCCCATTCTTCATGAGGCACACCGACGACACAGGATTCCAAAACTGCATCATGCTTCGCGAGCACTTCTTCGATTTCACGGGGATAAATGTTGACGCCGCCGGTAATGATGAGATCCTTTTTACGATCCACGATATAAAAATAGCCATCCGCATCCCGATAAGCAATGTCGCCGGTATAGAGCCAGCCGTCTTTCAGTACAGCGTTCGTTTCATCCGGATTATCGTCATAACCAAGCATGAGGCTGTCGCCTGTCAGAAGAATTTCGCCATATTCATTTGGAGCCGTATCGGTGCCATCCGGACGGACGACCCGGATTTCCATGTTCACCGTCGGATTTTTGCCGATGCTTCCTGCCTTCTCGAGATGCTCTTCCGGATATAATAAAATGCCATTTGGACCCGCTTCCGTCAGCCCGTAAACCTGATAAAAGTTTTCGTTCTGAAATGCTTTTTTTACATGATGGTAGGAGGCAAGTGCCAGCGGGCCGCCGCCATACGCAAAGACACGCATGCTGGATAAATCATAAGAAGCCAAATCAGGATCCTTGGCCGCAAGCAAATAGGCGACAGGTGCCGCAAATGAGAAGGTCGTCTTTTCCTGCTGAATCCAATTCAGGAATGCCTTTGGAGTAAAGTCGCCGATCACATGGGATGCTCCGCAATAAAGCCCGCTCATTAAAAAGGTATTCAAAGGAGCAGAGTGGGAGAGTGGCATCAGGGTGAGCATGGAATCACTATGCGACAAGCTGAAATTAACCGAAACCGCCGAAGCGATCGCCAGAATTCGTTCATGGTTAAATAAAACCCCTTTTGGAATCCCGGTTGTTCCGGATGTATAAAGAATCTCACAGACGTCCCGCGAATCAATCGGCACATCAAGATTGCTCTCTGAAAAATGAGCAGAAGCCTTAAGTGATTCCTGAATTGGAAAATGGAATTGCAAATTCTCCTTTAATGTCGAAACTGATTCAGTAAGCTCAACCTCATACAGAACTCCAGCTGCATTCGCATTTTGAAAAATAGCCGACAATTCTTTTGGTGTCAGGCGAATATTCATCGGCATTGGAATAGCGCCGATCTTCATACAAGCAAAAAAAGCATAAAAGAAGTGCTCCGTATTGCGGGACATTATCGCAACACGGTCGCCTCGCCGGACTCCTTCATTCTGAAGGTATCGTGCCAGCCTGTTGCAAGTTCCGTTCATGTCTGCATATGTAAGACGGCTCGATGCCGTTATAAAAGCATCTTTTTCAGGAAACTTCCTCGCATTTCTCTCCAATACTCCATGTATCGTTGCTCCCACTATACTCAGCCCCTTTATTAAAATGAATTTATGTCTTCACCCGGCTGTTTTCATACTTTTCTTTGTACGTCAAAATGTCTTCCCGCAGCATTTGCAGCTGCATGATCTGTTCTTCGATTTCCCTCAGCTTGCTGTCAGCAAATGAAATAATCCTGCTTTTTTCCGATTCACCTTCCGGATTCGATTCATAGAGATCAATCATCTCCTTGATTTCCTGGAGGCTAAAGCCGAGCTTTTTCCCACGCAGAATCATCTTCAGGCGTCTCCGCTCCCCATTCGAATAACTGCGCTGCTTAGTCAGGCTGTCCCTGTTTTCAGATGTCAGCATGCCAATTTCCTCGTAATAGCGGATCGTTCTGGAGCTGATATCAAACATTGCCGCAAGTTCGCTGATTGTAAAAACCTTATCTTCTGCCATTATGCATCCTCCTAGTTGACGTTAACGTTAGCATAGTTTTATAATAATTCTGATAATTAGTGTTTGTCAATCAAAAAAGGAGTGATTTTTTCATGGCGATAACTTCCCAGGAACAGCAGATAAGAGGAAAGAATTCATACACATTTGATGAGTTTTTAGATCGGCGTGCCAACCAGGATTGGTATAAGGATGATCCCTTTTTGAAAAAGGCCTTAAAAAAATATGCAGGCTCACAATACGAACAGATACATAATAAACTGCAGGATTTTTCGCCGGCTGTTTCGTCCAAATGGAACAGACTTGCAGAAAGTGCAGCCAGGCTTGAATCCCGGCCGTATATGCTTCATTTTGATGCCTTCAATCACCGAATAGACCGTGTTGTCCGTCCATTGGAAACACATCAGCTGGAAAAGGAAGTGTTTGGGGAAGGCCTTTTTTCAAGCCGCATGCCGTCCTGGGAAAGTTTCACGAAGCGGATGCTGATTCATCAGCTAGGGGAAGCAGGGGTCGCCTGTCCATTGACATGTACGATTGGATTAATTACACTCCTTGAACATTATCCGAATGAAGATATTCCTGAGCTCGAGCAAATTTTACAGCATACGAAAGAGGGATTGGACGGGGATTTTGCCATCGGTGCCCAATTCATGACGGAGATACAGGGAGGATCTGATTTGCCTGCTAATGTGCTGGAAGCGGTTCCGGATGAAAAAAACTATCGCCTTTATGGCAATAAATTTTTCTGCTCAGTTGCACATGCCGACTATTCCGTGGTCACTGCTAAGATTTCCGGCACTGATAAAGTATCTACGTTCATTGTGCCGTCCTGGCTGCCTGGTGATAAAGAGAAGGAAAAGCGCAATGGATATGAAATCAATCGGATTAAGTGGAAAATGGGCACCGCCGAGCTGCCTACAGGGGAATTTCAGTATAATGGAGCTCTTGCTTATCCGGTTGGCCCGGCAGGAAAAGGGGTGGCCGTTGCAGCAGGCATCGTTCTGACCCTATCCCGCCTTGAAATCGGCATTGCCTGTGCAGGCTTCATGCTACGTGCAGCCCGTGAAGCCAACCTTTATGGTGATTTCCGGACTGTTTTTGGAAAAAAAGTAAAAGATTACCCGTTATCAGCAAGAACGCTGAAAAATATTGAAAACGCCGCCCACCGCACAGCTGCTGGCGCTTTTAAAATCTATGATTTATTCCTGCGTCTTGACCAGCCTCTGAATGCCGGTATTCCGGCTGATCAGCCAATCGAACTCAGAAAACAACTTTTTAACCTGAGGGAACTTGTGCTGCTGCAGAAGATCTGTACAACGAACGAAGGAGCAGAAGTGCTGCGGGATGCCATCTCCGTTTTTGCCGGCCACGGCGTCATGGAGGAATTTTCGTCATTGCCGCGCATCCTCCGGGATGTCGTCGTCAATGAGCAGTGGGAAGGTCCTCGCAATCTGCTGCTGACGCAAATCTACCGTGATATTCAAAGAGTGACAGACTGGTATCCGCCTGCTGAATTTGTATCAAATGTGCTGAAAGGTGCTTGTAAGGAAACGATTGATCGATTTGCGGAGCAGCTGACGGATCTCCTGCAGCGTCCGGTGTGCGGGGAAGTGAGCGAGGCTTCCATGGAAGCTGCTGAAGAGTGGGATATGTTCTGCGATTCTTTCTTTAAAGCATACCAGACAATTGCGTTTGAGGAGTTGCAATAAAAAAATGCCTGGCGGAAGTCTGCCAGGCTATTTAATGCTTAATTCGATAGATACCCGATGCCAGCAAATTGGCCAGAAAAAAGATCGGATTCCCCTGCATATTCTCATGCAGAACCAGTTCAGCCGCCCTCATGCTGTCATGCATGTTTCCCTGTGTTTTCCCCATCACTCTATTTTTGGCCCCCATCTCTTTTAGGTTAACCAAAAAACGGTATTGCATGGGCAGGATGATGAGTGAAAGCAAAACATATAGCCCGAGAACTACCCCAAAAATGGTTAAAAGCATCTTATCCCCTCCCAGCTTGACTAATTCCATTTTACACCAAATGATGACTATTTGCATTCAAGGAATATATTAGAACATACGTTCGTTATTTCAGGCATAATTCCGCCGCTTCCAAAATAAGATGAAGTATCATCACAGAAAAGGGGCGATCCAACTATGATTACAAAAGAGATGCTGGTCCGTTTTGATGAGCTGAACCGCAAGAAAAAAGACCTTGAAACAGAATTGGAAAAATTGAAAGATCTTTTTCACCAGTATTTCGATACAGCAGTGGGACAGAATGAAAAAGGAGAAGTCAAGATTGATAGCTACAAATTGCAGAGGCAGATTAGAAGAACAGAAAAATTTGATCCAGTTCCAACGGTCAGCAAACTGGAGGAGCTGAATCTTATCGATCTGATTCAAAAGCGACCTGATGAAGGGAAGATAAAATCCGCTATGGATCTCGGGTTGATTAAGGAAGCGGACCTTGAAGGGTGCAGAATCTCCAGAACCACAGCCGCTCTCCTGATTAAAAAGCTGGATTAATTTTTTATAAAGAGTGTTTGACCTTCACGCTGCGTAAAGGTGTATCGTTAGTAACAGAAAGTACTTTCTATAACTTTTTGAAAGGAAGACCATCGCATGGAATACACAGTGCAGAAGCTCGCGCAGCTGGCCGGGGTCAGCTCAAGGACCCTCAGGTATTATGATGAAATTGGAATTCTTAAGCCGGCAAGAACCAATTCGTCGGGATATCGAATTTATGGTCAGCAGGAAGTTGACAGACTGCAGCAAATTCTGTTCTACAGAGAATTGGGTGTCAGTCTCGATCAGATCAAGGAAATCATCACTGCGCCTGCTTTCGACGCTGCAGATGCACTGAGGGAGCACCGCGAGAAACTCCTTGAGAAAAGAAAGCAGCTCGACCTGCTTATTACGAATGTAGAAAAAACGATCTCGTCAGCGGAAGGGAGAACGACCATGTCAGATAAAGAAAAGTTTGAAGGGTTCAAAAAGAAAATGATTGAAGATAATGAAAAGCAATACGGAAAGGAAATCCGCGAAAAATATGGTGAGGAGACAGTAGAGAAGTCGAATGCCAAACTTATGAACATGACCCGTGAGGAGCATGAGGCTGTAACGAAGCTGTCCGAAGAGGTGAACAGCACCATAGGCCAGGCCATGGAGACAGGTAATCCGGCCGGAGAGCTTGCTCAAAAAGCAGCCGACCTTCATAAACAATGGATCACATACTATTGGAGCGAATACAGCAAAGAGGCCCACGCCGGCCTGGCGGAAATGTATGTGGCCGATGAAAGGTTTAAAGCTTATTATGATAAAATACGGCCGGGTGCCGCAGAGTTTTTAAGGGATGCAATTAAGATTTATACAGGACAACAATAAGAATAAAAGCGGCTGGCTCTGCCAACCGTTTTTTTTATGGTACTGACGTTTGCTAAGCTAATGAGGCTGTAAATGATCGCTAAGTTTGGTATACCATTTTCTCCAATAGTTCACTTAAACCATCTGCTTACTGTATGTAACTCCTTACATAGGGGGAAAATGAGGAACAAGATACCAACAAAAAATGGCAGGTGATGAGATGAGCCGTATTCCTTCCTTTAAAGATGAGCAGACACTGAGGGAGAAATTAAGTGATGTTTCTCTTGAACATTGGCTGAATGAGGATTTGTTCAGCTTTAATTGGTGGCTGCTGCTGGCTGCGAGCATTTTGCCATTTTTTATTTGGTTGAGGCTGGTGGATAAGAGCAGGTTCTTCGAAATTCTGGCTTTCGGTTTAATCTGTGCAATCTTCGCCTGTTTCCTGGATGTTGTGGGAGTGAGCTTTCTTTTGTGGGGATATCCCGATAAGCTGTTTCATTTTATTCCACCACTAGTTCCAGCAGATTTTGTGGTCATTCCGGTGTCAGGTATGCTGATTTACCAGAACTTCAGCACATGGAAAAGCTATGCGGCAGCAACTGTGGGCCTTGGAATCCTGTTTGCTTATATCATTGAACCATTATTTAGCTTACTGGATATGTTTGTCCTCATACATTGGAAGCATACCTATTCGTTAATAGGCTTTATCCTCTTTTTTCTGAGTATTCGCCTTCTAATACTGGCATTGAAGATCGCAGCCAAAAAATAAAGCAAGCGGTCAGCAATGCTGGCCGCTGCCTTGCCTCGATTAATAGTGAGGGCTGTGGAAACACCTTTTACAGCAGCTGTAATGCCGTTCAAATGTGCATTTTTTGCAGGTGCAATGATGAATTTCAGGTGAACATTTTTTACAGGAACAGCTATTATGTTCATAGGAGCATTTTTTGCAGGAACAGTGGTGTTTAAAATCGCTTGTACACTTTTTGCAGCCATGATGTTTTGGCTCTTCTTTCTTTTTGCAGCACACCTTTTTCTTGTAATAATATTCTTCAACACAATAATGGCACATGAGTTTCACTCCTTTCTCCTCCTAATATATGAAGGGGAAGTCAGAAGGAAAGAGCCCTTGTCCATATTGTTTGAAATATCCGCAAATGCCCCCTCATTTTTTGAGGGGGCTGTTCACAGTTAATTAACCGTCTCTGGTATTACTTTCACTTTTTTCTGCTTTTTCTGCATCCAGCCAAAACGGAGTATGGATGCAGAGAACAAGCGATAAACAGCCGGAATCAGAAGAAGTGTGATAAAGGTTGCAAACATCAGGCCGAATATAATGACCACTGCCAATCGTGCCTGATAGTTACCGGAAGTTCCCGATGCCAGTGCAAGGGGCAGCATACCGCCTGCCGTAGTCAGAGTAGTCATGAATATCGGGCGGATCCGATTTTTGCCAGCTTCGAGAAGTGCTTCTTTAACAGAGAAGCCTTCCATTCGAAGCTGGTTCGTACGGTCGATCAGCAGGATGGCGTTATTGAGCACAATCCCAATCAGCATAACAATGCCCATTCCTGACATGACACTCAGCTCTATCTGGGATAAAAACAGTCCGAGTATGACGCCAACGATGGTCATTGGAATGACAGACATGACGATCAAAGGATGCCCCAGATCGTTAAATTGCACTGCCATCACCAGGTACACCAGGAGAAGCGCAATAGCTAAAACAAATACCATATCCATGATCAATTCCTGCTGTTGTTCAAGATCGCCGGCAGCTGCAGTACTATTGCCGGCAGGTGTTTCAAAATTATTAATCAGCTTTTGTACATCCCGGTTCATGGACCCAAGATCCCTGCCTTCGATATCAGCAGATATGGAAATGAAGCGGTCCCCGTCATGATGGGAATTTCATTTGGTGTTTCTGTACTTCTCAAGTCTATAAAGGAGGATAATGCTTTCTTACCTTGGACAGTCGGAATTTTTAAATCCAGCAGTGCTGCACTGGAATCCGTTTTTTCAGTCCACTTCAAGGCAAGAGGAACCTTTTTCTTCATTCATGGCCATTTCCCCAACAGGCACTTCCATGAACGCCTGCTCCACAAACTGCCTGATTTGCATCTGGGTTAAGCCTGCTTTTTCAATCGGTTCTTCTTTTAAAACAACAACCTGTTCTTTTGATGTGCGCTCCATGGAATTAGTTACACCGACGATGCCGTCAATCTTTTCGAACTCCTCTGAAAAATCTCCGGCAAGCTTCTGAAGTTCTGCAAATTCTTCACCCGTAATATTTACTTGAACCGGTAACCGCCGCCAGCTGATATCGCACTCTGGACACCTTTAACAGGGAGGTCATCTGTCAGACTTCTCAGTTTCTTCATTATGTCTTCAGTGACATCTTTCTGTTCTCTTGTAAAACCGTCATGAGCCCTACAAAAATCTTTCTCTCTACAACCAACTTCAATAGTTTCATAAACATTTTCCTTACTCCCTAATAGTGAAAATTCGCACCCAAAACCTAATTATACAGAGGTATATAGGGATTATTACCCACTTTCTCTTGAAATTGCCAGAAAACCTTATTGCTATGTCACTGATGCTAATCTTGTTATATAAGGAACAACTTAACAATTCTTACAAATACTATCTTAACAGGGATCAAAAAAAGCCAGAACGAGCCAGAGACATATCTTGCTATTGGACTTAATGCTGAGAAAAAGGTTAAGGTATTGGCAGTGACAGGCACCACCCGAATTTTGTCGAATGAAGCAGGAGGGTTTTTCCTTCTGCTATTTTTTAAGTTAATTAACCTCAACCCTATTCCAGCGTACAACCCTCTCAAAATGACAATCCCAAACTGTGTTATACTGAAGAAAAGCCATAAAACTCCCAAAATTGGAGGAGAGTTCATGTACACTGTTTTTTCAACATTTGACGTTCCCGATGAAAAGTCGGAAGAAGTCATTCGCATATATAGAAATCGCTCGAGATCGGTCGACCAGGCGGAGGGCTTTGTTGATTTTATGCTTCTGCAGAATGATAAGCGCGCAGGTGAACTGACTGTGCAGCTCATTTTTGATACAAAAGAAAACTATTTAAACTGGGTTCGGAGCGAAGATTTTAAAAAGATCCATGATTTAGAAAAGAAATATCCGGATCAGGAACTGGCTGCTGTAATCCCAAAAGTGGCGCAATATAAGGTGGTGGCTAAGTGAATCATGATAAGATCGTAAATAGTGTAACCGAAAAAATTTATGAGCTTGAACCTTCTCTTCTGGAACGGTTCGGCGAACAGGGAAAAGAGAAGTGCCGGGAAGATAATCATCATCATATGAAGCACCTGGAGACAGCTTATGAGCTGGATCAGTCCTCTTTTTTCAATGATTATGCTGTCTGGCTTAATGGCATACTAACAAGGCATGGGATGAAAACCCGACATCTGATTGACAACTTCGAAATCATTCAGGCTGTGCTGGCTGAAGAAAAAGATTCTGCAGAAAAGGCAGAACAGTTCCATCTTTACCTGGCGGAAGCCATCGCTGTTTTGAAAGGTGAACCAGCGAAAGGGGGCGTGTAGGATGCAGCAGGCAGAGACATTTGCTTCTTTGTTACTTGAAGGTAATGCCGGGAAAGTTTGGGAAGAAATTCGAAAATACCCGCATTTAACACGTATCGAGGTTTATCAAAATCTGATTACGCCTGCGATGCAGCACATCGGCCACCTTTGGGAGACGAATCAAATCACAGTGGCGGATGAGCATCTGGCAACAGCTACATGTGATTTTGTACTATCAAAGCTCGCTTACCAGCATGAAAAAAGATCATCTCCCCAAAAAGCCATGTTTCTTTGCCTGGATGGTGAACAGCACTATATTGGACTGAAGATGGTCAACAGTCTTTTTGAAGAGCACGGATGGGAGACGAAATACTTTGGCCCGAGCCTGCCTTTGGAATATGCGCTGAAAACGGCTAAAGAATGGAAGCCAAGCGTTATTGGCATGTCGGTCAGCATCGTTTATCACCTGCCGAAGCTGAAGGAATATGCCGAGGCATTTGCTAAGCTGCCGCATAAGCCGGCTGTTATTCTTGGCGGGCGATTGGCAGGGAAGTATGACCTCCTTCCGTATAGTTCAGATCGTACAGTTATCCTTAAAGATCTGCCGGAAACAAAGAATTGGCTCCAAAATTATGAAGCGGGAGGACGGCAAAATGCAATATTTTAATCATGCGCTTCCGCTTGCGTTTTTAAAAGCTGACAGGAACGGAAAAATAGTAAGCTATTCCAATATCGCACGGGAAAACTTTGATCTGAGCGAGGGCCATCTAAAAGGGATCATCGACGAAGAAAGCATTGAAAAACTGATTCAATACAGCTGGGAGCCCGGAGTGGACCCTGTAAAGCTCGAATTGAATATGAAGACCAGAGAGGAACCGCTTTCTTTGTTTGAAGTTTATATTCAATGGGACAGCGAGGATTTTGCCAATATGCTGTTTGTTCCAAAAGACAGCTCAAATGAGGGCTTGATGGATAAACTGATGCAGCTGCAGCATCGCCTGGCGTCAACGGACTTTGAACTGCTGGAGAAAAAAGAAGAGCTGGAGCAGGTGCTGCTCCGTTTAAATCAGCTTTCCGGTCCGTTTATTCCGCTGTCTGAAACGCTTTGCCTGATTCCTTTATTTGGCGATATCACAGCAGATAAAATAAACGTTATTTCCGAAAGCTGCCTGAAGGCGGTTTTTGCGGGCGAATATGACGAAATCCTTTTTGATCTGACAGCTGTTGGGGAAATTGAAGGGAAAGGCATCGAGAAATTCACCCAGCTGATTAAAACATTGAACTTCATGACAGGCAGTACCATCAAATTAATTGGCATAAAACCAAACCTGGCGGAAGTACTGAATAACTATAAGCTGGATGAATGGGTGCAGATCGATCAATCACTGAAACAGGTTCTACGTATTTATTTTAAACGAAACGAGCTGGGGGCCTCTTAGGAGGTCTTTTTTTTGATCATAAAGTGACAGGCACCACCCGAAATTTGTCGAAACAGAGAAATATCCTGTGAGCATCTTTTTATTTTTAGTTTGGAGATTTCAATATTTTCCAGTATAATGGTTATAAATGATTGATTAATCACTCGTAGATGGGAGTTTTTATATGCCGCTTTCAGAACAGCAAATTACAAATATGAAAAAAAGAAGAGAAACCATTCTAGAAGCAGCGACATACCTGTTTGCTGCAGAGGGGTATGAAGGAACAACGATAAAAAAAATATCTCAGGCTGCAAACATTAGCTTCGGAAGTGTTTTTACATATTTCAAAGATAAAGAAGAGCTCTTTTATACTGCAGTAGCGGAGCCGTTGCATGAATTGTCTGTTAAAATTTTCGACTTCAACCCCGATGCTGAAGATCCAATGCAGGAGCTGGAAAAGATGACTCGTGGCCATATTAAAATTTTCGCTGGAATTAACAATTATCTGGCTTTAGTTGTTCAGGTTGTCGGACAGCATCAGCGATATCCGGCAATTTTTGCAAAGCTTGATGCATTTCGTGATGAATTTAGAGAGAAGGTCAGCCTGCTAGTAAAAAATGGCCAGCGAAAAGGGGTATTAATTCACCAGGATCCATTGACTGCCGCAACTCTTTATACCAGTCTTCTCATTGGAATCAGGTTAAACTCGACAGACGATAGATACAGTAACGTGTGGGAAAGCTATGCATCTTCCGCCATAAATTTATTCGGACCTATAAGTAAGTAGGTTCTCCTTTTTCATTTAATAATGATTGATTAATCAATCATTAATGGAGGCGTTATAATATGAAATTTAAGACCTTTAACTCAACCATTCGAATTCGGCTGTTTTTGATTTTCCTTTCATCCGTGTCAACGATGTCTGTATTGCCGTATTTGATTATTTACCTCTCCGGAAAGACGGGGAATTTAATCACGGGATTTTTATTCATGGGAGTCATGATTGCCCATGTAGGAGGTTCTATCTTGGGAGGATTCGCATCAGACCGGATAGGACGAAAAAAAATTATCCTTTTAGCTGAATTTATTATGTTTATAGGGTTTACTGGTGCTGCCTTTGTGCACACACATCCTTACCTGATGTTTGCCGCCTTTGTTTTTATCCAATTCAGCAGCGGTGCAGCCAATCCTGTATACCAGGCGTTAATTATTGATGTAAGTCTGCCGGAAGAAAGAAAGACCATTTATACCTACTCTTATTGGGTTCGCAATACGGGTATTGCAGTGGGCAGCATGGCTGGCGCTTTCTTATTCTTTGATTATCTCTTTTTCCTGCTATTAAGTGCAGCCTTGTCGATAGTATGTTCATTCCTCATAACTGCCTTCTTTATTCAAGAAACATATATTCCTGCAAAAGCCAACCATTCTAACAGAAGTACTTCAAGCATAATAAAAGCATACAGAAACATATTGGCGCACCGATTCTTTACTGTTTTTTCAATAGCAAGTCTTCTTATTGTTTCGGTGGAGGAGCAATTAACCAATTACATAGGTGTTCATCTCGCAAACAAAATCAGCGAACCTGTTTCGCTCATATCGTTTCTTAACCTGCAAGTGGACGGTGTCAATATGCTTGGTATATTGAAAACGGAAAACACTATACTTATTGTTTGCTTTACCATGATGATTTCAGCAGCTATTAAAAAATATAATGAGCACTATGTATTCCTGGCTGGCCTGCTATTATTTTTCACGGGATACACTGTTGTAAGTTTCAGCACCTCCCCGCTTATCTTGATTTTGGCTATGTTCATAGCATCCTTTGGTGAAATGCTGTATATCCCTGTTCAGCAAACCATGCTGGCAGGCAGTGTGCCAGATCATGCACGCAGCTCTTATATGGCTTTATACACCATTGCTATAATACTCGGAGTTAGTGCAGCCGGGATTTTTATGATAATAAGCAACTGGATGTCTCCGATGATCATGACTACATTAATTGGATCTATGGGGATAGTTAGCATATTTTTATTCTATCAATTAACCAAAACTGAAAATGACATGAGAGTATTGCAGCTGCCCAGCGAGAATACATCGGCAGAATAGATGTTTTTATAGACGAAATAGTTTGACAATTAATCTATTTAAAATCATGATAGTAAGTAAAATACTCAGAAGTCGGGGGCAGGAAAAATGGGTTTGCCGAAGGAGAGGCATAACGGATACAGTCAGGCGGAACAAAAGGGTTCCTTCATAAGGGATCTAAATGCTGAAAATATATCATCGGGGATCATTGCAAGCACGCTGGTCATGACCGGGCCTGCCCTGATCATCCTGCAGGCAGCATCAGCAGGTGGATTCACGGATCAGCAGACGATTAACTGGATGTTTGCGGTTTATTTTTTCGGCGGTGTCTACAGCATCCTCATGCCGATTTTATATCGTATTCCCATTACAGGAGGGCATTCGATTACAGGTGCAGCCTTTTTGGCGACGGTGACTGCACAATACTCGTATCCTGAGCTGATTGGCGGGTATGTAATGTCCGGGCTGCTGATTTTTCTGGTAGGCATTTCAGGTCTGTTTACAAAAATCATTGGCTGGGTGCCGAAAGAGGTTATCGCCTCCATGCTTGGCGGGCTCGTTGCCGGGTATGTCGTGAAGCTCGTGCCTGCCATACAGGAAATGCCTGTTGTTGGAGGAGCTGCTTTAGCCAGTTTTCTGCTTTTTACGAGATATGTGAAAAAGTTCCCGCCTGTGCTCGCAGCTGTTGCGGCTGCCTTTGCCGCATTGTTTTTGACAGCAGATGTACATCCGGCCAAAGAGATAGCGTATTTTCTGCCGTCCCTACAGATGCCCGAATTCAGCTGGATGGGGATCGTAACCATTGCCCTCCCGCTTGCGATGCTGATTCTGAGCAATGATGCAGCACCAGGAATTGGGGCATTGGAAAGCGAAGATTTCAAGCCCCCTATTCGGAAAATCGTCTCATCAAGCGGTGTCTTCTCCGTAATCACAAGCTTCTTTGGCGGACAGTGTGCCAATATCGCCGGGATGATGAGCGCCATCTGTGCCGGACTGGATTCAGGGCCGAGGGAGAAAAGGTATATGGGAGCAGTGGTGTCAGGCGTAATTACGATTGTGTTTGGCATATTCGCCTGGAAAATCGTGCCCTTCATCCAGTCGCTTCCGCAGGCTTTTGTCTCACTGCTCGCCGGGTTTGCCCTGATTGGCGTCCTCCATTCCAGCCTGCAAACGGGCTTTTCCGGAAACCGGTACAGGCTAAGTGCCCTCGCTGCCTTCATCGTCACCTTATCAGGCGTGAGCTTTCTTCATATCAGCGCTCCTGTTTGGGGACTTGTTGCGGGGGCGGTATTGGCGCGGACGGTGGAGAGGCAGTTGGATAGTTTGTCAGAAAAATAGATAGGTTGAACAATAATAGATTGTAATGACATTCACCAGTCTATTAGAAAGGAGAACTGCTATGACCATCATGCAGGATAAGCTCTCAAGCATCCTGGAAATTAATCGCAGTTTAACCCAGTCTCTTGAACTGGAGGAAATTCTAAAGAGGCTGGTACAAGCAGCCTTTGATTTAGTAGACCATGCAGATACCACCATTCTTTACACATTAATGGAAGATGGATTATTGCATTTTTCCAGCGGGGTCGGGGTGGAGACAGGATTTATGAGCCAGGTGAAGTTTGAGCCGGGTGAATCCTTGACAGGGCTGGTATTTCTGACTAAAAAGGGCCTAATTGCATCAGGAAATGAGTTCAGGGAGCATATGAGCCGTATGTCTGAGACAAATTATGTTCACTTTTTTAATGGAGTCTACCGGCGTGAAGTGAAGAGCGGTATCGTCGTCCCATTGGTTTATAAGGAGAATTGCATTGGCGTGCTTGTGGTGGATAACTTCGACAAGGATGTACAGTTTACTGAAGCTGACTTTCAAGTTCTGGAGGTGGTGGCAGACCAGGCGGCTATTGCTATCATGAACTCGAAGCTTTACGAAGAAGTGAGGCGGAAAAATGAGGAACTGAGCGAATCCCTTGATATCCACCGGAAATTCACGAAGATTCTGCTGGAGGGAAGGGGGACTTCGTATATCCTGGATACGATCAGTCACATTTTGGGCTCCTCTGTAATCTTTGCAGAGTCACCAATAAATCCATCCAGTTCTTTCCCGATCATAAACTCCAACGAACTCTTCGGATATTTTCTCCTTGATAAGCCAGTTGAACGTTTGACAAATATCCAGAAGGCTGCTCTGGAACATGCTTCAACCGCTTTGTCATTGGAGTTTGTCAGGCAAAATACGCTTTTTGAAAAAGAGATGCACCTTAGAGAAGAGGCCTTTCATGATTTGATTAATGGCGGACGTCTGAATGCAAGGATTCTGGAAAAGTTTCGCATGAATGAGAAAAGCATCATCGCCTGTATGATGGTGGACTGCAAGTCTGGTTTTCTATGGGATGCTGTTTCCATCCTTCAGAAAGAAAAGCTTATCCTGTCAATCGAGCAGATCCTGAATAAATACTGTGAAACCTCTATCGTTTTTACGAAATCAAACCAAATCATTGCACTCCTGGTGAATGGACGAAAAAAGTATGACCAGTCTCTAGCTGTTGATATTCAGCGAAAAGTGAGCAGAGCTATCATTGGTTTGGGCAGAGAGGTTGCTCTAACAGATATGACAGATACTTATCAGGAAGCTACCGAAGCTTTATCATTTGCTAAAAACCATCAGCACAAAACCTTCATCACTTATTCTGAGCTTGGTGCTGAAAGACTGTGGCTCAACACCGACCGCAGCCTGCTGAATAAATTTGTCTCCGATAAAGTAGGCCCTCTTTTAAGAATGGAGCCTGAATATTTAAAAACGATGCAAGCTTTTCTGGCAAATAATCAAAGCCATAAACAAACAGCAGAAGAGATGCATATCCACCCCAACACCCTGGCATACCGGCTGAAAAAAATCGAGAGCGAGCTGCAGCTGGATTTTTCCCGGAAAGAAGATTGGATTACAGTGGTCCTGGCCTTCCAGGTCTTTGATTTTTTAAACCCATAATTGGTGCTTGTCACAAAGAACAGAAGGATTATTTGGCTGTTGGCACATGTACAGAGAATATTCTAAATATTATAATAATCTCAATTAAAGCGATAAGGAGAGATTGGATGAGTACAGAGGTTAATAGCCAGAAAACTGCGGTCAGGAATACTGGTGCAGAATCTTATTACAATTACATTGGCGGGGAATGGGTCCCTTCTGTGACAGGGGAAACGTATCCGAGTGTGAATCCAGCCAATACAGATGAGGTACTGGGTTACTTTCAGAAATCGAATGAAATTGATGTGCAAAAAGCAATCGATAGTGCAAAGAGAGCTTTTCCCGAATGGAAAAATACATCTCCAATCAGCCGGGGGGACATCCTTTTTAAACTGATCTTTCTCATCCAGCAGGAAAAAGAGGAATTAGCTGAAATCATTACGAAAGAAGTCGGCAAAACGATCGAGGCAGCCCGAAAGGAAGTAGATGCAACGGTTCAGGCTCTGAAGCATTTCAGCGGCGAGGCGAATCGGATTTCAGGTGAAACCGTGCCTGCAATTGATCCGAAAACCTTTGCCTGCACGATTCAGGAGCCGCTGGGAGTGGTGGCTGTCGTTACGCCATTTAATTTTCCGCTCGGTATCGCCATTTATAAAATTGCACCTTCCATGCTGGCGGGAAATACGATCATCTATAAGGCAGCAAGTGACACGTCTTTGATCGCAGTAAAGGTTGCCGAACTGTTCGAAAAGGCTGGAATGCCAGCGGGCGTGCTGAATATGATTACGGGACCCGGATCTGTCGTGGGAGAAGAGCTTGGAACCAATCCGGAAATTAAGGCAGTTTCGTTTACAGGCTCCTCTGATGTGGGGACCCATCTTGGCAAGCTTGTGACAGCCCATGGCGGAAAAATGCAGGCTGAAATGGGCGGCAAGAACGCAACGGTCATTCTGGAGGATGCCAATCTGGAAGAGGCTGTCCAGAGTGTGGTCATCAGCGGATTTTACAATAACGGCCAAAGCTGTACGGGAACCAGCCGCGTGATTGTGCCCCGGTCCATTTCGCGAAAGGTCATTGAGTTATTAGTTGAAAAAGCGAAGCAAGTAAAAGTCGGCAATGGGGTTCGGGAAGGATATGACAACGGTGCGGTTGCGAATAAGCATCAATTGAATACGTATCTCCATTATGTGAATAGCGCCATCGAAGAAGGAGCTGTGCTTGAATATGGCGGAAAGCAGCTGACAGATGGCGATATGGCAAATGGCTATTTCGTTGCTCCGACAGTTTTCAGTAAAGTGACGAAGGATTTTACAATCGCCCAGGAAGAGATTTTCGGTCCTGTTGTGGCTGTGATGGAAGTGGATTCTTACGAAGAGGCGATTGAACTTGCAAATGATACGGACTTTGGCTTGTCATCCGCCATTTTTACGAATGACCTTCAGAAGGCATTCGATTTTGTCCGAAAAATTGAAACAGGGGTCACGCACGTGAATATCCCATCCAACCATTATGAAAACCAGCTCCCGTTTGGCGGCAAAAAGACTTCTAGCATCGGGCCGCGTGAACAGGGCAGTACGGCATTGGATTTCTGGCTCGATACAAAAACAGTTTATATCAAACCTTAAGGAGGGAGAGGATGAAAAACATAGGCGTAATTGGCTGTGGGGCCATGGGAAAAGGCATTGTGAAAAATTTAATAAAGAACGGGTATAAGGTGTATGCTTATGACCCAAGTCAGGATGCACTTGCGAAATGCGAGGCACTGGGGGCCATTCCCCAGCCTTCTCCTTTCGAGGCAGCAAGTCAGGCAGATCTAATAATTTCTTCATTGCCTGGACCAAGTATTGTGAAGGATGTTATGATGGGTGGAAGTGGAGTCTTTTCCGCTTTAAAGCCTCACAGTTTTGTGCTGGATATGAGCACCATTGACCCAAAAACAGCCCAGGAATTGAATCAGGCTGCAAAGGTGAACGCCATCCATTTTTATGACTGTCCCTTAAGCGGGGGACCAAAGGGTGCTGATGCCGGTACGCTGACCATTATGGTTGGGGGGGACGATAAATTCTTGCCGGACATTCGACCGGTCCTGGAGAGCGTTGGAAAAAATATTTTTCTGCTCGGTCCTTCAGGATCTGGCCAGGTGGCGAAGCTGTGCCACAATATGCTGGTTGCTTTAACGACTGCAGGCCTTGGGGAGGTCCTGGGAGTGGGGGAGAAAGCAGGTGTCAGCCGGTCTCAGCTGGCGGAAGTCATTCAAAGCGGGTCTGCACATAATCGTGTTCTGACCGTATTCGGTGAGAATATCCTTCAGCATACATACGGGAATGTGCTGTTCAGCCTGGAGCACATGAATAAGGATATTCACTTATACAAAGAAACCGCCGAATTTTATAGCGAAGATTCTCCTTTGGGTCAGCTGGTGTGCGATATCTATGAAAAGGCGATGGAGCAAGGGAAGGGCAGGCTTGATTCTTCCGCCGTGTGCGGATCTATCTAGTAATCTTTTAATCTAGGGGGGAAAACATGAAAAATGAAAAGACAGAAATTTTAAAAGATTGGCGCTTGCATGCCGTTGTGCTGGTTCTGGTTGCGGCCACCGAAGCGATTGGACAGATCAGCTTTAAAGTAGGCGCAGGGGTTATTCTGCTGCTGCCTATGCTTTATGCTTTTTTCCTGGGACTGGGACTTTACTTCACTCCGCTTATTAAGGAAAAACAGGCTAAAAATGCAGAGCCCCTCATCGTGCTGGGAGTTACTCTTTTAATTGCGAAAATTGGGGTAACGATCGGGCCGCAAATCGAGGCAATCATTGCGGCGGGACCATCTTTATTGCTGCAGGAGCTTGGTAACCTGGGAACGATTTTATTTGCACTGCCAGTGGCCATTTTTCTTGGTTTTAAAAGAGAAGCCATTGGCATGACCCACTCGATTGGCCGGGAGCCGAACGTCGGGCTGATTATGAATAAATACGGATTTGATTCGCCAGAAGGCAGAGGAGTAATGGCTATTTATATTTTCGGTACTGTGTTTGGTGCTGCCTTCCTCGGATTGATTTCCGGATTCCTGGCGACTATTACCCCGCTCCATCCGCTGTCATTCGCGATGGCATCGGGTGTAGGAAGCGGCAGCATGATGGCGGCAGCCAGCGGATCGCTCGTCGCTGCCTTCCCTGAAATGGAGGCGCAGATTGTTGCCTTCGCAGGCGCCAGTAACCTGCTTTCACTTTCAACGGGTCTGTATGCCAGTATTTTTATTGGATTGCCTCTTACTGAGAAGCTGTACAGCATCATGATGAAACGAAAAGAGAAAAAGGCTGCGGACAAAGGGGGAGATATCCATGCTTAAAAATATCACTGAATGGTTTTTGATATTGGCGATTTTTGGTCTTTCAGCGCTGATCGGAAACTGGGTAGGCTACGATATCCTGCCGTCTGCAGCTATTCCTGGCATACTTGTTTTAATTGTTATCAGTGTGCTTGGTCTTATTCTTGAAAAAGTGCTGCCAGGCAATATTCCGAGTGTCGGATATATCGGGATTATCGGAATCATCGTTTCCATTCCGGGAGTACCGGGATCTGAATATGTTGTCGAGTGGACAACTCAGGTGAATATCCTCGCTCTTGCTACCCCGATCCTCGCTTATGCAGGCATCTCAATCGGAAAGAACTGGGCTGACTTTTCAAAGCTTGGCTGGAGAAGCATTATTGTTGCAGTCTTCGTGTTCTTCGGAACCTTCATCGGATCTGCAGTAATTGCCGAGATTATACTGCGGATGCAGGGAATTATATAATGATTTGCGGCCTGGCAGGTGGATATCTGCCGGGTTTTTTGCTCTGAATCAGTCACTTTTTAGATATATTGGTCGCTTTCACAGGTTCATCGGTCAGTTTTCCAATATATAGTTCACTTCGCGGCGAATCAACATTCCATTAATCTCACAGTGTTAACAGTATCCAAAAAAATAAGAAAGAGTGAAACCCATGAACCTTTATGAACAGTTAGTAAAAGATTATGACCAAGAACTTACTCATTCGGGTGTAAACGGCGAAAGATTGGCCTCAAGACTTGATGAGCTTTCAAGGATAGGCCTCATGGACAGCGGCGGGGTGACCCGCCCGGGCTATTCTGCCGATGAGAAAGAAGCGAAAGAGCAGGTAATCAAGTGGATGAAAGGTGCGGGACTTACGGTAACATCAGATGGAGCCGGAAATGTATTTGGCAGATTGCATGGAAAAACGGAAGGTCCGGCAATCGCTTCCGGTTCCCATGTTGACAGTGTTCCAAATGGCGGGCACTTTGATGGGCCGTTAGGGGTTCTCTCAGCATTGGAAGTTGCCGAGTCATGGAGAGAAACAGGATTCATACCGGAGAAGCCGTACGAGATTGTTATTTTTTCAGATGAAGAGGGTTCGAGATTCAAGAGCAGCTTAACAGGCAGCCGGGCATTTATGGGTCAGCTGAAGCCGGAGGAAATGGATAGCCTGCATGATGAAAATGGCAAAACGTTTCGGGAAGTGTTGTGCGAATATGGCAGCAGCGCGGAAGAGTGCTTAAAGGCAGGACGAAACGGGCGTGAATTCGAAACCTTTGTGGAAGTCCATATCGAGCAGGGAAAGGTGCTTGAAAGAGAGAATCAGCCAGTTGGAGTGGTAAAAGGCATTGCAGGTCCAGCCTCTCTGGAGGTTACGTTTACAGGAGAAGCCGGCCATGCGGGAAATACGCCAATGGCTGGACGCAGAGATCCCTTAGTGGCTGCCGCATTATTTGTAGCAGCCATCGAGAATTTTCCAAAGCAGATCAGTGATACAGCTGTTGCCACTGTCGGCAAGCTGAACGTGCATCCGAATGGCTTTAATGTCATTGCCCAGAAAGTAATATTAACCGTTGATATTAGGGATATTTTTGAAGAAACCCGGGATCAGCTGCTTGATCTAATTAAGACTGAAGCGGTGAAAATTGCAGAGGAACGAGGTATTGATGTGCAAATGAACCTGAATGCCAAAATTAAACCTCTGCCAATTAGTGAAATTCTGCAGGCTGGTATTGCAGAATCTCTGACTAAGTTTAATATTAATCCTGTTTACATCGCGAGCGGAGCAGGCCATGACACCATGATCGTCGGAGCAGAAGTGCCGGCCGCCATGCTGTTCGTCCGCAGCAGGGATGGCATCAGCCATAATCCGCGGGAATGGACGTCATTAAATGACTGTGTATATGGTGTACATGTTTTGAAACATTTTGTTGAAGGGCTTATGAAAAAATAGAAAAGGAGCAATCTGCATGATTATCCGCCACATTACCCCAGCAGACGCCCAATCCCTGGCAAATCTAATTACCCAAGTAGAAAACGAGTCAGACTACATGCTATTTGAGCCAGGTGAAAGGCAGACATCAGCCGATACGCAGCTTAAGAGAATTGAAGCCATCCAAAAAGCAGATCATTCGACCATCATCATCGCGGAACAAGATAATAGATTGATAGGCTTCGTAATGGCCATCGGCGGTGCAGCAAAGAGAAACCGGCACTCAGCCTATCTGGTTGCAGGTATTCTCAGGGAACACAGAGGCCGGGGCATCGGCACCCAACTGTTTGAAGAACTGGACCGATGGGCGCGTGAAAACCATATCCACAGGCTTGAGCTTACAACAGTTATCCAGAATCAGGCCGGTGTCGCCCTCTATAAAAAGGCGGGATTCCAGATCGAAGGCACCAAAAAACATTCGCTTATGATAAACGGAGAATTTGTGGACGAATACTATATGGGCAAGCTGCTATACCAGAAAGGCCATTCCCTTTAAGAATAAGGGGAATGGCCTTTCCAGCTCTAAATCCTGATGGCACTTCAGACAGAGAAAAAGGGCATCGGCGAGTTTGAGTCCGAACCCGAATCAACTTCCGACAGAGGAAGCCGAAATCCAACACTCAGAGTCCGAACCCGCCGCCAACCTTCTTAATTAAAATGAACCTCCATTCCCCACAAGGTAAATTTTCCTATTTTCAATTCAAAAATCCCTGAATTCTCAAGGAATCCAGCATCCAATTCCATAAAACAATAAGAAAAATCAGAATTTTAATTGAATTCAAAACACGTAATCTTGTATACTTGTAATACAAGTTTGAAGAAGCGCTTACATAATTATCTGGAAAGGGAGGATTTTATGATTCAAAAGAGGTGGAAGATTATCATATTGGTTCTGACACTTGTCTTTATTGCCATTATTGGCGTGCGGACAGCGGCCGAGAATAAGGATAAAAAGTTCGTATCCGTTGCGACAGCATCAACCGGAGGTACATATTACCCGATAGGAGTTGGAATGGCTAACATCTGGAGCAGCCATTTAAAGGGTGAGAAAATCCAGGCAAGCGGCCAGTCTTCTGCTGGATCTATTGAAAATATCGAACTTCTGCGTGAAGGTGAAGCACAGCTTGCCATTCTTCAGGGGTTAATTTCGTCTCAGGCTTATGCAGGTGACGACTCTTTTGAAGGAAAGCGCTATGAGGATCTCCGCACGGTTTCCATGCTCTGGCCCAATGTGGAACATTTCGTGCTGATGAACAATAAGATCAAAAGCGGCACTATCGACGATATAAAAGGAACGCGATTTTCTGTTGGGCCACAGGCAAGCGGTACGGAGCAATCCACAGTCGTTATGATGGATGGTCTTGGTCTTACGAAGAAGGATATTTCTCCTGAGTATCTTGGCTATAGTGACACGGTTTCTGCGATGCGTGACGGGAGATTGGATGGAGGTTCCCTTCCGGCAGGTATCCCGATTTCCGCTATAACAGATATGTATGCAAGTAATGTCAAAGCATCGATCCTGGAAGTAACTGATGAGCAACTGGATGCCATTAATGCAATATCCGACAGCTGGTACCGCTATGTGATTCCTGGCGGGACATATCCCCGAATTGACGAAGATATTAACACCATTGCCCAGCCGAACCTTTTATCCACAACAAAAGAAATGGATGAAGAAACCATCTATATCTTAACCAAAACGCTTTATGAGAACCTTGATGAAATGTATGAAGTTCATAGCTCTGCCAAGGAAATGACATTGGAAACGGCTCTTGATGGCGTATCTGTGCCATTGCATGCCGGAGCCTACAGATATTTTAAAGAAGCTGGTCTTGATATACCTGAAAATCTAATTCCGCCGGAAGCGAAATAAAGGAGGGAAAAGAATGACAAAATCAACAAGCGAACCCATTGTACAGACGGCCGATCTTGATAAAGAAGCTGGCGGCGGTATGCGGCTTTTGGAGGGGCCATACAAAAAAGTGGCTGCCATCATTGCTGTATTGTTTTCTGCTTTTGCCATTTATTCCAATGGATTATCCAATATTCAAGAGATTTATAGAAATCTGATTTTTCTGGGTATCCTTTTGGTAATGACTTTTTTCTATTATCCTGCCGGAAAGTCTTCCAATCAAAAAAGGTTTACAGTCCCTGATTATGTTTTTACTGCACTTGCGATTGCAGGTCTCGGCTATCTGCTCCTGAATTATACAACAATCCATGTGGATCGGGGCTCTCAACCGATTATGATCGACTATGTCTTTGGAGCCATAACGATCATCGTTCTCTTTGAAGCTTCAAGACGTGCTGTTGGGATCTTTATCCCGATCCTGTGCGGAGGCGCTATTGTATATGCCTTGTTTGGCACCTACTTCCCATGGATCTTTGGGCATGCCGGCTTTTCTCTGGAACGCCTGCTGTACCGTCTTTATATGACGACTGAGGGCGTGCTGGGATTAACGCTTTCGACGGCATCTACATTCATCGTCATGTTCGTCCTCTTTGGTGCTTTCCTGTCTGTCAGCGGTGCCACACAGCTGTTCAATGATCTCGCCCTTGCCATTGCAGGCAGAAAGCGCGGTGGCCCGGCTCAGGTTGCGGTCATTTCCAGTGCACTGACAGGGTCTTTGAGCGGAAGTGCGGTTGCCAATGTTGCGACAACAGGAGCTTTTACGATTCCTTTGATGAAATCCATTGGCCTCAAGCCGAAGTTTGCCGGTGCCGTAGAGGCGGCAGCTTCAACAGGAGGAATGATTATGCCGCCGATTATGGGCGCTGCGGCCTTTATCATGGCCGGCTTCCTTGGGATCTCTTATACGACAGTCATCCTGGCAGCGATCATTCCGAGTTTTCTATATTATATTGCGTTGATTTTTGCCATTGATATTGAAGCGAAAAAGCAAGGCCTGAAAGGCATCAGCAAAGAAAATATCCCGGATGTCTTCCAAATTCTGAAGGAACGCGGGGTTCTCCTAATCCCGATTGTCGTTGTTATCACTACACTTTTAATGGGAAAAACAGCCCTGTTTGCCGGATTTGCCGGGATCGGCGCAGTTATCATTGCGAGCTGGCTGGCAAAAGATAAATCTTCTAGAATTACAATCTCTAAAACTATTGAAGCTTTCATTGAAGGCGGAAGAGGGACGATTCAGGTCGGAATTGCCTGCGCCGCCATCGGCATCATTATCTGCGTTGTTACCATGACGGGAATTGGATCTACACTAGCTTATAATATTGTCGAATTAACAGGCGGTCAGCTTTGGCTGATTTTAATCGTCGTCATGCTTACCTGCATCGTTTTAAGCATGGGGCTTCCATCTACAGCACTTTACATCGTCGTTGCCGTTACGGCAGCTCCTGCCCTTGTGGAAGCTGGCGTTAACCCGATCGCTGCTCACTTCTTTGTATTCTGGTTTGGTGCATTGTCCAACATTACACCACCTGTGGCATTGGCCTCTTATACCGCAGCAGGACTGGCCGGCGCCAATGCGATGCAGACATCATGGGAAGCGCTTAGAATCTCGCTTCCGGGCTTTATCATCCCGTTCATGATCGCCTATAACCCTATCATTCTTCTTCAGGCAGCAGAGGGAGAAACGATATCCATTTTATCTGTCGCACTAGCGGTCATTACAAGCACATTAGGCATTTACGCCCTTGCAAGCTCACTTGGAAACTACCTGAATGCAAGGCTTACCATTGTGGAGAGAGTCCTTATGTTTGCAGGAGCTTTAATGCTTATTAAACCAGGGGTGATAACAGATCTGACGGGACTTGGGCTGTGTGTGTTCGCGATTCTTTTCCATATCATAAGAGTTAAGAAAAACAGTTCAGTGGAAATCACCATATAAGGAGCTAACATCCATGAAAATCGAACGGAAAAAAATCTCGGCCCAGGTGCTGGATCAGCTGAAGGAAATGATAAAGGAAGGCAAGTTCCCGCCTAATAAGCCGATGCCATCCGAAAATGAACTGGCCGAACGGTTTGGCGTCAGCCGTGCGCCTGTCCGGGAAGCATTGAGCGTATTATCTGCCAGCGGGATCATTGAATCCAGGCAAGGCGGCAGAAGCTTTGTTAAAGAGGTTAATATGGCAGACATGCTAGGTTCGTTAGCGATTGAATACATTCCTGTGGAACAGGTATTTGAGCTATTGGAAATGAGGATGGTTATGGAGACACAGGCAGCAGCTATTGCTGCCTTGCGTCGTGATGAGGATGACCTGGAAGTAATGAAGGGAGCCCTTGCTCAATTTGAAATCACGCTGACGAACCCCGAAGCGGTTGGCGACCAGGCAGACGTGAATTTCCATAAACACTTGATTACAGCAACGAAAAACCGCTTCATGATCCAGGTAATGGAAAACATCGATGATCTGTACCGGAAAGCGATTGCGTTTTCCCTTCAGAAAAACGTAGGCCTTCCTGCAAAACGTGAACAGGTTTTTCAGGAACATATGAGTATTTTTAAAGCTATTCAAGAACAGGATGAAAAACGGGCGACAAAGGCGATGCGGGTTCATCTTGAGAATGTGACAAAGAAATTGAAAGTGAACGAAAGGGAAGGAAAGAAGGTGACGTTGTGATCACCGAACAGATTGTTGAGCGGCTTAAAAGCATTATGGGATCAGAGAAGCGCATTCTACTTGAAAAAGCCGATCTGGTTTCTTATTCATATGACGGCTCATTTGGAGCATATATTCCGGAAATCATTCTTCAGCCTATCTCGACAGAGGAAACAGCCGGCATTGTAAAGCTCGCCAATGAAATGAAAATTCCCGTTTATCCAAGAGGCAGGGGCACGAGCCTTAGTGGAGGCCCGCTCCCTGTCCACGGCGGGATGGTCCTTGATTTTTCCAGGTGGACCCAGAAGCTGATCATTGACCCGGAGGATACCGTTGCGATTGTATCCCCAGGTGTGATTACTGCTGATATTGACCGGGAAGCACAGCGCTATGGGCTGATGTATCCGCCAGACCCAAGCAGTTCCCATGTTTCCACAATTGGAGGAAATCTCGCGGAAAATGCAGGCGGACCGCGCGGTTTAAAGTACGGGGTCACAAAGGATTATGTGCTCGGTCTGGAGATTGTCACACCGGAGGGAGAAATTATCCGGACAGGGGGACGGACGGTCAAAAACGTCACAGGGTATGACCTGACGAAGCTGATTGTAGGTTCGGAAGGGACACTGGGCATCATCACAGAAGCCACCCTCCAGCTGATTCCAAGACCGCGGGCAACCCAGACAATGATGGTCATTTTTGATGACATTATTGATGCTGGAAAAGCGATCTCGGCGGTGCTCACGTCCGGCATCCTGCCTTCCAAAATGGAAATTATGGACCAGGCTTCGATCCAGGCGGTGGAAGAGTTTCAGCCGATCGGTCTCCCGACAGATGTGGATGCCATTATTCTGATTGAGCTTGATGGCCATCCAATCGCCATCAGGGATGAAAGCGAGCAGGTGAAGAAGGTGTGCCTGGAAGTTGGGGCGAGAGAAGCCATCATTGCCAGGGATGAGGAATCCGCCGGGAATCTATGGAAAGCGAGAAAACTTGTTTCACCGGCCATCGTTAGAAAAAAGCCGACGAAAATCTCCGAAGATGCCACGATTCCAAGAAGCAAGATCCCTGAAATGTTCAGAAGGCTTCAGGAAATCAAAGCAAAATATGAAATTGACTTAGTTGTTTTCGGCCATGCAGGTGATGGAAATCTTCATCCGAATATCATTACCGATAAACAGGACAAAGAAGAAATGAAACGCGTGGAAAAAGCAGTCGCAGAAATTTTTACGGCAGCGATTGAATTAGGGGGAACACTCTCAGGTGAGCATGGCATCGGAACCATGAAAGCTCCGTTTATGGAGATGGAGCTGGGAAAAGCGGGCCTGGACATGATGAAACGGATGAAAAAGGCTTGGGATCCAAACAACATTATGAATCCGGGCAAAATTTTTCCAGAGATAAAAGGACAGAGGCTGGTGTTAGTCCATGACTAGCCAGCTCGCCTATAAAGAAACGTTTGACTGTGTTCAATGCGGCTATTGTCTTCCAGCATGCCCCACATACGGAACCATGGGTAAGGAAAGGCACTCTCCACGCGGCCGGATCAATCTTGTGCAAATGGCAGCGGAAGGGAAGATAACCATCGATGAAATTACCGAGTCGATGGAGCTCTGCCTCGGCTGCCGCGCCTGTGAGACGGCATGTCCAACCAATGTTCAATATGGGAAAATTCTCGAGTCTTTTAAGCAAGTAAAGAGGGCCGAAGCACCATCTCCATTCGTGGAGAACATGGCTCTGCAGAAGGCCCTGCCGAATAAAAAATTGCTGGCAGCCATGAGAGCCTCACTTCGGGCCTATCAGAAAACAGGCATTGATTCGGTTGCCCGCAAAAGCAAGGCGCTCAGCATTCTTCCAGAACAGCTTCGTGCTTTTGAAGAAATAGCCCCAGCTGTGGAAATGCCAAATAAACAGCTGAGAACAGGCATCCTTCTTCCAGAGTCCGAGCCAAAAGCCCGTGTCGCATTTTTTACCGGCTGTATTATGGATGTGTTTTTTGCCAAAATTAATGACCTCAGTATCAAGCTGCTTCAGCATGCCGGGTGCGAAGTCACCGTAATTAAGGAACAGACCTGCTGCGGGGCGCTGCAGAACCATAGCGGGGATACGGGAACATCCAGGAAATTGGCGAAAGAAAATATTGCGGCTTTTGAAGAAGGGAACTTTGATTTTGTGGTTAATGCGATTGGCGGCTGCGGTGCGATGCTTGTTGAATATGATCACCTTCTCGCACATGAAGCGGAATGGGCAGAGCGAGCAAGGGTGTTCGCACAAAAGAATAAGGATGTAAGTGTAATACTGAACAAACTCGGAATCAATTTCAGCCGGGAACTCTCAGGTGTAGTAACCTATCAGCCATCCTGCCATTTATTAAATGTGCAGAAGGTGGCTGATGATCCAATTCAGCTCCTCGAAAGCATACCAGGTATTACATATGTTCCGCTTCCGAAAGGGGATATGTGCTGCGGATCTGCCGGAATCTATAATATTGTTCACTATGAAGAGTCCATGGAAATACTCGACGCCAAAATGGAAGACGTTCATAACATCTCGCCTGATACTATCGTCACGTCCAATCCTGGTTGCCATCTGCAGATGTGCCTCGGGGTGAAACGTGAGGGACTTGAGGAGAGGGTGCGTGTGGTTCATATCATCGAATTACTGGCAGAAGCCTGCGGGTTTGATCATAAATAAGAGAAAGGGTGGAAGAGCATGTACGATTACATCATTATTGGCGGGGGTATTGTCGGCCTGTCAACAGGAATGGAGCTGTTGAACCGGTTTCCTTCAGCTAAAGTGGCTATCCTGGAAAAGGAAAGCCATGTGGCGGCCCACCAGACGGGCCATAACAGCGGTGTTATCCATTCCGGTATTTACTATAAACCTGGCAGCTTTAAAGCCAATCTTGCCAAAAAAGGCAGCGAATCCATGACAGAATTTTGCCGGAAACATGGGCTTGAAGTGGATATCTGCGGAAAAGTCATTGTCGCCAGCGAAGATTTCGAGCTGCCGCTATTGGACGATTTATATCAGCGCGGGCTGGACAACGGCCTTGAAATCAGGATGATCGATCAGGGTGAGCTGCATGAAATCGAACCGCATGTGAACGGAAAAAAGGCCATTCATGTGCCAATGGCCGGCATTGTCAACTATAAGCAGGTTTCCGAAAAAATGGCCGAAATCATTACTGAAAAAGGCGGAGAAATTCTGCTGAACCATAAAGTTCTGGCGATTGATGAAAATGCTCAGGAGGTTATTGTCCAGACCAGCAGGAAAGAGGTTAGGGGAGCATACTACGTAAACTGTGGCGGCCTTCAGTCAGACCGTATTGCTAAGCTTGCCGGACTCAGAACAGATGTCAAAATCGTGCCATTCAGGGGAGAGTATTATATGCTCAAACCGGAGAAAAGCTCGCTTGTCAAAAATCTGATTTATCCTGTGCCTAACCCTAACTTTCCTTTCCTGGGAGTCCATTTTACCCGCATGATTAATGGAACGGTCGATGTTGGCCCCAATGCAGTTCTTAGCTTCAAGCGGGAGGGCTACAAAAAGACGGACCTGAATGTGGCGGATCTGATGGAGGTTGTCGCCTATAAAGGCTTCTGGAAGCTCGCAAAGAAATATATGAAGGAGGGAGTGGAAGAAATGATCCGCTCTGCATCCAAAGAGCTTTTCATGAAAAATGTCCAGAAGCTTATGCCGGACATTCAGAAGGATGATATTGTTCCCGGGCCTGCCGGTGTCAGAGCTCAGGCCTTGAAGGACGATGGTTCATTAGTCGATGACTTTTTCATTGTGCCCAGCAAACGCTCTATCCATGTTTTAAATGCACCATCTCCAGCCGCGACGGCGTCCATAGAGATTGGAAAAGAAATCGTAAGGAAGATGGACGGACTGTTTAAGGTGGAATCTGCGGTTTAATAAAAGAATGGAGAATAATTCAAATCCCTCTAAACCACAATATGGAAGAAGGGGGATTTTTTATATGAAAGCAACTACAGTGATACGGCTGCTTCATTTGCTTATTCCTTGGCTGACCATATTCTTTCTGCCCAGGAAGTCATTCAATAAATTTTCAACTGTTTCGGTTTTTGCAGGAATTTTAGTGTTGATTTTAAGCACATTGGCCATACCGTTTAAATGGTGGACAGTGGAGGGTGGACACTTCAAGAAATTGCTTAATGATCTAACCTTCATAATGGGGCCATTTTTTATTGGGACTCTTTGGATTTTCCATTTCACCTTTGGCAGTTTCAAGAAGTATCTTGCAGTAAATGCCATAATGGATTTGCTTTTTGCATACCCGCTAAATTATTTGTATGAAAAGTTTAAATTGTACAAGCTAGAAAAATTTAAGCCCATCCATATTTTTCTGTTCTTTACCTCTTATGCCTGGATTATATATGGGTACCAGGAATTCTTCCACCGGAATAACCGGTAAAAAAAGCCGCTCCATTGTTAATGTCCCCTTTAAGTAGACATTCAAAAAAACCTTCATGTTACCATGGAGGAAAGAATGCTACTTGGAGGGGATTTTTTCTATGGCAAAGAAAGGGCAAACTTTTAATAGCTATTCGGAGGAG
>NZ_JAMBOJ010000063.1 GCF_023715565.1 Cytobacillus firmus | reverse complement strand
ACCAGTAGAATCTGCGGAGCGAAATTTTTGAAGTAGTGGAAGGGGCCCCTTCCACTACTTCAAAAACATAGAGCTAAATAACTTGTTTTTCCTAGGAATGAATTTACACAAAATAGTGGACTTGACTGGTCTAAATGCTGACCGCACATAAAAAGGGCTTATCCGCACATAAATCTGGCTTTGCGCACAGAAATTCATGCTATCCGCACAGAAATTGATTCCAGCACGGAGATTTCCATAAGAAAATGAAAAAAGGCCAGCCGCATGCTATTGTCATGCAGCTGACTCTTTTTAGGCCTTTTGAACGGATTTTCAATTAGGCACTCCTCCAGAGTATAGGACAAGTTTGCTTCCGGGAAGGCTGAAGGTAAGGAGGCGATGTATAAATGGGTACCTTTGAAGTGTTATCTTTGATGATCAGTTTCGGTATGTTTGTTATCGCCATGCTCCAGTTCACAGATAGAGACAGGAATTCATGAACACGCTCACGGGCGTGTTTTTTTAATTGGTGAGTTCCTTTTTTAGATCTTCTGCAGTTGTATCAATTTCTTCTCCCCAATGATCATTAACCTTATGGAGCACAATATTCCCTTTTGAGTCCATTATTGCATAGCCTCTGTAGGCAGTGTCACCATTTTTCATGTCAGTCCGTTCAATAAGCTTCATTTCCGGATCAGATATAAAAGGGAGGCTGTGCCCCATCTTTTCTTCCAGAGCCTTATAAAGCTCAAGCTGCTGCTCAGGCTGATCATTGCTGACGATGTACATATTGGCATCCAGATCTTCTAATTTATCCATGTTCTGATGCAGCTCGACCAGCTGCTGCTGACAGAGTCCTCAGGTGTAGGTTGTGATAAAGAAGAAGACACTTGGCTTGTCCTGCGGGAAGGCAACTTCATTGCCGCTTTGGTCCTTTAAAGTAATCGTCTCCTGTGCCTGATCTTTACCGCAGGCTGTCAGAACAAGAAGAACGATTGCTAATAGGAACATAAACTTTTTCTTCATATGATCTCCATTTCCGTTTAGTTATTATCTTATCATTATGGAGTTCTTTTTTGATTTTCTCAATAAAAATGCCCGATTGCCGGTTAAACAAAAAAACAAACACACTCCATCTTACAGGAATGTGCGTTTTCTCAAATATGAAGGGTTGTTCTAATGGATGAATTGCTGCGCTGCACTTGATAGATGAGCTTGTCGAGCTCCTCTGAGTACATGAGCGTATCAGGGTGTGACAATCCCTTGTTTTTTCCAACAGAAATCATCTTTTTGCGCAGGACGTCGATGTCGTTGTGAAGTTTTTTTATAGCAGTCGAAGGTGTGGTCATTGATTCGGCTCCTAATCTGGGGATGAAATAATATATTCATTATCGACAAATTAACCGGCAAATAAACAGATTCGACAAAACTTATAAAAAGATTACAAGTTTCTACAATGTTATTAATGTAGTTCTATTAAACAATATGTTCATGATGAAAAATTGCTAAATAGGGCTTGAACATGCTTTTTCAAAGTGATATGATTTTTAATAGTTCAAAAATCTGTCACATTTTGATTTGAGATAGCGAACCTGTCGTCGGTTAAAATGTCATCAGATTCCTTTATGATTTACAGTTGGTCCTTTAAGCAGCGTATCCTGCTTGATACTAACCGTCAATCCTTCTTTTGCATACCCAAATTCGGGGACGCGGGAGAGATTGGCGGTTTTTTTTCAGGAATCTTTTCTGAAACCGCTTTACAGAGGATTAGGAGGGGGAAAAAAGAGTGAAAAAGACAAAAAATCGGTGGCTGATTGCCGCCTCGGCCGTAGGGATTCATATCTCCATCGGTTCGGTTTACGCCTGGAGCAACTTTACAAATCCATTGATTGACGAGTTTGGCTGGACATCAAAGGAAGTACAGCTGACCTTCAGTTTAGCTATTCTGTTTCTGGGATTGTCAGCAGCATTTCTTGGCCACTTTGTTGAAAAGCACGGCCCAAAAAAGGCAGGTCTTCTGGCAGCAGGATTCTTCGGAGCCGGGATGCTTGGAGCCGGACTAGCAGTCAATATGGGTTCATTGCCGTTTTTGTACATAACCTACGGTGTTCTTGGTGGAATAGGGTTAGGGGTAGGTTATATTGCACCTGTATCCACATTGGTAAAATGGTTCCCTGACCGCCGCGGATTTGCAACAGGCCTTGCCATCATGGGATTTGGCTTTGCTGCAGCGGTAGCGAGCCCAGTCATGGATGGACTGATTAAATCGGTTGGTACAGCAAACACGTTCTTTATTTTAGGTGCAGCATACTTAATCATTATGACATTATCATCTTTATATTTAGAAAAACCGCCTGAAGGCTGGGCACCTGAAGGAATGAAAGAAAAAGCTGCAGCCGGAAAAATCAAAATCAAACAGGATTTGTCACAGTTAACGGCGAATGAAGCAATAAAGACATCCCGATTCTATTATTTATGGATTATGCTGTTCATTAATGTGACGTGCGGAATTGCGATTTTGTCTGCTGCAAAACCGCTGGCACAGGAAAGCATAGGCCTGACTACGGCGGAAGCAGCCACACTTGTCGGAGTGCTTGGCATCTTTAATGGACTGGGACGTTTGGCATGGGCATCGATCTCAGATTATATCGGGCGCCCGAATACGTATACGATTTTCTTCGTTTCGCAGATCGCATTATTCCTATTACTTCCGATTACAAAAGAGGCGATTCTTTTCCAGGTCATGCTGGCGATTGTCTACACAATGTATGGCGGAGGATTCTCATCCATCCCGGCATTTATCGGCGATGTTTTTGGAACAAAGCAGCTTGGTGCCATTCATGGCTACATCCTTACAGCATGGGCAGCAGCAGGTCTTGCAGGCCCAATGTTTGCGGCATGGATGAAGGATTCAACTGGAAGCTATGCATCAAGTCTGACAAGCTTTGCCGCATTGTTTGTGGTGGCATTCATCGTGTCAATCTTAATCCGTTTTGATATGAAAAAATTACGCAGGCAACATGAAGCAAATAAGCCAATGGCAAGTTAATTTTTAATAATAACAGCACGGAAAAGCATTTAGACCCGCTTTTTTTAATGGTATGGCACTTGGCAGCGAACCTGCTAAAGACTAACCACCGCAGAAACAGCATCTAGAAGTAGAGGCTTTTTGCGGTGGTTTTTTATCGCAGTTAATGAAAAAGGGCAAATTTTCTACATTCGCCCATATACAATAATAAAAGCTATTTGAACATTGGAAATTAAGAGATTCAGGATCTCTATTAAATAGAAAAATATGAAGGAGTGTTTCAGGTGGGAAAAACAAAACATCCAGGACCTCAGAATAAAAAGGCCATGCCGGATCCAAAGCATTGGGTGAGTCCGATTCCATTCGGCCTTGGTAAAATCAAGCCAAAGCATATGAGGGATACAGCAAAAATCCTGTGGGAAAACAAAGATAATATCGGCTATGCCACAAATATACTGACAAAAGGAGTCTGCGACGGATGTGCGCTTGGCGTATCCGGACTATATGACCAGACGCTTAAAGGGCCACATGTGTGCACAACACGTTTAAATGTCCTTCGTTTAAACACGGCCGGTGCGATTAAACCGGACATCTTGCATGCTGATATCGATGAGCTGCGCAAATATGACAGCACGGAGCTTCGCAAGCTGGGCCGCATTCCATATCCGATGATCCGAAGAAAAGGCGAGCGCAAATTCTCCCGGATCACCTGGGATGATGCGATGAACATGATCGCTGAAAAAATGAAGGTTCTTGATCCGAAGCAATATGCTTTTTACCTGACGAGCCGCGGAATTACGAATGAATCGTATTATGTGGCCGGCAAAGTTGCCCGCTTCCTTGGCACGAATCACATCGATAACGCGAGCCGCATTTGCCATTCGCCTTCTAAAACCGCTTTAAAGCGTTCCATTGGAGTAGGAGCCTCTACAGCCAACTACCTCGACTGGATCGGAACGGATGTCCTTTTATTCTGGGGAAGCGTAGCATCCAACAGCTCGCCTGTATCATCTAAATATATGCTTGAAGCGAAAAAGAACGGTACAAAAATTATCGTCGTTAATCCATATAAAGAGCCGGCGATGGACAAATACTGGATTCCTTCAAACCCTGAATCTGCTTTATTCGGCACAAAAATTGCAGATGACTTTTATCAGGTCAACATCGGCGGAGACATTGCCTTTATGCACGGCATCATGAAACATTGGTTCGACATGGAGAAAGCGGAACGCGGTTCTGCCATCAACCATAACTTCGTGAACGAGCATGTGAACGGCTATGAGGATTTGAAAAAGAAAGTGAAAGAGCAGTCATGGGAAGAGATTATTAAATCTTCCGGCATAACGAAAGAGCGGATTATTGAACTTGCCGAATTGCTTGCTAACAGCAAAAATGCTGTTTATGCCTGGGCTCTTGGTTTGACCATGCATTCCTTTGCGACAGATAATATCTCGCAGGTTGCGAACCTAGCGCTGCTACGCGGTCATCTAGGCCGAAAGCATAATGGCCTAATGCCATTCCGCGGCCACTCATCTGTGCAGGGAAGCGGTGAAATGGGTGCCGATCCATTTGTATTGCCTGGCGGAGATTTTTACGGTGACAATTTTGACCGCATTCAAAATCTTTGGGGCTTCGAGCTTGAGAAATGGCAAGGCGATATTGTCGGGGTGACATTAGAAAATATTCTACTTCCTGAAGACCATGAACGGAAAATCAAGCTTTACTATCTATCTGGAGGCAACTTCCTTGAGACGATGCCGGACCCTGATTTTATCGAAAAAGCACTTTCTGAATTGGATATACGCGTTCACCAGGATATTATCTTAAATACGTCTACCCTTGTTGATGCGAAAGAAGCGGTCATCGTGCTGCCTGCCAAAACAAGATATGAGCAAGAGGGTGGCGGTACTTCTACTTCAACTGAGAGAATGGTGTACTTCAGTCCTGAAATAGAAGGAAATAAAAATAAAATCGCAGAGGCGCGCGAAGAGTGGAAAATTTATATCGATCTGGCCAAGCGCGTGAAGCCTGAAACGGCCCATCTGGTTGATTTTAAAGATGCACAGGAAATCCGGGAAGAAATTGCTCTTGCAAATCCTAATTACGATGGCATCCAGCATCTGAAAAAAGCAGGGGATGTCTTCCAGTGGGGCGGAGCTTGGCTTTGTGAGGACGGCATCTGCCCGACTCCGGATGGCAAAGGCACACTTATTACCGTCGATATTCCGGATCTTGGCAAAAAAGAAGGCCAGTTCATCGTTACATCCCGCCGCGGCAAGCAGTTCAATTCCATGGTCTACAAAGAAGTGGACCCTCTGAATGGCGCAGGACGATACGATGTATTAATGAACGCAGAAGATGGAAAAGACTTAAGCATTGCAGAGGGTGAAGGGATCGTCCTTTACAACGGATTCGGTGTCTTCCAGGGAAGAGCCAAATTCGTCGACATCGCCCGCGGCAATGTCGAAGTCCACTTCCCGGAAGGAAACTTCCTGCTGCCACGAGGCCGCTATGAAAAATTCGCGGGCATCCCTGACTACAACATCACGGTTACCCTCGAAAAAGCGGACCGCTACAACGCACGCAAGGACGTGGAATATAACGAAAAACACATCGCTGAAGATGAAATTGATGCACCAGCATAAAGGAGAGAGATGGCTTTTGGGCCATCTCTTTTTTTGGTTGGGAGTGGGGTTGGGGTTAGGTGAAATTTGCGGCTGTGGAATATTGCTGAAAATGAGCAGGAAGTTGCTTTGAATCCAAGGATATAAGTCTCTTATTTTATGCGATCCGCATGATAGACACTTCTTGTTCAGTATAAATCAACCAAGGTGCTTCAATAGCTATGATAGGTGCGTTTTATTCTAAGATGCTTTAAACCTCATGAAAGATACCTCTTTATCAACAAAGTCAAAACGCCTATGTTAGTAAGCTGGTAAAATAACGCCCAAAGTGAGCCGGCCGCCGTGGAAATGGGAATTTATCAGAAGGAATTACGCCCAAAATAAGCCCCCAAGAAAATAGTAGTCAAACTAAGTCCCCCCAAAAGTGAGCGACTCATGACCACCCCTGCCCAATTTTTAAAATAGGCTCGTTCCACTGAGACATCCGTTATTAACCCTTCGTCATATATAGTGAGGTGAATTTAATGAAGAAAATCAAACAGGTATTTGCAGCAGGGATCCTATCTCTGGCTGTTATTTTTTCAGGGGGAGATGTTTTAGCAGATCATAACGGAGACACAGATATAGCTGTGGTAAAAAAAGGTGATACACTTTATTCTCTGGCTAAAAAGCATCATCTTAATGTGTCGCAGATTTCGGAGCTGAATGATTTAACCGGTACGACCATCTATCCTGGTCAGCGTCTTATTTTAACAGGACAGGATGAAGTATATCACAGGATTATTGTCGGTTCGTTCAGCAAAAAAGAAAATGCGGAACAACGGGCAGCATGGCTTGAGGATAAAATTTT
Organism: Cytobacillus firmus; assembly: GCF_023715565.1. Lineage (GTDB taxonomy): Bacteria > Bacillota > Bacilli > Bacillales > Cytobacillaceae > Cytobacillus > Cytobacillus firmus_C. The sequence continues at coordinate 23,901 of NZ_JAMBOJ010000063.1, read as the reverse complement.
CCCGGCTGCCATTAGCACGGCCGTCATTGATGGCAAAACCTATCACCGTGTGCAGACAGGCGCGTATAAAAACAAAAAGAATGCTGTAAAGCAGCTGGAGGCAGTCAAAAAGGCAGGAATTACCGATGCCTTCATACTGACCAGTCCATCTCTTCATATTTTTGGCTTAAAGCCTGGTGATGCCTATGATGACATCATAAAAAGAATGGGCAAGCCGAAAAAGACTGAAACCCAGCTCAATATTAAAAGCCTATACTATCAGGGGGATGGTGCGGGCGTCAGGGCAACCTTAAATATGAAGGATGGAACCATTGGCAGTCTTGCTGTATATCCGGAATATTTAAGCCCTCGTCTGTTTCCTGCTCTTCCTTTTACTAAGGCCGAAGCAGTCAAATTGTATGGCAATGCCAGCAAGACGAAATCAGTGACTTGCTACGAATCAGCCAAGTGTGAAGATTTAACCTATCAGCTGGATCATTTGGAACTTAAAGTCCGGATTGACAGGGATCAGACCACTGTTCAGTTTCTGGAAATAACTAATCGTTAAGGTCCGTTAATATAAAACCGGCTCGAAGTGTTGTTTAGGAGCCGGTGTTTTTTTGTTTTTTCGCAGATTTATTAATCAAACCCATGATTCCGCGTGTCAGCAGGAAGGTGGCGAATATAGATACTAAGCTATAATAAGAGTTCCATGATTTCTTGTATTTGATTAACTGCGTGTGCTTTTCCAGATAATGTTCAGCAATTGTTGATGGGATACTAAAGATCAGGGACTTCATAAGGATTCCCATTAATCCGCTATTTCGGGTTAGCTGATTATAATAAACACAAGAAACCGGAAAAATAATGTAGCTGAACAGAACACTGACATCAAATGTTTTAAACAGTTTAACCGGGTACTTGAGATATCCTTTTCGCACGAATAGATTATCCAGGAAAGTGGCAATATAGCTCTTCAAAAAGAATACGATCAGCCAGTCTTTTATCGGGGGCTTTCTGACCAGATGGAAGAAAGCCCCGACCCCTAATATAAACAGGCCTCGCAGCAGATTCATTTCAAACCTTCGACCCATTTGGACATTCTCCTTTGTCATCTGGCATAGCTGATTATGGCTTAAGGATAACTTTGATGCAGTCCTCTGTTTTCGTATCAAATGCTTCATATCCATGTTTGGCATCATCCAGCGGCAATACATGGGTGACGATATCGCTTGGATCGAATTTTCCTTCAGCGATCAATTTATACAAATATGGCATATAAGGAATGACCGGCGCCTGGCCCGAACGGATATTGACATTACGCTCAAAAATATCGCCTAAAGGAAAAGCATTATATCTCATGCCATAAACACCCGTTATTTGGATAGTCCCGCCTTTGCGGACTGCCTGGGTCGCCATTATAACTGCGCCCATCGATCCGCCATGCAGCTTTAATCCTGTTGCCAGGAATTCCATCGGAGTCATTTTCCCATCCATTCCGACACAATCGATTACAACATCGGCGCCGCCTTTGGTGATTTCTTTAATATATTCGTCCGCATTTTTGGTCTGCTCAAAATTGATGATTTCCACATTATTGGTCCGTTTCGCATGCTGAAGACGGTAATTAATATAGTCAACAGCAATGACCCGTTTTGCACCCTTCATCCAGGCAAACTTTTGCACCATCAGGCCAACAGGGCCGCAGCCAAGAACCACGACAGTGTCGCCATCCTTAACTCCCGCATTGTCTACAGACCAGTATGCTGTAGGGACGACATCCGCAATCAGCACTAATTTCTCATCTTCCACTTCCGAGTTTTCAGGGATTTTAAAAGGAGTGAAGTTTCCATAGGGCACACGCATATATTCCGCCTGGCCTCCAGGATATCCGCCTGTCGTTTCTGAATAACCAAAGAAGCCGCCCATTTCACCATGAGGGTTGGAGTTATCACACTGGCTCGTTAAGTCAGTTTTACAATAAATGCATTCACCGCAGCTGACATTAAAAGGGATAATGACACGGTCGCCTTTTTTCAGATTTTTCACTTCCGGTCCTGCTTCTTCGACGATTCCCATTGGCTCATGTCCGATAATATAATTTTCATACGTATTCGGTATCATGCCGTGGATTAAATGGAGATCAGATCCGCAAATCGCGGTAGTGGTTACCTTTATGATGATATCATCACCTTTTTCAATCTTAGGGGCCTCAACTTCTTTAACGGCCACATCTTTAATGCCCTGATATGTAACAGCCTTCATGCCGGATTTCCTCCTATCATTATTTTTCCGGTGTGGCAAAGGTGCCAAGCCGGTCTGTATCCGCAGGGAACAGCTCCATATTTCCAATGGCAATGGCCATATCGGCTGATTTAAGATCAAGCTCTATTTGTTTACCGATATCTCGCGGATAAATCCAGCCTTTTTCTAACATCAGTTCCGTAACTTCTCCATGCAAATCGATCGCTTGTTCCATTTGTCTGTAAAAAGCCTTCCGCAACTCGGGACTTGCTGTCTCGGTCAATGAAATGGCATAATAGCGAATTCCTGTTTTTATTCGCAGAAGAAACTCCAATGCAAAGGTGTTATCAGCCATTTTGGGCATTCCTTCAGCATATTTCGGATCAAGATAATCCTGATTCATCTATTTTCACCGCCCTATGAGAGAGTTTTTGCATTCTTATATAATTCCTTTAATTCCTGGATCGCTGCAATCGACTGCTGCACATCCTTTTCAAGCAATTTCTTCAAATCATTATCAAAGCAGATGCCCATTATCATTTTGGATTTCAGCAGGCAGTCTGTTTTAAAGTTCAGCATTTCATGTGTTTCCATTGTTTCATGATAGCCAAGAGCTGACTCGTCCATTTTCTCGTCCTCCTTTTGTTGTTAATGTTTCTTGTTTTACCTGCTTTATGCGAAATTTGCCATGACAGGGAATTGAAATAAATACCATAGGTTAGGGAAAAGGGAAATGCGCAAAATGAGACTATAACTGAATGGGGGGATTTTTATGATGAATGAAATGGGACTCCACGAGACATTGGAGCTTCATGAACTTCTCGTGTTTAAAAACCTGTGTCTCACTAAAGCGGTGGCCATGAGCGGGCTTGTCCAGGATCCGACTTTAAAAACCATTTTGCAGGACAGTGAGGCAGGGGATGTGAAATTCATACAGGAGATGCAAAGCATTCTGAAAAGGAGGCACGGGATAGATGAATAGTTTCTTGAAAAATTTAATGGGAATGGGCGGAATGTCTGATCAGGTTATTGCCACGGACTTTTTAATATCTGCTAAAGCGGGCGTCCGGAATATAGCATTTGCCCTTACGGAAAGCGGTTCTCCTGAAGTCAGAGAAATGTTAAGGGAACAGTTAAGAATTGCGGTGGAAACTCACGAGAAGATAACAAATTATATGATCAGCAGGGGAACGTATTATCCGCATAATTTACAAAAACAGCTGGAAACGGATATGAAAATTACGGATACCGCATTGAAGCTTAGTGAAAAGAGCTAACAGGAAATCATTTCTATTGAAACACGATGTAAATTATATTACTATAATAAAACAAGCTGCATTGTACGTAATCATACTAAAGTTTTAACCTTTAAGCTGAAATAGGGAGTTTAAAATCGGAACAGGAATGACACGCCTTCGTCTATACGACAAGGAGGACAGGCAGGAATGTTTCTGCGAACACCCACTTTGAGGAGTGGTGGTTTAAAACTTTCTTATACCAGTTACGGCAAAAGCGGCTACATACTATTGCTATCAAACCAGTTTCCAATCGGGGGCTGGTTTTTTTACATATTTATAATTTTTCCGTAACTATAGCATCTGGAGGCACTATGAAAAAATTCATTTTATGCATCATTTTACTGGCTGGAATAGCCTTTCTGCTTTTTCAAGTATCCAAGTCCAGAGACTTTCAGTTTTTCGGCGGTATTATTAATCAGGCAGAAAAGGATGAAAAAGTCGTCGCATTAACATTTGATGATGCGCCAAGTGTCAATACCGACGCAATCTTATCGATTTTACGGGAAGAGGATATTAAAGCCACATTCTATTTAAACTGAAAAGAGATTGAAGAGAATATGGCAGATGCGAAAAAAATTGTGGGTGAAGGGCATGAAATTGGCAATCATACCTATTCCCATACACGGATGGTATTAAAGTCTCCATCATTCATCAAAGCAGAAATTGAGAAAACAGATGAATTAATCAGGCAAGCGGGAAATCCAAACACGATCGGTAGACTGTTACGTGGAATATCGAGCCTGAAACTTTTCCAGAAATAGATGGGGATGCAGATAAAATCACGAAGCATGTGGTAGAGAATATAGAAACGGGCTCCATCGTCCTTCTTCATGTCATGTATGAGAGCCGGGAAGAGTCTCTAAAATCCGTTAAGAAAATTATTTCATCATTAAAAGAGCAAGGCTACCAAATGACAACTGTTTCGGAATTGCTGAAACATGAGAAATAGAGCTGTTTATGCAGCTCTATTTTCCTTTTATTCCATAAATAATGCAGCCGACACCGCACAAAACCCACAGAATCTTACTCAGTGAAACCTTATCAGACATACCTGTTAATCCAATGACTGTCGTCAATAAAAGCACAGGAGGCCCAACAAGGGCAAGTGAACTATTCATAATCAGCGCTTTTTCAATATCATTCATTCTTAAGATTAAGAGTGCAACGAAAATTTCAATGCTACCCGAAATAACCCGTAAAATCGCCATACCTAGAATTGCTTTATTCAGAAAAAGAAACATCATGTACCTCCTAAACCTTCTTGTCGTCATTATATGAGAGCGGGCCCAAATGAAGGACAAGTTTTCAAAAGTAAATGTTACATAGGTATTACAAATATTACGAATCGCAGTGATATGGTATTTTCTCTAAAGTCCATACGAAGCGCAGGCAAGTATTTCTCTTTAGGTAAAGACCTATGTATTACTAAGACTATCAAATTTTAAAATCCCCTTTTGGAGGATTTCTAAGTGGAATAATTATGCAGAATCAACCAGCTGCTTTTAGTAAAATCATATACATTTAACGCAGCTGTAATCCTTTTCCATCAGGGGTAAAGTAAAATATAAGAAAGGGGGGATTGAGATAGAGAAAGCTATTTTACATTACCATGACCTACTGGAAATGCTGGATGGATTGATAAGAGACCCAAAATTATTCTGGGAAAATTTTTATGAAGATCGAGAAAAAGAGATTCCATTTTTTAAAGCAAAAGGACCGGATGAAAATCTTGCTCAGTATATTCAAAATGGACTGCAGCCAGGGAAGGTACTGGAAATTGGATGCGGGCCAGGGAGGAATGCCATTTTTCTCGCAAAGAATGGGGCACAAGTGGAAGCCATAGATATTTCCGAAAATGCGATCAAATGGGCTGCTGAAAGATCAAATGAAGAACAGGCAAATATTCATTTTGAATGCGTATCTCTATTTGACTTTCATTTTGAACCTCACAGCTACGATTTTATCTATGACAGCGGCATGTTTCACCATCTTCCGCCCCACAGAAGGCTGACATACCTGGATATTATCAAAGCAGCACTCAAGCCCGGAGGAAAGTTAGGGCTGGTATGCTTTAACCCCAAAGGAGCGCTGCCAACACCAGATTGGGAGGTGTATCGCTTAGGGAGCTTAAAGGGGGGGATCGGATATACAGAAGATCGATTGAAAGCAATCTTTAAAGATGACTTTCATTTCCTGGAGTTTAGAACGATGAAAAAAATTCAGCAGCCCAGCAGTCTATTTGGGGAAGACTTTTTATGGGCATGCTTGATGAGGTTAAAATAAGTCGGGAGGAAAACATGACTAGAAAAGTGGCTGTTACCGCCTATAATCCTGACTGGCCATCCAGGTTTGAAAAGGAGGCAGAACTCATCAGGACCATTTTTAAGGGTGAAATTGAAAAGATTCACCATATAGGGAGCACCTCGGTACGAGGTCTGGCAGCAAAGCCTGTCATTGATATATTGCCTATCGTGATGGATATTGAATTGGTAGATCGCTTTAATGAGGATATGATTTCACTGGCGTATGAGCCGCGCGGAGAAAACGGACTGCCCGGCCGGCGCTATTTTCAAAAAGGGGGCAATCAGCGGACACATCATGTTCATATCTATGAAAAAGGGAGTCTTGAAATCACGCGTCATCTGGCTTTTCGTGATTACCTGAGGGCAAACAGGGAGGAAGCAGAAAAATACGGAGCCTTGAAAACTGAGCTGGCAGAACAGTTTCCATTTGATATGGATTCTTATATTAAAGGGAAAGAAGCACTTGTTAAGGAAATTGAAATGAGGGCACTGGAGTGGTATAGGAAGAGCATTCATTCTTGCTAGATTAGTTGCATTGGGTTGGATTGGCTTTAATAGAGTGCGGTCCCGGGGTGCTTCTGACACAAAATAGGGAAATCCCACCCGTAGAGTCAGATCCCGGGTCTACTTCTGACACAAAATTGAGAAATCCTCCCCGTAGAGTCAGAACCCAGGTCTACTTCTGACACAAAATTGAGAAATCCCACCCGTAGAGTCAGAACCCGGGTCTACTTCTGACACAAAATTGAGAAATCCCGCCAGCAGAGTCGAAAGCCGGTCCGTCTTCTGACACAAAAAGGAAAACCCGGTCTCGTATAGTCAGAACTTGGGCCATCTTCTGACACAAAATAGGGAAATCACGTCTGGAGAGCCAGAAGTCAGGCCACCATTTGACACAAAAAGTGGAAATCACACCCCTAGAGCCAGAAGCCGGACCAAATCCCCAACTTACCTAAATCTAAAGTTACATCACCATATTGCGGACCTATCAAAATCAAATGGGCCCGCCTGCAATCCCTTACTCATAATTCCGCTCAATAATAAAATGAGCATAATCCCCGCGGAACATCGTTCGGGAATGCTCGATTAAGCTTCCGTCTTCAATATGGGCATAGGTCTCAAGTGAGAAACACGGTGTTTCAGGTTTGATTTTCAGCAGTTCACTGATTTCTTCTTCAGGAAGCCCGATTTCTAAATGCTCCACAGTCTTTTTGATTTTCAAATCGTATTCTGTCTGCAGCAAATGGTATAACGATTCTTCACAGGCCTGCCGGTTTAAGCTGGGGGTCTTTTTCCATGGCAGGAAGGATTTTTCGTATTGAAGAGGCTCGTTATCCGCATATCTGATTCGTTCGAGAACATTTACAGGGTCTCCTTCTGACAGGTCAAAGATATTTGCCAGGAAGGAATCGGCAGGGATGACTTCGAGGTTGATGACTTTTGTCATCGGTTTTTTTCCCTGCATCACCATCTGTTTTGAAAAGTTTTCGACGGTAGAAGTAAGCCGCTGCTTCACTTTATGGCTTGATACAAATGTCCCTCTGCCTTGCTGGCGGTAGATATGGCCTTCAGTGCTAAGCTGCTGGAGTGCTGTTCGAATAGTGGTCCTGCTGACTCCGTATTTTTCACAAAACTCCGCTTCTGTCGGCAATTTGGTGTCCGGTTTGTATTCTCCGTTTCTGATCAGTTCCAGAATGCTTTCCTTAACCTTCAAGTGCAGGGCACTTTCATCGGCAAACCCGTCTTTCATAACCGTTCCTCCTACTCTGTTCTTCTATCTATTATTCCATAGATTATATTGTCATATCAATTATTAAATAATTTGTTATAACAAATTTTAAAAATGTATTGATTATTTTAAAATTTGTCATTACAATAAATTTCAAGCATAAAGTATTGAAAGGGGGTGAGAACTTCACAAAGGGTATAAGTTCGATTTAAATTGACTGAATTATCTGCATTTATTTCTAGTACTATTAGGTTAAGCAATTATTATATTTTTTGAAATCGCTTATAAAAAAGGGGGTTAACCATGAACATTTTGTTGTGCTGTTCAGCTGGAATGTCCACAAGTCTTCTCGTGACAAAAATGAAGGCAAGCGCTGAAAGCCAGGGGATTGACTGTAAAATCTGGGCTGTTGGCAACGGGGAGATTCGAAATCATATCGATTCGGCCGATGTGCTGCTGCTGGGGCCGCAGATCCGGTTTATGACTGAGCAACTAAAAAAGGAAGCAGGAGGCAGGATTCCTGTAGCGCCTATCAACCCGATGCATTATGGCCTGTGCAATGGCGAGGAAGTATTAAAGCAAGCTATTTCATTAATAAAGGGTGAATAGTGATGATGACGTTTATTGAGAAATATATCATGCCTTATGCGATGAAATTCGGCAATAACAGGCATTTGCTTGCTATCCGGGATGCCTTGATCGGGATGATCGCCATTACTATGGTGGGATCGTTTGCTGTTCTGTTTAATAATCTCGGTGAAATCATTAAGCCATACGGCAGGCTTATGGAAAGTATCTTCGGTGAATCCTGGAAAACGCTTGGCGGGGATATATGGTGGGGCACCTTTGCCTTTTTAACCATATTCGCCGTGTTTGGCATCTCTCATAGGCTTGCTAAATCCTATGGAGATGATGGGTTTGAAGCAATGCTTGTTGCCGCAGCGTGTTTCTTCCTTCTAATTCCTCAGGTTGGTCAGGTGCCGGATACAGAAGGTGCCTGGGGCTTCATTGGCTATGGTTACTTTAATGCTACGGCCTTATTTACAGGAATTGTGGTGGCGCTGCTTGCAACAGAAGTCTTTATCCGTCTGGCCAGGGTGAAAGCCTTTGTTATTAAACTGCCGGATGGCGTCCCTCCGGCTGTTGCTGGGGCTTTTGCCAAACTGGTGCCTGGAATGCTCACCATTTTCGTGTTTGGAGTGGCTGGCCTTTTGTTCAGAAAAGCAACAAATGGCGAATTTTTGAATGACTGGCTGAATACGACCCTTGTCGCACCATTGACGAATGCGGCGGATTCATTGCCTTTTGCGATCCTTATTGTCTTTCTTGTTCATGGTTTTTGGTCGGTTGGTCTTCATGGTCCCAATATTCTTGGAGGGGTTACAACGCCTTTATTTACCTCTCTCGGAACGAAAAATACGGATTTATATGCTCAGGGAGTGAAGGATCTCGATCAGTATGCCGTTCTGGCAGGGCCATTTCTGGATGCCTTCGTCTATCTTGGAGGTTCAGGAGCAACTCTTGGACTGATCATATCGATGTTTATTGCTGGACGAAAAAGGCACAAGCAATTGCTGGCACTGGGAACACCCCCAGGCATTTTCCAAATCAATGAACCAATACTCTTTGGCCTTCCGATCGTTTTAAATCCCATTTGGCTGATACCGTTTATTTCAGCACCAGTTATTATGACAGTAGTCGCATACCTGGCAATTAAATGGGGTCTTGTGTATCCGGTCGTTGTGGCAAGCATTCCATGGGTGACGCCTGCAGGAATTGGCGGATATCTTGCAACTGGAGGACATATCTCCGGTGCAGTGCTGGCACTTGTGAATTTAGCCATATCTATTGTCATTTACCTTCCATTTGTCTATATCACAGGGAAGATGGATGAAAAGAAGCTGAAGCAGGTGCAGCCAGAACAAACACCGACAATTCAAGGTTAGGCGGGTTTTAGAATGGATAAAGAAAAGCTTTATCAACTATCATTTCAGCTTATTTTGCACAGCGGGAATGCCAGAAGTCTTGCTATGGAATCCATCCAGAGGAGGAGTTTGTGCTGGCACACAGACATCAAACGGAGCTGATTAAAAGCGAGGCTTCCGGGGCTCAATTCGATTTGCCCATCATTCTTGTTCATGCACAGGATCATTTGATGAATGCACTGACTGTTAAAGATTTGGCGCAGGAGTTTATCAACTTATACAAGAAACTGAATTAGGAGAGGTAACAGAATGGCACAGCAACCAGAAGGTATAAAAATTGCCGTGATCGGCGGAGGTTCAAGCTATACACCTGAATTAATTGAAGGCTTTATCAAAAGACATCAGGAATTGCCAGTCAAAGAAATTTGGCTTGTGGATGTGGAGGAAGGACGGCATAAACTAGAGATTGTCGGCCAGTTAGCACATCGGATGGTTGAAAAAGCTGGGGTTCCTATAGAGATTAGGCTTACTTTAGATAGGAAAACAGCACTTAAGAATGCTGACTTTGTAACAACCCAATTCCGTGTCGGGCTTTTGGACGCCAGAGCGAAGGATGAGAGAATCCCGCTTAAATATGGAGTGCTGGGCCAGGAAACCAATGGCCCGGGTGGATTTTTCAAGGCGCTCCGAACCATTCCAGTTATTATGGAGATTTGCCGTGAAATGGAGGAGCTGTGTCCCAATGCATGGCTCATCAATTTTACCAATCCCGCAGGAATCATTACAGAAGCAGTCCTAAGATACAGCAATATTAAAAAAGTGGTGGGTCTATGCAATGTGCCGATTGGGATGGAGATGGGAGCAGCACAGTTATTGAATGTGGATCACAGCAGAGTAAGGATTGATTTTGCAGGACTCAATCATCTGGTCTACGGTCTTGATGTCTTTGTGGATGGAGTAAGCGTTAAGGATGAACTGCTGAAGAAGCTTACAGACAAAGAAAAATCAATCACCATGAAAAACATCCATGCGATGGGATGGGAGCCGGAATTCCTGCAGGCATTAAATGTGCTTCCTTGTCCTTACCATAATTATTACTATAAAACTCGTGAAATGGTGGAAGAAGAAGTTAATGCAGCATCAGAAGGGGGAACCCGGGCAGAGGTGGTTAAAAAGCTGGAGGAAGAGCTGTTTCAGCTATATCAAAATCCTGATCTTGCCGAAAAGCCGCCCCAGCTCGAAAAAAGGGGTGGTGCATACTACAGTGATGCGGCATGCAGGCTCATTCATTCCATTTATACAGATAAAAGGGATATACAGCCGGTTAACACTAGAAATAATGGTGCTATTGCAGGGCTGCCCTCTGAGTCTGCCGTGGAAGTCAGCTGCATTATCACGAAAGACGGACCGAAGCCAATTGCGGTCGGGGAACTTCCAATCGCAGTCAGAGGACTGGTCCAATCTATTAAGTCTTTTGAAAGAGTGACAATAAAAGCTGCCCTGACAGGTGATTATGATACCGCACTGCTGGCGCTGACGATTAATCCGCTGATGGGTTCAGACGTTATCGCGAAAAAGATATTGGATGAAATGCTCGAAGCTCATCGTTCATATTTACCGCAATTTCAATAAAATGTGCAGGGCAGCATTACTTCCAGGCTGCCTTGCACTTATTTAACCGGAGGTCTCAAAATGATTAACCTCATTGTCAATGCAGATGATTTTGGATACAGTCCCGGCGTCAATTATGGAATTTTGCACAGCTATTTAAATGGAATTGTCAATTCTGCCACCATGATGATGAACATGGCCGGAACCAACCAAGCCCTGATTATGGCCAAACAATATCCTGATTTGCGAACCGGCGTTCATTTAGTTCTCACATGCGGGAAGCCATTATTATCTAATTGCAAGACCTTAATGAAAAAAGATGGAACCTTCAAATCTCAGGGGGATTTAGAGGGAATCTCACTAGATGAACTGAAACTGGAGTGGTCTGCACAAATTGAGCGGTTTATAGCAGCAGGTCTTACACCTTCCCATTTGGACAGTCATCATCACGTCCATACACGGAAGGAGTTTCTCCCTGTAGTTCAATACCTGTCGCAAAAATACAGTCTCCCTTTCAGAGTGAGTGGCGATTTTCCGATTGACGGGGTCAAAAGCTTTACTGACAGGTGCTTATTGGATTTTTACGGAGACGGCATTCAGGAAGACTATTTCAGCAGACTTGCAGAAAGAGCAGAAGACGGGGAAACAATAGAAGTCATGTGCCATCCGGCATTTGCAGATCATTTGCTTATGGTAGGGTCTTCTTACAATTTAGCGCGCATAAAAGAGCTGGAGATCCTCTGCTCTGCAAAACTTCCCTCTGATATAAAGCTCCTATAAAAAAACAGTGTCCAAAAGGGGACACTGTTTCTTACTTTACTTCTTAATTTTCTTCATCTCATCTGCAACAAACTCAACATCTGTTCCAACAATGATCTGCAGATTCGTTTTGCTTAATTTCATGATTCCTTTAGCACCATGCGCCTTCAGTGCGCTTTCCTTTACTTTATCCATATCAGCTATGTTTAAGCGAAGGCGTGTCGCACAGTTATCAATGCTGGTGATGTTGTCAGCACCGCCAATATCTTTAATAAAATGGCTGGCCATAACCTCGTACTTACTGCCGGTTGAGACAGGCTCATCCTCATCCTCATCTTCAACGATATCTTCATCGTCTTCACGGCCAGGTGTTTTCAGGTTTAATGCTCTAATTAATGCATAAAAGATAACAAAGTACAGAATCGCGTAGATGACGCCAATTCCCAATAGCAGCAGCGGCTTTTCAGCGATATTATAATTCAGTGCAAAGTCGAGTGCGCCTGCTGAGAATGTGAAGCCATCGCGGATGCCCAGTAAGGATGTTACCCACATGGAAACTCCGGTTAAAACTGCATGCACTCCATATAATAGAGGTGCAATAAACATAAAGGAGAACTCAATTGGTTCTGTAATACCGGTCAGGAATGAAGTCAGCGCCAGACCAATGAACATTCCTGATACGGCTTTTCTCTTTTCAGGTTTAGCAGTCGCAATGATTGCAAATGCGGCAGCAGGCAGACCAAACATCATAACAGGGAAGAAACCAGTCATATAAGCTCCTGCTGATGGATCTCCTGCGAAGAAACGGGCAATATCCCCGGTGACTCCTTTAAATTCACCAAACTGGAACCAGAATAAGCTGTTCAATACATGATGCAGACCCAATGGAATTAACAGGCGGTTCATGAATCCAAATAAACCTGAACCTACAGCGCCTAGACCAATAATCCAGTTGCCAAGTGCATCGATGGCACCCTGGATTGGGGGCCAGGCAAACCCTGCTATGGCAGCCAGAAGAATCATGGTAACCGACGTTATAATTGGCACAAAGCGGCGTCCGCTGAAGAATCCAAGCCAATCGGGAAGCTTTATATCATGGAAGCGGTTATATAATAATCCGGCAATAATACCGGCAATTATACCGCCCAGTACTCCCATATTTATATTTTCATCGATGGCAATTGCACCCTCAGTCAGTACCAGAAAGCCGATAGCTCCTGAGAGGGCAGCAGCCCCATTATTATCCTTCGCAAATCCCATAGCAACCCCGATAGCAAAAATAAGTGCAAGGTTCGCGAAAATGGCATCGCCGGCATTTGCGATAAATGGTATGCCCAGCAGATCATCCTGTCCAAAGCGGAGCAGAAGACCAGCGGCAGGCAGAACGGCAATCGGAAGCATTAATGCCTTACCAATTCTCTGTAGGAATCCTAACATATTGATCTCTCCTTAATAAAAATAATGAATAAGAAAGCGTTTTACTGAACTGTCGTAATCATACCAAAATATAAATATAGTTGTCTATACCATTTTTAAAAGTAAGATTTAATCTACTTTTTATAATCAGGTTTTAACAGTGGTTAAATTGGTATAGACAACTATACTTTATGGTGTTACGATATGAATTATAAATGGGTTAATTTTATTCCAATATTTTGCCTTCATTAGTGCAAATATATTCTTATTCAGCTTTTTTGCAGGGAGGAACTCATAATGGAGATTATTAAAGTAAACAACTACGAAGAAATGAGTAAAACCGCAGCAGATTTAATCATCCGAAAGGTACGCCAATTTCCAGAAGCTACATTCGGATTGGCAACCGGGAGCACGCCTGTGGGAACATATAAACGATTAATTGAAGATCATCTGGAAAATGGAACATCATATAAAAAGGTGACTACCTATAATTTGGATGAGTATATCGGCCTTTCTGAAGAAAACCCGCAAAGCTACCGATATTTTATGAATTCTCACTTATTTAACCATCTCGATATTTGTAAGGAAAATACTTTTGTCCCAAGCGGAACCGCCGAAGATTTGGAAGCAGAATGCCGAAGTTATGAAAATAAGCTTAAAAACCATGGCGGAATTGATCTGCAGATTTTGGGCATAGGCAATAATGGGCACATTGGCTTTAATGAGCCAGGCACGTCTTTTTCATCTAAAACTCATATTGTCGATTTAGCAGATTCCACTATTAAAGCCAATGCCAGATTTTTTGATACGATCGAAGAGGTGCCGACCCAAGCCATTACCATGGGAATCGCTACAATCATGCAGAGCAGGGAGATACTCCTTCTAGCTTCAGGTGAAGCAAAAGCCGATGCCATTGCGCAGCTTCTTGGAAATGGAGTTAATGAGCAGTTTCCTGCATCAGTATTAAGAAATCATCCGAATGTAAAAGTGATTGCAGATGAAGCAGCATTAAGCGCATCCAAAGTCAGGGTATAAATGGGGTAGGAAGAATGCTGGAGAAATATCTGAATGGTGTAAAAGAATTATTGTCACTCGTGGAAAAAGAAGAGGGACAAAAACTGAAGAAAGCAGCCCATGCGGTGGCTGAGTGTATCCAAAACAATGGAATTATTCATGTGTTTGGCTGCGGTCATTCACATATGCTCGCCGAAGAGCTGTTTTACCGTGCAGGCGGACTTGCCCCCATTAAACCCATTTTCGTTGAGGATTTAATGCTGCACAAGGGCGCAGTCCGTTCTTCTACCTTGGAAAAAGAAAATAATTTTGCCATAGGATTCATGGAAAATGCTGATATCCGGCCGAATGATGTTGTGATTGTGGTTTCCACTTCAGGGCGGAATCCAGTACCCGTGGATGTAGCTGAAATCTCTAAATCCAAGGGGGCATACGTGATTGGCATAACTTCCCCGCGCTATGCTGAAACGCAGTCCTCCCGCCATAAAAATGGGAAGTATCTTTTTTCATCAGTAGACCTGGCGATTGACAATCATATCGAGCCAGGGGACGCATTAATGCAGCACCCAGCCTTGGGGATTAGCTTTGGCTCTGCCTCATCTATAATTGGCTTTGCAATTGTAAACAGCCTGATGGTAGAAGGAGTGGATGTGATGATTGAAAACGGGTTCGAACCGCCGATATTTAAAAGTGGAAATATAGATGGAGCAGATCAGCATAACAGCGAACTGGTGAAAAAATATATATCCCGGATTCCGCTTCTGGAAGGCTAACGGAATGGATTTCACAGAGGCAATTGAACAGAGTAGGCAGGCAATGATTCAAAGCATTTATTCCAAGGGACTGACAGATCAAGAGACCTTGAAATTAAGCCAGGAGCTGGATAATTTAATTGTTGAATCACAGCGATTGAAAAGAGAGGCTAATTCGCAAATAGATATGAAGAATTTGCAAATAAAGAAGGGGAATTGCAAATAGACTGGGCAAATCTGCAAATAAAATGAAAAACTTGCAAATAGAGTAAACAAACCTGCAAATAGAGAGAAGTTCGAAAAACAAACACAGATCATTTTGCAAATATATCCCGTAATTTGCAAATAGACTAGGGAAACTTGCAAATAGACACAGAAAATCCGCAAATAAGGCATTCAGATTCGATAACGAACCCAAATTCCAACACATAAAAAACCGCTCTGGCCATCATACCTGAGCGGTTTTCCCGTTCTAAAGTGCACCCTTTATCACTTTGTTGAATAAATCACAGACTGAATATCGAATAAAGAACTGTGTAAAGCCCGATAAACAGAATCATCGGCAACTACAGTCGCTGCCAAAAAAGAACCAGCCTGATTTTACAGCAAGTAGCTGTGAAGTAGACCGACCACCAGCGGAATTCCAAAATTGAAGGCCATTTTGGAATTCCGCGCAGCAGGTCTCCCTGTGTGAAGTCCATTTGTTTGAAATATGGGGTGCATCTCCCGAAGTGACATGGAAGGTCAAGCCGCGAAAGCCGACAATAAACATGACTAACCCTATATTCATTTTTTGATTTGTGCACATCTCCAGCTGCGAATCGGCTCTGCCGCTGAACTCCATCTCTTTAAAAAGTAAATTGGCTGTCTTTGTATCGCTGTCATTCTTAAGATCCACACCGATGAATAGTGAATTCTCCAGCTGGATTTCAGGATTTAGGTCAGCTTTCAGCTTTCCATACACCTTGTCATCAACAATGGCCACTGTCAGACCACCTGCTGTAAAATTACAAAGTCTTTATTTAGCCCTATAATATTTTGTTTAATAGAGGTTGTTTTTCCTTTGAGCTCAAGCTTACCTGTTTCCTTGAACGTCAAGAACTTCTTTGGTGCATCATTATATCCAGTCAGCACGGTTGCTTTATAAAATCGTGTTTCTTTTTGATAACGAAGAAAAAGGATGCCGGCAAAAATGATAGCGGATAAAAGATGTAATTAAAGGTTGAGCTTAAGGGATATCGATGAATCGATATATACAACAAAAGCACCAGCACCTGAAGGAAAACAAACAACAGTATCCATATTAACAGCTCCCTGATGAAGATACTAAACATGCCTATAATATAATTGAAGGAATATGCAAAAGTGTGGTGAGCAAATTGTTTAAAGTGCTTTTAATTGAGGATGATGCATCCCTTTTTACCAAAATCAAAGACCGTCTCTCCCAATGGTCTTATGAAGTCTATGGCATTGAGGACTTCAGTGAGGTCATGAAGGAGTTTGCCGGCATTCACCCTGATTTTGGTTAAAATAACTGTTAATTCCAGACTGACAGATATATCCCTTACCTTATTAAACAAACGGTTAGTTCAAAAAGTTATTTCCACATTATGGATTTAATGGTAACATCAGATTATAAAATAATTACATACGCGAAATTTTACAGTATATAAAGGTGGGATATCATGTGTTAATTAAGCCAAAAAAATTACAACCGGGAGAATATGTTGCAACAGTAAGTCCATCTTGGGGAGGTGCAGGTGAGCCAACTCTTAGATGGAGATTTGAACAAGGTGTAAAGAGATTAGAGGATATTTTTGGACTGAAAATTATTCTAATGCCAAATAGTTTGAAAGGAGGAGACTATCTTTACGAAAATCCACAAGCTCGTGCGGAGGATTTGATGAACGCTTTTAAGGATGAAAGGATAAAGGGCATCATTGCAAATATTGGCGGAGAAGATAGCATTCGCTTACTTCCCTATATCGATTTTGATGTTATACGTGAAAATCCGAAAATCTTTATGGGGTACTCTGATGTGACCGTTTCACATTTATTTTGTCTTAAGGCGGGAATTTCTTCTTATTACGGTCCGGCAATTTTAACCGATTTTGCTGAAAATGTGGAGATGAATCCCTATACGATAGAAATGGTAAATCGAACTCTCTTTTCAAATGAAGTAATAGGTGAAATTCAACCCGCTAATGAATGGACCAGTGAGCGCTTAGAATGGGTAGAAGAGAATAAGAACCGGAGACGATCCATGCGGGAAAATTCAGGGTACGAGGTACTGCAAGGTTCAGGTACAGTACAAGGCCATTTGATTGGCGGCTGTATCGAAGTACTGGAGTTTGCAAAGGGGACAGAGCTTTGGCCAGAGAAAAAATATTGGGAGAATAGCATACTTTTCTTTGAAACATCCGAAGAAAAACCAGAGCCCATTCTTATTAAGTATTGGCTGAGAAATTATGCTGTACAAGGCATTCTACAAAAAGCAAATGGGGTAATTTTCGGTAAACCACAAGATGAGAAATATTACGACGAGTATAAAGAAGTAATTCTAACAGTAATGAAGGAATTTGATTTGGAGGATTTGCCGATTCTTTATAACTTGAATTTTGGTCATACTGAACCAAAATTCATACTGCCATATGGAGTATTGGCAGAGATAAATTGTGAAAAGGCGACTTTTAGTATTTTGGAGAGTGGTGTGGAATAACTTTCTGATAAAAAATTTACCCAGTTATGGTTTAGTATCCATTTTCTTTTAGGAGTTTCTTATTCCAATCAAATATCCTGGCAATATATAGAAATAAGCGGAGTTATATTAAGAGTTGATGAGTTTGTAATTGTATTTAAACAGTAGGCGGGGCAAGAGTTAAAGATGAGGATCGCAGGAGCGATCTTTTTCTTTGTTTAACAAACGCTGCAGGTTAGTGCAAGAGCATAGTTTAAATGATATTCAACAATCAGGACATTTCGTCGAATTAACAAGACTAAAAAGGAGGGAAAAGGAATGGAATTCAAGATTGGAAACGGCGCTATTGTACTGCCGCCTTTAAACATTACCTTAATAGCAATAATTATTCTTTTCTTTTTAGTAAGGTGGAGTAAGCAATTAGAGATACGACGTTTTACCGTTTTCTTTTACTTTCTGATTAGCACATATATCGCTCCAGTTTATTCTCACAGTACAAAAGAAGGTGTCTTTCATCTATGGGTTCCTTTGGGATTTATAGTTGTTTTCTTATACTTGTTTCGCAGCAAAAGCTACCATCCATCTAAAATGAAGGCAAGCATCTTAGGGCTTTGCATAGCGTTATACCAGTTAATTCTTCAATATGTTGGGTAGACAATGTGTAAGAAGAATACTTAGTAATGAGTGTACTATTGCCTTTGATTGGCGATATTTTTGCTGCAATTACAGGTTCATTAATGAGGAATAAAAGAGAGAAAAAGTAATGTAACTAGAAGTATTTTAATCTTTTATGATTAAGGGCTTTTTTAATGATTGTACTCATGACAGGGTTATATTTTATCGCACTACGTCCTAAAAATCTTTCATGGAAAGAGGTAGGAGTGTAAAGTTTTTCTGCAAAGTACTGGTTGAAAATCCCGATATAGTTATTGATAACCATTATTTTAAGCGTAGCAGCAGTATTACTAACAAGTTTATTAGGTAATAGTGCAGATTACAGCAAGACGGAGAGCTTACAGCAAAATATTAATCTGTTTACTATACTCATTGGTATTATTTCCGCCGGTGTAGTATCTTCAGTTTATGAATAGATATTTTATGTTTATCTATCGTTGGGTAAGAGTTAGGCAGGATTGAATTGGGGAATCTTGATTAGCTCGCTAATATTTGCGATAGCGCACTTTCCAACTTTAAACGCAATGCCCGTGAATTTCATTAATGGTGTCGTGTTCGCTTGGGTGTATGAAAAGACAGGTTCTGTCATCCCTGGAATGATCGTTCATGGAGTATTCAATACAATCGCAGTTTTAATAACGGTTACAGGGTAAGACGGTATTTATAAACAAAAGATCGCTTACCGATCCTTGATAGAATCATAAGAGAACCGACGCTTATTTGGCTCAATTAATCCGTATCATTCCCAGCCTAAATGAAAAAGGCTATATCTAATGTCGGAGTTCAAAACAAAAACAAAGGGAGTTAAGTTACTCCCCGTGCAAACTAATTTGAATGATAGGTCAATTTTTTATAATCTACTGAGATCAATAACCTTTCAATAAATGGCATACTTCTTTAATTTGAATATATAAAACTGAATCCAAAAGACCATACCAAGCCTTATACCTGAATCACTTTTTGGATTTACTATTTTCATGCAATTTATACCTTCCAGAGTAAACAATGTTCACATCAACATCAACGTTGAGAAGAGAATCTTGGTTTAAAACGAGTTGGTTCTTTCCTGTGGCAATGTGCTTCCATTGATGTGGATGTTGGCGATATAATTTTTCACCCAAGTTGTAAATATCTATCCCCTTATTAAACGCGGTTTGATATGTATTACGGATTTGCTCCTCTATTGTTTTTCGAGCAATTTGTTTGAGCTTCTGTTCTGTAAGGTCAGTGTGTAATTCATTGATTCCGGCTTTCACACTCAAAGATATATCGAAAAACACTTTGTCCAATTTAACGATGGGGGTCACTTCAAACTTGGGTTTTTCGGCGACAAGAACAGCAGCAAGCTTTTCTTCGGCAAACAGATCAAGAGGAACTCGGATGGTGTGAGTACTTAGCCAAGGCAATCCAGACAAATCCTCGAGACCCATTCGACCATAATAATTGTCCTGATCATATATATGTATACCTGAATATTTAAGTAACTCTTTGGGTTTATTACTTTCCTGCCACTGACCTCTGCGAATCGATAATTCAGGTATATAACTAGTCCTGGACTTTTCGTTTGAGTCTAATACAAATTGTTTCAGGCGGATCGGAGTAAGGATGGATCGCTGTCTATAATTTTGTTCGGGATTGTGAAGAATCGATGCTTTTGGAGACAATCTAAAAAAGGGTGTTGCCAGAAGGATTTCTTCAATAGGCTCTCTTGTACTGAAAAGCCAAGATATGTACCTTATTTCACGATAACGATTGATTAATTCCAGCACTTCCCCTACTTTGTTTTCTTTTATCATTCTCTCGCTAAGCAAGATAGCAGAGACTTGTCCAAAGTTTAGGCGCTGTTGTGATGTACTATACAAATCATTTACGGCTTCAGTAAATGAAGCACCCTGACCTTTGCCCACCCAAACCGGGGGCTGTTCCTCTTTTTGCTGTCCCTCCAGCTTTGCCACAGTCGTGAAATCTAGTAATTGCACAAAAACTGTATATTTGTCATTGATATAGTCAATACCAACAGCAGTTGCATAGTTCATGTTCTGTACTTCATATCTGCTCCAACATCCGGTAAGGTTGAGGAGAAGAAGAAAAACAAAAATACTTTTATATCCCCGCATTTTTACCTATCCCCTTGATTTGTAGAATCTTTAGTATTTAACATATCTGGGCGAGATTTTCTCCATTGCCAAGGTAATCTAAGTAATGCATTGGCTAAGTCTTTATAAGGCGGTGAAATCGGAGCCAAGTAAGGCAAACCGCATGAACGTAAAGATGCTAAATGGCTGATTAAAATAAATAATCCAAGGAAGAACCCGTAGATCCCCAGGATGGAAGACAGCACGAAAATGAAGAAGCGTAAAAGGCTAACCGTTCCAGCCAATGACTGGTTTGATAAAGTTGAACCAAACACATGCGTAAGGGCTCCGATGACAACGATACCAGGGAATAGGAATCCTGCACGAATAGCCGCATCACCCAGAATTAGTCCGCCTACAACGGTAACGGTGCTGCCGACTGCAGAAGGCAATCGGATACCAGCTTCTCGCAGGATTTCTAAGAAGATAAGTCCAATAAACATTTCCACTACTACATCAAACGGAATTCCCAATCGGTTAACACCTAATATCGCAAGTAGATAATAGGGTAGTTGATCTTGATGATAGGCAAGAATACCAACCCAAAATCCAGGAAGTAGAAGTGAAACGGACAATCCTAATAAACGAAGAAATTGACCAAAAGTTGCCGATAATGCAGTATGGTGGATATCTTCTGGAGTTTTCACGATTAGAAACAAATTGGCAGGTGCGATTAAAGCAGCCGGTGTACCATCCACAATCAACGCCACACGACCATTTAGCATACAGTTAACGGTAAAGTCTGGTCTTCCTGTATACCCCATTAAAGGAAACAACGCTTTTGTCGGTTCCATTAATTCTTCTAGATGAGTGGCACTGAAAGCCCCGTCAATTTGAATTTCATCTAATTTATTCCTTATAGTTTGAACAATCTTTGGTTCAACAATGTCACGCATATATAGAATCGCAATGGTTGTTTTTGTGCGAACGCCTACTTTTTTTGTTTCATAAACCATGCTGTTTGATTTGATACGTTTCCGAATTAATGCCACATTGACTCCCAATTCTTCTACAAATCCATCTTTTGGTCCCCTTACCGAAACCTCAATACTGGATTCTTCCGGATTTCGTGACGGTTTTTTAGAGATATCGAGGGAGAACAAGATTTGTAAGCTAGGAATAAACAATAGTAGTTTACCTTCATAGATATCTGTTTCGGCCGTTTGCTCCCACTCTTCAAGTTTGACTATTTCTAATTGTAATTGACTCGACTCGGCAATTTCCTTATGATGTTGAAATCCATAGGTTTCGTAAAATCTGGTCAAATGGGGGAGCGCTGTCTCATGAATGAACGTTTGGTTGTCACTTAAGCCCTCACAATAA
Organism: Cytobacillus firmus; assembly: GCF_023715565.1. GTDB lineage: Bacteria > Bacillota > Bacilli > Bacillales > Cytobacillaceae > Cytobacillus > Cytobacillus firmus_C. Next base: position 2,040 of record NZ_JAMBOJ010000063.1, on the reverse strand, counting down.
ATCAATAGGACTCTCGAATGTTCATCATTAGGTTTTAATTTGTAAACATGATGCTTTACATCTTGACTCATTTTAAAGTGTTGGATCAATGATTGTTCATTAAGAGGTAACCCTGTTGCCTCTGGATTAATTGATGACCTTTTGCCATTTACACTCTTATTTCTTAATAATTTCATCATCTGCTGTTACCCCTTTTTCTCTGTTTAGAGAATATGATTCGAACTACATACAAGATCAAGGTTGCTATTGTAAAAATGCAAAATGAAGGTAAATAAAATTTGCCCAACAGGTCTAGAAAAGCCATGTCACTAATCGGCAACAAAATAGCAACAAGCATAGCGATTGTGCCTAGTAACATGGGAAACCATCTGCGCTTTTTTAAATTCCATAATTCTCCCAAGAGAAAGATAGAGAGACACACACGAATGAATGTACCTGATAGCCATTGGTAAATCGAAAAAAAATCGACATGCTCCACATATTCTCCCATCCTAACTATTCTCCATTGAGCGTAAGGGGGGTAACGCTGGTTAGCTGCTTCATCAGGGCCAAATATCGTAATCGAGCCAATCAATGGTCCTAATGTAAGTCCTGTAAGGATGAGGCACAGCAGCATCAAGCTTCCGAATCCTGGTTTCTTTGTTAAATTGTGCTGAAGCAGCAACATCAATAAAAACAACTCCATCAATCCTCCGGCAACATAAGGAACACCTTTCCATAATGGAGCAACTCCGTTTTCCAACAAAGGAAAAAGTAAGGTATATTCTTTAAACTGAATATTTACAAACGACACCAGGAAACCAAAAATAACCACAAAAGGCAACAATATCCCGCTCACAATCGCAATCGTGCTGAGCCCTTGACAAGTGACAAAGAAGCAAGCAACAAGTGTGGTTCCCGCGAGAAAAAGCATTGGAGTTTGAGGCAAGTATGCTGCAGAAGTCCATGTTAGAGTATCTTTTAAGGAAATAAAGCCAATGACCCATACAAACAAACTATAGATAATAACTAAAAGTGCAGATACAAACTTTCCAAAGTGGTGCTCTAGCCACTTCTTAAAGTGTTGATTCTTCATATATTTTAATATGTAGTTCAAACAACCGATCCATATAGGTGAAGCGACAAAAACAAGAAGCACTACTAGCCAAGAATCTCGCCCTGATGCTCCTAGCAGTAATGGGATAATAATAACGTGGTTCATCAATCCAACTGAAAGAATAATCATCATGTATGACTGAATAGGAGAAATCTTAGTCAAAAATTCACCTCATTTCCAAACAATGGTAACGTATTATCATGTGCTATAGTTCCCTCAACAACTTCGTTCTATTCATTGTTGTTTCCGTTTTTGGAAGACAATCTTCAAAAGACCTCCACATAAAATTATGTGAAAATGAAATAAGCTAATGGGGGTAAGATAATAAAAAAATTGATTTTATTAAAGCTTTTTTCATAAGGATTGGTCAATGCAATTGATTTTCTACACTAAGCATAAGAAACGTTTACAAACGAAGCCATTTACAGTAAATTGTGAAAAGTGGTACTTAAACTAAACCATCTAATAGTTGTCAACAGTCTTCAATGAAATAGGATATTATAGTATGGTATGCTAATAATAAGCATGCCAAATAACCTTCATAACCTAGATGTGATGGAGGGCCCTGGACATAACTTTTTTATAGTGTTAGTAACTGTTTATTCGCCTGCTTCTAAGATACTTTGAGATGTCGGGAATTCAAGTAAGGTGAGTAGAGAGACAACAGAATATAGGCCCCCAAACACTACTCAATATACTGGAAACACCTGATTCAAAACGGCTTGAAATTGCAGTTTTGTTTACACATAAATCCCTTAATGGTTTTACTTCAAAAAGAACCGGAATTAATAACAAAGAAAACTCGCCCAGTTTTGGGGTAGACTGCACCCCTTATAGTAGATGTTGAAAAACCCACAGTTGGGCAACATTGACTTAAGGGGTGATTTTTATGGCCAAAAAAGGGCAAAGGTTACAAAGTTATTCTTTGGAGATTAAAGCGGAAG
>NZ_JAMBOJ010000062.1 GCF_023715565.1 Cytobacillus firmus | reverse complement strand
ATCGAGGAATATAACCAGCATCGTTATCAATGGGGCTTAAATAAAATGACCCCGGTGCAATACCGGGGTCATTTACTAGCCGCATAGGCGCTTTTTAAACTGTCCGTAAATCGGGGCACAGTTCACTTTTTGAGTGCCGGGTTTTTTTATTCGGGGAGTCTGCCGAAATCGAGGAAGCAACCATCGAAAATGGGGAAACAAACCTGAGATTGGTGGAAACGGGAAGCCGAATCGGGAAAAGGGTAGGGGACTTTGAAGACAGATTAGCTGGAAAAAAAGAAAGAACTGGACTGCAGGCGAGCTTTTTACAAAAGTTCTATTTCAAAACACAGTGCTTGCTGCTGTGAATCTTCAAACCACTTCATCCCAGCCTATCTTGCAGGTTTTCCGAGGCACCTTCCGGGAAGCTCTATCACCTCGAGTGGTTTTGTATTCTATGGAAATAGTATAAGATAGAGTAAGCAAAAATGATGGGAGCTTTTGTCATGCAAGTACTCTATAAATCTTTGATATTGGGAATGGCCGCCGGCATTCAGGGAATCGCGATGACCTTTTTTCTGTTTCCCCATTTTATACCGTCTGGCGGCGCTGCAAGTCTGGCAGTACTATTTAATTTTCTGATGAATACACCTTATTCGGTCACATTGTGGGTGCTGAACGCTGGCCTGCTCTTTGCAGCGGCAAAGTGGCTGGGGAAAAGCAGTGTAATCTGGACGCTCTATTGTGTATCGGTCACTTCCATAACGATCGATCTTCTGACTCGCTTAGCATTAGAACCGCTTAATCCGGTCCTTTTGGACTTGCTGCTGGGTGCTGTCATTTTTGGAGTAGGAGTCGGCATCCTATTCCGAATGGGGGCTTCCTCCGGCGGCATGGATATCCTTGCATTAATCATCTCCAAAGCAAGGGGAAGTGCGCCGGGACGGACATTATTTTACATAAACGGCAGTCTGCTGCTTCTTACGGCAGTGGTCGTGGACTGGAAGGTCATTGTATATGCCGTGATCTGCCAGATGATCGGGACACGGATGATTGATCTTCTTTACAGGCTTGATATGAAAATACTGGCGGAGAAATATAAGATTCATTATTAAAGGAAAGGCCGTATGGTCTTTTCTTTTTTTTTTGAAAAATAATTACCCATCAGAAAGAACAGCCACAAGTGCAAAGGTGAAGAAAGGACAATGGAAGAGATGTAAGGGAGAATATCTATGAAGCGGTTGAACAGCTAGGAGATGAAGGCTGTCTTGGCTGTGCTGGCGGGTGTTTTTTCAAGCCTTATTTTCTTGTGATGACCCCGCTGTACTTTTTTCTGACATAGAAAGGACAGGGCGTGGGCCCTGTCCTTTAATTTACAATGAGTTATGCATTACATCAGAGAGTAAACCCTCATCAGCGAATGCTCGCTCGATTTATCCGGTGTTCCTTCCGGGCTGCCGCAGTTGCATGAAGCCGGATTTCTTCATCTGTTAAGGGGATGACTTTCGGAACCGGAACCGGCTTCCCATTGTCATCGACCGCAACCATGGTCAGGAAGGATTCGGTCGTCAGTGTGCTTTTGCCTGTCAGGAGGTTCGTAGACGTGACTTTCACGTAAATCTCCATTGAGGTCCGTCCTGTGGAAGTGACATAGGCTTCCAGACTTAAAGCATCCCCAACTTTAGCGGAAGAGAGGAAATCGACCGAGTCAATCGAGGCAGTCACGACCGCGCTGTTGGCATGCTTCATGGCTGCCAGTGCCGCAATTTCGTCAATATAGGCCAGCACCTTTCCGCCAAATATCGTCTGCAGGTGGTTCGTGTCAGGCGGAAGGACCAATCGGGTTTGGATGGTTTTCGACACTTCCGTTGAGTGGGAATTCTCTGAAGTTTCCGCTTCATTCCATTGCGCCAACAGCTTTTCCCTGGCCTGGCGTGCGGCATCCACCATCACAGCCAGTGCCCCGGTGGCTTCTGTTATGCCGCGTGTTTTCAGACCGCAGTCCGGGTTAATCCAGAACAGCCTTGGATTCAGGACCTTTAGTGCCCGATCAATATTCCGGGTCATTTCCTCCACATTTGGTACACGCGGACTGTGAATATCATAAATGCCAAGTCCAATTCCTTTTGAATAGACGCTTTCCTCAAATGCCCCAATCAGCTCGCCATGGCTTCTGGACGTTTCGATGGAGATGACATCTGCATCCAGCGCATCAATAGCTTCGATAATATCTTTGAAATTGGAGTAGCACATATGGGTATGGATTTGGGTAGCATTTTTCACAGATGCCGTAGCCAATTTAAAGGCATCCACAGCTGCATGCAGGTAACTGTCCCAATTTCTCCTTTTTAAAGGAAGTCCTTCTCTGAGGGCGGGCTCATCCACCTGGATCATCCGGATTCCATGCTCCTCAAGGTTTTTAATCTCTTTCCTTAATGCCAGAGCAATCTGCTTTGCCACTGCATAGCGGGGGATATCATTCCGGACAAATGACCAATTCAGAATGGTGATTGGTCCAGTCAGCATCCCTTTTACCGGCTTGGATGTCAGCGACTGCGCGTAGATGGATTCTTTCAGGGTCATCGGTGCCTTAAAAAAAACATCCCCATAAATGATCGGCGGTTTGACACACCGTGATCCATAGGATTGCACCCATCCCCATTTCGTGAATTGAAAGCCGCCCAGCTTCTCTCCGAAATATTCAACCATGTCAGTCCGCTCGAATTCCCCGTGGACAAGTACATCCAGTCCCAAATCCTCCTGAATGCTGATCCACTTTTTGATCTCATTTTGAATAAATTGTTCATAGGCCTCATGTGTGATCTCACCTTTCCTCCATTTAAGGCGCTCTTTCCGGACCTCAGGTGTCTGCGGAAGGCTGCCGATGGTGGTTGTTGGAAGAATCGGCAGCTTAAAGGCAGCTTCCTGCGCCTGATGCCGGACTTCAAACGGAGCGGACCGTTCCCTGTTCAATGCCTGAAGGTTCTCCATTTTCTCTCTTACCTCCTGGTACTGGCGTTCGGATAGGTCCCCGAATGTTCGGATGGCAGATGAGCTTGCGGCTATTTCGTCGGCCGCTTTCTCTCTGCCGCCTTGAAGCCCATCTGAAAGAATGCCGATTTCCCGCAGTTTTTCATCCGCGAAAGAGAGGCTGTTTTTTAATACAGGATGCAGTTTTTCCTCATTTTTAACTGTTACCGGAACATGCAGGAGAGAAGAAGCTGGCTGGACAATCAGGTTCGCAGCGTATTCGGAAACTTCCTCCAGCAGCCTGAAGCATTTCTCCAAATCGGCTCTCCAAATATTGCGGCCATCAATCACGCCGGCGGCCAGGGTTTTATCCTTTGGAAATCCATATTTCTTTAGGGCTTCCAGGTTCTGGCCATTATCATGGACAAAATCCAAGCCGACTCCTTGAACAGGGAGGGAGACTACTTCTTCAAAGAAATCCACCGAATCAAAATAAGTCTGCAGAGTCAGATTGATGCCCGGGGCTGCTTCGCTTAATAGCCCATACACATCTTTAAAGAGCTGGATATCTTCATGAGTGAGCGTGCTGCATAGAATCGGCTCATCCATCTGCACCCATTCAGCACCGGCTTCCTCAAGTTCTTTGAGTATCTGGGCATACAAAGGCACAAACAGGTGCACCATTTGCACGAATTCGGCCTTTGTATAGCCTTTCGCTAATTTGACAAAGGAGATGGGGCCGATGATGACCGGTTTGCCTGTGATGCCGAGCTTTTGCTTCGCTTCTTTAAAGAACTGGAGCGGCCGATTTTCAGAAAGGAAAGGAGTATGCTGGTCCAGCTCCGGAACGATATAATGGTAGTTGGTATTAAACCATTTCGTCATTTCACATGCAACAGCAGAAGCATTTCCCCGGGCCATATCAAAATAGGTCTCCAGTGTGACCTTGCCGCCGTTATAGTGGAAACGCTTTGGCACCAGCCCAAACATAACTGCCGTATCCAGCATGTGATCGTACATGCTCCAGTCGCCGACAGGCACCAGATCAATGCCCTGCTCAAGTTGTTTTTTCAGATGATTCAGGCGCAGCTCCTCCATGTGCTTTAAGAAATCTTCTTTTTCAGTGACGCCCTTCCAAAACTGCTCCAGCGCCTTTTTCCATTCTCTCTGTTCTCCAATACGCGGATATCCTAAACTCGAACTCTTCACTTTACTCAATCTGACAACACTCCCGTCCTTTTTCTCTGTAAAATAAAAAATCTCTCTTTTCAATGAAAAGAGAGATAGTTGTGCATAGTTAAATAGAGTCGGGGCTTCCCCAACTTGCTTATCTCACTCCTCTCTATATACCCGTAGAGTACAAGTGCATACAACAGGCAGGTCTCCTGGCTCTGGTTCACCGCAGCTTAACCCTTCCCATTTCAGATGAAACAGTGGTTTGATATAAGCAGCTCCCCAATACAGTGGCGGGACCGCGCCGGCTTTTACCGGTCTTCCCTTTTAACTGAACAAGTTCGTTCAGCACCTGAAGCATTTGTTATGAAGTTGTCTGGTTTGCGGACGAATCAAAAAGATCTGAAAAAATTTAATAAATTTAAATTTAAAGAAAATACTAGCATGGGATTCTGATGCTGTCAAAAGGTTTTTAGTACAAAACTCTCCACAAATAAAAAGTAGCGTATGCTTCCCAATTCTTCCAGCGGGCAGAATATCTCAGAATTTCCTCTCTCTTAGGCTTTCTTTCAAAGCCAGAGATCACTTTTATCGCATTATGCAGGCCGACAGCATCGATAGGAAAAGCGTTCGGGAAGCGGAGGCACCTCATGAGGACATAATGGGCGGTCCAGGGTCCGATGCCGCGTATTTTGGTCAGCTTTTTTTCTGCAGTTTTTACATCTTCTTTAAGCAGCTCCTCTTTTAAAAGCTCACCGTTTGCAATTAAGCGTGCCACATCAATAAGATATTCACATTTTTTTACCGTCATTTTTAGGTCGGACAGATCTTCGATGGTTAACCCGGCAATCGTTTCCGCTGCAGGGAAGAGCCAGTATTTACTCCCCCCGTACTCCAGCGACTCTCCATATTTTTCAACGAGCCTCCGCTTCAGTGTATATGCATATGTAAGGTTAATCTGCTGCCCAAGGATTCCCCAAGCAAGAGCTTCGAATAAATCAGGAATGCCCATAACTCTCAGTCCAAAAAATTGCTCTGCAGGCATCTTCAGCAGTCGGTCAGTTTTTGCCATCTCATAAAAGGGGGTAAGGCTGGTTCCAAGGTCGAACCAATCATGAATATATGCTGCAATCTCCGTTTTCATTTGATGCGTGACAGGCTTATGATTCCTGACAGATAGGAGCTGATCTGACGCGCTTATTTCCAGCAGCAGCTTTTCATCTCTGAGGGAAATGGCGCGTCTAATCGTCTCGCCGGAAATCTCATAAAGGCATTCACTTGCCGATCTTGTTAAATATTGCAGGTTTTCAGCAAAGCTGAATTCAGACGGAGTGAAAAGTACCAGGCCATTTTTATCATCTTTCCAGTTAACAAATTGAAAGCTCATTTTGATTCCCCCTTTTCTTTATTATAAGTCCTCAGGATTACGTTATCTTGCGTTTATATATAGGAAATGGCTGAGGATGAATCTTTTTTGTGTATACTTTTTATCAGAGGTGAGCGCATGTGGCTTATGAAGAGATTCCAAAAGAATACTGGACCGCAATAAAGGATTGCGACAAATCCTATGATGATCTCTTTCTTTATGGCGTTAAGACGACAGGGATATTCTGCAGGCCATCATGCCGTTCGAGAGTCCCGAATATTGGCAATGTCGCTATTTTTAAAGATGCTGATCAAGCACTGGCAGAAAATTTCAGACCGTGCAAGCGCTGTAAACCGGAAGGGATCAGCCTGCCTGCAGAAGAATGGATTAGACAAATAACCGGGTGGATCGATCAGCATTATAAAGACTCTATTACATTACATCAATTGGGGGATCTTTTTCATGGAAGTCCCTATCATTTGCAGCGGGTGTTCAAACGGGTCACCGGGAAGTCGCCTACAGAATATATTCAGGATCTCCGGCTCGAAAAAGCCGTTCATCTGCTGAAGGACGGGGAACAATCCATAGCCGATGTCGGTGCATCAGCAGGATTCCCCAGCACCCCTTATTTTATCTCTTTGTTTAAAAAGAAGTTCGGCACAACGCCTGCAGCATATAGAAATAAAACAAGGGAGGAGAAAGAATGAACATTGAATGGGCGATCCTGCAGAACGGTGAATGGAGCCTTTATCTTGCGAAAACAGAAGATGGTCTCTGCTATATTGGATCTGATCCCGAGTTTAAGGAATTTGAAAGCTCCCTGGAGAAATATTTCCCAGCTGCAGTGCTTGCGGAAAATAAAGATGCATTGCAGCCATACATGCTGGAAATACAGGAATTTCTCCAGGGAAAAAGACAAATTTTTTCAATAGATTTGGATGCGAGGGGAACTCTGTTTCAAGAAGAAGTATGGGAGGCATTAGCACAAATTCCCTATGGACAAACAGTCTCTTATTCGGACATTGCAGAGAAAATAAACAGGCCGCAGGCAGTTCGGGCAGCTGGGAAAGCAATCGGTGCCAATCCCCTGTTAATCGTGGTCCCATGCCATCGTGTCATCGGCAAAAATGGTGCGATAACCGGCTACCGCGGAGGCGTTGAAATGAAGAAGACCCTGCTTGAATTGGAGAAATAAGGCTGAAGAGATGACCTCTTCGGCTTTTGTTTTTTCTGCAGCTGGAACATCCAAATGTTAAAGGGAACTTTTTCCTCCCGAGTTCGTAGAAATAGACAAAAAAACACGTTGTTCGTACAAAGGCGGAGGAGGGAAAGATATGTATGGCATTGATCCAATGTTCGGGCCTAAGTTATTGCTCTTAGTAACGGTTGTCGTTGCATCTATGTATTTCTTCGAATTGGGTTTAAGAAAGTGGCTGAAGGTTGAGAAAAAGAAGTTTTTTTCTTATAACCATATCAATGATAAACATAAAAAGGTGGATTGGACTATTCGAATAGGCTTTGTAGTGACCATCCTGTCCGGAGGCATTTTTAACATGACGAGGGATCCGATGGAATGGCTATGGTTTTTTGAACCATGGTTCCTGCTTTTTGTCTTTATCGGTGTTTCAGAAAGCGCAAGGGCTTTTATGGAGTGGAAATATGCCGAAAACCGCAGGTCTTATATAGTGACCCTTATTAATCTGGCCTTTGTTTTAATTTTGTTATTAACAGTAATTAAAACTGATTTCCTCTGGATGCTTTAGTCTATGAATGGGATCATCGAATAATTTTCAAAGATAAAATACAATTAATCTAGTATTATATATAGTAAATCAACAAAAAGGGGAAATACACAGTGGATATACAGAAAATCATTACAACTCGCCGCAATATAAAAAAATTCAAGCCGGATGCAGTGGATCATAGCTTAATTAAAACCTGGCTGGAGGCTGCAGCCATGGCACCTAACCATAAAATGACGGAGCCATGGGAAGTATTATTTGCTGGTCCGGAAACAAGGGCTCAGCTGAATCATAAAACCGATTTTGGCGGTGCCCCCGTTGTGCTGGCGATTCTCTCCAAACATGGAGCAACAGCTCTGGAACGAACTGAGAATATGGCTGCCGTATCCTGCTTTATCCAGAACTTTATGCTGATGGCATGGGAATCTGGAGTGGGCACTTTCTGGTCTTCTCTGGGCACTTCAGCTAAAGCCAGATTGACTTTAAATGTTCCTGATGATTACGATGTAGTCGGTATTCTGGGAGTAGGATTCCCTGAGGAAGTGCCAGAAGCAAAGGAACGTACACCGATTGACAAGAAGATTAAGTATTTATCATAATCATTTTAATAGGGCGCCTATCCACTGGATGGTGCTCTTTTTGTTAAAATATGGTATGATCTCGAAGTGATTGATTACTATCTTACAAGAGGAGTTTATATGAAAATCATCCAGGCTTTTATAATCATTTTAATATGGTCAATTCCTATTTTCAGTATAAGAAAAGCATATAAAAAAATGAAATATGAAGAAAAGCGGGATGTAAAGAATGAGCTGAAAAATCTCTCATTCCTCCTGCTTGTTTTTACCTGTATTGGTTTTCAGGTGTTTATTACCGGCAATATCTCAGAAATAAAACTCCTGCAGCATATAGGCGTAGGTTTAGTGTTCATCGGCTTCGTTTCAGGATGTGTGGGTACTTTTAGACAAAGACACTTTAAAAAGGGCATTGGGTTAATGTTAGCAGGTGCTGTTGGAGCAGTGATTTATTTACTCTAGATTAACGATTGCAAGAAGTTCAGGAAGGGGTGCACACGCAGCTCTTTTTTTCACGTTCTCCCTATGGCATAATTTTCTAAGACGAAGGAGTGAGAGGATGAAGAAAATATTCATTATTGAGGATGACCCGAAGATTGCGGAGCACCTGCAGACCTATTTAGTGAAATATGGCTACGAGGCTGCGGCTGCGGAACAGTTCGACGATGTAATGGCAGAGTTTCATAAGCACAAGCCGGATCTTGTCCTTTTGGATATCAATCTTCCGAGTTTTGATGGCTATTATTGGTGCAGGCAAATCCGGAAAGAATCCATATGTCCGGTTATCTTCATTTCCGCCCGGGTAGGGGAGATGGACCAGGTAATGGCGCTTGAAAATGGCGGGGATGATTTTATCACGAAGCCGTTTCACCCGGAAATTGTGATGGCGAAAATCCGTAGCCAGCTGCGCCGGGCTTACGGGGAGTATGCCTCTCAGGCACAGGAACGGATATTGGAGATAGAAGGATTAAAGCTGTTTCCGGAAAGAATGGAACTCACATTTTGTGATGAGACGGTCCAGCTGTCAAAAAAAGAAGCGGACATCATCGAAAGTCTCATGGAGCGGCACCCGCGTGTGGCCGGGCGTGAGGATCTTCTTGAAAAGCTGTGGGATGAGCAAGTTTATGTCGATGAAAATACACTGAATGTAAATATGGCGAGGGTAAGAAAAAAGTTTGAGGCGATTGGGCTTTCAGGAGCGGTTGAAACCGTGAGAGGGTCAGGCTATCGTTTGATTGTTACCTGGTGAAAGGCTGGAGAGACATGAAATTATTTTTTAAAGAGCACGCGCTATTAATTGCTGTACAGGTTGTTCAATTTTTTGTGGTTCTGGCTATTTACTGGCTTGATGGCTATCAGCGTCTATTGCCGGCTCTCTATGGCATATTTCTCGGCCTATTTTTTCTCACGGCCTACCTGTCCTACCACTATTTTAGCCGCCGCAAGTTTTATAAAAGGCTGACAAATGAGCTTTCTTCTCTTGACGATTCCTTTCAAACAACAGAAAATTCCCCCATCTCCATGGCGCTTGATGAGCTGTTGAAGGCACAGTATAAACACTATCAAACGAGAATCAAAGCGCTGGAATCCAGGCAGGACGAGCATCTGAAATTCATGGATCAATGGGTTCATCAGATGAAAACACCGCTTTCTGTCATTGAGCTGATTGCTCAAAACCTGGATGAACCGGATTCATCAAGCATCCGGGAAGAAACAGACCGGATGAAGACGGGCCTGAATACCATTCTTTATATGGCGAGACTCCGCACAATCGAACAGGATTTTCATATCAAACCCGTACAATTGTCGAAAATCATTCATGAAGTAAATGGCGAAAACAAACGGTTTTATATCCGGAACGGGGTGTATCCGAATCTTCTGCTTGAAAAAGAGGACATCATCGTAGAGACAGATGAGAAATGGCTGTTCTTTATACTTTCCCAGCTGATTCATAATGCGGTCAAGTATTCCAGGGGAAAGAGCAGCAGGGTTGATATTTCCGTCTATGAAAAAGACGGGGAAGCTGTCTTAGAAGTGAAGGATTTTGGAGCCGGGATTCCAGAGGCGGACAAACGCCGTGTTTTTGAACCCTTTTATACCGGTGAAAATGGGCGGAAGTTCAGAGAGTCCACAGGTATGGGGCTGTACTTGACGAAGGAGGCGGCCGATTACCTTGGCCATCGGATTGAACTGGAATCCACGCTTGGGGAAGGGTCCCTTTTCCGGCTGATTTTCGGAAAAACACAGAACCTTACAATCTTGTAAGGTAAGTGAAAGAAAAATCGATTTTTTGAAACGGGTCTGAAGGATATACTGATCACAAGTCAACTGAATGTGAAAGGAGAGCTTGTGATGCTAAAAGTGAAGCAAGTAAGCAAGATTTATGAAGGAAAAATCGCCTATCGTGCGTTAACAGATATTAATTTAACCATTAATGAAGGTGAGTTTGTCGGAATCATGGGACCTTCGGGAAGCGGGAAAACAACGCTGCTGAACATGATTGCAACCATTGATGAACCTACAACAGGGGAAATCCTGATCAATGAAAGAAATCCCCATGTCTTAAAAAAAGAGGAGCTGGCACAATTCCGGCGCCGTGAACTTGGGTTTGTCTTCCAGGACTTCAACCTGCTTCATACCTTGACGGTTGAAGAAAATATGGTCCTTCCGCTGACATTAGATGGAAAAAAGGTGAAGGAAATGAAGGAAAAAGCGTATCAAATTGCTGAAAAACTGGGGATTACCGGCATTATGAATAAACGGACGTATGAAATATCCGGGGGACAGGCGCAAAGAGCCGCTGTGGCAAGAGCGATGATTCATACGCCAAAGCTGCTATTGGCAGATGAACCGACAGGGAATTTGGATTCCAAGTCTTCCAAGGATGTAATGGAACTGCTTGAATCGATTAATAAAACGGAGAAGACGACGATGATGCTTGTCACACATGATGCCCAGGCAGCGAGCTATTGCAATAGGGTCATTTTCATCAGGGATGGGAAATTCTATTCGGAGATACACCGCGGCGATAACCGCCAGGCTTTTTTCCAAAAGATCATCGATACACTTTCACTGCTGGGAGGGGATGCACATGACCTTTCGTCAGTTCGCGTTTAACAACGTCATCCGCAACAAGCGGCTGTATGCAGCCTATTTTCTCAGCAGTTTATTTACAGTTATGGTCTTCTTTACCTTCTCAATTTTTGCGAACCATCCTGCCTTAAGCGGGGATGCGATGAACTCAACCGTTTCGAAGGGAATGAATGCAGCTGCCGGAATTATATATGTGTTTTCGTTCTTTTTTGTTTTGTATTCGATGAGCTCATTTCTGCAGTCCAGAAAAAGAGAATTTGGCTTACTAATGATTCAGGGCATGAGCATTAAGCAGATCCGTCTCATGGTCTTTTTGGAAAATATGCTGATTGGCTTATTTGCAACTTTGGGCGGTATTCTGCTTGGCCTTGTGTTTGCAAAAGGGATTTTGCTGCTGGCTGAGAATGTGCTGATTATTGAACGGACGCTTTCTTTTTACTTTCCGGTGAAAGCCATCCTGGTTACCTTTATTGCTTTCATCATTTTATTTTTCTTTATTTCCTTGTTTGTCACGTATGTCCTGCGCAGTAAAAAGCTGATTGAGTTAATAAAAGGAAATAAGATGTCAAAGGGTGAGCCGAAAGCGAATCTTTTCTTAACGATCCTGGCGGTCCTTTTATTAGGGGCGGGGTATACAACAGCCTTACTCGCAAAAGGTGTAATGGTAGTAGCGGCAATGGTGCCGGTGATCATAGTTGTCTGCATCGGGACCTACCTGTTATTTACGCAATTAAGCGTGTTTATCATTAGACGATTAAAGAAAAATGAGCGGGTTTTCTGGTTTAAGACGAATATGCTGCTGTTTTCGGATTTGGCTTTCCGCATGAAGGATAATGCGCGAACTTTTTTCATGGTGGCCATGGTTTCAACGGTTGCCTTCAGTGCGATCGGCACGCTGTTCGGATTTCAGACCGTTTTGACTTCGAGCATAAAAAATCAAAATGCCACAACGTTTTCCTATATAACGAGTGAAGATCAAGAAGAGAAAAATGTTGCGACTATCAACCGAATACTAACGGAAGAAAACATAGAAACCGAATCGGCACATACCGTATTGCAGAGGTTTGAAGTGGGCGGAAGTTCCACTCAGATTGCCAGCCAATCCGATTTTAACCGTTTTGCCTCCCTTATTGGCGAAGAGCCTGTTACTTTAAAAGAAGGACAAGTAGTGGTGGTGGAGTATCAAGGCACCAACTTCGGGCAATCGAAGGACCTCATGAATGAGACCATTACACTGACGTCCGGCACAGTTTTGAAACCGAAAGAAGCGATTCATACAAAAGCCCTGCCGGCAATAGATTCCTATTTTGTTGTCTCTGATGAGGATTTTAAAAAACTTCCTGAACCGACTTTGAAAGAAAGCTATTACGCTTGGCAAGCTACGGATGGGGAAGAAAGGGTAATGGCTGCCTCTGAAAAGATGTACAAAGAGCTGCCAAGATATGAGATCACATCTGTAGAGTATGAAATATATGAGATTATGAAGGGGTACGGTCCCATTTTATTTGTCGGCTTGTTTATCGGGATTGTCTTTTTCGTATCAGCCGGCAGCTTCCTGTACTTCCGGCTTTACATGGATCTGGATGAAGACAAACAAAAATTCAAGTCGATTTCCAAAATGGGTCTGACGGAGAAAGAGCTGAAGAAGGTCTTAAACAGACAGACGATGATTCTGTTTTTCGCACCGATCCTCGTTGCTCTAATCCATGGAGCTGTAGCGCTGACTGCGTTATCGAACCTGTTCTACTTTAACCTGTTTAAAGAATCAGTCGCTGTTCTGAGTGTTTTCCTGGCCATCCAGGTTGTTTACTTCTTCATTGTGCGCTTTTTCTATACGAAGCAAATACAGGCGGTAATTTAATAAAAGGAGCAAGGGTCAGATTGAATCTGGCCCTTTGTTTTTAGAGGACTTGCTGAAGTCTAATCTCCTTTAGACAATGGAGAAATCCCGTCTGCAGAGTTCGAACTTGGAGCAACTTCAGACAGCAAAAGCGGGAAACAAGAAATTTATTTCCGAACCCAAACCTGCGTCACATCAGGGATGAAGGATGGCTTCCGGTTTTCGAAATTGAATAAATTATTGTGTTCCTTGCATATAATTCTGAAAAGTGGTATGCTTATTAAGAATTATTTTTGTTCGGTGTAAAGGATAGTTTGAGTAATAACTTTACGTCTTGATGATCACTGAGAGCAAGGATAGTAACACAATGTGTGGTTATACACACGAGGAGGCAACAAAAATGGAAAACGGTAAAGTAAAATGGTTTAACAGTGAAAAAGGTTTCGGATTCATCGAGCGTGAAGGTGGAGAAGACGTATTCGTTCATTTCTCAGCTATCCAAGGCGAAGGCTACAAATCTCTAGAAGAAGGTCAAGAAGTGACTTTCGACGTTGAGCAAGGCCAGCGTGGAGCTCAAGCAGCTAACGTTCGCAAAGCTTAATCTTAAACCAAACTCAAAACAGGCTCTTTATGGGCCTGTTTTTTTGTTTGTACATAAAGAAACCCACCTGCTAATGAGCAGGGCAAATTAAAGATTGTCGCACCCTACCCCCGGTCCACCTCCATCATAATTTTCGTAACATAATGCTCCTTATCATTCCGGACAACAGTATCATAAATGTACTCTTCAAATACATACTCTCCCAAGGTTAAACCGAGCCGTTCCATCTCTGAAAAAAGCCGCTTATACGTATCGCCGATCGTTTTTTCGCTCCCGACATGATAGCCGATGAGGAAGTCCCCTTTAACGGCCCGAAAATAGGGGTGGCCTTCCTTTGGATTGGGCTGCTCGATATACAAATAGCTGTAATTGGCGTATTCCCCCTTCAGTACCTGCTCACGCTTCGTTATAGACCCGATCGGATAGCCTGAATCAAGCTGCGAGATCTGCAATTCATTAATAAAATCCGAGATGACCTCTAAAAATTCTTCGTCCGATATATTTTGAATGTTTCTGCTTAAATAAAGGGTTGCTTCCGGCAAACGCTGAAGCATAATCCGGTTGAAATTAAGGTGGGAGGCCTCTTCCATTATGGCTATTTTGGCTTCAATCATTTTCTCCTTCATTTCGATTTCCTGACGCTTCTTTACAATCTCTTCTTTTTTCCGGTACATGATGGATAAAAAGCTTTCGGGCGATTTATTTTGCATGTACTGATGTATATCGTTAAGCGACATGCCCAGATCCTTCAATAAATCAATCACAAAAAACAGCTCTAATTGATGAATGGAATAATAGCGGTATCCTTTTTCATTTTTCATGACCGGAGACAAAATCCCAATCTGGTCGTAATAAAAAATGGTCTGCTTGTTAACTTTGCAAAGCTTTGCGAATTCACCTGTCGTTAAATATTTGCCATCTTTTTTACTCATTTTTTTACATCACTGCCCTTGACTATATAGTTACTATATACACTAGGATAGATCGTATATAAAATTCAAGTTTGACTGTTTTGTAAGGAGCCTGATATAGATGAAAACACAAAAAATCACATTAGGATTATTATTGGCGAATTTATTCATTGCCTTTTTGGGAATCGGCCTGGTCATTCCTGTCCTGCCAACATTGATGAATGAATTGAGCATAACAGGCACAACAATCGGCTATTTAACAGCCGCATTTGCGTTGGCCCAGCTGATTGTTTCACCGTTTGCGGGGAGAGCAGCCGATCGATTCGGCAGAAAGATCATGATTGTTATCGGCCTGTTTATTTTTGGTTTATCCGAATTCTTATTCGGGATGGGAAAAGAAATTGAGGTTCTGTTCTTTTCACGAATTTTAGGGGGAATTAGCGCAGCCTTTATTATGCCGGCAGTTACAGCCTTTATCGCGGATATTACCACGACTGAAACCCGCCCAAAGGCACTCGGGTATATGTCAGCGGCCATCAGCACCGGATTTATCATCGGCCCAGGCATCGGCGGATTTTTAGCAGAGTTTGGCACGCGGATTCCGTTTTTCTTTGCAGGCGGACTTGGTACACTTGCAGCGGTGCTTTCGATGATTTTATTAACGGAGCCTGAGCGTGATGAGGAAAATAAAGAAGGAGACGGGGAAAGTAAGAGCGGTTTTAGACTCGTGATGGAGCCAAAGTATCTTTTGGCCTTTATTTTGATTTTTATCGCCTCATTTGGGCTTGCCGCTTTTGAATCCTTCTTTAGTTTGTTTGTGGATCACAAGTTTGGCTTTAAACCAGCAGATATTGCAATCGTCATAACTGGCGGGGCGGTTTTTGGCGCAGTATCTCAAATCTGGCTGTTTGACCGGCTGACCCGAATCTGGGGAGAAATCAAACTGATCCGCTACAGCTTACTATTATCCGGCTTGCTTGTATTTTTGATGACAGTGGTTCATTCCTATTTTGGAATCCTGCTTGTAACCTTCATTGTTTGTGGGATTTGACTTATTCCGTCCGGCTATCACTTCCTATCTTTCCAATATCGCCGGTAATGAACAGGGTTTTGTGGGCGGAATGAATTCGATGTTTACAAGCCTCGCGAATATCAGCGGACCTATTATAGGAGGGATGCTGTTTGATATCGATATTAACTATCCGTACTATTTCGCAGCTATCGTCACTGCCTTGGGGATCGGTTTAACTTTTGTATGGAAAAAGCCTGCAAAGAAGGCATCCAAAGTGGTGGAGGCAATCTAAAAAGAGTGAATTAACCCTCTAATTCACTCTTGCCCATCATTATTGTTTAGCTCCATTTTCCGGGTAGGGCTGTCCGTACCCTTCCACATTTCCGGCACGTTCTTTTTCATATTCTGATCCTGAACCTTGACGGCTGACTGCTGCGGAATTTGTTGTTTTCTGTTTCTCTGATTTATTCTTTTGATGCGTCAAATCATTCACCTCCCATACACAATTAGAGTGCTTAAATTTGGGAAAAGTATTCAGAGTGGGTCCGGTCGCTCTGTTCGGACAGTACAATTGGGAAATCGGTGAAGCGGGGTACCTTCGGAGGAAATGAGGGAAGCCAAATGAAAAATCTTGGGTCAACTTCTGACTCAAGAAGCGCTAATACAAGAGAACCGATCCGAACCTAACGCTCCTGCAAAAGCAGGGGCGTTTTTTTTTTTTTTTGCCGAAAGTTAGTCGAATTAAAAAAGGAAAAATAATACAAAGAGGAGAATTATTAAGTTAGCAAAGGAAGTGTGTGTATTGGCAGATGTGCCAATGGATGAGTGTGATGCAGAAATTCTGGAAGGGACGGGGAGCTTTTGTCTTAGAAGCAAAAAGAATTCGCTGGGGTATAAAAATAAAAATAAATGGTTGAAACCGGTTCGAGGAAGGACTAAAGCTTTTCGAAGGGGATTAACATGCAGGTATTAAAGAATTAATGGACTTATCACCGACTCCTTATGGTGTCCATTCAATTGTCTTTAAGGGGAAACCCATCTCTCTCCATCGGTTGACAGTTCACTCGGCCATGAAGCGGCTGAAGGAATTAATGAAGCACTAATAAAAAGCATGAATCAAATTTAAAAGGAGAGATTCTAATGAGCAAGCAGCTCCTGAAAGGCGTGGAAGGAATTTTTATACCGGTCAAAAACCCGGAGCTATCAGCAAGCTGGTATGAAGAAATACTGGGGTTTCAGCGGATTTACATGGAAGAAGAGGCTGCTGTCATGCGGATTGGGGAACAGGCGCAAACTGTCGTCTGCCTTGTCAGAACCAGCCCTCATCAGCCGATAGAGTTTCCGGAAAATCAGTTTGGCGTGGGGAAATATTATAACTTCATTCCGGTAGATATTGAAGAAACTCATAAGCTTTTACTTGAGAAGGGTGTAAACGTAAATCCAATTGGCGTGGAAGGAACCATGAAATTTTTTACATTCTTTGATCCTGACGGGAACCCGCTAGGCGTTTGTCAATGATCGCAGAAGTTAGCTGGCTTTTCAGGTATCTATATGCTATGTTGTTAATATAAAGTAGACCTTTCTTTGCAAACGGGAAAGGTCTGCTTTTTATATATTCAAAAAGGATGGTGCATGGAAAATGACAGTAAAATTTAAGTTTTGCAGGGTGTTTGATCCGAGCAGGGGGGTTATCTATTATGAACCATAGTCTTGGGGCACTCGCTGAAAAAGAATTCTTTATTAAACAGCTGACGTATATAGATGAAAATTACCAGGACTTAAATGGACTTTATCTTTCTTCGACTCCGCTGAAGGAGCGCAGAAGGGATTTTCTCAGTATTTATGTAAGGGAAGTGGAGCAATATCTAGCTCTTTGTAATCAGGCGCCGGCAGAGCAGCCTTTGCGGAAAGTATTGATTGGAACGAAGGTAACCGTGTTATTTGACGGGGAGGATGACCGGGAAGTTTATCATATTTGTCTCCCGGAAGAGTCGGACCCTGATAATGGCTGTATCTCGTTCCTGTCTCCGGTTGGCAGGCAGCTTCTGTTGAAAAATTTGGGTGAGAAAACGTCACTCATGATCCCGAGCGGCCAGTTGGATGTGGTTATCGAAAATATATCCTGGGACCAGGAATAAGTGTTTAGCAGAGGGACATGGAACCTGTCCTTCTGTCTCTTTGAAAACTCTGCGATTCAAATAATTGACTGTCTAAACTGTAACTTATAGTATTACAGTAAGTTTAGTGCCAGTTTATTTTGTGTAAACATTAAACAAACTAGATGTGAACAAAAAAAGGAGTGACTTATATGAACCAAAACTATAAACCACTAGTAGAACCATTGCAGTTAAAAAATAAGGTGCAAATCAAGAATCGGGTGGTCCTGGCACCGATGACAAATTTCGCCTCCCATCCGGATGGCACCGTTTCAGATGCAGAGATCGATTATTACATACGCCGCTCCAAAGGGGCAGGAATGGTGATTACGGCCTGTACAAATGTGACAGCCAACGGAAAGGGATTCCATGGTGAATTCGGAGGCGACCATGACGGGATGATTCCAAGTCTTTCAAGGCTGGCTTCAAGCATTAAAGAGCAGGGTGCCAAAGCCGTTCTCCAAATCTTTCATGGAGGCAGGGAGTGTCCACCAGAGCTAGTGCCAAATGGGGAAACAGTCAGTGCCAGTGCGGTTGCATCTGAAGGAAGCAGCAATACGCCAAGAGCACTGACGGAAAAAGAGGTGGAAGATATCATTGCCGCTTTCGGCGAGACTACCCGCCGGGCTATCCAGGCAGGCTATGATGGCGTTGAAATCCACGGCGCCAATGGCTACTTAATTCAGCAGTTCTTTTCTCCACATTCGAATCGTCGCGAGGATCGTTTAGGTGGCAGTCTTGAGAAGCGCATGACGTTTCCTCTTGCTGTGGTAGATGCAGTTCAAAAAGCGGTGCAGGAGCATGCTAAGGAGCCGTTCATTGTCGGATACCGTTTTTCTCCGGAAGAGCCGACTGAGCCAGGGATCACCATGGATGATACTCTTCAATTGGTTGATGTGCTGTCAGACAAAGGACTGGACTACCTTCATGTTTCCCTGATGGACTTCTGGTCCAAACCGAGACGCGGAGCTGATGAAGCTAAGCCAAGAATTCAGCATTTATTAGATAGAATCAATAATCGCCTTCCGCTTATCGGGGTAGGGGAGATCCATACTCCTGATGAAGCTTTGAAAGCACTGGAAACAGGAGTGGCAATGGTTGCCCTTGGGCGTGAGCTGATTATGGAGCCGGATTGGGTGCAGAAGGTGGAGGAAGGAAGAGATTCTGAAATTGCCGTGACATTATCTAAAAAGGATCAGGAAAAACTGGTTATCCCGGATCCGCTCTGGCAGGCAATTGTGAACACTCCGGGGTGGTTTCCGGTTGTGGATTAAGTAGTTTGTAATTCGTAATATATGAAGGGGACTGCCAATTGTATTTGGCAGTCCTTTTTTGCGGACTACATTTGCCAAACTTATGTAAGTTATAAAAGGTATCTAGCCCCAATAGAAAGAATTGGTAAAATGGGACCAGGATCAGATTAAATGGTCCACTATAGATTACTGAAGGGAACAAGGGACAAGGGATCTGTCTCTCTGGTCCTTTCAAAGGGGGAAAAGGAAGTGGAATACTATAAATATCTCAGACAGTTTGTTGGGAATAGACCCATTATTCTGCCGGGTTCAGTGGTAATCATTTTAAACGAGCGAAATGAAGTGTTATTGCAAAAAAGGCATGATGGAGGATGGGGGCTGCCGGGAGGGCTGATGGATTTGGGAGAAAGCTTTGAAGAAACAGCCAAAAGAGAAGTCCTTGAAGAGACAGGATTGGCAGTGGAAAACTTGAAGCTGCTGAATGTATTTTCAGGTTCAGATTACTACTTAAAAGTTCAAAATGGTGACGAATTTTATTCTGCAACTGCCCTTTATTTTACGAAAGACGTAAGCGGAGAGTTGCAGGCAGATTATAGCGAGTCGTTAGAATTGCAGTATTTTGAGCTGACTAACTTGCCGGATGGATTAACAGATGAATACAGGGGATTTATTGAGGAATATATTGTTTATGAGAAAGAGCTATCAAGATCACTTGAATAATCATAAAAGTAGATAAGTTTCCTGTTATTAGCTCCTATAATATGGTAAAATTTTTTAGAGATGTAAAGAAAGGGGAATCTATTTTACACATGTGGAATAACTTGAAATGACTAATTAATTGGATAGAGACAGGCGGCGGTCCTTGATTTGAAAGGATGCGTTTATTTGTCTATCTGAAAATTATTCAAGGGATACATGGTGTGGACAATTAAATTCCCATTGCCAAGCAGATGCCTTCGCAGATCTGCTTTTTTGGGTAATAATACATCTCTATTGACACAGATATTGGGTTCCTATATTGGGGGAATTTTAATGAAGAATTATAATGAAAACGAAGAGCTGCTTACAGGAGGAAATGTCTCTCGCGTCTATCGTTCGGGAGATAGTGTCCGGCGTGAATTGAAGCCACATAGTCCAAGAGTTCACCGTTTATTAAAGCATTTGGAAAGAAAAGGTTTCAGCTATGCGCCAAAGTTTCTGGGAATGGATGAGAAAGGCAGAGAAATCTTATCCTATATTGAAGGGGAAGCTGGCAATTACCCTTTAAAAGAATACATGTGGTCCAAAGATGCTTTAAAAGAAATAGCGAAAATGCTCCGGCACTATCATGATGCAGTGAGTGATTTTCCTATATCGAGTGAATGGAAGCCATTAGACAATACTCCAGATAACCAGGAGGTTGTCTGTCATAATGACTTTGCCATTTACAATATTATTTTTAATCACGAAAAGCCGGCAGGCATTATCGACTTTGACCTTGCGGCTCCCGGACCAAGACTGTGGGACATAGCGTATGCTCTTTACACCTGTGTTCCATTAAGCAGGCATTATCATACCGAAGCAGGCGAGGCCGTACATTATAATCCATCTTTTGATGCCAGCCGCATAAGACAAAGAGTTAAGCTGTTTTTTGAAACCTATGGTATGGAGGAAATGGTAGAAGACTATGTGGAGATGGTATTGCTGCGGTTAGAAGGATTATGTCAGTACATGAAAAGAAAAGCCGGTGAAGGAGACGCTGCCTTTCAAAAAATGCTGGATGAAGGCCACTATGAACACTATCAAGAAGATATTGCGTTCATTCGTCAGCATGGGATAGAGTGGATCTAAGAGAGACGGGACACGGGGCCTGTCCCTTCCGAAACGTTCGGAAGTAGTTTTGAAATGTTAAAAAAGGTGTCTTTCCCAAGGGAGAGGCACCTTTTTGCGTTGTCATAAACTCACTTCATTCGTACAATCCGCCCGTATACATCCTCGTCAGGTTCACAATCACATCATCTATCTGATACTTCTCCTCGTTCATCACCAGCTCCCACATGAACATCTCATTTGAATAAAACCAGCCTCTTGCGGTTAGGACCGGGTCAAGGTTCTCTTTGGCAAGCTTTTGTGATTGGGCGTAGCGGATGTCGACTGAAATCCGCTCAATGAAGCGTTCACGGATTCCGTACCATTTTTCCTCTATCTCAGGTGAGACGCCGATTGCCTCTTTTACGACCTTCATCATGTTCCGCTCATCCAAAGCCAGCTGCAGGAACAGCCTTACCTGCCTCTTAATATTTTCATAGGCCACTTCTTTGGCCTGCGGCTTAAATGGCATCTCTGCCACTTTGTAAAACTGGTTCATGAGATCTTCCATTAATGTAATGAAAAGCTCGTCTTTATTTTTAAAATAAACGTACGCCGTGCCATAGCCTGTTTCGGCTTTTTTGATCACTTGGGAGATTGTTGCTTTTTGAAAGCCGTTTTCGAGAAATACTTCTTTTCCTGCTTTGAGAAGCTTTTGTCGTGTTTTCAGGGCCTGCTGCTGCCTTGCAGGCAATTGATCTATGGAATTTTTCATCTATTTTCATTCCTTTGTTTATTTTCTAATATTACTGACATTATATCATTGACATAGTGTCAATCAAACAATATAATTTTTGTGAATAATAAATATTCTGAAAGGTTGGAAATCTATGGATTTTACAAAAGAATATGCACTCAAACTTGATGAACAAAATGACCTGTCCTACCGGGAAGAGTTTTATATAAAAGAAGATGGAATTTATATGGATGGCAATTCACTTGGCCTGCTTTCCAAACGGGCGGAGAAGTCACTGCTAGACCTGCTTGAATCCTGGAAGCACCATGCCATTGACGGCTGGACAGAAGGGGATAATCCCTGGTTCTATCTATCTGAAAAACTGGGTAAAGAACTGGCGCCGATCGTAGGGGCAAATCCGGAGGAAGTTGTTGTAAGCGGTTCCACAACTGTTAATCTTCATCAGCTTGTCTCCACTTTTTATAAACCGGAGGGAAAAAGAACAAAGATACTGGCAGATGAGCTCAATTTTCCCAGTGATATATATGCGCTGCAAAGCCAGGTGAAGCTGAAGGGCTTTGATCCTGAGGAGCATCTTGTCCGGGTGAAAAGCGCGGATGGCCATACATTGAGAGAAGAAGACATTGTTGCGGCCATGACGGATGAAATCGCGCTGATTGTACTGCCTGGTGTTTTATACAGAAGCGGTCAGGTACTGGATATGGAGTATTTAACTGCCGAGGCGCATAAGCGCGGGATTGAGATTGGCTTTGATCTATGCCATTCGGTTGGATCTGTCCCCCATTCCCTGAGTGATTGGGATGTCGATTTCGCGTTCTGGTGTAACTATAAGCATCTCAATGGCGGGCCAGGCTCAACGGGCGGTCTATTTGTGAACAAGCGCCACTTTGGAAAGGTTCCGGGACTTGCCGGCTGGTTCAGCTCCCGCAAGGATAAGCAGTTTGATATGGACCATGTGCTGACAGCGGCTGAAGATGCGGGCGCCTACCAGATCGGCACGCCGAATATTTTCAGCATGGCGCCGATTATCGGCTCACTAAGCATGTTTAATGAAGCCGGTATGGAGCGAATCCGTGAGAAATCTCTTCAGCTGACAGGCTATATGATCGAGCTCATACTGCATGAGCTTGAAGGACATGGCTTTGTTCTGCGCAATCCGCTTGATGAAAAGAAGCGGGGCGGCCATATTTATCTGGAGCATCCGGAAGCAGCAAGGATCTGCAAGGCGCTGAAGGCAGAAGGAGTCATCCCGGATTTCCGGGCTCCGAATGGAATCCGACTGGCACCGGTTGCGCTATATAACTCGTTTGAAGATGTGTGGAAAACCGTGCAAATTTTAAAAACCATCATGGAAGAAGAAAAATATAAGCAATTCGAAAATAAGCGGGGAGTCGTAGCATGATGAAAAAAGAGTGGATCGATATATCTCAGCCGCTCACTAACGGCATTGCCCACTGGCCAGGCGATACCCCGTTCAGCTATGAAACGGCTTTTACAAAAGAACAAACCGGCTCTGTCAATATCGGCCGGATTACGACCAGCCTGCATACCGGTACACATGTTGATGCGCCGTTCCATTTTAACGATGAAGGCGAAAAAATCGTGGATCTGGACATTGAACTGTATATCGGACCAGCGCGGGTGATCGATGTATCTGATTATGAAAAGGTGGATTCGGAGGTTCTGAAAAAGTTTGATCTCGAAGGAGCAGAACGTGTGCTGCTCAGGACTTCGGTTCCGAATGATCCGGAGCTGTTTCCGAATCGAATCCCAGAACTGACAGAGGATATGGCAGACTACCTTGGCAGCAAAGGGGTGCGACTGCTCGGAGTGGATGTGCCATCTGTCGATCAGCCCGACAGCAAAGAGATGGAAACGCATCATGCCTTATATCGGAATGGCATTCATATACTGGAAAATATCATGCTGGATGAGGTAGAAGAAGGAAATTATGAACTAATTGCTCTTCCGCTTCCGATCAAAGACGGGGACGGCAGCCCGGTGAGGGCGGTTATTCGGCCGATTTAGGAGGCAGCATACCGCGGTTTCAACTGGCCCTTGGCTAATAAAATAACTAAATTCAAGGAGGAACCAACATGATCAACGAAAAACATCAGGACGTAAACGCAACAACCTCTGAAAAGAGTATTCATACAGACTTTACCAATAACATGACTTACGGAGAATACCTTCAGCTTGATAAAATCCTATCCTCGCAAAACAGGCTTTCCGGCCATCATGATGAGATGCTGTTCATCGTCATCCACCAGGTGAGCGAGCTGTGGATGAAGCTGATTCTTCACGAAATGGGCGCAGCCATACAATCAATTGAAAACAATGATTTATCCACAGCACAGAAAAGATTGTCACGTGTTTCAAAGACACAATCGCAGATTATTCAGGCGTGGGATGTGCTGTCCACCATGACGCCATCTGAATATATGGAGTTCCGCGATTCCCTTGGCCAGGCATCTGGCTTTCAATCCTACCAGTATCGTATGGTAGAATTTGCGTTAGGGTACAAAACTGAGCATGTTCTGAAAATCTATCAAAAGGACCCGGAGCTTCATGCAAGATTAACAGAAGCGTACGAAAGACCAGGCCTTTACGATGTAGCCATCCGCGCGCTTCACAAAGCCGGATTGCCAATTGATGAAGGCATTCTGAACAGAGATGTAACCAGAACCTACAAAGAAAATGAGTCTGTCCGCGAAGCCTGGATGACTGTGTATAAAAATCCTAAAAAGTACTGGGAGTTATACGAGCTTGCGGAAAAACTTGTGGATATTGAAGACTGGCTTCAGCAGTGGCGCTTCCGCCATATGAAAACGGTCGAAAGAATCATCGGATTCAAAATGGGCACAGGCGGTTCATCAGGTGTCGGCTATCTGAAAAAAGTGCTGGACCAGCGCTTCTTCCCGGAACTTTGGGATATCCGTACAGAGCTGTAATCTGCTGGGGGAACTTTGGACAGAATCGGGGGAAAACCATTGGTTGAGTCAGAACCAGGGCTAACTTCGGACACAGCCAGCGAAAAACCATTGGTTGAGTCAGAACCTGGGCTAACTTCGGACACAGCCAGCGGAAAAAAACCGTTGATTGAGTCAGAACCAGGGCTAACTTCGGACACAGCCAGCGAAAAACCATTGGTTGAGTCAGAACCAGGGCTAACTTCGGACACAGCCAGCGAAAAAACCATTGGTTGAGTCAGAACCTGGTCCAACTTCGGACACAGCCAGCGGAAAAACCATTGGTTGAGACAGAACCTGGTCCAACTTCTGACACAGCCAGCGGAAAAGCCATTGGTTGAGTCAGAACCAGGGCTAACTTCGGACACAGCCAGCGGAAAAACCATTGGTTGAGTCAGAACCTGGTCTAACTTCGGACACAGCCAGCGGAAAAACCATTGGTTGAGTCAGAACCAGGGCTAACTTCGGACACAAATCAACGGAAAAACGCAATCAGAGTCAGAACCCGATTCAACTTCACACACAAATCCGTTGCCAGAATCCGAACCACCTAAATAAATAGAAACTTAACAGGGGGGAAACTATGAGTACAAATCGAGAGCAATGGTCATCTAAATTCGGCTTTATTATGTCCTCTGCCGGTGCCGCGATTGGCCTGGGGGCCATCTGGAAGTTCCCGTACGTAGCCGGTACAAGCGGCGGGGGCGCCTTTTTGCTGATGTTTATCGCATTTACGATTCTGGTGGGGCTGCCAATGCTCATTTCAGAATTTATTATCGGGCGGGGCGCACAGAAGGAAGCTGTGTCTGCTTATTATAAACTGGCGCCAAACAGCCTGTGGACGATTACCGGGAAGCTTGGGGTAATTGGCTGCTTCCTGCTGCTGAGCTTTTACTCAGTTGTTGGGGGATGGGTGCTGATTTACACATTTATGTCGATCGGCGGCCAAATCATCAAGCCGGGTGCAGCTTATCCTGAACTATTCGGCATGATCACCTCAACACCAAGCTGGACGCTAATGGGGCTGGCTGTGTTTCTTCTTATTAACATTGTCGTCATTACATTCGGAATTCAAAACGGGATTGAAGCTGCAAGCAAATACATGATGCCGCTATTATTTATCTTCTTTATAGTGCTTGTCATACGCGCTTTGACGCTAGATGGAGCAATGGAAGGGGTCAAATTCTTCCTGAACCCGGACTTTAGTAAAATCACAGGCGAATCGGCACTCTATGCATTGGGACAATCATTCTTTGCTTTAGCAGTCGGCTTTTCCTGTATGGTCACATACAGCTCATACCTGGATAAGAAAGTCAGCATTCCATCATCAGCAGGATCTGTTGTGATTATGAACATCATTATCTCGGTCCTGGCAGGGTTGGCGATTTTCCCAGTTGTCTTTGCATTCGGATTTGAACCGACGGAAGGCCCGGGTCTGCTGTTCATGGTCCTGCCGGCTGTCTTTTCACAGATCCCATTAGGAGAAGTGTTCCTGGCTATTTTCCTGCTGCTTTTCTTATTTGCAACCTTAACATCATCGTTCAGCATGCTGGAAATCATCGTCTCCGCCTTTATTGAGAACGGAAAGCATTCACGGAAAAAAATCTCCTGGATCTCCGGCATTGTCATGTTTGCGGCCGGGATTCCTGCTGCGCTGTCATTCAGCCTGCTTGGAGACTTCACGATTTTTGGGAAAAATATCTTTGATGCAACCGACTACCTGGTCAGCAACATCCTGCTTCCGCTGGGCTGTCTGCTGATTGCCCTGTTTATTTCTTTTAAAATGGACAAAGGGCTTGTTAAAGAAGAATTTCTGCTTGGCAGCGACACTTTGCCAGCCGTGTACACCGCGTGGAGCGTCCTGATGAAAGTGGTTGTTCCGGTTACGATTTTGGTTGTGTTTATGAGTACACTAGGAGTTATTTAAAGAGGCGCCAATCCGGCGCTTTTTTACTTTTTTATGAAAAATTTAAATTTATGGTTTATGGGCAAAGTAAAAAGGGTATTAAAGTTTAGGACTCTGCCATAAAAATGAAGCGAACTTCAATATCACATTTAAGGGAAGGATTTCCTTTGATTTAAACGAATTGTATAATATATAAAACAAGGGGGCGTATGTTTACAATGGAAGCAACCTACAAAGAAACAAGCGATATTGCAGGATTTATTGTTGCGAATCGTGACAACTTTCAGCAAAAATTATTATCAGAGGCTGTGAATGTAGCCTCTAAGATCAATGATATTCTGCAAAGAGGGAATATTGATCTTTTAAAAAATGCAGAAAGGTTGGCTTTATATGTTGTGGAAAATAGAGAAGAAGAGCTGATTGCTTTTGCCAGACAGGAAGGCGTGGCATGGGCTGAGCATTCCCTGACACTTTCTTTTAAACTTGAATGGGTGCAGGCTATCCGCCGGACATTGTGGCACTTCCTGTTCCAGTATGACAAAGTTAAGGGGCAGGACAAAGCGCCTGAAGATTTTTATAATATGGAAAAAGACGTCAATGATCATGTCGACCAATTTTTAAATAACTTCTTTATCAGCTATTCTGATTATAAAGATGAAATGCTTAAATCACAGCGCAAACTGGTGGAGCATTTGTCCGTGCCTATTATTCCGGTCAGTACCTCTGTCGCTGTATTGCCGCTGATTGGCATGATTGATTCGTATCGGATTCAGACGATTGAAGAAAAGGTTCTGATGGATATCTCATCCATTAAAATCCAGACCTTGATCATGGACCTCTCCGGAATTGCCGATATGGAAGTTGATGTCATCGTCCACTTAAAAAAGATTTTGAGCGGCATCAGGATGATGGGCTGCGATGCAGTCATTACCGGCCTGCGAGCAGAGCTTGTCCGTAAAATGATCCATGCTGGTGTTTCGTTTGAGAGCCAGGCGGAAACAAAGGGAACATTGCAGCAGACCTTACGGGAATATTTAGTGATTGAACCTAAGAGATAGTACATATACAAATGCCTGCCGCTGTCCTCATTGGATGGCAGCAGGCATTTTTTAGAAAGGAGCCACCTATGAAAGACTTTGATGAATGGCTGAATATACATACGCACGGCGAACAAAAAGGGTTCCATAAATCCTTTCACTATCACCGCTACGAACCCACTCCTTATGAGGGCCTGGAAAAACTGTTCAGTGATTACACGCTGAAAAGCAGTGATCGCCTCGTGGACTTCGGCTGCGGCAAGGGGCGGCTTCCGTTTTATATACACCATACCTTTCGGGTTTCCGCTGCAGGTGTGGAAATGAGTGATGATTATTACCGTGATGCAATGAAAAATCTCCGGACGTACAAAGGAGAAAAAGCAGGAATCAGCTTTTGTAACATCCTGGCTCAGGATTATGAAATCACTCCGCAGGATACTCACTTTTACTTTTTTAACCCGTTTTCGGTGCAAATTTTTATGAAAGTCGTCAACAATATACTCCGATCAGCTGAAGGCAGCCCGCGCAACATGGATATTATTCTCTACTACCCTTCAGAGGATTATTTATTTTATCTGGAAAACAGCACCCCATTTGAGCTGATTAAAGACGTGGGACTTCAGGGTGATGAAAACGAACGTTTCCTGGTCTATCGTTTCAATCAAACGTTTGATTGAAAATTCCCCCTTGCCTAAAGCCTGGGAGATTTTTCTTTATCGCAGTCTGACTGCCCGCATAGGCCCGATTGGTTCAACTGACACGCAGTGGGGGATAAGGAAACCCCCAACTGAGTGAAGTTTCCCTTTATCGTACAGGCCTTGATTCAGGTTCTCTGTCATATTCGCGTCTTGGGTTAAAGAGGAGCCCGAGATTAATCAAACCGGCAATTCCCACTAACCCATAGATTATTCTTGATAACACCGCATCCTGTCCTCCGAATAAGCTGGCAACTAAATCAAATTGGAAAAATCCAATCAGGCCCCAATTAATGGCTCCTATAATCGTTAGTACAAGTGCAATACGCTGGAAACCGTTCATATTCTTGTCCTCCTAATAGTGAGTCTTCATACAGCGTGCCTCATCGGTACAAACCGTCACAGCCTTACTCCGATGCTTTTTCTGCTATATATTAGGGAGTTACCCAGGTATTGGGGAGGACAAACAAATTTCAGAGAGTTGGAGAAATAAAATGGGCACTGAATGTGAACTTTGGGAAAAGAATGGTGAAACTGGGGAACCGAACACTGATTTTGGGGAAAGGGCTCATCATTAGGGAACACCACTCAAATTTGAGGTAAATACTCATTAAGATAAGAAAAAGCTATCCCGCAAAAGGATAGCTTTTTTTTACTAGACTATGTTTAAGGCGCTTTACTTCGCACTCAACCGTCTAATGCGCTCATCCAAATCCGGATGGGTTGAGAACAGGGAAGCTTTGCTTCTGTTATTAATTTTCAAAGTGGAAATCGCTGTCTGTTCTTCACCCTTGATGCGGCTGGAGTAGGCCTTTAGCATTTGAAGGGCATGTGTCATTTTGTCTTTGCCGGCCAGGTCAGCACCGCCGCGGTCCGCATGGAATTCACGATGGCGGGAGTAGGCGAAGACGACTAGACTTCCAAGGATCGAGAAGGCGATCTGGAACACGATAACCGCGATGAAATGCACAATCGGCGCCATTTCTTCTCTGACAAAACGGGATGCCACCCAAGCCGCGATTCTGGCAAGGAAGACAACGAATGTGTTGACAACCCCCTGGAGAAGAGTCATGGTGACCATATCCCCGTTCGCAATGTGTGCCACCTCATGGGCGATAACTCCTTCAATGGCATCGTCGTCCATTTCCTGCAGCAATCCAGTTGAAACTGCCACAAGCGAGCGTTTTTTCGAAGGACCTGTCGCAAAAGCATTCACTTCAGGAGAGTGATAAATTCCGACTTCAGGCATATGTGTTAAGCCTGCCGCTCTTGAAAGGCGGTGAACTTTCTCCACGATGTCCCGCTCAGCTCCTGAAAGAGCACCGTTCGGGTCCAGCACCTGAACATTCATCATTTTCTTGGCCATCCAGCGGGACATCCACAAAGAAATGAAGGAGCCGGAGAAGCCAATGACTGCGCTGAATACAAGCAATGCGCCGAAATCAATGCCGCCTTGGGCATTAATGTAATTACCTCCGCCAATCAGCGAGAAAATAATGCTGATTGTCAAAAGAACAAGCACGTTCGTCAATAAAAAGTAAAAAATACGTTTACCCATTTCCTCACCCTTTTTATCTATTTTGAGTTCATATGAACTTGTCATCTGACTATATAATATAATTTTTCTATAAAAATCGCAAGTCATAACTAGGCTACGAGGAAGTTGACATTGACTGTCACCATGGAAACGATTAGGATGAAAGCATTGAATAGAGAACGCAGGGGCTGATTACCTTGGAATTATTCCACCTATCAAGGAAAAGCATGGCTGATTTCCTGCTGTCGCTGAAGGGAGAAGGGGAGCTTTCGCCCAAACAAATCCTTCAGCAGGCATGGGCAGCCGCTCATGAAAAAAGAGGAGTTTCAACAGAAGCTTTTCTCGATACGAAAATGCCGGCCATATTTGAAAAATTGATTCGGGCAGATTTGCAGAAAATGGGCTTTTCCATCAATGAAATTGTCGCACTGGGGAACCAGATTGAATTCACCCATTTATCTTCGGCTGCGGTGCAGAATTGGGTGAAGCGGGATGTGAAGAACCTGATTGGCAGTCCGCAGCTCGGCAAGAAATATTCTGTCGACCAGGCTGCTATTCTATTTATTGTGGAGGACCTGAAAGCGACACTTGATTTTGATTCAATCCGGAAAATTCTGGCCCTCCTTTTTAATGATCTCGATGACAGGTCAGACGATTTGATTGAGCCGATCCCATTTTATTCTGCCTACGCGGCTATTTTTGAAAAAGCCCATCACCAAAATATATTAGGCGAAAACATGCATGATGGCATTGAGCAATGCATCAAACAGGAAGCCTTGCAGACATTGGAGAGCTTTCAGGATTTTACGGTTCAGCAGAAAGACATCGTCTCGAATATTCTTGTAACGGCCTCACTCACTGTTTTATCGGCCTACTACAAGTCACTGACAAAGAAATATGTATCCGCTACCCTGTTTTTAAATGGGTAAGTGGAAAAAGCATCGCCACTGTGGGCGATGCTTTCAGTTTGTAGACAAAAGGGGTTCGGAATAGTCTCATTCCGGACCTCTTTTTTGAATTTTATTGGCTTTGAAGCATTTTCAGATGATGATAGACCTCTCCGAGGTCATCTTCTAGGCCATTTC
>NZ_JAMBOJ010000061.1 GCF_023715565.1 Cytobacillus firmus | reverse complement strand
GATTTAGGTTAAACTGTAATTGAGTCATAATTAATTCCTCCAACTTGTTTTTCGTAGCTGATAACATTGTTGACCAAAGGAATTAATTTGACTCATTTTCTTTTTACACAATTATATGGGCTTGACCCTCTGCTTCTGACTCTTACTCGCTGGTTTCTCCCTTTTGTGTCAGAAGCTGGAGCAGGTTCTGACTCTAGCTTCTGACTTCCAGCTGTTTGTGTCAGAAGGTTGCTCTGCTTCTGACTCTTACTCGCCGGTTTCTCCCTTTTGTGTCAGAAGCTGGAGCAGGTTCTGACTCTAGCTTCCGACTTCCAGCTGTTTGTGTCAGAAGGTTGCTCTGCTTCTGACTCTCACTCGCCGGTTTCTCCCTTTTGTGTCAGAAGCTGGAGCAGGTTCTGACTCTAGCATCCGATTTCCAGCTGTTTGTGTCAGAAGCAGGAGCAGGTTCCGACTCTAACTCATAATTCCCATTCTTTTATGTCCCAAGCTGTCTGCTCCGGCATTCTCCTTTCAAAACCGCCACTCGTAAGCTGTTCTGCTTATGAGATCCAGGTCTCACCCAGAAAAGGCGCCCCAATGCCATAAATTCAACTAACCGTGTTACCATCCATCCCCTCTTTTCATAAAATAGTCCAGAACTAACTATGGGAGGGGCACGTTTGTGACAGTATACAAAGTTTTCCACGGAACCAATTTATTTGCAGCTTCACTCGTCCAACAGTATGGTGTCAGTCTTGAAGCACAAAGATTTCTGACGGATTTCGGAAAAGGGCTGTATCTTACATTCAATTTCAATCAAGCAGGCAGATGGGCAAGTGTCCGTGCAAGGAACCTGCAGGTATCTGAGGAGTTATTGAAAAAGCTCGGCATCGGGAAAAAGGAATACCTTCATCATCCTGCAGCAAGGATACCTGCCGTTATTAGCTGGGATATTGATTTAGATATGTTGTCTCACCTGAACGGGAGGATTTTTCCCTTTCCTGATCAGCCATCATGGAAAAAGGAGAAAGCGGTCTGGGAGGACTTAGTCCTTAAATGCCGCAAAGGACACTCTCATAGCTATGATTTTGTTTATGGCCCGGTGGCAGGCGGACATTTTGAACATGAAGAAAAGCTAACCGTTTCAAAAAAGAAAGATCAGTTATCCCTCCATTGTGAACAGGCCATCCAATGTCTTTCGAACATGAAAGTCATCCCCGTCCTGTTCGATCAAGATTACAGGAAGCACGAACCAGAACTATGGAGAAGAATTCAAGTGGCTTGCTTGGAAATACAGCCAAACAGATTACACAGGATTCGTTCACTTTCAGATTCCTGGATTTCTTCCATTCACCCCAGTATGCTCAGGAGCGAATCTCCTTATTATTGGGCTTTTAGCCTACTATATGGAACAAACACTCTATGGCATGACCAATATGAAACTTGGTTAATGGAAAAAAGATAAAACCCTAATTCTTTTTTAGAAACACTTCAAGCATCTTAAAATCTTTCACTGTACAGGACATGACAAGCTTCTTTCCTTTTTCAGTATTAAAAATATAATAATTGTCAGCGAGGTCCCGAACCTGGAAAAACGTACTGGGAACCAGTTTATGGGTATTTACGATGACTTTATCGGGAACAACTCTTCCATCCTTACGCGCCCGCTCGCCAGCACGTTTCCTGGCTAATGAAAGAGAAGCATCTGCAATGTATAAATGAATGTCATATCCCGCTTTTTTCAGGTTAGTAAACAGGCTTTTATATTTTTTCGGCTTCGCCATTGTGCTTTCATAAATAAAACTCCTCCTTTTCCGAATCAGCTGATTGACCAATTCATCACGAATATCACAGGACTCCTTATGAACCAAAAGAGCTGCCTTCTGAGGATACTTTTCTTTATAGATTTGATATTCGGGAATATATAGCTTTATCTCGTCAGGATCAACCTGCACGACACGAGATAGGAGTTGCGGGTTTGATTTTGCGATTGTTTCTCTAAGCACAGATTTACCTGTACCGCTGCCGCCTCCAAAAAAGATTGCCTGTGGATTAAGCTCACTGCCCTGATACGTATTTTGAAGATCGGCTAAAATTTTTTGATGTAAAACCCTTCTGCCTGAAAGATAAGCTCCGTCTCCTTTTGAAAAAAGTGTCTTAGTATCTTTTATATTCGAGCTTTTACCGCTCCTTGTATCTTTGTGAAAGATTTTTCCCAGCCAGTTGCGAAATATCAAATCAATCACCTCTGAAAAGCTTATGTATGAGCCAAGAATGATTATGCAGTCGAACTGCACGAAATAAAAAAACGCTTTCTCATTAAGAAAAAGCGCCTCGCAGTCATTCGGTCGGATAAAGTTCCTGATATGTTTCTACTGTATGTTTTATTAAATCCTTAAGTACATCAGTATTGATATCAGCTAATTTATTTACATAAATACAGGCCTTACTCTTCGTGTACTTACCGAAGCTTTCTAATAATTTTTCTCGTTCCTCACTTTCATAGGACAAATAAAGACTTATTTTTGCCTTTCGTGGGGAAAAACCCGCTAAAGGAGCATCCCCTTCGCGACCTGATGCATACTTATAGTGGTACTTGCCAAAGCCTATAATACTTGGCCCCCACATTTTTGCTTCGTACCCAGTTACCTCCTCAAAAATTTCTAACAGCTGGTAGGCATCTGCCTTCTTCTTCTCATTTTCCACACTTTCAATAAATTCAATTACACTTTTATCGGTTTCTTTCATCTTCGGTTCTGTCAATTATTCGCGCTCCTATTCACTGAGTATCATGTTTACATTAAGTTCATTTTCTATTCCTTCTTTATTTTTTACTTATATATTCGTTAGATATACTCCGTTTTCCTACCTTATTACACTTTACCTCCCATCTTGGCAATAAAAAAACCGCCACATTCGGCAACCCATTGATGGAGAGATATTATACCAATCTTAACTTGGAACATAAGCGGTAAAAATGATATAAACCACTTAACTGTTCTTGATTGCGTGTATTTAAAAGTACCTTGCACTCCTCGATAATATCCTTTGCCCCTTCAATATTGTAATCCTCCAGATTCCTAATATTATCTTTTAATTGCACGGCTCTGTTTGAATATACAGCACTTTGGGCCACTTTCATTAACATAACCTTAATAACCTGGTACGAATTAAAACAGCGATAATGATTAGGTCCCCTCTTCGATTGTATATACCCTTCCTTTTCCCAGTACCGAAGAGTTGAAGCTGGTGTCCTTGTGTTTAATGAAACATCTTTGATTGGAAGGTGTTTTTCAGAATCTAGATGCTCCAGATATTCCTTCACTCGTTCAATGAGTGTCCTGTCCTCATTAGCAGCTTTTTGCGCACTATTGATGATCCAAAGAGCAGCATCCAATTCTTCTCGCTGGAGCGTTTTTAGTACTGCTGCTGTATGATTTATTCCAAAACCTGGTGACATAGCGATAATACATTCAAAATAAAGCAAGTGCTCCTCTGTATATATCCTATATCCTGCAGATGACCGTGATGGTTTTGGGACCAATCCTCTTTCTTCATAGCTTCTTAGGGAGCTGGTGCTAATATTCAATTTTTTAGCAATATCTATCGGTCTCATCTTTTCCAATGAGAACACCCCTCTGTTCAATAACTGTACTTCTTTGTAAAGTTTACCAGAATGATAGTTGTAATTCCTTGTTATTTTTTCAGAAACTTTAGAATTTGCTTTAATGTTGTAAAATTAATGTATAAGACAAAAAATGGAGGGATCTATTTAGCCATGAACAATTCAGCTGCAATTCACAGTCGCTGAGCCAAGTGAAGATTTGAAATTGAAAGGACTGAGATCTTTATGGCAAATAATCATCATGGTCCAAATCCTGCCGATATATATCCGATTAAAGGAAATCAGATGGTGCAATTTATTAAAAATACGATTACAAAGCCTAACATTCGTGCAGGTGAATACTCCTATTACGATACAAGAAATGGCGAAACCTTTGAAGATCAGGTGTTATATCATTATGAGTTTTTCGGAGACCAGCTTATTATAGGGAAATTTTGTGCGATAGCACCCGGTGTTACATTTATTATGAATGGGGCCAATCATCGAATGGATGGGTTCTCAACCTACCCTTTTAATATTTTCAAAAACGGCTGGGAGAAGTATACGCCGACGTTGGATCAGCTGCCATTTAAAGGGGATACCATCATTGGGAATGATGTTTGGATTGGGATGGATACGGTTATTATGCCGGGAATTAAGATTGGAAACGGTGCTATTATAGCTGCTAAATCGGTTATAACGCAAGATGTGGAACCTTACACAATTGTTGGGGGGAATCCTGCAATGAAAATTAGGAAGCGTTTTTCAGACGAAATGATTGCTGAATTGACGGAATTGAAATGGTGGGATCTAGATATTGAGATTATTTCTGCTCATATCGATGTGATCGTAAATGGAGATATAGAAAAACTGAGAAGGATAAAAAATCCTAAATAAGAAGGTTAAAGTTTTTAATAGGGAAGAATATCAATGGCTCCATTTATCGTATTTATTGGTTCATTCCTGTTTTTTCGCTTGATTGGATTATTGGGTTTTGCTTATTTGGATGGGTGGGAACCCTCCTTGCGAATCGCTGTTGCTCTTATGTTCTTATTTGCGGCATCAGCGCATTGGGGAAAAAGGCGGCCCGATCTTATCAAAATGGTGCCTCCTGCTTTTCCAAAACCAGGTCTCATCGTCACCATAACTGGAATACTCGAAATCATCGGTGCAATAGGACTCTTGATTCCAATTACTTCAAGCCTTGCTGCGGCAGGATTGGCTTTATTGCTTTTTGCTATGTTCCCGGCCAACATATACGCAGCTCGAAAAGGGAGCAGTATGGGAGGGAAACCAATTACTTCTCTTTTCCCTCGAACGATTATTCAAATTATTTTTATTATAGCTGTTATTCTTATTATGTAGCTTATAAGTGAATAGACAGAAAGAATATATTATCCAACGGCCAGTTCTGGCCAGCACCAGCCCCTCTAGTAATTAAAACACTCAATTGCAGTTCAGGGCGCTTAATCCAAATCGCGCCCCCTATTATTCTTTTAGATCATAATAAAAAATACTAGTACTACAATTAATATTGCTATGATCACTGACAGCCATCCAATCTTCATCCTGCTTAACAAACGATCAATGATAAAGAATAAGACAGCAGAACCAAGTCCAAAAACTTGTAATACAGCTCCACAGCAGCAATGAATGATGAAGGAGGCAATCTCACGAGCAAGAGCTTTATTAGCAATCACTCTACTGAGCCAGTCACTGAAGACGGAAGCTATAACTCCATACGTAATGGCAAGCATTAAGTTTAAATAAAATAAATTTAAAAATAAATTTACAAATCGGTCTTCTTCAAACCCGCCAATGTTTGAAAAAGCCAGTGCAAATAAGAAACTGCTAAGAATAGCAGTTAATATTTTTCTCTTTAATATAATGGCTATTTCCTTCTCTCTGCCTTCAATTCTGCTGCATTGTCCAGGCGAGGTGAACCAGAATTGTGCTGCTTTAAGACCAATCCACCCCAGCCCAAGAGGATTGCAGCTTTCGCAAAAGAACAATTTGGCCGACATGGTACGTATCGTGCATCATAATATTGCTGAGCAGACGCTCAATAGAGTTACTGTTGGCTGCATACGGTGCTTTTAACTGTTCATCGTTAAGTTCCGTAATGACCTCTTTTAATTCACCCATGACTTCATTAAGGTGCTGCACTGTCTGGGCCCATCTAGATTCGTCCTCTGGATCCCCCGGATTTCCAAAGGTTACTTCATTGTCTTCTGCCTTTTGCGGATTTTCAGTTCCCTTGATTCGATGGATAACATCTTCATTCCAAAATATCAGGTGGTTGACAATCTGCCAAATCGAATTGCTCTGTCCCGAACTTGTCCATGCTGCCTCAGCTGCATTGACTTCATGTAACGCCTGATCCATGGATGCAAACCATTCATTTTCATGCCAATGCATGGCGAGTTGCTCTACAAACATGTTAGTTACAACTTCCATACAACCTCTCCTCACTGTTAAGAATAATCCTTAAAAGTCAATAGATAACGTCTAAAAAATATGGGTAAGCCACTGGAACTGCTTACCACACACCCATATGACATATTCGGCTCATTTTGTTTTTATACCTTCATTAGAACATTAAAATTTTTGCAGGGCTTTAAAATATCAGCTTATATAAAACAAACCCAACCATTAATACAACGATCAGTACTGCTGTCCCCTTCCACCCCAAACCGCCAGTTAAGTCCGTTAAACTCCCAATACTTCCTCTATTTAGTGAATCGTTTAGCGCAGAAGTTGTTTTTAATTCACTTTGCTTTAGCAGTTCTCTTTTTTCCTCTGGTGTTTCATCTCGTTTATTCGTAACAAACACCCCCTGCAAGCTGTTTCTAATGTGAATATATTCTGTATTCATGCGCTTATACCTTTTATTACACATAAAAAGGCGCCTTCAAAAAGAAAAGCGCCAGGTTGGATTATAGTGATTCAGTTGAAGTTCTTCCGTTTTATAATTTCTGATATATCAATTTCCTATAAAAATGAGAAGCCATGATAATAATTGAGTAAATTAGTGGTAAATTTAAAGGGTTTTTTATTTTTTCCAAATGCTTTCTAATTAAAAAGAAGTCAACCATCAACATGGTCAGAAAATTTAATAAGGTTGAAGTTAA
The DNA here is from genome assembly GCF_023715565.1 of Cytobacillus firmus. GTDB lineage: Bacteria > Bacillota > Bacilli > Bacillales > Cytobacillaceae > Cytobacillus > Cytobacillus firmus_C. The sequence continues at coordinate 24,459 of NZ_JAMBOJ010000061.1, read as the reverse complement.
GGTTGCTTTTTTGGTCCAGAAAGCAGTTGATAAGGAAAGTACAAAACCAAAGAAAGGGCCGACGATAAAATGTTCTTTCCACGATAAAAATTCCGGGAATCCATACCGAATCTTTCTAAGTAGAGCAAACAAATAAACCGTGTTCATCCAGGTTACCTGGATAAGGTTAAATAAAGAAATAAACGCAATCACCGGTCTTTTGTTCTTAAGTTGTTCGTTCCAAAAATCGTTACAGAAAAATGATAATAAAATAAAACAGAATGTATATCTCGTTCTCCACCACTTATTTTTGTAAACACCCATGAAAATAAACAGCTTTTCAATGAGAACAAAATACAAGCTGAAAAATATCTTCACCTTCCATCCCAGGTTGAAAACAGTAATAAACAGGGCTGTTATTGGCACATAAAAAAACTGTGACCAAATGGCTCCGAAAATATTATCTAAATTCCTTTGTTTTATAAATTTGGGCTTGTATACATATCCATCCAAAAGGGCTACAACAATATATTCAAACATATAAGCCATTCCGGCGTAATTAAAGAAAAGGACCAAGTCTCTCTTGCGATTTCTGCTTTTATACAAGGTTAATACAAGCATAACAAAATGGATGCTTCCCAAAATAAGATATGGATACTTATTTACACGTCTTCTGCTTCTCATATTCGTCCAGCTTCCATTTAGATTTCTTATATTGTTTGTAATTGGAAACTAAAATATGTATCTAATTCACACTCCACCAACTGCTTCGTTTATAAAATAAGGATTGCAGTCGCTAACCACAATAACGCAGATATAAAGGATACATCTGTGCGCGTCCGGTTCCTGTTATCGTTAACATCATTAACGCTGCACCTCCCATTTTTATCGCCACCAATTCATATTTTTTCCCAAAAACGGAAACAATAAGCGTAATACGAAACATAAACAATAGTGCTCTTTGGGCTTACTTTGATGTCACTTTTTTGGATGAAAGAAGGGAAACCTTTCATATGAAGACTTTCCGAAAATCGAGGACAGGGAACTGCTAATTAATAGAAATAACATGTCTGCATCTTGTTGATGATTGAAACAGCACCTAAGCGATTTTATCATCAAAGAGTTGCAGTTATGAATGATGTGATATTGAGGCTTCCATTTCAAAAGTATTGGAATAGGCCACTCCAGACAAAAACACAGGAGATAAAGCAAATCGATGAATAACGAGTCAGAGTGAACCAGTTATTCCGCTGCCAGTTACCAATCACGAAACGGAGGTGAGCCAGATTCAGGAGCAGCCAATACCAGACAGATTGAAAGTTTCTCCATTTTTAGTGTTTTATTTAATTATGTCCATGCAAATTGGCATTGGAGTTCTTGGCTATCAAAGAGACATCGCAAAGAGTGCAGGCTATGATGCCTGGATTTCCATCTTGTTTGCCGGGGGATGCATACATGTACTAGTTTGGATGATATATAAAATTGCCGAAACGGTTGATGGAGATTTTGTGACAGCCCATACCTATCTTATAGGCAATTTCTTCGGCAAAGCCATCAGTACCATTTTCATCGGGTACTTTTTTATGTATGTATTAGCTATATTACGTACCTTTATCGAAGTCATTCAAGTGTGGATGTTTCCAGATCTGAACACTTTCTGGTACTCTTTTGCATTTATGATACTTTGTATTTACATTATTTTTGGCGGATTCAGAACAGTCGTAGGGATTGCCTTTTTCGGCCTGGTATTGCCGGCTTATCTCCTCCTTACTTTTGGATTTGCCGTAAAATTCTCAAATTTTTATAATCTCCTTCCTATTTGGGATGCTTCAGTGAAGGAACTTCTCATCAGTTCCTACAATATGTCCCTTACCTTTATTGGGTTTGAGATTGTTTTGTTCACTTATCCTTTTATTAAAGATCCTAAGAAATCCCAAAAATGGGCTCACCTTGCTGTTTTCACCACTACCTTGATCTATACGGTATTAGCAGTCATTACCTTTGCCTATTTTTCGGAAGAGCAACTTGCTATGCATATTTGGCCCACCTTGAGCATGTGGAAAATTGTTGAAATGCCATTTGTGGAGCGTTTTGAATATATCGGAATTGCAAACTGGAACTTAATTATGCTTCCGAATGTGTGTATAGCGATTTGGATCTGTTCCAGACTTATTAAGAGGATATTTAATATTAAGCAAAAGATCGGTGTGTTTGTTATTGCCAGTGCTTTATTAATTCTGATTAACTTTGTAGATTCGCGTGATCAGATCAGTCAGCTTAATGACTATTTTGGGAAAGCGGGGTTTATCTTTACATTCATTTATATCCCCTTGTTTTTTATCGCCATCATGATTGCCAAAAGAGTAAAAAAGAAAGGGAAAAAGAAGGGGAAAAAGAAATGAAAAGACTTATTTTAATGGGGATGGGCTTTTGATCGCTGCGGGACAATTCAGACACCGACCAAAACACTTTATACGGAAGATCCTTTTTAATCATAATTTATTTAATGCCTCCTTACATTTGAGTTAGTTTCCTTTCTCCTACCGTCTTCCAGACTAACTCAATTAATTTGGAGGATTTTTTATATAAAAAAGAGAGGATTTTTTCCTCTCTAATCACAAATAAGACGATCTAGAAAATTTGTGTTCAGTTGTCTATCAGCTATAATTTCCGTACTTGATAACACCAAAGATCATTAACAGCATTAAAGTAAAAATGCCTATTGTTCCGATAACAGCAATAACATTAAGGATTCTATTAGCTTTTGTACAAAATAGCCTGCGAAATACAATATAAACCCCTACTCCAATGATTCCGCCTAATGAATTCCCCAGTAGGTCAGTTATGTCACTGCCTCCTATCGCAAAAATGAATTGCAGTATTTCAAATAACAGGCTGGCACCGGCTACAGGCACTATCTTTTTCAAGAACGGCCAATTTGGCTTCAGCATGCTGATATAAATGCCAAATGGTATAAACACAAGTACATTTAGGATGATTTCATTAAAATCTATTCGACCATCAGCAATAGCCGAACCAGCAAAAGGAATGAAGTTGATTTCCCTAAAATCCGTAAAATGACGCAAATCCTGAATTGAAGACTGCATTTTGAATGGAATAATCCATATTAACACCAATAAATAGATAGCCAGCAGGACAGCCGTTATCTTATTTTGAATATGTTTTATACTTTCCATTGATCCCCTTATCTCCTCTTTACAATCCTTAACGTATTTTCCATTCACATACCATAAACAACTCATTCTCTAGTAAATGTGCAGTAAGATTGCCGCGCATTTTTGTCATTAAACTTTTAGCAATCGGCAACCCTAATCCTGTGCTTTTTTCCGTTCTCGTTTTGTCCCCTTTGTAGAATCGGTCAAAAAGATGATCGATATCTTGTTCATTCAGCTGCTCAACCTGGTTGCTTATGATCAGCTGTACAGCTGATGGCTGTCTTTTAAGACGTATGCGAACATTCCCCTTCGAGTGTTTGATGGCATTGACCACTAAGTTTTCGATTACTCGTTTTACAGCAGAGACATCCCCGATGATCGATATCTCTTCCTCCGGGATTTTAAGAACAGGCTCAATACCATGCTGATGGAATTGCTCATAAAAACCTACCAGCACTTCTAAAAGCAGCTGGTTCAGCATCATTTTTTCAGGCTTTAATGGATAATCAGCAGATTCTATAATGGACAGTTCGAAAAAGTCTTCCAACAAAGCCTTCAAACGTAAGGCCCCGCTTTTTACAACAGAAGTATACTCTGCTTTTTTCTCTGAGGATAATTCGTCTGATTCCAAGAATTGAATATAGCCTAAAATAGACGTCATTGGCGTACGGATATCATGTGATATATTGGCAATCGCCTGCTTCAATTCATTTTCTTTACGGCGCTTTTCCGCATTTGCCTGTTTGGTTACATCGATTTGCTGGTTGATTTCTTTCACAAGGAATTCGATATCATTGTCAAAAAAAGCAAGATCGAGTTTTTTCTCTGTTACACCCTTATTTAACTCGTGCAATTGCCTTGCAGCTCTTTTTATTTCTTTTTTCAGCAAATAAAGGCGAGTGAGAACAAATACAGTAATGACGATTAAAGAGACTGTTAAATAAACGATGATTCCCACCCGCTTTCCTGCTTACTTAATTTCCTTCTTTAAAAATATAAAACTGCCGATAAGCCCAGCAGCAACATAGGTTATCAATGGGACCAGCAACATCTTAAGGAGTTCTCCAGACCCAAATTCAGGTTTGGAAATATCCAGATAGAGCTTAAACGAAGAATGATTATAGATGGTTTCAAAAAATGAAAACTCCTGGCCCAGCATGTATAAAATACTGTCAATCAAAATAAAAAACAAGATTAGAAACCCAATGGTTTTTCCAGCATCCGTAAATATACTTGCAGCCAATGCCATTAAAGATGAAAATGCTGCTGCATATAGAATTGTTAATCCCAATGTTCGAAGAAAATAACCTAAATCCGGCATGTCATAAAATCCGGATAAAATCGCTGTAAGCCCAGTCATCACAACAGGGAATATCAGTGAAATAATGGCCGCTCCTAATGAAAAGACAAATAATTTAGCAGAAAAGAGACGAAACCTGCTATTCCCGGACGCACCCATGCTTTTCATCGTACCAATTGAATATTCGCTGGAAATAAAGAAGCCTGCGAGAATACAAGGAACTAATCGTACAATATAATTATTTCCGCCAAGAGCTGTAGTCGTGTAAAGATCTCTCACCGAAACCGGATCTGTTCCAAATCCTTCATCAAAGAAGATTAGCATTGGATAAAATACAGCAGCTGCAATAAGCCCAAACACCAATGTCCAAAATGCCCGGTCCTTCCTCAGCTTAAACAACTCAAATTTCAATAATTTACCCATGCTGAACACCACCGATCCGATTGGTAAAATAGGTTTCCAGGTCCTCACCCATCGGCATAAATTGCTCGATCAGCAACGCATTGTCTGTAAGTGTTTTTGAAACTTTACTTGGTGCTTCAAGGTGGCTGTAAAGCTTAATGGTCCCATCAGGCAGAACCTCATAATGAGTGGTCCCGAGAACGGTCTCCATGATAGTGGCTGCTCTGTCTGGATTATCCACCTTTATGTGAATATACTGCTGACATTTTCCATTCAGCTCGCTTGCCGTTAATTGCTCCAGCAATTCCCCTTTATGAATGATTCCGTAGTGGGTGGCGAGTAAATGAAGTTCACTTAAAATATGACTCGATATCAATATTGTAATTCCATATTCCTGATTGAGCTTCTTCAATAATTCTCTTATTTCCACAACCCCCATTGGATCAAGTCCATTAATGGGTTCATCGAGAATCAGGAATTCCGGTTCACCTAACAAAGCAATTCCGATCCCAAGCCTTTGTTTCATTCCTAATGAAAAATTCTTTGCTTTCTTTTTCCCTATATCCTGGAGTCCAACAATCTCAAGTGTTTTTTGAATACATTCCTTCCCAGGAATCCCCTTTAACAGTCTGTGCGCTTCCAGATTATCAGCTGCACTCAAATGCGGGTACAATGCTGGACCCTCTATTATCGTCCCAATTCTTCTTCTGGCCTCAATCAGCTCTGTTTTATTACTTTGCCCGAACAGCTCGATCTTCCCTGTTGTTGGAAAAGCAAGTCCTGTTACTAATCGAATTAGTGTTGATTTACCTGCACCGTTTTGCCCGATAAAGCCATAAATGGACCCTTTGTTTATTGTAAGATTTACTTTATTTAGGGCAAATTGGTTTTTATATTGCTTGGTTAAGTTATTCGTTCGAAGCACGAATTCCTCCATATCGTTTCCCTCCTTTATGTGATGCTTTTAGTTTAGAAAGGAAATCATAAAAAAGAGTTAAGAAAAGTCTTAAGAAAGTCTTAAGTTTTTAATTTATATCCTACTCCCCAGACAGTCTCAATATAGTCTTCATGCGGATTCGCTTTCGATAGTTTACTCCTGAGATTACTCATATGAACGCTGATGGTGTTGTCATCTCCATAGTATTTCTCATTCCACACGCTCTCGAACAAATTGGCTTTCGTGAAGACTTTCTTTGGAGACGACAGGAGTAACGTTAAAATGGCATATTCCCGTGCTGTGAAAAGAATCTCTTTTTCATTGACAACTACTATTTGTGATTCTGTATTGATTCTAATATCTTTATAGTTCAGCTCTTTAATATGTAATGTCTGATTCATGCGCCGATATCTGCGCAGATGGGAATCAATCCTCGCCGATACTTCTTCTATATCAAACGGTTTCGTTATATAGTCATCTGCTCCTGTTCGCAATGCCTCTATTTTGGTTTGCTGCTCACTTTTCGCCGATATGATCATAACCGGAACAGGTAACTGCTCACTTATTTTTTCAAGAAGCTCTTCTCCTGACATTCCAGGGAGCATTAAATCCAGCAGAACCATATCCCAGCTGCGTTTTTCTAAGTACAGCACCGCTTCGGTTCCAGAGAATGCAGGCTGAGGTCTATACCCGCTATTTCGTATAATGTCACATAATAATGTATTGATATCATTATCATCTTCTACAACTAAGATGTTTATTTCACTTTCCATATGATCGACACCTTACAATTAATTTAGACTCCTATTTTATACCACTACCGTGTGAATCGCCATTTTAATAATATAAGATTGATTTTTTAAAAACGACCCTACTAAAATTAAAACATGAGTAAAAATAATCAGACAACTAACCAAAAGAATTGTCGTGGAATATGTGATAGAGACTATCGCTTAATATGGGTACACTTAAGCCTCAATAAAGAGGAATTGCTGGAGATAATCTTATTCATTTAAGTATTTTACGGCTTGCCAGGACTAAATAGTTCCACTCCTTCAAGCTCAAAAATCTCGAAAAAAATGCTTCAGGTATATATTTAATCCAACCTTACTTTCATAGATCAAAACCGGCAGCTGTTAAAGATGTCGAAAACATTATTATTCTTCGTCAAAGCCTATTAATTGCACTTCGAACTTATCATCCTCAAAACTGACCATAGCATGAATCCTGTTGTCCTCATTTCCCTTTTCGTATCCAAAGAGAAAGATTTCGGTGCCATTTGTGCGAGTAGTAAACTCATGCTCATTTATAACGACATTCATCCCCTTTTTCTCGTTGAACTACTGAACTGCGGATTCAGTGGACTTCTCCATGATTCTTTCTTCTTCTTCCTTTGACATATCACTACACCCTTGCAAAATTAATGCTGCCATAATCAATAACAGGATTCTCTTTAACATCTCCATTCCCCCTTACCACTTCTAACCGGAATTAATGTCAGCCCGCATAAACGAATCAACCCCTTTTTTGTCTGGATTATATTATACCGTTTGTCTACCTAACGATGATCTTTTAGGGAGCTTCAGGAAGAAATCTGCCGACCATTGACTTGCCCGTTCTTTTGCTTCTCCTGCTTTCCAGCTATATAGCTGTTCCATGTTATCCCTGTATTTAAGCTGAGTCTCTCTAAGTTTTCCTATGAAAGTATCAAGCTCACTTTCAGCAGCACTGTGATTTTGAATGTCATTTAGGTATTGAGATATCTTTTTTTCATCCATCATACCAGCTATCCGCCTCTTTAAATTCTTTTGCTGCAAATCTTAAAATAATGGCTAAACTAAGCAATTCATATCCAATCTCAATCGTTTAGAAACTCCATACATCTCCCAATCCCAGCGGAACCGTTTTCCCTCTTCTAATCTTCCGCTGCTTTTGGTAAACCAGAATTTAGTAGTAATCGAAGGATCGATAAAAGCTTCGAAAACCTCATTTGAAAATGATACCTCGTTTAGTTTTGTCATTATGTATGCTCCTTAACATCCTTTCAAATAGTAACAATATTATCCTATTCTTATATATATTTTCATATATAGACGAGCCAAAAAAACGGCTTTGACATTTCACAAAGCCGGTTTTCTCCTATTGTATGTATTAACCGTGATGTCCTTCAGTATAAATTTGGAAGGTTACATCGAATTTATCTTTAATGACCCCGTAAGCAGGACTAAAACTAGTTTCTGATATCGGCATTAGAACTTGTCCGCCATCCTGTAAGGCTTCAGAAACTTGTCGCGCTTTGTCCGCATTATCAAACGTAATACAAATAGTCACCAGGTTTCCCTCTTGAGCTGGCTGTCCTGGGAATGTATCTGAAAACATAATCGCTGATTCTCCAACCTTTATTGTACCGTGTGCTACAAGGTCCTTTGCATCCTCTGGTAAAGGAAAATTCGGGTCAGCAGGCATTTCACCGAACGTAATCACTCCTAATTTCTCGGCACCAAATACCTTTTCGTAAAATCCAATTGCTTCTTTTGCATTTCCGTTCAGCTGTAAATAAGGGATAAATTTCATTCTTTCAGCTCCTCTATCATATTAGAAGTAAGCACTCCAAGTAATATTATAACCAACACGCATAAAAAAGACACTTAGATTCTGAAAATTATAAATTTTTATCTATTTCAAATCTATATGCAAATTTGATACAATCAAATAGATTCTATAAAAGGAATGATTCGAATGAAGAAAGCAGACAATCAAGCCTCCTAAATTTACGTTAGTATAAAAAGTTTAGGAGGCATATATAATGAACTTTCATAAAATTGATTTAGACAACTGGAAAAGAAAAGAGATATTTAATCATTTCTTGAACCAGCAAACAACTTTTAGCATGACCACAGAAATTGATATAAGCAATTTATTCTGCCACATAAAACAAAAGGGATTTAAATTCTACCCAACATTTATTTTCTTAGCAGCGACTGTCGTAAATTCAAATGCAGCACTTAGAATGGCTTACAATAGTGATGGAGATTTAGGTTATTGGGAAAAGATAGATCCCCTTTATACGATTTTTAATCGTGAATCTGAATCATTCTCTGGTATTTGGACGCCAATAGCGAATAGCTTTGAAGTATTTCATGATATGTACCTTGCTGATGTAGACCAATTTAATGGTACAGGAAAACTGTTTCCGAAAACCCCCATTCCAGAAAACACGTTTAGTATTTCGATGGTACCTTGGACCTCATTTACCGGGTTCAACTTAAATATCTATAATAATAGTAATTACCTTCTGCCGATTATCACAGCAGGGAAATTTATTAACAAAGATGATTCCATTTTTTTACCGCTGTCTCTGCAGGTCCACCATTCCGTTTGCGATGGTTACCATGCAGCAATGTTTATGAATGCGATTCAGGAATTAGCTAATCGACCAGGTGACTGGATTTACTAGTGAAGAAAAGACCACTGTTTTTTTTAAAAGAGTTCCGTTTTGAGGTTCTTTTCAACAAATATGCATCGAAATGACAGTGCTTTTGACATCTCAAGTGGTATATAAAAAAGCAGAACTCGCCCCAAAGCTGGGCGAGTTTTGCTTTTTTATTATTCCGGTTCTTATTAAACAAAAGCTCCCGTTTGTTTAAGTGAAGCCCTTCACAAAACAAGTTTTTTTGGTACCATCAATAACCATTTTTTTGCAGTAAAAGGGTGCACATATGATGCAGTCTTTAGTATTAATCTCCTTTCAAAATATTACCAAATGTGAACCACTGTTTCTAACTGCTACAAGATAAAGTCCAGAACCTACTAATAATAAACCAGCTATTATAAATGATAATTGAACACTAACGTACTCCGTAATTCCTCCAAATATTAAAGTGGAAAAGGCAAAAACCAAGGATATCAAAGTATGTTGAGCACTATATATTTTTGGCAAATCTTCAGTTTTAGTTATTTTTTGTAAATAAGTGTGTATTGTAATTCCCTTTATTTGATGGATGAAACCACTAAGGAAGACTAGTGTTAATGATATCCAATTCATATAATTTAATCCAAATATTAATGTCACAATGGAAACACCGAAAGAAGTGGTTAGCAGAGTGATTTTGATTGATTTTTCCAATACAGGTGAGAACTTTGAACAAACCAAACCGCCTAGTATTAAGCCGATAAAAAAGGCTGTATTTATATATCCCCACCATACTTCAGTAACCTTTAATACTTCAATAACAAATACATAAAGTGGCCGCAATCCAAACAACATTGGCCAGTGCTTCCATAGAAATCATAATATGGATACTTCGAAGTATTGGGTTTTTCCAGATGTTAATCCAGCCTTCTAGTAAAGTTTCCATTGTTTTTAGATTTTCTTCCTTAGCTTGGTCTGAGGTTTTGTCTTCAACTAGTTGCATCAGTATGGTTGAAGCTACATACATTGAGAAAGTTAGCCAAATTACGAAATGCCCACCAATCAATGCAACCAAGACTCCTCCCAATGCCCATCCTCCTAATTGAATTAACTCATCTAATACAGAAACAAAACTATTTGCCTTCATTAGTTATTAGTCAGCCTAAGAATTTCTGATGACATACTAACCATTGTTTTCATAATGTGATTAGTATTGTTATAATTATATAAGAACAAACTTTCGGGATTTTGTATTGGTGAGCAATGCGTTTAATAGCTTGTTAAAGCATATCGACAAGCTATCTTATGCGAAAAAAGAACGAGTGTTTCAATGGGTTAAACGCTATGTTGAACCTACATCCTCTGTTGGTGTCCGTTTAATGGATTGACCGCTTTAAAGGTGTGGCTACAAAATATCTCGACAATTACCTCACTTGATTCTTCTTCGTAGATAGCCATAGTAATAAAAATACAAAACAAAATATAAAAGAGTTTCTTTTAACATCGTTTGTATTTGAACTGACGGAAACAATCGATAGTTTACGCTTGTCAAAATTCAGTGCATAGTGCTTATTAAACTAATTGAGGAGGGGATTGTTATAAAAAAATATATTCCGATTTTGTTATTTTGTATCACTTTAGTATTATCGGCTTGTACTCAAAGCGAAGAAGATACACAAGATTATTCAGGAATTATTGGTGATGGTAAAGCTATGGGCTATGTGTACACAGTAACCAAAGAGGACAATACATTCTCTTGGAAGATTGGTTACAAAGGAGATATAACTACTATCGAAGAAAGTATCGATAATAAAGATGAATTACTAAGTTTTATGACGGCTGTATGCGATAGTAAATTGATACTTTCAAAAATAATCATATCGTTAACATACTTTTTAGTTGTTGCAGTAATTTCGCTCTTCCTTTATAAGAAGAACAGAAAAATACTTAAAGATGGTGCAATTGTAATTGTTTTAGCAAGTATTATTGCCTTATATTTTGCCATTGATGCCTCAGTTGATTTAAGTATTGCACTACAAGATGTAAAACATCATTATCTAAGACTAACTAATTGAGATAATGGGGAAACCCCATAAAAATAGGGTGTGTTTACCGGTTCCGATGGCTAGAGCTAAACAAATGCTTATTTCAGCTTGCCAAAATTCTATGCAAACTGCAGTAAGGATTTTTAGAACTGCTTAAAGCAAATAAGCACTGTAAATTACAGTGCCGAGGACTTTAATTCGGAAGGTAATGTCCCTCTATTAAAACGAACGTACGGGAAAAGAATAGATTATGTCTGATTTATTTGATTTTCTTTTGTCCAACCTGCCATAATAAGCCGAACCAAATATATAAAAATAATTATGTAGAATGCGGCTGTAGCGTATTTATCCAAATTTAGAATGGAATAGACAAAAAAGGATACAGAAAGTATAAATATCGGCAATATAATAAAAATGAATGATAACCATTTTTTAGTAGAATATGTACCTATTAGCGAAAGGACTAATCCCACAATGCTAACAGCGGTCATAAGTCCAAAACTTTTCTCTCCTGAATAGGTGAAAACATATACAACATAGGAAAGGAATATGGCAGTCATAACAGCCATAAGCGTGATTCGAATCGATATTCTTTCCATGTGTACTCTCCTTTCTAAGAAGTCTTCCCTTAATTTGTTACTAATTGAGAATAAATGCCAAGAAAACTTACAATAACTAAATCGAATTTTTGAGTAATGACTTGTCGATTACGGTCCTGAACTACCATACGGCAATTTAAAGATTACTAATCCCTCTCTTTTTGTCTCTTCCTCCTCGGTTCTTGGGCTCTTACCTTCATTAGTATCACTCTCCAACTTTATATTTATATTAATTTCACCATATACCATCACTTTGTTAAACTAATCTGTCTTTTTTTTTTTAACTCTTGCCCCTGTTTGTTAAGTACAGTTCTTCACAATATAGTTTGTATTATTTATTTTTCCTTTGTTACAAGTTTTATGTCTTCTATTCTCCACTTTCTCACACTATCATATCTTCCTATCGCTTTAGTCATTACAAATTGATAATTGTTTTTGATATCTTCAACAGTATTATAGGTAAGGTATACTTTATCTTTTTCAATTCTGAATTCCTTAAGATCCAGAACAGCATTGGGTATCCATTCAAAGGCTGTGCCATTAAACCCAAAACCACAAGGGCATTTCCCTTCTTTGTCTGTTGTATAGTAACCCTGTCCATCCTTTATGGCCAGAAATTTAGTTGCTTCCTGAAATGATTGTGAAGCTTTGTAAGACTTAATAGCATCTATTGCCGCAGTAAATTCTTGATATTTAATGGCAGATCTTAAAGATTCAATTTCTTCCTCCATTTGAAAAAGGTTTTCTGCTAAGTCCTCCTTTTCCTCCTTTACCTCAACGAATAGATTAGACCTATTTTCATTTTCATTTTCTAACCTTGTAACTTTAGAAGCTAACTTAGCCTTTTCCTTTCGGACATCCTCTGCAACATTTGAACTGTTTATACTATCAAAGATAGCTAAAGCTGCAATGATTAATAAAATTACAACAAAATATGCTTTATACCTTTTTATCATACGAATGGCCTCCGATTACAGCTATAACAAAACAAAAGATACAAATTTAAATTTTAACAAGTAAAAAGGAATTTATGCTATTTGTAGCTAACCTGTCCTTTAGTCAAAAAGAAGCCCCCTATACTGGCAGCTGGATCAATCAAAATAATTAGATTTACCCTATTAGTTAAGAAAGAAATAAAGAATGCACGCAGTAATATTATTTGGTAATCCAATTAAAACTGACCCAATACTTGTTCTTTTTCGCTTCTCTGTTTCGCCAGGAGAATCAGGTGATTCTAAACCAGCCCTTACACGGTGGGGACCAACTAAAGAGCCTGTCATAAGAACAGAAATTGCTAAAAATAATAATCCAGTTGCTCCTGTCACCAAGTAAGCCTTACCCATATTATACCACGCGAATTCAGGCAAAACGAATATGCTTGAGCGCCAAAACTCATCCCCTCAATATGGTTCAATCTAAATGAACTCAAAAAAGCATCCGGGAATGTCTCCCCAAATGCCTTTTCCGAACGTTTTTAAGCTCTTTCCTTCATAAACTCCTTTAACTCGTCCACACTTGGATAGGAAGCTTGAGTTCCGCGCTTTGTAACACTTAACGCTGCAAAATAAGTTGCCTTCCTGATAGCGTCAAGGATATCACCGCTCTGAACAAAATAGTGGGCAAAGCATCCGATGAACGCATCCCCAGCACCTGTTGTATCAATGGCGTTCACCTTTTGTGAAGCGACTACATGGACTTCGTTTTTGCTAACCCACATAGCCCCTCTGCTGCCCATTGTGACAATGACATCTTTTACCCCTTTCGAAATCAACATTCTAGCCGCAGCTTGGATTTGTTCTTCCGATTCAACAGGCATACCTGTTAAGATTTCTAATTCACTTTCATTCGGGACCAAAAAGTCACATTTGCAAACATAGTTGAAGTCTAAATCCTTTGAAGCAGGTGCTGGATTCAAAATTACAGGAATCCCGTGCTCATTTCCAAATTCAATCGCCCGATATATAGTTTCAAGAGGAATCTCAAGCTGAAGAACGATCAATGAACATTGTTTCAACTTCTCTGCAGCTCGGTCCACATCCGCTGGTAAAAGGTGATGATTCGCTCCTTTAATGACAAGGATGCGATTTTTTGAATCTGGATCGACAAAAATCGGTGCTACTCCACTCGATGTGCCTGGTACCTTATTTGTAAACTCTGTATCAATGCCATAGCTAGCAAGGTTTCGAATCGTGTTGTCAGCAAAAAGGTCATCCCCCACCTTCGTGACCATCATAACCTTCGATCCCATTTTTGCAGCTGCAACTGCTTGATTGGCTCCTTTTCCACCACACCCTATTTCGAAATCTGGCGCCTCAAGGGTTTCCCCTTCCTTCGGCATTCTATCAATATATGAAATAAGATCGACCATATTAGATCCGATGACTGAAATATCCATGTTGTTTCCTCCTTATTTTTTCCCCGTTACTACTGTAAAGGACCTTTCTTCTCCTGCCTCTAGTTGTATTAATGTACCGGCTTTTTCTGCTGCAAGAAACCCTTCTGGTCTGCATGTTGCGGGTAAAACAAAGGCTCCCACCTGCTGGTCGTTGTTGTATAGCAACCACCGTGTTGCGTAATTCAATTCCGCGGTAGAAAACTTCGTGAAAAATACGGTTCCACTTGGTAAAACCATATCAAATTCTGCTTCGTCTTGATACTGATTCAACTCGTCTGCGAAAAAAACAATCTCTGGATCATACATCTCAGGCTTGTTTAACGTAGAAACCTCTTCTTTCCCATTAAGAAGGTCTTGATTATACGCCAACCATTTTTCCGTTGGCTTCACATGAGCTGGAACGGTTTCCCTTAGCTTGAATGCGCTAGAAGGAATGTTCTGTTTCATCACGGCATTGTCGACATAGGCATAGTTTGTATGGCACATGTATTGAAGCGGCATTTCGGCCCCTGAAAGATTCTTCACCTTCATGTTGATTTCTATAAATGATTCATAATTGAACATTTTCACCTTCGGACTTGCTAAATAATGATGGCCAAACCCTTTTACATACTCTGTTTCACCACAAATTACAATGCCATCCTCCGTTAACTCGATCCATGCCTTATCCAATTGTGCACAAGGCATTTCACCATGTAATTCATAGTCATCCTCAGGACTTGGACATCCATTGCGGATTAAACCAGAGTGAAAAGCAAAGCATCCATATGTATCAGCGACATTCTCCACCTTTTTCGGCTGTGAAAACATATTTTTCATTTTTAAGTCTGTATCATCAAATTCTAAGTCCCAAATCATCTGACCCATAAAGGGAAGAACAACCATCCTTCCACGTGTATTATTCACCTCAATGGCCTCTACGCCAGACGGATACTTAAAGATGCTTGCAGTCACGAATTCGTTTCGAAAGATGTTTTTCTTACTTTCGGTAAAATAATCACGGTTCAATTCAATGATTCCTGATGTCATTATATTTCATCTCCTAGTTGTCATATGAGGACAGCTGAATGTCAGTCTCCCCTCCAAGATTTCATTGTTACCTTAAGCTGCCTCTTCCTCTTGTCCGTCCGCCTTCTGCTTGATTATTCCGAAAGAGTAAAACCCAACATAGATGAAACAAGCCATTGGAACGAGGAATGAAAGTTGCAAGGAATTAAATAGGTCGGAAACAAATCCTTGTGCTGCCGGGATGAATGCTCCACCTACGATAGCCATGACCAGGATCGCCCCAGCTGTCTCTGTATATTTCTTGTTCTTCACAACTCCAAGTGTTTCAGCATAAATACTCGGCCAGCATGGTCCAAACAGCATACTTACAGCCACTGCACAGTATACCGCTGTCATATTCGGAACGAGTGATACATAAGCAAGTAAAGCTGTACCGATAATGGAGTAAATAAATACTACCCTTGACGCAGTAAAACGAGTAATTAAGAAGTTGGCAACAAACTTTCCAATAAAGAAGAAAATAAAGCTAAATACCATGAAGTTCGATGCAAGTCGCTCATTAATATCTGAATTAAGGTCAAGTGCAAGACGAATCGTAAACGACCATACAGCAGTCTGCATTCCTACATATAAGAACTGGGCAGCAATCCCGCTTCGAAATTGTTTTATGCCAGCTAAATACTTTAGGGTCTCTAGTAAGCCAGCCGATTTTTCAGTAGATTTTCCATTTGTTGGAACCGGTTTACATGAAGGAAATTTAGTAACAGCAAATAATACTAAAACGGCAATAATAACAAAAATAAGATATTTATATGGTTCAAGTGTGTGCTGTAGCATTTGTAAGCCAAAGGCTTGCGCTTCCTCAGGTGACATATTGGCCATCTGCGCCTCAAGGCTTGCGCCTTCTTGGAAAACAAGGTATTTCCCAAGTAAAATCCCAGCAATTGAGCCGAGCGGATAAAACGTTTGACTAATATTTAAGCGGAGTGTTGCATACTTACGTGGTCCAATCATGGAACTATATGTATTTGCAGCAGTTTCAAGAAACCCAAGACCGATAGCAATTGAGAAAAGAGCAAATAGAAACATTGTATACGTGGCCATTTCTGCCGCCGGATAAAATAAAGAACATCCTGCAATATAGAATAGCAAACCGGCAATAATGGCAATCTTATAGTTTGTTTTCTTAATGACCATGGCTGCAGGTATGGCTACCAAAAAGTATCCTCCATAAAAGGCACTCTGTACAAAAGCACTTGCAAAATCGCTTAACTCAAACACATGCTTGAATTGCGTTATGAGGATGTCATTTAAACTGGCAGCTACCGCCCACATTGGGAATAACATCGATAACAGGATAAATTGAAAAATTGGAGTTCGATTCAAATAGCCATCTGGTAACTGAATCAGGTTATTACTAGTCATTTTCATTTCACCTCTTAAATAAATTTTATAAATATTCAAAATGTAAACGTTTAGATTACTACTTAAAAAAAACGTGTTTAATAGGTTTATATGCAATTTCTAATCATAAAAATTATGTAAACGTTTAGATTTGGTGTGAATTTAGATTAGCACCTTTTGCTAAATACTGCAATACTTTTTTGAATACGCTTACAAAAATATTTTTGAGATCAAGACGATCTCATTTCTCCCACATTCTGCAGGACTGTCTAATAATAAGTTCTGGAGGAAGTGAATATTCTCTTTTCGGCAGATTCGCCTTAAATTGGATCCGTTCATGCAAGAACATAAAAGCAATTTCACCAACTGAATTCATTGGTCTTGCGACAACCGTCAGCTTTGGATTCAAGAAAGTAGCAATATCCACATCATCAAACCCAACAAAAGATACTTCTTCCCCAAGCTTCCAGTTCAAGTCATCCAATGCTTTCATACAACCAATGGTCATCAAGTTATTCGACGAAAAAATAGCAGTTGGACGGGTCCGTAATTCTCTCAATCTCCTTGTTGCGAGGTAGCCACTTTGTTCTCCAAAGTCCCCTTGGACAACTAAGCTTTCTTCTAGCGGAATATTATAGTCCTCAAGTGCCTTCTTGTAACCAATAAACCGCTCAAATCCTGGTGTTGTGTTCTGCGGACCACAAATAATTGCGATGTCACGGTGCCCTTGAAGAATCAAGTGCTGGACTGCCTGATAGGCTCCTTTGGCGTTATCTACTAGGACTGTATCAGCATCAAAGCTTTTAATAATCCTGTCGACAGCTACCACTGGTATATTCTGCTCCTTTAGGAGATTCAAGTGCTCTCCATTTTCATTGGCGGTCGTGATGATGACCCCATCCACTCCTCGCTCAACGAAATTCTTAATAATTTTTCCTTCCACAATCGGTGACTCATTCGTGCTACTCAAGATTGTAAAATACCCCTTCTCTCTCGCCTTCTGCTCAATCCCAGCCATCACCAGTGGAAAGAATGGATTTTTTATGTCTGGCACGATCACACCGATCGTTTTTGTTTCTCTACTTTTCATCGTTCTTGCTGCAGCATTGCGAATGTATCCAAGTTCCTTTATGGCGTTAAGAATTTTCTCCTCCGTCTGCTTTCTGACGCCTCCCTGGTTATTAATCACCCTTGAAACTGTCGCGATTGAAACATTTGCCAGTCTCGCCACATCCTGAATATTTGGTTTTGATTCCATCTTTACATGACCCCTAAATGAAAACGTTTAGATTTTTTATCTGAAATCAGACTAGCATTTTTTTCTAGTGGAAAGCAAGAATTAATATCAATTCTTTAACTTAAAGGATAAGAATCGACTATTTGAATTAAAAGTGTAGTTCATGAGACTGGTTACTTTGCATGCATTAGCCCACTCAGAACCACTCTG
This sequence comes from Cytobacillus firmus, assembly GCF_023715565.1. Lineage (GTDB taxonomy): Bacteria > Bacillota > Bacilli > Bacillales > Cytobacillaceae > Cytobacillus > Cytobacillus firmus_C. Next base: position 6,355 of record NZ_JAMBOJ010000061.1, on the reverse strand, counting down.
AAAGTGACTGTTATTATTTTAATTAAACAATTTTTTTCAATTTGTCCTCATCGAATCTCTTTTGTATTCTTGATAGAGTTACGACACTTAGATTTCTTACTAATCCAAGCGTTGCCGAATCCTTGTTCAATTAGACTACCGTGTTTGATAAACAAGAAGAAAGATCGCTCCTGCGATCCTCATCTTAGTTCAAGTGCTTATGTCATATTAGATAACCTTAAAGTAATGTAACCAAAAAAGAATAAACGGAACTGTGAGAAAGTAGATGTTTATGAAACATCCTAAAATCATAACATACTTTATTTTTCTTCTAATAAGAATTGATAAAATAAGTCCAATAATCGGCAAGAGAATAATAGCTATTTGTAGCGTAATATTAGTAAAATTGTGCATACCCCAAGGACTAACATTCATTGCACCCCTATTATAAAAGTACACAAATGTTGCTGATAATATCCAAATTGAAATAGTAAAAATTAAATAAATAATATTTCTCATTTGTATCCCCTATTTTAAAAAGAATTCTTCTCTAATAAATTTTAAGATATCATTCTAATTATTCAGTTACATAATTTATTGAACTATACTGACCTGCTTGCTGAAAAAGGATTAAAGTAAAAAAGGTGCCTCAATCTTTCCGGGTCAACGCACCCTATAGTTGAAAAATATTTTCAGCAGTTACGGTAGGTACTTTATGTAATTTTATAAAACTTTCTTTTTATCTTTTATCGTCTGAAAAGACAGAGTAAAACATCAAAGCAGATGCTAGTAAAATCAGTCCTCGAATAACGGTCCCATATAGTTTGTACAAACTTTTAGGATAACAAATTTTTCACCGTCATCAATTCATAATTTTTGGATTGAGGGTCGGGGAATTTAAAATTCGGATTTGTAATGCGAACAATCTTATCACTTGGAAATAAACTAACAAAGGAAATTCCTAATAATATAAGACTCCATAAAACGATAACTGGATGAGTGTTTCTTAAAAGGGTAAATCCTACCAACATAGAAATAAGAGAAAGAGTGAAAGCAATTTGGATATATGTTGCAGCATTATAGGCGATCCTTTCTAATTTAACTTGATGGATATCTTCTATCTCCATACTACCTTTTTTAAACTACCCCGCTCTGCTTTAAATGCCTTCGATCGAGCTAATATCAAAAAAAGAATAATAACTAAATTAGAAATTAGTAGAAGGTTTGCTTCCAACATTTGATATTGGATGTTAGTAATCGATTCAAACGTAACGTATAAGAAAAACGCTATGTAAACAATTAATCTCTTCATGACAATTCCTCCTCACTAAAAATAAATACATTTTCAATCGGTTCCTGAAATACTTTCGCAATTCTTACAGCAATTAATAAGGAGGGCATATATTCGTTTCTTTCAATTAAGCTTACTGTTTGCCGAGAAATTTTTGCTCTTCTCGCTAACTCGGTTTGATTAAGACCTTCCCTTGCACGTAATTCCTTTAGCCGAGTTTTCATGTTATCACCTCGAATGTATTGTAAACGATATAAGTAATTTGGACAATGATATTTGTCAAAATGAACATGAAACGTTACACCCACTCCATGTGTCCTTCTGTTACCAAGTGCACCGGACTTTTTCTGGTTTTTTCATCACTATTTACTCATGTAGCATTTCATTTTTCTTACTTTACTTCTTCCAGTTCAAAAGTGACCCTTATTTTGGGGTTATGACAATTACAAAATAAATCTAAAACCCTATCTGTCATTGAGGTTCCCATCAAAAACCGATAGTATGGTTATAAAGCATCAGATTTTTCTTCCAGTGTAATTGAAGGAGCGTGTGCGGTAATCATGAATACTGTCCTTACATATTTTGCTTCTCTTTTTATCATTGTGATATCAGTATTTACGACTCTTTTTATCAAAAATGAACTGGAGCAAATGTTTCGGGAAAAGCATAATATGATCCCTTTTCATATATGTAATATACTTATCACCTTTATTGTTTCCATTGTAGCAGATGCCGTATTGACGATTTATATCTTTGGCGAGAATTACAATTGGCTGCTGCACCTGCTGATCCTTCTATTCATGATCTTACCGATTTATTTCTTAGGTCACCTGGCATTTGAAAAATATAAATCTGTGTATAAAAAATACATACTTGCTGAGAGCGGGAAAATATTAGTACTTAATGAAAAGTACTTAAAAAAGAAAAAATGGCCTGCAAAATTCAAAAAATATAATGACTTTTAATAAAACTGAATTTAGGGATTGGAGCATGTAAAATGAAGAATGAACATTACTGGGTTTCAAAGCTTGGATTAACTCCTCATCCAGAAGGAGGATTTTATAAAAGAACATTCCAATCAGAGGAAAGTACGTCTGATCAGGAATTATCTGTGAATTTTACGGGAACACGCAAGCTTTATACAAGCATTTATTTCTTGTTAACTTCCAATGATGTGTCCCACTTTCATCGATTGAAGTCGGATGAATTATGGTATTTTCACGCCGGAAGTCCATTAACCATTCATGTCATCACCGAAAATGGTGAATATGAAAAAATGAAATTAGGGTTAAATCTTGATAATGGAGAAGTACCTCAAGCTTTAGTGCCGAAAAATTCAATCTTTGGTTCGTCTGTTATGGAGGAAGATACATTCTCTTTAGTTGGCTGCATGGTTTCTCCTGGGTTTGAATTTCAGGACTTTGAAATGTTCACACAAGCAGACCTTTTATCCAAATATTCTCAGCATAAGGAAATTATTTTGAAATTAGCGTATGAAAAGATTCCTGAATAGCGATATAATTCCCCAAATAATTTGTTGTTTGTTCCTTTATGCCTAAATTAAGGGATGTAACAATGAAAAAAGGTTGGATTTCAATTGTAGGTGGATTGATTTTAGGTTTAATCTTCTCATTCTTTATACTCGAATATATAGGCTGGCAATATATACGACACAATCGTAACGGAGAAGCAGAACAAGTCATTAATGAGCTTGATTTCAACCTTATTACTCTTTTCTAATTATCATCGCAACTGGATATGTAATTTTTTTGATATTGTCATTTATTGAAAAGTGAAAAAAGGTAGTTTAAAGCCCAGAGAACCCTAGTAGATTAGAGAATCAACAATATTCATTAACATAGCTAATTCAATAAAAAATGCTGTAAAATCAGTACCTGTATGTTCTCCAACACATAAATGTTTGGTGTTATTTTTATCATCCCTTTTAGACAAACTATTCACTAGGAGGGTGTTTATATATGGAAGAACGTAAAGTAAAATTAACATCGGCTGAAATCGCAGCTCTTTGGAAAATATACCTGTCAAACACTGCAGTAAGATGTTTTTACAAACATTTTCAGCAGCATCTTCAAGATAAGAAAATTAAGTCAATCATTGAAGAGGTCTTGGCTTTAGTTGAATCGATTATTGAAAAAATAGAATACATATTCAAAGAAGAAGGGTTCCCCATACCAGATGGGTTTTCAGATAAAGATATTGATTTATCAGCCCCTCCTTTATATACAGAATTTTTCGCATTAAGCTTCCTTTATCGCGGAGGGCAGGTTATTATCCCTAGTTATGCAAATGTTTTACAAAGAGTTGCGCGATTAGATTTATATAAATTTTTCAAAGAGTGCTTGTACCGTGAGACAGAAATACACCAGAAAGCATTAGGCATTATGCTCTCAAAAGGTATACTCGATCGGGCTCCAAGCATGGAATATCCGGAGAATGTTCAATACATTCAGGAACGGCCATCAATACTATCTACCTGGTTTGGTGAAAAAAGACCTCTAAATTCGATTGAAATATCCGAGCTTTTTGTTGAAATTGAAAGAAATGCTATTGGGTTAATCCTATTAATGGGATTACTACAGGTAACCAAAGATAAGGAAATAAAGAACTATTTATTAAAAGGAAAAAAACTGGCTGAAAAGCAAGTGGATTCGTTTGAAAAATTATTGAAAGAAAGTAATCATTATACTGGCTTCCCATTGCCTGTGGAAGTAACGAATTCAACAGTTTCTCCGTTTTCTGACAGGTTAGTGCTTTTTATAATAGCTACTGCTAACCAAATTGCTGTGTCAGCACTTGCGGATGCCTTATCTGTCACCATGCGGAAGGATGTAGCCCTCCATTATTCCTTAATTACTACTGAAGTTTTAAAGTACGGTGAAGAAGGACTGAAACTTTTGATTGAACGAGGCTGGATGGAGCAGCCGCCTCAGCCCATTGACCGAAAGAAGCTTTCTGAATCCTAACTCATATTGAGGTTCTTATTTTTCGGCAAAAACTTATATCTATTGGTTTCCGGTGAATTCCCGGGTTATTGAAGTATAAAACATAGACCTCTCGAAAAAGAGGTCTTTTTGCTTGCAACAGAATCAAGAGATCCCCTTGCTATAAACGTCCCCCCCACCTTTTCAACCCATTGAATTTACTCAGACAACATGTAACTGCCTATAAAATTTTTAAAAAATCATATTGACTCTCACGTTACGGGATACTTTATAGTAACTAGTGAAGGGAGCGAAACACGATGAAAGTAAAGGAAGTAGCTGAATTAGTGGGAATTAGTGTGCGCACACTGCATCATTATGATGAAATTGGGTTATTAACTCCAGATGAAACCACTGAGGCCGGTTATCGGGTATATTCTGACGAGAATCTCGAGACCCTCCAGCAAATCTTATTCTTTAAAGAGCTCGGCTTTCCTTTGAAAAAAATCAAGGAAATCATTGATAGTCCATCATTTGACCGGGAGGAAGCGCTAATCATGCAGCATAAGATGCTTCTCGAGAAAAAGAGACGGCTCGAAAAGATGATCGGGACTATTGAAAAAACAATACAGCATTCGAAAGGAGAAATACAAATGTCTAAACAGGAAAAATTCGAGGGCTTTGACTTTAGCCATAACCCATATGAACAAGAAGCAAGAGAAAGATGGGGTGACAAGGCAGTCGATGAAGCAAATGAAAAAGCGAAAAACATGACGGCTTCCGATCAGGAAAAGTTCAACGGCATTTATCGCAGCCTTGCCGCCATTCGCCATCTATCACCAGATTGCAAAGAAGCTCAAGAAGGAATAAATGAATGGTACCACTTCATAAGCAAGTTTGGGAACTACTCACTTGATGCTTTTAAAGGATTGGGTCAAATGTATGTTGATGACGAGCGCTTCACGAAGAATATTGACAAATTTGGTGAAGGCTTAGCACAATTCATGTGTGACGCTATGGCTGTATATGCGGATAAAAATAAAAAATAATGTCCAATAATGGCTATGGCTTTTCGCTATAGCCTTTTATAATGGTTCTTTTAAAAAGAAATCTTGTTTTTGTTTATGAAGTCCGCCCGTTGATTTTTGTTCCAATCAACTCAGCAAATTAAAACAGCTTTGAAAAAGCAACAAACTTTATCAAAACAGCCTTTGCAATAAAAGACGCATTCCTTTTTATGAATGCGCCCGCTTGTCATAATTCCTACTTAAGTTTTGCCGCTGCTTTCGCTGGCAGTTCCCCCGCTTGCACCTCTTCCCACTCATCTACGAAGGAACCTTTCACTTCTACTTTTAAAAAGGCATTTTCCCTTAATACTTTCCCGGAGCCAAACGTAATTTCCTTTTCTTCGCCTTCTTCGTTATATCCGATCAGTGTATACTCATATCGGCTGCCCTTTGGAACAGCTTCCTCATTAATCTGTACATACACTTCGTCTTTAGCTATTAATGGGTTAAAATGATCCATGTCTTCCTTTGGAACAATAATAAACAATCCAGCAATCAAAATAACGATTGCAAATAAAACCCCAACAAAACTTTTCATTAATAATCTTCCCCTTTATCTATTTTTTGTGGATGGAGCGCATCCAACAATAAAGAACCTTAGCAGATTTGATCATTTAATTCAGCGGCCGCCCGCTTTCCATCTACAAGAACTACAACAATCGCAAACAGGAGTTCGAATAGCTTTTTCAATACTGTCCTCTCCTTTCTTTTAACTACTTGATGATTTCATTGTAAAAAATAGCGGGTATTCTTCCTATCGATTTGGATTACATAAACATTACATTGTTGTAAGATAAGCACTTTTGGGGCCATTATTGATATAGCCCAAAGCCGAGCTATACTTTGCGAAGATACAGAGAAATTAAAATAAACCTGCACATTAAGGGAGTAATGTTGAACTTAAACTATAAAGTGATTTTGTTTAAAAAGAGCCAGAATCTATAACAAAGAAAGGGGCTGGGACAAAACTAGCTTCAGATAGTAAGAAAGGTGAATTTGAGTGCGCTCAAATTCACCTTTCTCTTATTTCAGGGTATTAATTCTTTAAATTCTTATTTTTTGGCAGTGAATTTCCT
>NZ_JAMBOJ010000060.1 GCF_023715565.1 Cytobacillus firmus | reverse complement strand
GCTTCCGCTTTAATCTCCAAAGAATAACTTTGTAACCTTTGCCCTTTTTTGGCCATAAAAATCACCCCTTAAGTCAATGTTGCCCAACTGTGGGTTTTTCAACATCTACTATAAGGGGTGCAGTCTACTTTAAAGCCGGTTTTTTTATTGGGTTAAAAATAAAAAGCTGACAGCACAGCGCCGGCAGCTTTAAAATTTTATTAGTGAGCTTCTTTACTTGCACAATCTGGACACGTTCCGTAAATCTCCATTCTATGATGGCTGATTTTAAAACCTGTAACATGCGAAGCAAGGTGCTCTACTTCATCCAGGCCAGGATAATGGAAGTCTACAATCTTTCCGCAGCTTTCACAAATGACATGATAATGATGAGTGGTAACAAAATCGAATCGGCTAGATGCATCACCATATGTCAGTTCCTTTACCAGGCCAACCTCACGGAATACTCGTAAATTATTGTAAACTGTTGCCACACTCATATTTGGGAATTTCCCCTCTAATGCTTTGTATATATCGTCAGCAGTCGGGTGTGACATGGAGCTTATTAAATATTCAAGTATCGCATGACGCTGCGGAGTGATACGTACTCCAGTGTCCTTTAAAGTATCCAGCGCCTCTTTTAATTCCATATGCGCCACCGCCATGCACCTCTTTTCCAACAAATATTCTTACTTTATAATCTTTATAAATAGTGTACTAATTTTTTACCACATTTGTCAATATTACAAACACCTTAATAGAGGGAATCAGCTCTTTTCATCATGAAGCGGCTGCTCTCCAGTGCCCAAATGGTGATTCACAAATCGTGCAGCAACGAACAGCAGACCAGACAGCCGATTCAGATAGGTTAACACGAGAGGATTTACTTCTTCACCGAGTGACACCGCACATCGTTCCGCTCTTCTCACAACGGTTCTCGCTACATGAAATGCCGCTCCTGAAGGATGATCGCCGAGCAAAATAAAGTTATTAAGCACAGTAGGATCTGCTTCCCACTTATCATTTGTGTTTCCATGAAGGGGATATTCTGTCCTTTATCGTCCATCTAACTTGTTTTGGTATAAATTTTCATCTTAATACCCTCTTTCAACATCGACCACATTCATATAATCTTTGTTATTTTTTATATATGTATGAAGGTTATGCTTAAAAATTTCAAAAGATCTCAGTAAATAGTTTTTTGTCCGGCTTGACAGGTGAGGTGTGACCGTTACATTCTCCATCCCCCAGAAAGGATGTCCAACAGGCAGAGGCTCTTTTTCAAAAACATCCAGATACGCATGTGAAATCTGGTGTTTTTCAAGCGCTGACAGAAGCACCTTTTCCTCGACAAGATCCCCTCTTCCTATATTCATAAACACAGCAGAATTCTTCATAGCGGCGAAATGCTTATCCTTTAACAGATATTTAGTTTCAGGCGTGCTGGGAAGGACAGAAATGATAAAGTCAGCCTCTGGAAGGATCCCTGTGAGCCTGCTGAGTGGAAAAATACGATCTATCCACATATTTTCCCGTCCGCTCCTATTCACTCCAGCCACTTTCATTCCAAAGCATTTGGCGAGTCTTGCGATCTCTCCCCCTATTGCCCCAACACCGATAATTAACAAGGTTTTTCCATGGAGCTCTTCCATTGGCAGATTACGATTCCAAACTTCTGCCTTTTCATTTTCAGCTAACATTGCTCTTTGTTTAACATGCCCTAACATAGTTCCTAGCGCAAATTCAGCCATTGGGATTTTATGGATTCCTCTTGCGTTAGTAATTAAGATGCCTTTCTCTTTGCAGGCTTTCAAAGGCATTTCATCAATTCCCGCTGACATCACCATGATCCACCTTAGTTTTGTTGCTTTATTAATATATTCTTCTGTCAGATCTTCTCCATATGTAATAAATACTTCAGCATGATAAAAGGATTCCCCCGCAGCTTCTATTCCATCAAAAAATAGGAAATCTCCCTCAGGGAAATTCTGAATTATGTCCTGGGACAGCTCTTCGGTAGGAAAAATGGATGACACAATTTTCATAGACTCCACTCCAACACAGTTTTGTTCATCATACCACCCATCGCCGGATGATAAAAATATAAAAAAAACGAACCTGTTCAGGTTCGTTTCGAAAAAGTATCTGAGGAGGTATGCCCTAATAAAATGATATGCAAAACTTGTTCTTCGGAATGGACAAAAGCCTTATTCCTGTAAAAATAGGCAACCTATTTAAGACTGGATCAAATTTCCCTTAATATACTCCAGCGCCTCCTCGACATGATCCTTGACCTTTACCTTGCGCCATTCTTTCACGAGCCTGCCTTCCTGGTCAATAATAAAGGTTGAGCGCTCAATTCCCATATATTCTTTCCCGAAGTTCTTTTTCAATTTCCACACACCGTATGTCTCTGCCGCATGATGGTCTTCATCTGCAAGCAGCAGGAAAGGCAGTCCGTGCTTTTCAATGAATTTCTCATGCCGGCTGAGCGGATCAGGGCTTACTCCTAAAATGACTGCATTCACATCTGCAAAATGCTGATGCCGGTCCCTGAAATCACACGCCTGAGTCGTGCAGCCAGGTGTCATGTCTTTCGGGTAAAAATACAGAACAACATTTTTTCCGCTGTAATCTGATAATTTCACTCTTTCACCATTGCTTGCCTCAAGCTCAAAATCTGGAGCCGGTTTACCGATTTCAATTGCCATTTTAATTCCTCCTGTTGAATAGGTTTCTTACTCTAAGCCTATCCAACTTTTTTGTCAAAAACAACTGATATCATCATAAAGCACGGTCACCTGCATCAAATACTACCCTGGCTACGAATGCGGCCGGGATGACATATCCGATTAACGCTTCCAGTACGGCAATAAGCCTGCCTATTCCAACAGGACTGACATCTCCATACCCAACAGAAAAAAGAGTAACAGCACTAAAATAAAAACCCTTCTCCAGCCTCTCGAGGAAACCGGTTTCCATATATTCAGTGCCGTCCATCAAAACCACCAGCCCATGTAAATCAAGCCATATATATATCAGCCCAAACCCAATCAGAATCGTTGCATATAAACTTATGAGGTAAAGGAAATTATCCACAGACACCCATCTTCCCTTAATCTTGGCGGATGAAAAGAGAGTCTGCAGACTCATGATCATGCACAGCACGATTAAAATCAGCGATAAATAAAATGCCATAGTGCACCTCGTTTCGAAATGCCTTCCAATTCATTTATACGCTCATGGTCTTTCCCATATGACAGCCTGTCTCGGAAACTCTTTCTGCACAAAGAATGGAACGCCCAATAAAGTAAAACTCCAATCCCCAGTTCTAATTGCCCGCTCCCCGATATCGTTTAACACCTGAATTCCAGGTCACAATCGAGATGCTGAAAAATACGATTCCGATTACAGGTGTTAAAAAGGAGTACAAAAACCATTCTTCTTTCCCCAGGAAGTAGGAAGCAGGATATACACCGACAAAAGCAAACGGAAGAACCCAGGTGAGGACAAAGCGTATGACACTATTGTAAATATCAACCGGATACCTTCCATAATTACCGATGTTATACATCATCGGCATTATGGATGTTCTGGCATCTGCCCAAAAGCTGATGCAGGCAATCAGTACAAAGATGCCTCCATACACAAGCATTCCACCTATCACAAATAAGAAAAATAAGAATGGGTCAGTCCATGAGAATCCTAAACCAAGGTTGTTTCCGGCGTAGATCATAACAGCAATGCCTGTTACCGCCCCGAACAGGGATTCAAGCTCCATCCGTTCCAATACGATTTGAAACAAACTATGGATCGGCCTGGTTAATATCCTGTCGAGTTCCCCTTTTACTATATATCTCTCATTAAAATTCCAAATATTAAAGAACGATGAAAACAGCGCATAGGGTACAAGGAAAAAACCGTAAATAAAGATGATTTCATCTCTCGTCCAGCCGCCAAGCAGATTAGTATGTCCAAAGACGACCAGGATAAAAATTAAATTGACTGCCTGAAATAAAAGATCTGAAAAGATCTCTACAAATAAATCTGCACGGTACTGCATTCTTGTTTTCATATATTGGGCAACATATTGAAAGAAAATGGCTATATAAAACACGCGTCACCCTCCTTGAATAATGAGCTGTTTTTTCGCTATGATCCACAGAACCTGAATGGGTATGATCAAAATAAGAACCCAGATCCCCTGCATAATAATCGCCTGGATGGCTTCATTATTCGAAAAACTATTTGTAAAAATCATGCTCGGCACATAGCTGATACCCTGAAATGGCAAATATTTCAGTACATCCTGTGCCCATAACGGAAAAAAGCTGATAGGAATTAGAAGACCGGAAAAGAGATCAATCACAACTCTTTTTGCCCGGATAAGCCCTGTATTATTAAATAAGAAGAAAGTGGTAATGCCTGTCAGCAAATTAATTTGCGTATTAATAAAAAAACTTAATACAATCGATACTGCAAAGAAAATCCAGGTCGTCCAATCCGCAGAAAATTGGAGCGGAAAAATAAACGAGACGATAACCATGCCCGGAACGGAGAAAAAGAAGAGACGGAATATTCCTTCCCCCAGTCCCTGCATCGTTTTCATACCCAAATAATTATATGGGCGAATCAGCTCCACCGCTACTTTTCCTTCTTTAATTTCAGCAGCCATTTCCCGGTCTATATTATTAAAGTAAAACGCTCTGGCCATCCAAGCTACAGCCACATATGTCGACATCTGGATCACAGACATGCCCTCAATCGCATCTTTTTCTCCATAAATGGCACTCCATAAGAAATAGTAAGCGCCAATATTAATGCTGTATATCAGAATGCCTGTATAATAATTGGTTCTGTAGGCAAGCATCATCAAAAAACGGATCCGAATCATTTCGATATATTTATCCACAGGAACACCCCCGGGTAAAAGTACATTCTTTCATTAAGAAATCCCCCGGTCATAAATATTTCTTATAATTTCCTCTGTTGAAGTTTCTTTAATATCGATGTCCTTCACTTTCAAATCCGCAACCACCTTGGCAATCAGCAGGGAAATCAGTTCATCATTATCCTCTGCAAAGGCTGTGAAGATCGCTTTTTTCTCATCTTTTTCCCATTTCACTTCCGATGAGGCCGTTATTCGGTTTAAGTCGTTCAGGGTCACGTCTTCAAGGAACTGGAATTCTATTTCCTTCCCTTCCCCCCATTTTTCCTTCAAGCTTTTTAAAGCTCCATCATAAATGATTTTTCCCTCATCGAGCATCACTACACGTTCGCACAGTGCCTCTATATCAGACAAATCATGAGTAGTCAGCAGAATGGTTGTATTGTATTTATCATTGATTTCTTTTAAAAACTCCCTGATCTTCAATTTAACAAGCACATCAAGCCCGATAGTCGGCTCATCCAGGAACAAGAGCGGCGGATTGTGGATAAGTGCCGCTGCAAGTTCACACCTCATTCTCTGACCGAGTGAAAGCTTCCGGACCGGCTTGTCAAGCAGAGGTTCAATATCCAGGGTTTTGATCACATGTGACATATGGCTGTCGTATTGCTCATCAGTAACTTTGTACACCTTCTTGAGCAGCCTGAAGGATTCTTGAACAGCAATATCCCACCAAAGCTGTGATCTCTGGCCGAAGACAACCCCAATCGTCCTGACGAATTTTTCACGGTCTTTATGAGGGTTCATTCCATTCACGATCACTTCGCCGCTTGTCGGGGTCAGGATCCCTGTCAGCATTTTAATGGTGGTTGACTTCCCTGCTCCATTTTCACCTATATACCCGACCATCTCGCCTTGCTTTACTTGAAAACTGATATTGTTTACTGCCGGAACAATCTTATAATTCCTTGTCAGCAAGTCGCGAAAAGCACCCTTTAATCCAGAGCGGCTGGAATATGCCTTAAATTCCTTTTTTAAGTTCCTGACTGTTATTGCATCTGTCATTATTATTCCTCCTGCCTCTTAATACCCTAATGAACTAGTTTAGACAAACAGCGCATTCTTCACAACTAGATTGCTTCAATTCTTAACTTTAAAATACAGAATACTCCGCCATCCTTCAGATTGGACGCAGTCCCTTCCAAACATGTTAAAATAATGACGGATGAATAAATGGATTTAATCAGGAGGAATAACATGCAATTTACTAATTCTGAACGGCTTCATAAACAAGCTTTAGAACACATTGTCGGAGGAGTGAACAGTCCTTCCCGCTCCTATAAAGCAGTTGGCGGCGGCTCGCCGGTCGCAATGGAACGTGCACAGGGAGCTTATTTCTGGGATGTGGACGGCAATCAATATATAGATTACCTGGCTGCATACGGCCCCATCATTACGGGACATGCCCATCCGCATATTACAGAAGCAATTAAATCAGCTGCTGAGCGCGGAGTATTATATGGAACTCCGACACCGCATGAAGTGAAATTCGCCGAGATGCTTAAGGAAGCAATGCCGAATTTGGACAAAGTCCGTTTTGTGAATTCAGGTACTGAAGCCGTTATGACAACGATCCGTGTGGCAAGGGCCTATACGGGGAGGGACAAAATTATTAAGTTTGCCGGCTGCTATCACGGCCATTCCGACCTTGTCCTGGTTGCTGCAGGTTCAGGGCCTTCAACACTTGGAACTCCTGACTCTGCCGGAGTTCCAAAGAGCATTGCCCAGGAAGTGATCACGGTTCCTTTCAATGAAATCGAACCATATAAGGAAGCTCTGGAAAAATGGGGCGACCAGATCGCTGCTGTACTGGTGGAGCCGATTGTCGGCAACTTCGGAATTGTTGAACCAAAACCGGGGTTCCTGGAGCAGGTTAACGAATTAACACATGAAGCCGGCGCGCTTGTCATTTATGATGAAGTCATCACAGCTTTCCGTTTTATGTATGGCGGTGCTCAGGACCTGCTTGGTGTAAAACCGGACTTGACAGCCATGGGGAAAATCATCGGAGGAGGCCTCCCAATCGGTGCTTATGGTGGAAAGAAAGAAATCATGGAAACAGTAGCTCCTTTAGGTCCAGCTTACCAAGCTGGTACAATGGCTGGAAATCCGGCGTCGATTCTTTCAGGAATTGCCTGTCTCGAGGTTTTAAAACAGCCTGGAGTCTATGAATATCTGGACAGACTGGGAGAAATGCTTGAAAAAGGGATTAGTGAGGCAGCTGAAGAACATAATATCCCAATTACTATTAATCGATTAAAAGGTGCCCTGACCATCTACTTTACGGAAGAAAAAGTAGTGAATTATGAGCAGGCGGAAAATACAGATGGAGAAATGTTTGCAAAGTTCTTCAAGCTGATGCTCAATCAGGGAATTAACCTGGCTCCTTCAAAATATGAAGCCTGGTTTATGACAATCGCGCATACAGAGGATGATATTCAAGCCACCATTCATGCGGTGCAAAACGCATTTCAGCAATTAAAAGACGAATAAATATTCATTATTTTATACACCGACGGGAGCAAAAATGCTTCCGTTTTCTTTATTCCCAGTAATGAAAACGTTTACAATACTGGGGTTTAATTATACAAAACCCTTTTCCTGCCCCTAAACCATATCCAACTTTTTGTATAAATAATTGATTTCTGAAAATTCATATGATATGATGGGAGAAATCTTTTGTGTAAGAGCGGATTACGCTGGCATAAAGAACCATTATGTCCTGAAGCATATCCCGAATTATCCAACTATTCATTTAATAAATGCTCCATGCATTTACCTTTCAAACCAAAGATAACTTTGCAATACCCTCATTTAAAACCCGTAAACAAAAAAACTTATAGATTACTATTTTTCAGGAGGTGAACGGCTTTAAGGCACAGCCTTATTTTCAGCCGAATTTTATGACATTACAGCAATGGAGTCCTTCACTTTTTAAAGAGTTTCACCGCCAGGAGCATGATGCGTGCGGTATCGTTTCTGCCATGGAGAAAAAGAAAGTGCCAACCCGCGAAAATATTTTCAGCTGCATCAATGCACTCGTTACGATGAATCACCGTGCCGGTTTTATTAATGGAGAAGGCGACGGGGTAGGGATCCATATTGATATCCCTAGAGAGCTGTGGAAAGAAAAGTTAAAGGCCGCAGGAGCTGACTCTAAAGCAGCAGAAAAAGAAGGATTTGTGGTTGGACATGTATTTATGTCCAGGAAGCAGGATACTGAATTACTGAAAACGATCTTGCTGCAAAAACTCGCTGACGCTAATCTGACGGTTATTTATGCATCTGACGAAGTAACCGAATCTTCAGCTTTGGGACCGATTGCCATACAGGAAAATCCAGTATTCTGGCAGTTTGCCTGTTTAGCAGAATCGAATGGTGCAGAACTCTCCAAAAAACTGTTTGAATTAATAGTTAGTTTCGAAGAAGACGAACATGTCCATGTTGCCTCACTTAGCCAGCATCATGCTGTGTACAAAGTTATGGGAGCCGGAGATATTCTTCCGAAATATTATCACGACCTGGCAAGCCCCCTTGTTGCTTCAACCATGACGCTTGGGCATAATCGCTATTCAACTAACACATTATCAAGCTTTTTCCGTGTACAGCCTTTTAGCGTGTTGGGACACAACGGGGAAATCAACACCATTGCCAAGCTTAGGGATGAAGCCAAAATGGTCGGCGTTCCACTGGTTAAAGACGGCAGTGACTCACAGGATCTGAGCAGAACGCTTGAAACGTTTATTTGCCGTGACGGCTATACTCTTTTTGAAGCAATGGATGTCATGTTCCCTCCAATCGTGAATGAAATCAAGTCATACCCTGAGCATCTTCAGGATATGTACGCCTATATCCGGGAAGCATGGGGACATTTTGCCCAGGGACCTGCAGGAATTATTTCCAGATTTGCCGATGAGGCAGTGTTCAGTGTCGATGCATTGGGCCTTCGCCCGCTGTGGATGCTGGAAACTGAAAGCTCCTACATGTTCTCATCAGAACCAGGAATCATCCCGTCTTCCGAATATGTTAATGAGCCCAAGCCGTTGTCACCAGGTGAAAAAGTGGGACTGAAATGGGACGGTGATACGCTGGCTGTTTACGAGCACAGCCAATATCAGGCTGAAGTTTTTAACCGATTTTCACTAAGAGTGAACGCTGAAAATTTCAGGGTTCGCCTGCAGTCTCCAAAATTAGAAAAAACCATTACTGTAAATTACCCTGATAAGATTCATAACGGGCAGTATAAAGCATTCGGCTGGGAGAGAGACCATGTCCAGCTTGTTGAGCAAATGGCAGAAAAAGGCGCAGAGCCAATCCGTTCTCTAGGACACGATTCACCATTAGCAGCACTGAATCCTCAGCGGAAAAACATCGCAGATTTTATTAAGGAAAGTGTTGCTGTCGTTACAAACCCTGCAATTGACCGTGACCGGGAAACTGAGCATTTCTCAACCCGTACGATTATCGGCCAGCGTCCTTCATTATTTGAAAAACAGGAGCAAGGGGCCGTAATTGAATTGCAGACTCCTATTTTAATAGAAGGCAAAGCAGGCTTTGAATGTTCCGCTGAACTCAATCAGCCGAGCTATGACCAGGTAACCGGCTATTATCAGGAAAAAAAGCTGATATCTTATTTATCTTCCACATTTACGAAAGATGAAACCGTTAAAGAAGCTTTAGACCGTTTAGCAGCAGAAGCGGTTGAGACGGTTAAAAATGGCAAAACCCTGCTTGTACTGGATGATGCCAATGCTCATCAGGAGGACTCTTACTGGATTGATCCGCACCTGGCCGTCTCTGCGATTGATCAGGCTCTTGTCAAAGAGGCATTGCGACGTGAATGTTCCCTGCTGCTCCGGTCAGCTTCAATCAGATCGCTTCATGACATCATTACCGCATTTGGTTTAGGCGCTGATATTATAAGCCCTTACTATATGTTCATGACGGTTCTTGGCGAATCTGATACACCGCTGAAGAATTTATACTCAGCATTGACCAAAGGTCTTGAAAAAGTTATTTCAACAATCGGCATTCATGAATTAAGAGGCTATGGACGTTTATTCTCTGCTATCGGTCTTCATGAAGAATTAGCAGAATATCTGAATATCGTAAATTTCTTCGGATCTAAAGAGCTATCATTTAGCTTTAGCACTTTAAAGGAAGACGCTTTTACAAGAGCGGAAGATTACCAGAATGAAAAGGAGCGGATCGGAAAAACGTTCAGCCTTTTCCCGCGTATCTGGAAAGCAATCGGCGAAGTTGCCTCAACTGGTGACTACAATGCATATAAAGAAAAAATCACAGAACAGGAAGACCAAAATCCAACAACAATCCGTCATTTAACCGGATTTAAGGAAACGGCTTCTCATCTAAAGCCGGAAGATATCAGCTTGCATGTGGGCGAGCATGATCTGCCATTTATCATCTCCTCCATGTCCTTTGGTTCTCAGAATGAAACGGCCTTTAGAGCGTATGCAGAAGGCGCTGACAGACTGAACATGGTCAGCTTGAATGGAGAAGGCGGAGAAATCAAGGATATGCTTGGAAAGTATCCGAGAACCCGCGGACAGCAGGTAGCATCAGGACGCTTTGGTGTTAATGCCGAGCTCTTGAATTCATCCAACCTGCTGGAAATCAAAATTGGGCAGGGTGCAAAGCCTGGTGAAGGCGGTCACCTTCCTGGATCCAAGGTAACGGCAAAAATTGCAGAGGCGCGTAATGCTACAATCGGATCAGATTTGATTTCACCTTCCAACAACCATGATATCTACTCGATTGAAGATTTGGCACAGATGATCCACGAGCTTAAGACAGCCAATGACAAAGCAAAGGTTGCTGTTAAGGTGCCGGTTGTACCAAATATCGGTACCATTGCAGTTGGGATTGCAAAAGCCGGTGCTGACATTATCACACTGAGCGGCTTTGACGGTGGTACTGGGGCAGCGAGAATTCACGCCCTGCAGCATGTTGGCCTTCCAGTTGAAATTGGTGTAAAGGCAGCTCACAACGCTCTTCTCGAAGCAGGGATCCGCGATAATGTGGAACTTTGGGCTGATGGCGGCATCAAGAGTGCTGCGGACGTATTAAAAGTTATGCTGCTTGGTGCTAACCGTGTAGGATTCGGTACACTTTCCATGCTTGCCATCGGGTGTACGACATGCCGCGGCTGCCATCTTGATACGTGCCATGTTGGGATTGCAACTCAAATAGATTCAGAGGCACAGGCGAAGGAACATGGTTTAAGACGATTTGTTCCACGACAATTCGATCTTGCTGTCAAAGGCATTATGAACCTGTTTACTGCTTTTGGAGAAGAACTGAAAGCATTGTCTGCTTCTATCGGCATAAAAAATCTGCAGGATGCTGTAGGACGTTCCGATCTGCTTGTGCAGATTAAGGGGCAGGACCAGCTTGACCTGACTCACCTGCTGAAAACACTTGAAATCGGCCAATTCTCTGCTCAGGAAGCACCTGAAGCCCTGCAGGAAGCCCAGTTGCAGGTAGCTGTTGGAGCAGAGTATCTCGATGCAAGTGTAGAAGAACTGGATCAGTCACGTGAATTCCAAAGCGTCACTTCCGAGCAGCGCGTATTGGGAAGCCGGGTTTCCTGCCACCGTGTAAGAAACAGACTCGACGGTTCTTACAAAAGTCTTCCGCAAGTTGATTTGAAATACAAAGGCGGTTCCATCCCGGGTAATGGTCTTGGAGCTTACAACAGCTTCGGCATCAACATTGAAGTTGCCGGAGGTGCTCAGGATGGCATCGGAAAAACTTCGTTTGGGGGACAAATTAAAATCTTTAAAGCCAAAGGCAAGAATGGCAAGTTTTACAATGGCTCGGTCGGTAAAGGCTTTGGGTATGGAGCACAGGAAGGCTTGCTTATAGCTCAAGGAAATGCTGACGCCCGTGCCGGAATCAGATTATCCGGAGCTGATATGATTATCGGCGGCCAGCTGCAAAAGCCGCTGCCTGAAAAAGAATACGGCAACATCGGTTCCAATGCCAACATTAAAGGTTTTGCCTTTGAGTATATGACGAATGGTCGTGGATTAGTTCTAGGAGATGCCGGTCCATGGATCTGCGCAGGAATGACAGGCGGGGTTGTTTACTTAAGACACCAGCCGGAAATGGGCTTAACAAAAGAAGCTATCCAGCGCAGAATTGCCAAGGGAGCTAAAGTCTCCGTTACAACTCTTTCCGATAAAGGAAAGGAAGATGTAAAAGAAATGCTTGGCCAATACATTGCCCTTCTGAATGATCAGGGACAGACAGAAGAAGCTTCCCAGCTTGCTTCCCTTCTTGATTATCCGGAAGACCACTTTGTTCAAGTCATCCCTGTCAAAGAGCAAGCAGACCCGTCTGTTTCTACAGAGTGATTATCTGCACAATCAAGCCCCACCCGTTTCTGCGGATGGGGCTTTTTGTCTTCATTTAGGCACCCGTAACTTTTTTCTTACTTTTAATCATAATTTCATAAAAATGCCCCTTGAACTTCTTTCCATATCCCTGTATAGTACAATATTGTTTAACAATGAGCAAAATCGTTTAAAGTATGTATAATTACTGCTTTTACGGTTATCGCTTTTAAATGAATCCTATTTTTATGAAAGAAAGGACATACATTGTATGAAACTTGGCGCCCGCATACTTAAGACGGGAATCGCAATCATTTTAGCTCTATTATTATCAGAACTTTTTCAGCTTCCTGCTCCTATCTTTGCAGGAATTGCCGCTATTTTTGCCGTTCAGCCGACCATTTACAGATCTTATCTATCTATTGTGGAACAGATTCAGGGGAACGCAATCGGCGCATTAATTGCCGTGATTTTTGTACTTTTATTCGGCAATCATGTTTTTATCATTGGCCTTGCCGCAATTATTGTTATCACGATTAATCTTAAGCTTAAAATAGAAAACACAATTGGCCTCTCACTTGTAACCCTGATTGTCATTATGGAGACACCAGGCGATACCTTTCTGCAATTTGCACTTATTCGATTCTCAACCGTTATGCTAGGGGTATTGTCAGCTTTTATCGTTAATCTTGTATTTTTGCCTCCTAAATACGAAAACAAGCTTTATTTTAAAATATCCAATAACACAGAGGAAATTACTAAATGGATCCGGCTTACCATACGCCATGCTTCTGAACACAGACTGCTGAAAAACGATATTGATAAAATGAAAGATAGTAATGTTAAGCTTGAACAGCTTTACTTTATGTATAAAGAGGAAAGAAATTATTTTAAGCGAAATGACCTGGTTAAATCCAGGAAACTCGTTATATATCGGCAAATGATTTCCACAGTTAAACGCTCACTGGAGACATTAAAAAAGCTTCATCGCTTTGAAAATGATTTGCAGCAAATGCCTGAAGAATTCCAGTATGCTGTGCAGCAGAAGCTTGATATTCTCATCCATTATCATGAACACATCATGCTTAAATTTATTGGGAAAGTTCGTCCGAATGTAGTATTTGAGGAAGGCGACTTCAGCATGAGCAGAAAGGAACTGGTGAACCTTTTTCTGGCTCAGCAAAAAGAACATGAACACGATGAAGAATCCATTCTTCCGCATATTATGCAGGTGGTATCAGCTATTGTTGATTACGATGAACATGTAGAGCACTTGGATAAACTTATTTCTAGTTTTCAGGCATATCATAAAGAGGAAAATGAGGTTTCCATACCGGATGCTGAGTAAACTTGTATGTGCTATATCCACTCATAGGAAAAAGCAGCTGATGTCAGCTGCTTTTTTTGTTAATTCTTCATTCGCGGATCAAGTGCGTCCCTTAGTCCATCACCCATTAAATTAAATCCCAAAACTGTTAGCATGATTGCAAGCCCGGGGAAGATCATAGTCCACGGCGCCTGGATTAAAAATGCCTTCGCATCAGAAAGCATTTTTCCCCATTCAGGATTTGGCGCCTCTGCACCGAGGCCAAGAAATCCAAGGGCAGCACATTCGATAATGGCTGTTGCAATCGCAAGTGTTCCCTGCACAATGATAGGCGCCATACTATTTGGCAGCACATGTCTGAAGAGGATTCGGCTGTTGCTCATCCCAATTGCTTTTGCAGCCATAATATATTCCTCCTGTTTAACACTCAGCACCCTTGAACGGATTAATCTGCCAAAATTCGGAATATTGATAACCGCAATGGCAATTAAGGCATTTCTCAAAGATGGTCCAAGCACGGCCACAATTGCAATGGCCAGCAATATGCTTGGGAAAGCAAGCATGATATCAAATACACGGGAAATAATGGTATCAACCCATTTGCCGTAATATCCTGCTACTACACCTAAAAGGCATCCAACTACAATAGATCCGATTACGGCCAGAAAGCCTACCCATAAAGAAATCCTTGCCCCATATACAACCCTCGAAAAGATATCCCGCCCGAAGTCATCTGTTCCAAACCAATGCTCGCTAGATGGAGCCTGAAGTCTTTTGGACAGCATTTGTTCATTAATCCCTTGCGGAGCAATAAGAGGTGCAAATACTGCCAGAATGATGAAAAATACGACAATAATAGTGCCGATTAAAGCCAGTTTATTTTTTCTAAAGCTCCTCCATGCTTCCACCCAGGGGGAAACCGCTTTTTCTTCAGCAGGCATAATAGGCGGCTGAAGGTCTTTTTGTGTTGATAGTTCCAAGTACGTTCCCCCTCCTTAATTATATTTAATTCGCGGATCAATTGCTGCATACAGCAAGTCTACAACCAGATTGATCATGACAAAGATAAATGCAATGATAAGTATGCCTGACTGGATAACAGGATAGTCCCGATAGTTAATAGCTTCATAAATATATCGTCCAATTCCCGGCCAGCTGAAAATCGTTTCCGTTAAAATGGCGCCTCCAAGCAATAACCCCATTTGAAGACCGATAATCGTAAGAACTGGAATGATGGCATTCTTTAATGAGTGCTTATAAACAACCCAGAACATTCTCAAACCTTTGGCCCTAGCTGTTCTGACAAAATCTGATCTCATTACTTCAAGCATCGTAGAACGGGTTATCCTTGCAATGATTGCCATCGGGATAGTGGCCAGGGCAAATGACGGCAGAATCAGGTGTCTGATGACATCCCAGAATTGATCTATCCTTCCCTGCAGGAGAGTATCAATCATATATATGTTCGTAATGGCTTCAATCGGATTTCTTACTTCTTCCCTACCCGATGTAGGCAGCCAGTCCAGTTTAATGGCAAATGCCCACTGCTCCATCAAGCCGAGCCAGAAGATTGGCATGGAAACGCCAATAAGCGCCAGCACCATTGCCACATAATCAAACCACGAATTCTGATACCAGGCACTGATGATTCCGGCATTCACACCGATAAAAACAGCAATTAACATGGCAACGAATGTAAGTTCAATTGTTGCAGCCAGATACGGCCAAATTTCCTGGCTTATTTCCGTTTTTGTCCGGAGTGATTCTCCAAGATCCCCCGTAATAAGACCGCCCAGATATGTAAAATATTGAAGGTACCAAGGCTGATCCAGCCCCAGCTGCTTCGTTAATTCCTCTACTGCTTCTTTTGTTGCCAATTGTCCCAGGATAATCTGTGCCGGATTACCTGGTATTGCCCGGATCATAAAAAAGACGATCAGGGAAAGTCCCAGCAGAACGGGAATTAGGGAAAACAGACGTTTAAGTGTGTAGGACAGCATTGCCATCTCACCTCTCTTGAAGGAGTTATCTAAAGTATTTTGTAATAGAAAAGGGAGCTACAGAACTGTACTCCCTTTTCCTTGAAATATAAGAAGTATACTTATCTCACTTGAGAAGCATCTTATTTAAATTCTACAGTTGCAAGTAAATCAGAACCTGTTGGATGCGGCTTGAAGCCTGTGATATCAGCTTTACCCGCAAGGATTGGTCTTGAGTGAACAAGCGGAATCCATGGAGCATCATCTTTGATCAGAAGCTGAGCCTCTTTGTAAAGTTTTTCACGCTCTTCCTGGTCAGGACTTGCCTGAGCTTTTACAAGCAGTTCATGCACCTCTGGGTTCTGGTAGTATGAGTAGTTGTTAGAACCGATGCTGTCCTGGTCAAGAAGTACATACAGGAAGTTATCAGCATCTCCGTTGTCGCCAGTCCATCCTAATAGGAATGTATCAGCTTCACCATTCTTGGCTTTATCCAGGTAAGTACCCCACTCATAAGTTACGATCTTTGCTTTTACACCGATTGCATCAAAGTTGGCTTGCAGTGCTTCAGCCACTTTCTGTCCATCCGGCATATATGGTCTAGGAACAGGCATTGCCCATAGCTCCATTTCAAAGCCATCTTCATATCCTGCTTCTTTTAAGAGTTCCTTTGCTTTTTCAGGATCATACTCGTAATCCTTAACGTCATCATTATAACCCGCTACAACTGAAGGCATTGGGTTTTTCGCAGGCTCAGCTGCACCGGCATAGAATGCATCAATAAGAGCTTGCTTATCAACTGCATAGTTCAATGCCTGGCGGACTTTTTTATCCTTTAATGGTCCTCGTGTGCTTGTCAATCCAAGGTAAGCTACGTTTAATGATGGACGTTCAAACGTTTGAAGATCCGAATTTCCTTCGATTTGGCCTACATCACTGAAGTTAACACCATCGATTAAGTCTACTTCACCTGTAGCTAACGCGTTCAGACGGGCAGAGTTTTCAGGGATGACACGGAAGATAACCTGGTCAAGCTTCGGAAGGCCCTCGTCCCAGTAGTCTTCATTTTTAACAAGTGTAATGCGGTCGTTTGCTTTGTATTCTTTAAATACAAATGGACCTGTACCCACCGGGTTATGAATGAATTTATCACCATGCTTTTCAATTGCAGCCGGGCTTGCAATTCCAAATGGAGACATTGCAAGGTTCTTAAAGAATGGTGCAATTGGCTTGTTTAAAGTAAACTCAACTGTGTAATCATCTACTGCTTTTACTTCAGAGATTTTATCTCCAAATTGAGAGTTATAGTAATAGAACTGCTCAGCGCTTCCAGCTTTCCATCTTTCAAAGTTGAAGACAACCGCTTCAGCATTGAAATCAGTTCCATCATGGAACTTAACGCCTTCACGCAGTTTTAAAGTATGCTTTAACCCATCTTCGCTTGAATCCCATTCAGTAGCAAGTCCAGGCTGAATTTCTGTATCCTGCTCACCAAATTCAATCAAAGTTTCATAGATATTTTTTGTAACTT
Organism: Cytobacillus firmus; assembly: GCF_023715565.1. GTDB lineage: Bacteria > Bacillota > Bacilli > Bacillales > Cytobacillaceae > Cytobacillus > Cytobacillus firmus_C. Next base: position 14,217 of record NZ_JAMBOJ010000060.1, on the reverse strand, counting down.
TAAAAGATTCACCTTCAGTTGTAATAGCCGGATCAAGTGAAGTAGAATCACCGCCGCGACCAAATACCAGTGTGCCGCCTGATGACGCTTCTTCTGTATCTGTACCTTTCTCTTTATCCTTTTCGTCTTTCGTTCCGCTGCTTGAGTTGCTGCTGCAGCCTGCAAGAGCCAGTGACAGTAACAAAGCTGCAACCAGGAACCAAATGCCTTTGCGCTTCTTCATTGTTTTCCCCCTCTTTTTCTTTTGCCGGTATCGGCTATTTACTTTTTATTTATCATCCATGCAGTACTGCCCATTCTTATAGCTCAGCTATAAAGATGGCAGGCTGCAAAGTGACCAGGTTCAATTTCCTTCAGCTGCGGCCTATCTGTTTTGCAGATTGCCATGCATTCTTTACATCTCGTATGGAAAGCACATCCAGCTGGAGGATTCTGCGGGCTTGGGATGTCCCCAGTCAATAGCTCCCTGTCTTTCTTTAAAGTCGGGTCAGGGATGGGAACGGCTCCAAGCAATGCCTTCGTGTACGGATGCAGCGGCTTATCGTAGAGCTGCTCAGATGTTGTGATCTCTACTAATCTTCCGAGATACATAACACCAACTCTATCACTGATATGTTTAACTACCCCTAGATCATGGGCAATGAATATATACGTCAGCTGAAATTCTTTTTGCAGATCTTCGAGCAGATTAAGCACCTGTGATTGAATGGATACATCAAGAGCTGAAACAGGTTCATCTGCAATGATCAGCTTAGGCTTGGTCATCAATGCCCTTGCGATTCCTATCCTCTGCCTTTGGCCACCGCTGAATTGATGCGGATAGCGTTTGGCATGGTAGCTGCTGAGGCCGACAACCTCAAGCATCTCTCTTACCCGCTGTTTGCGCTCTTCTTTATTTCCGATGCCGTGGACAATGAGAGGCTCCTCCAATATCTGCTCAACAGTATGGCGGGGGTTTAATGACGCAAACGGATCCTGGAATACCATCTGCATTTCCTTTCTCATCTTGCGCATTTCCGCTGAGTTTAGGGAAGTCAATTCCTTGCCTTCAAAAACTACCTTCCCCTCTGTTGGTTCGATCAGTCGCATCAGCATTCTTCCAGTGGTTGATTTGCCGCAGCCAGATTCACCAACAAGGCCTAGCGTTTCCCCTTTGTTAACGAAGAAGCTGATATCATCAACAGCTTTCACATCACCCTGTTTTCTTCCAAACAGCCCGCCTGTTACGGGGAAATATTTCTTTAGCTGATTAACTTCCAACAGCACTTCGGTCATTGATGACACCTCCAGACTCATGCAGGAAACAGCGCACTGTATGCGGTTCTGCATTATTCGCATTATAAAGTGGAGGACTTTCCGTCAGGCAACGGTCATGGACAAATTCACATCGCGCTGCAAAACGGCATCCAGTCTTGATGGAGCCCGGTTTAGGCACATTTCCCGGAATGGAGTATAATCGCTCTTTTTTTTCTCTAACATCAGGCACTGATTGAAGAAGTCCCTGAGTGTAAGGATGCTTTGGATTTTTGAATATCTCTTTTACAGGAGCTTCCTCTACTATTTTCCCGGCATACATGACAATTACCCTTTCACACACTTCTGCTACTACCCCGAGATCATGCGTAATCATAACTATGGCTGTGTCCAGCTTTTGATTAAGATCCTTCATAAGGGATAATATCTGTGCCTGGATTGTCACGTCCAAAGCGGTTGTCGGCTCATCTGCTATCAGAAGACGAGGATGGCAGGACAAAGCCATCGCAATCATTACCCTCTGCCTCATTCCCCCTGAAAGCTGGTGGGGATATTCCTTTATAATCTGTTCTGCTCTCGGCAGACCTACAAGCTTAAGCATTTCAACAGCCTGCTGGATAGCAGCCTTCTTATTTAACTTTTTATGTAATTTAATTCCTTCTGTCAGCTGATCTCCAATTGTAAATAAAGGATTCAATGAAGTCATCGGCTCCTGAAAAATCATAGCCACTTCATTTCCTCTTATTTCACGCATTCTTTTTTCTGATGCTTTAACGAGATCTTCTCCATCGAGAAGAATTTCCCCGCCAACTATTTTTCCCGGGGGCTGTGGAATCAGTTTCATGATGGATAGAGATGTAACACTCTTTCCGCAGCCTGATTCACCTACTATCCCCAAAATCTCACCCTTGTTGACAGAGAAGCTGATATCATCCACTGCCGGAACTTCTCCATCTGAAGAGAAAAAGGAAGTCCTTAGCTGTTTTACATCTAATACTGGAGCTTGAGTCACACGGATACTCCTTTCCTGATCGTCCGTTTCTATGAAATAGGACATTTTTAACAATTTTGGACCTTATGTCACTATCTTTTTTCATTCTATAAAAAAAGATTGGTTAAGTCTACTCATTTTTCAAAATTATTTAAATATAGTAAACATTATATTATTTCAATGCTATTTTTTAGGGAAAATATACATATCCTAATAATAGTTATGAATAAAAACGGACATTCATGACGTTTTTCTGTTTACAGTACTTTGACACTATAACAATTTGACGCATTGCCATGCAAAAGCAACAATAAAGCCGGCCCTGTAAATAGAGCCGGCTTTTAGCCTAATTTTCAAGCTGCTGAACCTGAAAAAGTTTATAATAATTGCCTTGTTTTTTCATTAATTCTTCATGGCTACCCGCTTCTGAAATTTCACCATGCTCTATCAGAATAATTCTATCAGCATGTGTGATGGTGGAAAGGCGATGCGCCACGATAAAAGTGGTCCGGTCTTTAGCCAGCTTTTCCAATGCTTCCTGTATCAGATGTTCACTCTCCAAATCAAGAGCTGAAGTGGCTTCATCCAGTACAAGGATCGGCGGATTTTTCAAAAAGATTCTCGCAATGGCAATTCGCTGCTTCTGTCCTCCCGACAATTTAACTCCGCGCTCGCCAACCTTGGTGTTATAGCCTTCCGGCAAATTCATAATAAATTCGTGGGCATTTGCAGCCTTGGCAGCTTCGATTACTTCCTCTTCAGTGGCATGGGGTTTGCCGAGAAGAATATTTGTTTTAACCGATTCACTGAACAAAATATTATCCTGAAGCACCATTCCGATTTTATCGCGGAGGCTCCTGACTTTAAAGGAACGGATATCCCTGCCGTCAAGCAGAATTCTGCCTTCATTCACATCGTAAAAACGCGGAATGAGCCCTACCAGAGAGGACTTCCCTCCTCCGCTCATCCCTACAAGAGCAATCGTTTCCCCTGCCGATACATCAAGGGTAATTTCCTTTAAAACCGGAGGCTCATTCTCGTTGTAAGAAAAGCTGACTTCTTCAAATTGAATATGCCCTTTTACATCTCTGCATTCGATAGCATCAGCTGAATCGTCAATATCGTATTTCTCATCAATTAACTCGAATACCCGATCCATGGATGCAATTGATTGGGTTAAGGTGGTGGAAGAGTTAACAAGCCTTCTAAGCGGGCCGTACAATCTATCAATATAAGCAACAAATGCCATCATCACACCGAGGGAGATTTCCCCCTGAATAACCTGATATCCTGAATATCCAATGACTAATAGCGGTGAAATATCTGTAATGGTGTTAACAACTGCAAATGCCTTCGCATTCCACTTCGTATGATCGATCGCTTTTGTCAGGAAATTCTTATTTTGCGCATCAAATTGGGTTTGCTCATAATCCTCAATGGCAAAGCTTTTAACAACTGCCATCCCCTGAACACGTTCATGTAGATAGCCCTGTACCTCTGCAAGAGCCTGTGACCGTTCTCTGGTCAGCTTTCTGAGATTTCCAAAAAAGTATTTAACTGAAAAAGCATAGAATGGAAATAAAAGCAGTGATACGATCGTCAGAGTAACATCCATTTTCAGCATAATCGCAACTGCAATTATTATGGTTGCCACATCTAGCCATAAATTCATTAACCCGGTCACGATGAATGTTTTAGTTTGTTCCACATCATTTATGACCCGTGAGATAACTTCGCCTGTTCTTGTATTCGCATAGTATTTGAAGCTTAACTTCTGGATGTGTGTAAACAGCCTGTCCCGGATATCATAAAGAATTTTGCTTGCCACCCACTGGGCAAAATATTGGCGGTAATACTCTATTGGCGGACGTGCAATGACAAATATGGCAATCATCACACCCATAACCATTAACAGTGTACTCGTCTTATCGCCCTGGCTTAATAAATCATTACCAATAATATCATCTATTACATACTTAATCAGAAGCGGAATCAAAAGCGGAATAGCAAACTTAATGATGCCTATTATGATGGTTCCAATAATCTGAAGCCGATAGGGCTTAACGAAATTCAAATATCTTTTTATACTGTCCAACCACATCGCCCCCTCTCTGTCTCATTCCCAGTTATTTTCTTAAAATTACCCCTAAATACCGCAATCATGCAGATTCAGGGCAAAAATAAAAACCTGCTGACTCAAAGTCCAACAGGCGTTTTTTTTTCGGCATTCAGCCCTTTTTTAGCGTCTGTAAGTAAGATAACGTTCATACCATATATCAATAAAGTCGGGTGCAAAAGGACCTTTTCTCTGACGGATCCAATGGATGAGGTTGTCCACATTTGATTTAAGGATGCTGTCAATCACATTCGGGTAATTCATTTCCTGACGGTGCCGTTCATACTCATCTTCGTCAAGCAAATTGAATGTCATGTCAGGATATACTTTAATATCGAGATCATAATCAATATACTTTAACGCTTCTCCGTCAAAAATAAATGGTGAACTGATATTACAGTAATAATAAACACCATCTTCCCGAATCATTCCAATCACATTAAACCAGTGCTGGGAATGAAAATAACAAATGGCTGGCTCTCTCGTCACCCATGTTCTTCCGTCAGATTCTGTTACGATTGTCCGGTCATTTCCGCCAATCACCAGATTTTGTGTCCCTTTTAATACGGTTGTTTCCTCCCAGACGCGGTGGATATGCCCATTATGTTTATAGCTGTGTATTTGCATTGGTTCGCCTTCGATGGGTACCGCCATTCTTTTTCCCCTACTTTCCTTCCGGAAGCTTTGCAACCTGATAATACTTTTTTGGCGCCTTTAATAGGCTTCCTCCCCTTCATGCTAAGCGCATACTGCACAGCATGACTCAATAATATCCAAAAGATAAAGGCAACAAAGTACGATTCCTGTTTTCTACTATTATAACGGTAAAAGGAAATTTTTAAAACAAAGAGCCATTGAAATGTATCAACGGCTGTAAAAAAAGGATATAATAGCTTATTTTATAAGTATTGAAGACAACCAAAGATTATAGGAAATTTATCTTTAGACGGTTACATTTACTTTTTGGTAGGAGCGGATGACCTCTTCGGTCTGTTCCTCAAAGATACGATGAATTTGTTTGAGCTCTTCCTTCATCCTGGCAATTTCATACTGTACACTTTCTAGCTCTGTTTCCTGCTGAATAGCTTTTAATTCCTCTTCAATCTCCTGGCAGCGCTCCAGTTCACTCTGCAGATAAAGAAGCTTTTCCATCGTTTTCATCTGTTCTGAAACTAAACTGTTAAAGTTCTCCATGTTTGTTCCACCGTCCCCATTATTTTTCCTATTCTATAATTTCGCTGTACCTATTTTTAACCCTTTGACTAGTTATGTTGACTTTATGGAAGTTTTGTCGAAGGGACAGAGCATAAGAAAAGCGCAAACGCCTTGTCCACCTCCAACAAGCACAAGAGGAGGGAATAGGCGCTTGCGCTGAACAGTTTGGACGTTCAAAAATTAAATACTTTCTTAGTCTTTGCAACAAAAAAAGAAGCCGCCCTTTCCATTTAAAAGGCGGCTTCTTTCTTTAGATGTAATTAGCGGCTTTGTTTGCCTGCATTTTGACCTTTGCGAGCTTCAGCTTGCTGGTTTTGCTGTTTTACTTCAGCAGCATTTGTTTCGCTGGCAAATTCAGTACCGTATTGGCCTTGGCCAGCAGATTGTGCATTTTGTTGTCTCACTTCTTGAACGTTAGTTCCTGCTTGAGATTGGTTTGGTTTTTTAGCCATTATAATCACCTCCACGCTCATTAATTTAACCGGGAGCGGAAGAAACTATCCAACTTTTTTATTAACCAAAAATAACCATATTTATTTAAACAAGCAGAGAAATGCCTCCATCCACAATAATCGTCTGGCCGCGGATCATACTGGACTCCTCACCTAACAAGAACATAACTGTATTCACCATATCTTCAATTTCAACCATTCGTCCTGCAGGGGTTTTCGTTTTTGCTTCTTCGAGAAGCTCTGCACGGTTAGGGAAATGTTTTAAAGCTTCTGTATCCACGGCACCGCCTGAAACAGCGTTTACGGTGATATTTTTAGGAGCCAGCTCAACAGCAAGGTAACGTGTTAATGCTTCTAAAGCTGCCTTGGAAACCCCAACAGTTGTATAGTTTTCCAGATAGCGGATAGACCCGAGCGAGCTGATGCTTACGATTTTTCCACCGCCGCTCTTCTCCATTAGCTTTGCAGCTTCCTGACCGCAGAAAAGCAGTGCTTTGCTGTTAATATTCATCGTCCAATCCCAATGTGATTCTTCCAGTTCCATAACCGGACGCAGAACCCCGGAAGCTGCATTGTTAACAAACACATCAAGCCTCCCAAATTCACGGTCAATCTCAGCGAACAGGCCTTTAATTTTCTCTACATCCCCCACGTTTGCTTTTACAACCAGGGCTTTTCTGCCAAGCGCTTCAATTTCAGCTGCTGTTTCATTTGCAGCCGATTTGCTGCGTGCGTAATTGATGACAATGTCATAGCCTTCTTTGGCAAGCCTGATGGCTGTTGCCTTTCCAATTCCTCTGCTGCTTCCTGTAACCAGTGCTACTTTTTGTGTCATGATTCAATTTCCTTTCTGTTATGTATTTCTGTTGTTTAAGGATTCTTATCACGGGAATTTATTATATGTGATATTCCAACCAGCGGGAATTTTCCTTATCCCCCACTGATTGTTAGTTGAGGCCCACAGGACGTGGCGTTCTAGTCTTTGTTCTTCTTTTCGGGTCTTTACCGGCAGTTTGACCTCCGCTTAACCTCCTTTGATTCCTCTGAGTCTTGAAGTGGGGGTCTTACTGTCCGTTAGACTGCGATAAACAAAACACCTTACCAATTTCATTTTAGCTTTTTCCATGTATAGATGGCAATTCGAATTAAAACACTATCTGTAATCCAATTGAGGAAAGGAAGATGGCATATGTTTGTCGGACGGGATATGACAGAGCTTTCGATGATGTCAAAATCGGATTGGAAGGACAGCGAGCTTGCTTTTTACCATCATTCATTTCAGCAGATCATGCCCTATTTAAATGCTGAGGGCCAGACGATTCATAGGGAGATTGTTGAAGAAATAGAAAACCGCGGCGGACTGAAAAGACAGGAAGCCGATTATACTCATGGGACGCGGGTTAGCTATGAGTGAAGGGAAAAGGGGATTATTCCCCTTTTTCATAATCAGCTTTCAACATATTGCTTCCAGATTTTCTGATGGGAAACCGGAAAAGGAATTTCCTTCATTTCTTCAAGAGTGACTAATTTCAAATCATTTTTTTCCTCTTTAAGTTCTAACAATTTTCCTTTATAAGCATTTATGTTCCATGTTAAATGGGAAAAAACGTGTTCGATCTGACCCGTCATTTCCTGTATATCCACATTGGCTCCATATTGGGTGCAGAATGCATCCTTCATCTGTTCTTTGTCGCTTACATAAGCAATGTTGATCTCTGTCATGGGAAATTCCCATAGATTAGCAAGCAGGCCATTGCCGGGTCTTTTGTGTATTAGCACTCTGTCTTGATCATCGATAAGGACTGCGGATGCTAATTGCACATTTTTTTGCTTTTTGGTTTTTGTTTTTACGGGCAGATCCTGCTGAGTCCCTTCATAAAACGCAGTACAATGTTCTCTCACCGGGCATAATAAACAGGAAGGAGAGGTTGGTGTACATATTAATGCCCCAAGCTCCATAAGTGCCTGGTTAAAATGGGACGGGTTTTCATGTGAAATTAATGTTCGAACGGAAGACTCAAATATTTTCCTGGAAGATGCCTTAGCAATATCTTCCCAGATGGAGAGGATTCGCGACAGGACACGCATTACATTGCCATCCACAGCCGGTTCGGGTTTTCCATACGCTATACTGAGAATGGCCCCTGCCGTATAGGGTCCCACTCCTTTTAGGGACGAGATTTCTTTTGGTGTATCCGGAACTTTTCCCCCATACTTTTCATGAACCTCCCGGACGGCTGCCTGAAGATTTCTTGCTCTTGAATAATATCCAAGACCTTCCCAGGCTTTTAATACCTTTTCTTCATCTGCTTCAGAAAGATCCTTAATGGTCGGAAACTGTTCAATAAAACGGTGAAAATAGGGGATTACGGTGTCCACCCTCGTCTGCTGAAGCATAATTTCAGAAACCCAGACTTTGTACGGATCCTGATCCTTTCTCCAGGGCAAATCCCTGTGCTCCGCTTCGAACCAGCTTAGCAAGTCATCTTGAAAACCTTTTATATCGGTTGATTCGATTGTATTTTGATTAACTTCTTTCAATTTTTTAATCCTCCTGATGTTAAACAATCGGAAAATATGGGAATATATTAGTACAGTCGCTGCTTAACATTTTGCCTTAAGTTTGCAACACCTTTAAAGGTACCCATATTCAGCTGTTAATACAAGAATTTTGCTGTTACACTTTAAGTAATTTTGGTACTCTGTACAAGATTTGTTACCAGGGAAGGAGGTATTTCCTCTTGGATACCGGCACACATGTAGTGATGGGGCTGGCGCTTGGCGGCATAGCCACTCTTGATCCCGTTGTTGCGGAGAGTTCTGCTACAGCAACAAGTGTCATGATTGGTGCCATCGTCGGTTCTCAAATACCTGATATCGATACTGTCTTAAAACTAAGAAATAATGCCGTTTATATTCGCAATCACAGGGGAATTACCCACTCCATACCGGCCGTCCTGTTATGGCCGCTTGCCATACTTGCTGTAGTTTATCCGTTTTTTCCGTCTGCGGATCTGCTGCACCTATGGCTATGGACTTTTTTGGCTGTATTCCTGCATGTATTTGTAGACATATTCAATGCATATGGAACACAGGCACTCCGGCCCTTTTCATCCAAATGGGTAGCTCTGGGGATTATTAACACATTTGACCCGTTCATTTTCGGGATTCATGTCGCAGGATTATTCATCTGGGCATTTGGGGCTCATCCCGGTTATACATTTCTAATCATTTATGGCATTATTGTCATTTATTATCTTCTGCGGTTTGCAGCCCAGAGAAGTGTATTAAATGCCGTAAAGGTTATGATACCGGATGCAAATGAAATCATTATTGCCCCAACGATGAGGTTTAATCAGTGGCGTGTGGCGGTTATGAGCAGGCAGCAATTTTTTGTCGGGCGTGCTGTTAAAAACCATGTGAGAATTCTCGATCAATTTAATCGCGTTCCCGTTCCTGAGTCACCTGTTATAGAAGCTGCGAAGAAAGATAAAAACCTGTCTGCCTTCCTGTCCTTCTCACCGGTTTACCGCTGGGAAGTGGATGAATATGATGATTATTATGAAGTTCGCTTTATAGACCTTCGCTACCGGAGCAATGGACATTATCCATTTGTAGCCGTGGTTCAGCTCGATCGGGAGTTTAACATTCAATCATCTTATACAGGCTGGATTTTCAGCGAGGAAAAGCTTCGAAAAAAACTCGATATTCTCCCAGGTTAATGAAAACAGGCTGCTTCTATTGGCAGCCTGTTTTTAATTTAGGGTATTCTTATCCTGCTCAAGCAAATGCTTATATTTAGGATTATTGGCAACAAATTCATGGAGCCTGCTGCCATAGTTTTCGATCCATTGTCTTACAATTCTTTCTGTCATTTCAGCACCCTTATATTCTCTGCCAGCCTTGGCATATGTTGCTTCGAAATCCTCCCAAAGCAGTTCAATCCATGTCTGTGCCTGTCTTGCTGAAAGCAGGTCATTCTTTTCCAATAAAAGCTCATAAAGCTTTTGCTGGTACTCATTCATAAAAATCTCCTCTTTTCCATTTATTAATGCCGTTAATCCTTCATAGCCTTCCGTAAAATACAAATAATAGTATTACGTGATCAGCTATTTGCCGGTCACGCTCTTATTCCGGTTTAGGAGGCTTGTTATGCGCAATAAAGCGAGAAATTTCCCAAATCAGAACAATATAAAATTGGAGGGGGAGCCTCGGGCAAAAGCAGAGTATGCTTCACGCCGGGCGGATGGCACGATTAACACCCACCCTCAGGAACGAATGAAGGCTTCTACAGACCGCGAAAGTGATACACCCGAATTTTAAAATACAGGGAGGCTTGGTTATGGGAAACAGCAAAAACTTTTTTGGTGATAATCCGTATTCCAGTCCATTTACTTCACCGCACTTTAGGCCTAAACGTTCACATTCACAAGTAAATGGCGAGACCCAGCAAACTCAAGACCTCATTATTTTAAAAAGGCAGATTCGCAAAAACTCTTAAGGTGAAACATCAATCAGGGGGGCTTTCTCCCTCTGATTGTTTCTTACTGCCCAGTTGGTTCACCCTTTTCCCGCTAATTTTTTCAGCATGGAAATGGGCAGAGCTTCTTCTCCTTTGCTACCATTCAGCCGGAATCCCCAGGCAAATACACCATTCATATAGTCAATCTTAAAGTAAACACCTGGATCCCCGTCAACTTCAAAAATTTCACCGGGTAAAAAATCATCCGGGTTTAGCAGATAAGATTTCGCCATAATAACTTTGCGTTCCAGCACCGCAAACTCATTTACCATTCCCATCTGTTCAGCTTTCTTAGCTTTTTCATTTAAACTGGCAATTTCCTGCTGAAGCTCATACGTAGTCATAGTACTGTATCTTTTTTCCTGCATATTAATATCCTCTTACTTTCTTCAGATAGTTACATTTACAGTTAAGACTTCCATAGCTAAGTATATGAGAAAATGCCCGTTTAGAAAAGGCTCCTGTTTTTTGTTTTTGATGCCTAATCGCATGTGTTGGACTTTTTTGCTAAGATGGAGGTGATAAGTCATTTCAAGGAGGATACAGATGAAGTCAGTCATCATTACCGGCGCAGGGTCAGGCTTGGGAAAAGAGCTTGCTTTATTGTTTGCGGAACAGGGATTTCATATTGTTTTAACAGGCAGGACATTGGACAAGCTGCAGAACGTGGAACAGGAAATTTTTGAGTCCGGCGGAAGCGCGGAAGTCCATACATTAGATATTACACAAAGCAAAGAGATCAGCAAATTAATGATGCAACTCCAAAACCAAGAACTTTATGGCCTTATAAACAATGCCGGAGTTGGGCATTTCGGGCCAGTTAACAGCCTTTCGAAGCAAAACATTCAGGACATGTTCGACACCAACACGCTCGGTACTATTTACATGACGCAGGCCGTTCTGCCCTTTTTAAAAGACGTAAACGAAGGCCTGCTGATGAATATCATTTCGACTGCGGGCTTAAAAGGGAAAGTAAATGAATCCGTATATGTGGCAAGCAAATTCGCTGTAAGAGGCTTTACAGAAAGTCTTCAGAAGGAACTGGAGAGTACAAATATTAAAGTTACAGCGGTTTATATGGGCGGCATGGACACCCCTTTCTGGGACGAAAGCGACCATATCAAGGACAAATCAAGGCTTCGTTCTCCTAAAGAAGTGGCAGAAATGATTCTGGATCATATGGAAGAAGATACAATTGTCATCGAGTCAAAAAAATAACACATGGGCTTCCATGTGTTATTCTTCTTCATTTAAGAATTGCTCTATTAAATCAAAAGAAAAACCTTTTCTGAACAAGGCTTGCTTCATCTTCTGCGTATATTCGAACTCAGGAAGGTTTGCATATTTCTTTCTTGCTTTTTCGGCCTGAAACCTCAGGGCAGCCAATTCTTCATCCTCTTCTTTATCAATCTCCGTTTCAGATACAGCTTCTTGAATGATTTCAAAATTAAAGCCTTTGCGCATTAACATCTGTTCCAGCTTTTGTTTAAGGATTTTTGATGAATCCCTGACGTATTTCTTTGAATACTTTTCACACAGCCTTATGGCAGCAGCTACTTCTGCATCCCTTGGATATTCTTCCAATGCAATTTCGATTAATTGAGGGGAAATTCCTTTCTCCTTCAGTTCTGTGCGGATCAGGCCTTTCCCTTTATCTGATGTATTCATTTGTGTACGCACAAAAGCTGCTGCAAATTCTTCATCGTTTAGAAAATGATAATTATACAATTTGTGGATAACTTCCTGAATAACCGGTTCTTCCACTTCTTTTTCAGCTAAATGTTTGCGGACTTCGGTTTCCGAGCGCATTCTTCTGGATAAATAATGAATAGCCCTGTTATAAGCTTTCCGGATATCATCCTGGTAGCCAATTTCATTTAAAGAGAATTCATCAAGCTCCATTCCCTTTTTTAACTGATGCTTAATTAAAACATCTTCATCCACGCTAAAAGCATATTCTTCACCTCTCCCATAATCCATATATATATTGTAGCGGTCTGTGTTTTTTTTCTGAACTGTGATTTTCGTAATAGTCGGCATTTGCTCCACCTCTTATCTTAAATGTAACACATCCAAAAAAGGATTTTGAAAGAAAACGTCGTAAAATGTACCAAAGGATATGACACTTGAAAGGGGAATTTCCCATGAGAATAGCCATCACCGGCGGAACTGGTTTTGTTGGAAGCGCCTTGGTTAAAAAATTATTGGATAAAAAACATGAACTGTTCATTCTTACAAGAAATACAGCAAATAAAAACCCATCTAAAAATTTGAATTATGTACAATGGCTGAATGATGATGACTCACCTGAGGATGCTTTGGAAAGCATTGACGTGTTTATCAACCTGGCCGGTGAGTCCATTAACAGCGGAAGATGGACAGATCAACGCAAAAAGCGTATATTAAACAGCCGAATTACTGCCACTAGGGAAGTTCTCCGCATTATTAGCCGCCTTGAAGAAAAGCCGTATACATTAATCAATGCCAGTGCGGTCGGTTACTATGGCACATCCCTGAATGAAACCTTTACAGAATCCAAAAGGAAAAGCGGAACTGATTTTTTAGCTGAAACAGTAAAATTCTGGGAAGAAGAGGCCTCCAAAGCTGAAGAGTTTGAAGTCCGGACCGTTTTCTGCAGATTTGGAATCATTCTCGAAAAGAACGATGGAGCCCTTCCGCGAATAGCCCTTCCCTACAAACTATTTGCCGGCGGGCCAGTTGGAACGGGTGATCAATGGGTTTCCTGGATTCATTTAGATGATGTTGTAAACGGAATCCTTCATTGTATTGAACACGAGCAGCTGCAGGGGCCCGTTAATTTTACATCTCCAAATCCCCTGAAAATGAAAAAATTCGGAAAAATACTTGGTGACGTCCTTAATCGTCCCCACTGGCTGCCTGCTCCCGGTTTTGCTTTAAAAATAGCTCTAGGGGAAATGAGCACACTGGTATTGGAAGGACAAAAGGTGCTTCCGGAAAAATTGCAGACATTCGGCTATGACTTCTTATTTCCGGATTTACGTTCAGCTCTCAGGAATATTTATGAATGAAATTTGTATCATTTATATGAAACAAGGGAAAAATAAGGGAAGTGTGTACCCTTATTTTGAAAGGATGATGCAAAGTGGATAAAAAGAAAAGAGACAAATCCAAAAGCACGCTATCAAGCATGCAGGAAGTAACATATTCAAGAGAATTCAAACGGGCTGACAAAGTCGGCGGATTTGCAGGCAGACAGGCTAAACATTAATTTCCACTCATAGCACCCCGATCGATGGTACATGATAAAGGTACGGAAACACCAGAGTTTCCGTACCTTTATTGCTGAAAGGGGTTATTTGCTATGGGCCGTGCACATGGACATAAAACTCGTGATAAAAACAAAGCATCACTTCCACAAGTACCGAAAAACATGAAATCTGACGGCATTGACGTAGAATTTAACCGCGAACTCGCCGATCATGATGATCTCGATGCAATGGCACGTTCCAAGGCTGCCGATCAGCGGGCAAAAAGCCGCAAAAAGCGCTAGCTCAAAGGTAAAAAAAGAGGCTGGGACAAAACCCACCTCTGAAATGAAAAAGCCGGTGACATTTTACGACGAGTAAAATGTCACCGGCTTTGATTGTTTTTGAGAAAAATAAGGACCACTTCTGATACAATTAAG
>NZ_JAMBOJ010000006.1 GCF_023715565.1 Cytobacillus firmus | reverse complement strand
TAAGGAAATTCACTGCCAAAAAATAAGAATTTAAAGAATTAATACCCTGAAATAAGAGAAAGGTGAATTTGAGCGCACTCAAATTCACCTTTCTTACTATCTGAAGCTAGTTTTGTCCCAGCCCCTTTTTACATAGACTTTTGACCCTATTTTAAGTTCTCTGGATTTAAAGCTTCCAGTTCAGCAATGACGAATCTCCCGTCTTTTCGGATTAATGCTTCATCAAAGTAGATTTCACCGCCGCCATAGTCAGGGCGCTGGATGTTGACCATATCCCAGTGGATATTTGATTTATTTCCATTATATGCTTCGTCATAACACTGTCCGGGTGTAAAGTGGAAGCTTCCATCAATTTTTTCATCGAACAGGATATCCTGCATTGGATGGAGAATGTATGGATTTACTCCGATGGCGAATTCACCAATATAGCGTGCACCTTCATCCGTATCAAAGATTTTATTGATGCGATCACTGTCATTGGCTACCGCTTCAACAATTTTCCCGTCTTTAAATGTCAGCTTAACATTTTCGAATGTAAAACCATGGTATGGGGATGGTGTGTTATAAGTGATAACTCCATTCACCGACTCACGTACAGGAGCAGTGTATACCTCTCCATCAGGAATATTCATCTGTCCGGAGCATTTGATTGCAGGAATATCCTTAATCGAGAAGGACAGGTCTGTACCAGGACCAGTGATCCGGACTTTATCGGTCTTATTCATTAAATCGACAAGGCTGTCCATCGCTTTATCCATCTTACCGTAATCCAGATTGCAGACATCAAAGTAGAAATCTTCGAATGCCTCTGTGCTCATCTTAGCAAGCTGAGCCATGGAAGCATTTGGATAGCGCAGAACTACCCACTTCGTTTTTGGCACGCGAATTTCTCTATGTACTTTTTGTCCAATTGTTGAACCATGGATTCTCATTTTATCATCCGGCACATCAGCCTGCTCGTTGATGTTATCTCCAGAACGAAGTCCTATGTATGCATCCATTTTGCTCATAACATTTGCTTCAAATTCAGCCATCATATTGAATTGCTCCTCTTGCGCTCCTAAAAGAAGGGAACGATCCACCTGCTGATCTTTTAAGGAAACAAAAGGGTATCCTCCAGCAGCGTATGCCTCCTTTATCAGTGCTGTCACCAATTCTTTCTGCAATCCAAAATTTTCAATAAGGACTTTCTCTCCTTTTTGAAGACGGACTGAATAGTTAATTAAATTCTTGGCGAGTTTTTCAATACGGGGATCTTTCATGCATATATACCTCCATTAAATTTATTTTTCCGACAACTATTATTGTAACCGAAATAGATGGTTTTGTTTAACCTTTTCCAGTTATGCTAATATTTACTTTAACTGATGAAAATACCCGTAGGAGAAGGAATTTGGACGTTGCAAGTTGAATCTATTAATGTACTCCTGGTTTAGAGGCAGTGCATCTGGGTAAAAAGTTAGTATACAGACAACCGGAGGTGTAGGAATTGGAAATAATTTTATACTTAAGTGTAGCAGTCATTGCTATTGCATTCCTTGTTTTGGTCATCTATTTGGCAAAAACATTAAAATCCTTGCAAGGGACATTAGATAACGTTTCACACACATTAGCAGGCCTTGAAAGGCAATTAGATGGTGTTACGAAGGAAACTACTGTCCTTCTGCACAAAACAAATTCACTGGCAACAGATATTCAGCAGAAGTCTGAGAATTTGAACAGTGTCGTAACTGCGGTAAAAGAAGTTGGTGACTCTGTCCGCAAATTTAATGGGTCCATTCAGAAAATCACATCTTCTGTTAACACACAGCTTGAACAGAATAAAGATAAAATCTCACAGGTGGTTCAGTGGAGCAATGTACTCCTTGAAATCAAGGATAAGTGGAAAATGAGAAAAGAGGACCCTTATCAGTACAATGTGGGGGAGAAACAAATGCTTCCGCCCGAAAGCCAGAGAGAAAGAGCACGATACTAGAATTAGAGGAGGAAAAAGGAGAATGAATAGCCAAGAACGTACTCAATTAGATTCAAACCAGGTAAAAACAGAGGAAAATATCAATACGAAGGATTTTATGATTGGTGCTCTTATAGGAGGCATGGTTGGAGCTGCTACAGCTTTGTTCCTGGCTCCAAAATCAGGCAAAGAGCTCCAAAGTGATTTAAGCGAAAAAGCGGCCATCCTAAAAGAAAAATCAGGACAGTATCGTGAAACAGCTATGACAAAAGGTACTGAATTGGCTAATGCTGCAAAAGAGAAAACAAATGTGTTAACTCAAACAGTGACCAAGCAATCCAATGAGCTTGTAAATAAAGTGAAAAACTTAAAAGACTATCAAAATGGACCAGCTCCTGCAAACTGCACAGCTGAAGAAAAGGAAGCAGCTATCAATGACGAAACATTCCAGGCTGAGGGAAACGCGCCAGTAAATGATGCAGAAATCCAAATGAAACTGGAAGAAACAAAAAAAGCCTTTGACGAAACTGAGCAAAAGTATAACTAAATTATTTGTTTAAACAACGGTGAAGTGGTACGATAACTTCACCGTTGTTTAATTTTAGGAGGAAAGAAAAATGAAAAAATTTGATAGTCATGAAGCATTTGATCTAGCGGTAGAATCAGGAGAACAGCTGCTGCTTTTAAAACACAGTTCCACATGCCCTGTGAGCGGTGCAGCATATGAAGAATATGAAAGCTTTATAAAAGAGCAAACGGATGTAAATGCTTATTATCTGGTTGTTCAGGAGGATCGTCCTTTGTCTAATCACATTGCAGAAGCTTTTCATATCAAACATGAATCTCCTCAGGCAATTCTGTTTAAAAATGGAGATGTTGTGTGGCATGCATCACATTGGAAGATTACATATGACTCCCTTTTGAATGCAGTGAAGGAAAACAGCTAAAACCCATCCAATCGGATGGGTTTTTAATTTCTATCCATATTTAATAGTGGAATTCTTATTATTTATGGAAGGCCACACAATTTTAAGGTGATCACCAGGCTCTATCGATTCATGAAAAGATGTTTTTTCTCCATTTTTCAAAAGGATGAAGCCTCCGGAAGAGGAAGCAGGCATATCGACATTAACATGGCTGAATATGTCCTGAAAAATAAAGGGGGATCTTGGTTTTTTCAGGATTGTTATCGCATCTCCAGCAGAAATCACGTCATCTTCGGTCAGTATTGCTCCTTCTCTCTGAAATTCGAGTATTCCCCTGGACAGCTCTATTTTCTTGTTGTTAAAAATGACAGGGATGCTCTCCTGAAGTGCCAGCTGCTTAATATCTGCTAATTCCTTTACGGTCAGAGTTTTGCCTTTTTCAATGCGAAGATTGTCACCATCATTTACGATGCTGTGGTAATTAGCCTCAATGCCGTTTTTATAAAGCTTTCCGGAGTGGCGCGGCAGAAAAGTGTCTTTTTCGTTAATGCTGATTCGAAAAGTCTTAAGCTCGTTTAATAAGTTATTCAGATTTAAAATTGTTAAGATTTCTTCAGCAGTTTCCGGTATTCTGCACTCTACTTTATCCCGATCAGCAAGAGTCTGTTCGAGCGAGGCAACTTTGTCATTACAGGTAATGACAGGATGAATTGTAAACTGTTTTCCGTTAATAGTGATAGACTTTTCCGGGACTTCATCAATTAAATCCTTAATGCAAACATCAGCAGACAATCCGTCACGCCCTTTAGAAACGGTTATGATATCCCCTGATTTGATTTCCTCATCAAATGCACTTGGAAGGCTGTTTCGAGTGATTGCTGGAGCTTCTCCATGGCTTCCCGGGATCGTAATGTTTTGCCCGTTTAAATTGATAATCATGGCAAGGCCGGGCTTCCCGTAAAGCTTATTCATTTTTATTCCTGCTGCCAGCATACAATCCCCGACTGTCAGGTTTTTAACCTCAAATAGCCGGACAGGCTGATCGTTGACGTAAACAGTACAATATTGGACCGGCGCTTTTTTAGCGGCAATCGCAATTCCTATTGGGGTGACTAACTCAGGGCCCTTGTCAGTATTATCCGGTAAATGCAGTCCGCTGATAGCATCAATTCCTCTAATTGCAACTCTATTTGCCGGAAGGCCCAATCTGTTAGCAATCCTTTCAGGCAATCCGGGTGTTAAACTCCCGCCTCCTGCCAGCATGACTGCTTTGGGCTGCCTGTTATTCAGCCTCATTATTTCCTCACAAATGGAATTTGTCAAACGTTCCAGAGCTGGAGATATTTTTTCAATTGTCTCTTCTCTGCTGATTTCTGTTTGGAAGCCGAGAATATCGGTGACAGTAATCATATCGGATACGTGCAAGTCTCTTTTTGCCTTTTCTGCCAAAGGGAAGTCCAGCAGAAGCTGGTCACTAATGGCTTCGGTGATCTCATCGCCTGCTACAGGCACCATTCCAAATGCAGTAACTGTCCCCAAATCCGTTATGGCAATATCGGATGTTCCGGCACCGATATCAACAAGTGCCACATTGAGTCTTCTCATTGAAGGCGGGATCAGGACATTAATAGCTGCGATTGGCTCCAGTGTTAAGGCTTCCATTTCCAGGCCGGCCCTATGAAGAGCTGAAATAAGTGACTCCACTACAACCTTCGGCAGGAAGGTAGCAATGATTTCTACAGATGCTTCATCTCCCTGCTGATCAATCAGGCTGCCGATTTCCTCGCCATCTAGATGGTAGTATAAAACCGAGTATCCAACACAATAGTAATAATAGCTTTTTTCAGCTGCCTGCTTTTCTGCTGCAATTGCCTGTGCCTGCTGAACCGCACTTAATTCAAGGTGAACAATATCCTGTTTTTGCATCATCGGTTTGCCTTTAATGATGATCGATGTTTTAGATCTTTCTGTTTTTAAAGCCCTGCCAGCTGCTGCTACACAAACTTTATTTAATGGGCCATGTTTCACTTCAAGTTCATCTCTTATTTCTGCTATAATTTTTGAAACAGCCGGAACATCATGGATTTGGCCATCGAGCATGGCCCTTTCTGCATGCTCCCTAATCATGATGTCTTTCACATGGTATTGGCCGCAGTTTTCTTCCAGAATAATTCCGACCACCGTGCGAGTGCCTATATCCAGTGCAAACAGCTTTTTTTGTCCGCTCAAAGCAATACACCTTCTTTTTATTTTTCATAGAAATGCTTTATTTCCCCACAAATCACTTTATTACTTAAAAGCGTTTAATTAATAAAGAAGTTTTTCGTGACATGTCTGAATAATTCATATATAATAACCCTAATTATAAAAAATGTATCACATATCCAGAGGCCGTAAAAGAGAAAGATGGAAATGTTTAACGGTGTACGCATTATATGCGGCCTGAACACAGATCCTGAAATTATCACGGCTAAATCTCAGAATTGAAAGGAAGGGACAGGAAATGAGCAATAATGAGCTAGATCAACTTCGCAATCGAGTGGATGAGCTGAACCTTCAGCTTTTATCTTTAATCAATGAAAGAGCAGAACTTGTTCAAGAAATCGGCAGAGTAAAGGAAACACAAGGGGTTTATCGATATGATCCTGTCCGTGAACGCAAAATGCTGGATTTGATAAAAGAGCATAATGACGGTCCATTTGAAAATTCAACAATTGAGCATATGTTCAAGGAGATTTTTAAAGCAGGTCTTGAACTTCAGAAAGATGACCATAGAAAAGCACTTCTTGTTTCACGAAAAAAGAAGCCTGAAAACACAATTGTGGACTTAAAAGGTGCAAAAGTAGGAGATGGCAATCCTCATCTTGTTTTTGGCCCATGTGCAGTTGAATCTTATGAGCAGGTCGCAACTGTTGCCGAAGCTGTAAAAGCAAAAGGGCTTAAGCTTCTTCGCGGAGGAGCATTTAAACCTAGAACATCACCATATGATTTTCAGGGTCTTGGCCTTGAAGGACTGAAGATTTTAAAAAGAGTGGCAGATGAATATGATCTTGCCGTTATTTCTGAAATTGTAAGCCCTAATGATATTGAAACAGCTGTAAATTATATTGATGTTATTCAAATCGGTGCAAGAAACATGCAAAACTTCGAACTATTAAAAGCAGCGGGTGCTGTAAATAAGCCAGTTCTTTTAAAGCGTGGAATTGCAGCTACAATTGAAGAATTCATTAATGCCGCGGAATACATTATGTCCCAGGGGAACGGACAGATCATCCTTTGTGAGCGCGGTATCCGTACGTATGAGCGGGCAACACGCAATACACTTGATATTTCCGCTGTGCCAATCCTTAAGCAGGAAACACATTTGCCTGTACTTGTCGACGTTACACATTCAACAGGCCGCAGAGACTTGCTTCTTCCAGCAGCAAAAGCGGCTTTGGCAATCGGCGCAGATGGCGTAATGGCTGAAGTTCATCCTGACCCGGCTGTTGCCCTTTCAGATTCGGCACAGCAAATGGATTTAAATCAATTTGACCATTTCATGTCTGAACTTCAATCTTCTGCATTGCTGAAAGTGTGATTCATCGAATAAGAGCCGTTCGCGCATTCTGATTCGTCATCAAACGGAAATTTTTAAAATATGGAGAGCCTTTTGCTACTGGCAGATGGCTCTTTTTTTTCGCTTGTAAAGTGAATTTTTAAGTTTTTTTCAGAAATATAAGCCTTGACATTGCGGCAATTACTGGACTGTCGTATGATTAAATACATAATTGTTCATGTGTAACCACTCACAAATTAGGATAAAAGATGAGTAGGTTATGTCGTGTTGCTGTAAAATATAAAGTAATAGAAGTCCGCTAATTAAAGAAGGAGTGTCAGTAATGAATGTAACAATATATGATGTGGCTAGAGAAGCGAATGTATCAATGGCAACGGTTTCTCGTGTTGTAAATGGCAACCCGAATGTTAAACCGGCAACAAGAAAGAAAGTAATGGAAGTAATTGACCGGCTCGGATACCGTCCAAACGCGGTTGCAAGAGGATTGGCTAGCAAGAAAACTACTACAGTCGGTGTAATCATTCCCGACATTTCCAGCACTTTTTTTGCTGAACTGGCAAGGGGTATAGAAGATATCGCGACAATGTACAAATACAATATCATTTTAAGCAACTCCGACCAGAATATCGAAAAAGAGCTGCACCTGCTCAATACTATGCTAGGGAAACAGGTGGATGGTATAGTCTTCATGGGCGGCAACATTACGTCCGAGCTTGTTGAAGAGTTTGAAAAGTCACCGGTTCCAATCGTGCTGGCAGGCTCTATTGAAGAAACAGGCAAAATTCCATCAGTAAATATTAATTATGAACAGGCAGCATTTGATGTCACGAAGTCATTTATTGAAAAAGGCCATAAAAATGTTGCGCTTGTGGTAGGACCTCTCCGTGAGCCGATTAATCAGGAAAAGAAGCTTGCAGGTTATAAGCGTGCATTGGAAGAATCAGAAGTATCCTTCCGCGAGGATTTGGTGGTTGAAGGAGATTATACGTACGATTCAGGTATAGAAGCTTTTGAGAAACTTCTTGAGGCCGACCCTCGCCCAACTGCTATTTTTGCAGGATCTGATGAGATGGCTTTGGGAATCATTCACGGAGCCGAGGATAAGGGCTATGGTGTCCCTAAAGACTTTGAGGTCATCAGCTCAGATAATACCAGATTGACCTTAATGGTTCGTCCCCAGCTGACGTCAGTTGTGCAGCCATTGTATGATATCGGTGCAGTTGCCATGAGATTGCTTACGAAACTTATGAATAAAGAATCTGTCGATGAACAAATTGTTGTACTCCCACATCGAATTGAAGAACGAAGCTCAACAAAATAAGAAATATGCCGATATAAAAGAAAAGTGAGGCGCTTCAACCAGCCCAGACAAGTGCTGGAGAGAAGTTGAAGTCGATCTTTGACTTCAGCATCTGGACCGAATTGACTCGAGGGGCTAGGCGCTGCAGCTGGACAAGGGTAGAAAGAAAAACGCCTTAATATGAAAGGCGTTTCTTTCTGTCAATTTTTATACTAAAACTTTTAGATAATGCAGTGGATCAGGGAGAGAGAGTATGAAAAAGTTCGATATGTTAACACCTGCAGGATTAATGGTGGGCCTGGCTATGCTTGTTTTTGGGATTATGTGGAATGGTGGAGCAGATGGATTTTTATCATTTATCGATCCTTCATCACTCCTTATTGTTCTAGGCGGATTAATAGCCGGGCTGCTTGTTAGTTTTCCATTAAAAGATATCAGGCAGATGCCCACCGTTTTTAAGCAGGTTTTCTCCAATGAAGAACAAAGTGTTGGCGAGCTGATTGGCATTTTTGTCAAACTCTCTGAGCGTGCTCGGCGTGAAGGGCTGTTGTCGCTTGAGGCTGAAGTCGGGAAAGTCGATGATTCTTTTATTCGGAAAGGCATTTATCTGGCTGTGGATGGCATAGAGCCGGATGTCATTACTGACATTATGAATGCCGAAATAATGGCGATGGAAGAGAGGCACAGAAAAGGCAGAGGCATTCTTGAAAGAGCGGGTGAGTATGCACCGGCATGGGGAATGATAGGAACTCTGATCGGCCTGGTTCTGATGCTGAAAAATTTAAATGATCCTGCCACTCTTGGGCCAAATATGGCCATTGCCTTATTGACTACATTATATGGCTCACTTCTGGCAAATCTTATTTTTTTGCCAATGGCAGCGAAGCTGGCTTTAAAGACAGAGAAGGAAGTGTTTTTAAAGGAAATCATTATTGAAGGGGTTATTGGTGTTCAGTCCGGTCAAAATCCAAAAATTCTGGAGGAGAAGCTGAGCGCCTTTTTATCCTCAGAAGAACGAAGAGAGCTTGAGATGGCTGTAAAAGCGGGGGAGGCATTAGATCATGAGGCGTAGGCGAAGATCTCCTGAGCCTCCTAAGGGAGCCCCACGCTGGATGGTGACTTTCTCAGATCTCGTCACATTAATATTGGTTTTCTTTATTCTGCTTTTTTCAATGTCACAGATCGATTTAATGAAATTTCAGGCTATATCTGACTCCTTCCGGGACAGACAGGTGCTTGATTTCCAGCAGTCCATCATCCCCGCAGAGAATCAGGAAGAAATGGAAGAAAACAGGGGAGAAGATGGCGCCGATCGATCTGATTTGCTTGATGAGCTCCAGATGGAAATACAATCGTTTCTGGAAGAGAATGGATTAGAAGAGGTTATTGTGGCAAACAGGACGGAGCGTGGTGTTGTTCTCGTCCTGCAGGAACAGGCTTTATTCGAATCCGGGGAAGCCAGCCTTATAGACAGCTCATACTCTTTCTTGGATAAAGTAGGAACCCTGTTAGCAAATATGCCCAATCTGGTGAAAGTGGAAGGACATACTGATGACCGGCCTATAACCACATACAGATACCCGTCCAATTGGGAGTTATCTGCTGCCCGGGCCAGTACGGTAATCAGATATTTAACAGAAGGGCATAAACTTGACAGCCACAGGTTTATGGCTGTCGGCTATGGGGAAACCCGCCCAATCGTTCCCAATTCCGGACCGGAAAATTGGGAGAAGAACAGACGTGTTGAAATTATTATTTCTGATCCGAAATTTAATGAAGAGAAAAATCAATAAACAGGTCTGGCAAAAGCCAGACCTGTTTATTTGCGTGTTAAGAAATGGCAGCCGGAAGTTTCCGGTCAGTCACTTTCCTTATTTAGACTCTGTCAATGGTTTGTTCCGGATGGGATAAAGAACCTTGTCCAATGTCCGGGCATTTTTTTCAGTAATTTCACTTTTTCGGGGGATAGGATTATATAAATCGGCCGGATCTTCCCATTCAGATGGAAGAGGCATAGGTGCGTATTCTTTCCACTTATTTATCCATTCCTCCGGGATATTACCGTAACAATTTGAGTTTTCAGTCATCTCCAGCCAAACCATGGCCCATGCACGGGGAACAACCCTCCAAATATCATAGCCGCCGCCGCCGACTGCAATCCATTTCCCTCCGCAATATTCATGGGCAAGTTCATGAGCAAGCTTCGGAATTTCCCTATAGATTTTAATAGTCGATGATAAATGGGTAAGTGGGTCAAGATAATGGGCATCAGCACCATTTTGCGTCAGAATTACATCAGGTTTGAAAAATTCCGCAACCTCCCGAAAAGCTGTACGGTATGCATGCAGCCAGGAATCATCTTCAGTGAATGCATCCACAGGAATATTGAAAGAGAATCCATATCCCTTCCCTTGTCCCCGCTCATTGATATTTCCTGTACCGGGAAAGAGGTATCGTCCTGTTTCATGAATTGATAGTGTGCATACATCCGGGTCATCATAAAATGACCATTGGACACCGTCACCATGATGAGCATCAGTATCTACATACAGAACACGGGCTTTATACTTTTCCTGCATGTACTTTATGGCTACTGAGCTATCGTTGTAAATGCAAAATCCGGAGGCTTTTCCCCGAAAACCATGGTGAAGACCTCCTCCAAGGTGAAGTGCATGCTTAGCACGTCCGCTCATTACGGCATCAACGGCTGCCAGGGTGCCTCCAACTAAAAAGGAGCTCGCTTCATGCATATTGGGGAATATGGGTGTGTCCTCAGTTCCGAGACCATAGTTTTCACATGATTCCTCAGGAAGCTGTCCCCGGCCGGCAAGCTTGACAGCATTCACATAATTTGGATCATGAATCAGGTGAAGCTCTTCATCTGAAGCCTGGCGCGGCGGGATAATATGACAATCATCAATGGCATTTATATTTTTGAGCAAATCGAGTGTCAGCTTCAGCCTTATCTGATTAAAAGGATGATTTTTGCCGAATTTATAATTCAGCAGGTCTTCCGAATAAACAAATACTGAATCCTGTGTCATAGTGAAATCCCCGGCATATTTGGCCATAAAACGTGGTGGCCTGCTTTTTTCAAATCTTCCACTACAAGTGTAGGATTCATTGTCTGTACCCTTATCACCAATATTTTGAATTTATCATCCGTTTTGTCAGGATATACAAGGACACTCTGGATATTTGCTTTCCTTTTGCAAATGACTTCAGCGATTTCAAATAGCATGCCCGCCTTGTTTGGCACCTTAACTTCAATCTGGGAGCCTGGCTGATGAGCACCTGTCAATTGAACTAATGTATGAAGCAAATCGGTTTCAGTGACAATCCCAACGAGCTTATTATCGTTTAATATAGGCAGGCAGCCAATCCGCTGTTCATAAAAAATGGCGGCAATTTCTTCAGCAAAATCAAGCGGATGACCAGTGATGATATCTGTCTTCATAATAACTTTTAACGGTCTCTGCAGATCTTCCTTAAACAGTTCTGTATGAAAAATAGAAGGTGTGGCATCCCGAATATCCCTGTCTGTTACAAGTCCCTGGAGTCTGCCATCTTCATCTGTTATCGGCAAATGCCGGATTCTTTTTTCGCTCATAATTCTTATGGCGTCTGCAATCGTGTCTTCTTTTGACAGAGCCGTGACATCCGTTTTCATAATTTCTTCAACAATCACTTTAAATGCCTCCTTATAAAATATATGGAGAGATACACTCATGCAGGAAAAATCATAGCATGAACTATGTATTTACACTTCTATTAATACATAAAGCGATTCATAAAGCGCAGACGGTCGAATTGCTGCACAGAATCCTGGTCTACTCTTTTTCCGATTCGGGCCATCAGGCAATTTGCAGGGTGGGAACTGATTTCCGGGTCATCTGTGGCGTACCATTCAAGACCGCCAGCGTTCATCATCTTCTCCATGATTTTTCGATATTCCCATACATTCAGGCCAGTGCCTTTTAAATCCCAGTGCCAATAATACTCAGTCGTTATAACAATATAATCCTCCATAGCATCATCCATCATAGATACTTTCAGAAGGCTCTTGCCTGTTCCTGAACCCCGGAAAGCAGGAATCACTTCTATGGCACCCAATTCAATTAAATTATCCATCTTACCTTCAGACCAGCGTTCAAGAGGATCTGGATATAAGTAAGTGACATAGCCGACAATGGTATGTCTGTCACGGGCCACTATAATTCTGCCCTCAGGCAATCCTGCAATTTCAACCAGTGCCTTATGCTGCTGAGCCGGCGGCCTAAAAGCGACAAGATCTTTATGAAACTCATAATCTGCCAATTTTTCTTGTGTAATTGGACCCTCAATAATTAGTTTTCCATTGGCTGTTTTTAATTCTTTTGCATTATACGTTTTTTTATGTTCCATGTATTCACCACCCAGGTAGCATGATCAATGTATCTTCTATTATACATAAAAACGCGGATGATAAAGCGCTTTCACATAATTTTCTGATGAATTTAAAAAAGTTTATGACAATTTATGATCTGGTCATAATTACTTTTTTTCCTCTTTTAAAATTTTAAAAATTGAGAAAATATTATGTTTATACTATAATAATATCAAATATAAATAAGGGGGAGAACGATTTATGAAAGTGGAAGCGCTGCCAGTAACACAAGGGGACTTTAATTTGAAAAATTATAATGAACTTTATGCAAATTTCAACTGGGCTGATGCGGAAAAAGAATTTTCCTGGAAAGAAACTGGCCGCATGAATATGGCCTATGAGGCTATTGACCGTCATGCGGAATCTTTCAGAAAAAATAAGGTTGCCCTTTATTATCGCGATGGGGAGAGAAATGAGAAATATACTTTTAAAGAAATGAAGGAACTATCCAATCAAGCGGGTAATGCATTAAAGGCATATGGTGATGTTGAAAAAGGCGACCGGGTGTTCATTTTTATGCCGCGTTCTCCTGAGCTCTATTTTGCCGTATTGGGGGCTGTTAAGCTGGGGGCTATTGTAGGTCCTCTATTTGAAGCTTTCATGGAAGGTGCTGTTCGTGACAGGCTTGCTGACAGTGAAGCCAAAGTCCTGATTACAACACCTGAGCTTTTGGAACGCGTGCCAGTTGACCAGTTGCCTGCTTTAAAGCATGTTTTCCTTGTTGGGGAAAACATAGAGGAAACCGGGCCATATGTTAATTTTAATAAAAGAATGGCAGAATCCAGCAGGAAGCTTCCAATTGAATGGGTTGACGGAAACGACGGGCTTATTTTGCATTATACTTCGGGATCAACAGGCAAGCCAAAAGGGGTCCTGCATGTACATAATGCAATGATTCAGCATTACCAGACAGCTAAATGGGTGCTGGACTTAAAAGAAGAAGATGTATATTGGTGCACTGCTGATCCAGGGTGGGTAACCGGTACTTCATATGGTATTTTCGGCCCGTGGCTGACAGGGACTTCAAACCTTGTGGTCGGGGGCAGGTTCAATCCGGAAACTTGGTATAAAATGATAGAGGAGTATGGTGTGACAGTTTGGTATAGTGCTCCGACTGCATTCCGAATGCTGATGGGAGCAGGCGATGAAGTTGTAAAAAAATTTGATTTAAGCTCCCTTCGCCATGTTCTAAGTGTCGGTGAACCGTTAAATCCCGAAGTTGTCAGATGGGGTACAAAAGTCTTTAATATGCGCATCCATGATACATGGTGGATGACTGAAACAGGTGCACAGATTATCTGCAATTACCCTTGCATGGAAATAAAGCCGGGATCCATGGGCAAGCCGATTCCGGGAGTAAAAGCAGCCATTGTCGATGATCAGGGCAATGAACTGCCTCCTAACCGTATGGGCAACCTTGCGATTAAAAAAGGCTGGCCTTCCATGATGCATGCCATCTGGAATAACAAGCAGAAATATGAATCTTATTTTATGCCGGGTGATTGGTATGTTTCCGGAGATTCCGCTTATATGGATGAAGATGGATACTTCTGGTTCCAGGGCCGTGTAGATGATGTTATCATGACATCAGGCGAACGTGTAGGTCCGTTTGAAGTAGAGAGTAAATTGATCGAACATCCTGCGGTTGCAGAAGCAGGGGTTATCGGTAAGCCGGATCCTGTCCGCGGCGAAATTATTAAAGCGTTTGTTGCTTTACGGGATGGGCATGAACCTACTGAGGAATTAGTGGAAGAAATTCGTCAATTCGTTAAGAAAGGTCTTGCTGCCCACGCTGCTCCGCGTGAAATCGAATTCCGCGACAAGCTTCCAAAAACCCGCAGCGGCAAAATTATGCGTCGTGTGCTTAAGGCATGGGAACTGGATCTCCCAACCGGTGATTTGTCTACAATGGAAGATTAAGAAAGTTGAAGGCCGCTGTTTAAAAATAGCGGCCTTCATTTGTTTATGAAAGCATAAAGTGAACCTTCAATCAGTGGGGGATTCTCCTGATCCCCCACTGATTGATAGTTGAATCAAACTGCCCGTTAGACTGCGATAAAAAGGGAAAAGCAGAAATCCAATCAAGGGATTTCTGCTTCTCGTTTTAATCATTTTCAGCTGATGTCTCTCCATCTTCGCCGGATTCTGATGGTTTTTCTTCCTTGGGCTTTTCTGCGGATGGCGGATCTTTTGGTTTTTCTTCCTTAGGTTTTTCTTTCTTAGGTTTCTCTTCTTTTGGTTTGTCTTTTTTAGGTTTATCTTCTTGAGGTTTCTCTTCTTCCTGCTGTTTGCCGATTTCCACTGTATTGGATGGAGCAGACTCTCTGCCTGCAATGTCAACGGCTGTTACATGGATTGAGCCGTTTCCAGCTTTAAAGCTAAGGGAAGAGCCGGCTTTTATGGTACCGACTTTTTTGCCTCCGTTATAGACACGGTAACCTATCACATCATTTTCAGGATTGGCACCCCATGTAATGGTTTCCCCCGAAGCTTTTATGCCTGGAGCTGCCGGGGCTTTACCGTTGTCTTTAAGCTCGTCAGCACTAGTCAGGATGCTCTTCCAGCGTTCCTTATTCGGAATTAGCGTGCTTAAACTTGCTTTAATGCCGAACAACTTTTGAATATATTCCGGATTCACTACCATTCCAGGTTCAGTAAACTCTTCAGGTGTTGAATCAAGTGCAATATATTTTTTATCTCCAATTCGTACAAGTTTACCATTGCCGAGGCTATCATCCACTTTTGTTGGAACAAATTTAGCATTAAATAAGTCAGTCTCGACCAAACCGGCTTTTGAACATGCCTCTGAAGGGAGAAGGCCGGAAATGGCACAGAATGAACGTCTTACGATACCGCCCGGCATTTTAAAGCTTTCGCTTGGGTCTACTAGGTCTGGTGCAACGTCATATGCTGCATTCATCAGATCTGCCCAGAGATAGTTGGTACGCAAGCTATAGCTTAGCGGTCCTGGAGCTTTTAATGATTTAGGCGTATCATATCCAGACCAGATGCCAAACGTGACATTCGGGTTGGTAGCGACAAACCAGGAATCTATGAATTCAGTACCTGTACCTGTTTTCCCTGCCCAGTCAGAACCGAACTTCAATCTGCTCTTAATCGATGTGGCAGTTCCGCTGTTAATAACGTCTCTCATCATATCGATTGTAAGGTACGCTGTCTGCGGGCTAAATACATCAACAGGCTCGGACTTATGCTGGTATATGACGTTCCCGTTTTTATCTGTAATTTTTTCAATCATATAGGCGTCGATAAATTTCCCGCCATTAGCGAACGTAGTAAATGCGTTTGTATTTTCTTCGACTGTTACGCCGTATTCCAGTGATCCAATGGATGTAGCCAGGTTTGTATAGTCATGGCCAATAAGAGAAGTAAAGCCCATCTTTTCCAGGTAATTAGCAGGACGCTGCCCAACTATATCTTTATAGAGCTTTACAGCTGGGACATTGTAGGAATGCTTAAGTGCATGTCTGGCTGAAACGAGCCCGCTATAGGTATTTGTATAGTTCTTTGGCCAAGGTCTGTTTAGTCCCGGGGCAAGGTGCAGCGGCACATCAGGAAGTATCGTGCCCGGCGCTGCTTTTCCTAGTTCTATTGCCGGGGCATAGACTAAAAGCGGCTTCATGGTTGAACCATTTTGCCTCAGAGCGCTTGTAGCATGGTTAAGCTGCTCGCGTTTATGATCGCGTCCTCCGACAAAACTGATGATTTTCCCGGTTTTATTTTCAATTAAGATAGCACCAACTTCTACGGGCTCCATGATTTGCTTGTTTTCGCCAGTTTCCGGATCCTTCACTGTCTCAGGTTTGTCCGGTCCGTAATGAGGGTAGTTATCTTTGACCTGCTGCATTTTATCATAAATATCTTTATTAATTGTTGTATGGATCTGGAAGCCATTTTGGCGGATCGTCCGGTCTGCCAGAGTCTTGTATTCTTCCCGGACCTCGTCATCTTGCTTTAAGTCCTTCTCTTCGTATCCATCATTTTTTGCGAGAATTTTAGTCAAGATGTCTACTGCGCGTTCTTCTATTTCATACGTTAAATATGGATACTTTTCCAAAGGGCTCTCAGAAGCTGTAGTAAAATCCTTGGTCAAGTCATATGCCAAAGCTTCCTCATATTGCTTCTGGTCAATCTTTCCGTCATCATACATTCTTTTCAGAACGGTTTTCATCCTGGAGAAGCCCGGTTCCAGATTCTCTTTGAGCTTTCCCTCCCTTGTAAAGGGAGTGTAACCGAATGGACTTTGAGGGAGCCCTGCAATGAAAGCGGCCTGAGGCAATGTTAATTCCTTTGCACTCACCCCGAATATACCTTTGGCAGCTGCTTCAACTCCGGCAATATTACGTCCGGCTGCATTTCTTCCAAAGGTGGAAACATTTAAATACGCTTCCAATATTTCTTTTTTGTCAAAAAACTTCTCGAGACGCAAAGCAAGCAGAATCTCTTTTGCTTTCCGCTCAAAAGAAACTTCATTCGTTAAGATCTGGTTCTTTATCAGCTGCTGTGTCAGTGTACTTCCGCCGGATTGAACAGATGAATTTGTTACCTCCTGGAACAATGCACGCATGATCGCTTTTGGCACTACCCCGTCATGCTCGTAGAAATACTCATCTTCTGTAGCTACTACTGCGTTAATTAAGTGTTCCGAAACATCATCAAGCTTAACTTCCTCACGTTCAAGGTCTGTTCTGAGCTTTCCGAGATAGACATTGTTTGCAAAATATAGTTCTGATGTTTCTTCATAGTCATAAATATCTTTTTTCATGCTGGCATAGGATCGGATGGGCTCATCCTTCACAAGCGAAGCGAAATAACCGGCTCCGAGGCCCCCAGCAAATGAACCGCCAACGACAGCCAGGATGATAAAAAGCAAAGTAAGATTCCAGATGACCTGGTATGTAATACTTGCGCCTTTAGCGGCTTTCTTATTACCAAAAAGGCCCGGAGTCTGCCTCAATTTATCCATTAAAATTTGAAACTTTTCTTTCATCGTATCAATCCCCCTAAAATCACATATATTATAGCACAATGTGACAGCCCAATATGACATGGTTCGCCATTTATCTGAAATTTCCTTTTTTGTACAGGCATTTGACATTTGGCTCATTTTTATGATAAAAATATTCTATCTTAGACGTTAAATATTTTATAGGCATTGATGGGAATCCAGTAATGCTTCTATCCCTGTTTCAGAAAGCCGGCGTTTGCTGCGAGCCGGTACAAATAGAAGGATGAATTACCTCCCTGAGCTTTCACTGTCAACCTGCACAGCAGTTATAGCAGTGGACGGAAGTATCCGTTATTTCGAAAGAGTGGAGGACATTTGTCTTCAATCTGGGTGGTACCGCGCAAAATGATCATGCGTCCCTGCATAATTGCAGGGGCGCTTTTTGTATGGTTAAAACCGTTAATGCCTTGAAAATAACCGTTGATTAGGAGGATATAAGATGAGCTTACTTGAAGATCTGCAATGGAGAGGAATTGTTTATCAGCAGACAGATGAAGAGGGTATCCAAAATACTCTCGAGAAAGAGAAGATTTCTTTATACTGCGGTGTTGACCCTACTGCTGACAGCATGCATATCGGACACCTGCTTCCATTTTTAACATTAAGACGTTTTCAAAAAGAAGGGCACCGTCCAATTGTACTTGTTGGCGGAGCCACTGGACTTATTGGTGATCCAAGCGGTAAAAGCGAGGAAAGGAAGCTGCAGACTCTTGAAACAGTACAGCATAATGTAGACTGCATAAAGGGCCAGCTGAAAAGAATTTTTGATTTTGAAAGTGAAAATGGAGCAATTATGGTTAACAACTACGATTGGGCAGGCTCTATGGATATCGTTACGTTCCTGCGTGATTATGGGAAACATGTCGGAGTCAATTACATGCTGGCTAAAGACACCATTTCTTCGAGACTGGAATCAGGAATTTCCTTTACTGAATTTACTTACACTATTCTTCAGGCAATGGATTTCCTTCATTTATATGAGAACCATAACTGTAAAATGCAAATTGGCGGAAGCGACCAGTGGGGGAATATTACCACAGGACTTGAGCTTATTCGCAAAATGGCTCCTGAAGGTTCCAAGGCTTACGGTTTGACAATTCCTCTTGTAACAAAAGCGGATGGAACAAAGTTCGGCAAAACGGAAAGCGGTGCAATCTGGCTGGATCCTGAGAAAACATCTCCTTATGAGTTTTATCAATTCTGGATTAACACGGCAGATGCCGATGTAATTAAATATCTGAAATTCTTTACCTTCTTATCCCGTGAAGAAATTGAAAATCTTGAAAAAGCTGTTCAAAACGAACCGCATCTCCGCAAAGCCCAAAAAGCACTTGCTGAAGAAATGACACGTCTGATTCATGGGGATGCAGCATTAGAGCAGGCTATCAAAATTACAGCTGCCCTCTTTAGCGGAGATATAAAAAATCTTTCGGCCTCAGAGATTAAACAAGGCTTTAAGGATGTACCATCATATGAGCATTCGGGAGGAGAGGAATTGGGCATAGTTGAGCTGCTTGTTGCTGCTAAAATCTCTCCATCCAAACGCCAGGCTCGTGAAGATGTGACGAATGGCGCTGTTTCAGTAAACGGAGAACGCGTGACAGAGCTTGATTACACGCTTACTGATAAAGACAAGATTGAAGGTCAATTTACTGTCATTCGCCGCGGAAAGAAGAAATATTTCCTGATTAAATACTAAAAGCCTAATAGTGAGAAGCCCTCCTGTGACGGAGGGCTTTCTTTTGTAAGTAGCTGGATAAAAAAGGATACAGGTTCTGAATGGTTAGCGTATCTTGATGATTAATGACGGAAGTTGGGAAGAGAGAGAAAAATGGGGGTTAATCCGGACGATTAACGCCGAAAGTGGAGGCAGAGAAAGGGAAATGGGAGTTAATCCAAATAACCTAACAAAAAAACTGCTGAAATGCATCAGCAGTTTTAATATTAAATTTTATTTTAAAAGTGCCACAGTAAATGTAATTTTGCCTCCTGTACTGTTTACTTCAATGGTTCCTCCATGCAAGTCTACGATGTTTTTCGCAATGGCTAGTCCTAACCCTGATCCGCCAGTAAAGGTGGAACGGGATTTTTCGACTCGATAAAACCGTTCGAATATATAAGGGAGATCCGTTTGAGGAATTGCTGCACCATAATTTGTCATATTGATCATAACGTAATGATTCGATTCACTAAAAAAAATATCAATGTATTTCCCCTCATGTCCATAACGAATTGCATTTTGAAAGAGATTATCAAATACTCTTACCAGTTTGTCCCCATCTCCAGAAACAACAGGGCTTTTTGCTGTCGAGTGAAGACGCACTTCCATACCTGCATTTTCGAGCTGGAGCTTATATTGTACCAATAACTGATTCAGCATTTCTTCTAGATTAATTGGTTTTTGATCTAAAGGTATTGATTGATTTTGTGTATAGGTATAGTCAAAAATATCGTTAATTAAAGTGTGTAAGCTTACAGCTTTATCATATATAATCCGAGTGCGATATCTTAATTCCACTTCGTCACGATATCGGTCATTATTGATTAATTCAAGATTCCCTAAAATGGAGGTGAGAGGAGACCTCAGATCATGTGCTACATTTGTGATTAGCTCACTCTTGGCCTGCTCTGCTTTTTTTACGTTTTCCACTGCCTGTTTGTGAGTGGTCATAATATCACGAATACCTTTAGCTACAGGTTCGAACTCAGAAGGGACTGCTAAGGGATGTTCCTTGTTTTCTGATTGATTTAAGGTTTGCACTTCTTGGGCAATCTTCCTTAAATGAAAGGTTAGATATCGTATTCGTTCGATGTGATAAAAAATCGAAAGATAAAGTACCAGGGTTGGAATGAAAAAAATCAGAATCAGAAATTCTCGAAAATAGGATAAAAGAAAGAATAGGCTTTCGAAAAAACGTGAGTTGTCTTCTAAATACCAGATAGCAGGGAGTAATAAGAGATACGTGAAGACAGAGAAAACAATTGCTAGGACGACATATAGGGTAATTTTCCATTTTGGCAAGTAATGGATTAGACTGATCAGTTTATTTTTCAATTTTATAGCCTACTCCCCATACAGTTTGGATGATTTTCTCACCGGGCATGGCTGCTTCCAATTTTTCACGCAGATTACTAATATGTACCATAACTGTTTGATTCGACCCTCCGCTAGGTTCCTTCCATACCTTTTCAAATATTTCTTCTGAGGTGAAGACACGTCCGCGATGACTTGCCAGTAAAAATAATATATTAAATTCACGTACTGTAAGTTTAATGGGAATATCATCTACTGTGACAGTATGACTGTGCTTATCGATAATATAAGATCCTGCATGTATAATATCTTGTTCTTTAGTTGCAGGCTGGTACGATGCTCTTCGCAGAAGTGCTTTCACACGTGCGGTTAATTCCAGGGGATTAAATGGTTTTATCATGTAATCATCTGCACCTGTCATTAATCCCATAATCTTGTCTATATCGCCAGCCTTAGCACTCACCATCAGGATTGGAACATAACTATGTTGCCGAGCCTTTTTGCAGAATTCCAATCCATCCATTCTCGGCATCATAATATCTAAGATGATGAGATCGACGGGTTCGGCTTTAAGAGTTTCAAATCCTTCTATCCCATCTGTTGCTTTTATTATGTCATACCCTTCATTTTCTAAATAAATCTGCATTAATTCAGCAATTTCCCGGTCATCTTCTACGATTAGGATTCTCGTCATTTTTTAAACCTCCATAATTCGCAATTCCAAATGCTGAAATATTTTCTTAAAGAGAGGTACCTTATATAGTTTGTTGATAATCATAAATCCGATCACAGTTCCAGCAGTATTTGCAATTATATCATTGATGTCTGAACTGCGGCCACTGCCCAATGTAACACGTATGAGTAATTGGATGAGCTCAAACGAAAGACTAAACATCAATCCAAGCGTAGCCGCTTTTTTTATACTTGCCATGTTCTTTATTAATAATGGTATATACACTCCCAATGGAAGCATCATGAGTATATTTAGTAAGAATGTCTTGATATCAATCGTCAAGATGGGTATAGCATTAATAGATTTATACCATGGAGTTTGATTAGCATAACGTCCGATATTCACATCGATAGGGAAAAATACCAAATGCATGACACATAGCAGGTATATTACAAATGAGATTAAGGTGACATAATGCATAATGTTGACTGGTTTTTTTCTTTTATTTATCCAAAAAATGAATCCTATAAGCACACCAATAGATAGAGGTAATAAAACGTACCAAGATTTAATCGTAAACATAATTGAAATTTCATCCATAAAAAATCCTCCTAAATCTTAACTTTAAACACATGATAAGTTTAGATGGAAATTCTAAAGATTTATTAAAGAAGGATTAAAAGATATATAAATTTTTATGTTGTTAAATAGCTGTGAGAATACGTGTTCCTTTAGACGAAAACAAAAAAACCCTTAAACGTTGATTTAACAACATTTTAAGGGTTTTATTAGCATTAAAATTAACGAGAGTAGAATTCAACGATTAGAGATTCGTTGATTTCAGCTGGAAGTTCAGAACGCTCAGGCATACGAGTGAAAGTTCCTTCTAGCTTGTCTGCATCGAAAGATACGAAGTCAGGTACGAAGTTGTTAACTTCGATTGCTTCTTTAACGATGTCAAGGCTGCGAGATTTTTCGCGAAGTGTAATTGTTTGGCCAGGTGCTACGCGGTATGATGGGATATCAACACGAGATCCATCAACCATGATGTGACCGTGGTTAACAAGCTGACGA
This sequence comes from Cytobacillus firmus, assembly GCF_023715565.1. Taxonomy (GTDB): domain Bacteria; phylum Bacillota; class Bacilli; order Bacillales; family Cytobacillaceae; genus Cytobacillus; species Cytobacillus firmus_C. Next base: position 93,330 of record NZ_JAMBOJ010000006.1, on the reverse strand, counting down.
GCTTGACGGCGAGTGCGGGCAAGACCTAAACGGTAAACAACGTTATCAAGGCGTGATTCAAGAAGAATCATGAAGTTTTCACCGTGCTTACCAGGCATTTTACCGGCTTTATCGAATAAATTGCGGAATTGACGCTCATTTACTCCGTACATGTGACGAAGCTTTTGCTTTTCCTGCAATTGTAATCCGTATTCAGAGATTTTTTTACGCTGGTTTGGACCATGTTGTCCAGGAGCGTAAGGACGCTTTTCTAATTCTTTTCCAGTTCCGCTTAGAGAGATTCCAAGACGACGGGATAATTTCCAGCTTGGACCAGTATAACGAGCCATTTAAGACTCCTCCTTTTGTGTTTTTATTTGGGTAAAATAAAAACAGAAACAGATGCGCACAACAATCATGTTCATTTTGTTTTCATGTACCTTCGCCCTAGCAGCAGAGGGTTACACAGTACCCCATCCCCAGAAACATGTAAGTCGCCAAAGGCAACTGAAGCTGGTTGAGGAACAAAATGAGTACATCAAGGTGCTCACATAGGCTGCAATATTTTACACAAGGAGTATTATATAACTTTCAGAGGGTAAAAGTCAAGGTGATCTTTATTTTTTACATCTTTGGGATTAAAGCATGATTTATTGTAAGGTAAACCATTATCATATTTCACAGTAAATTAGAAAACTGACAGGAGTCTCTTTGAAACTGTGATATAATAAAGAAAAATTTTCCTGCTGAAAACCGGAATTGAAACGAAATAGCCACATCTTTACCGTGATTGTTAATTTTGGTCCGTTATAATATATCTAATTGGTTAATAGATTCATGATCTGAGACATTTGATGGGTGATAAAAAGATGGATACACTTGAACGCCAAATCATACTTAATTTAAAAAGCCGATTCTTTGATATTATCGATACAGAAAACGGTTTCTTTCATTATGAAAAATTACTGAATGAAATGCTTTCTGCCATTCAAGCCCTTTCCGAAGCGGATGAAGTAACCCTCTGCGTTTTTAATGAATGGAAGCAGGAGTTTTTTGCAGAAGCTTCCACAAATCCGGATGCTTTAGATTCGCGTGTTTTTTTAGGTGATTTAAAAAGGTGGGCTAAAACAAACAGAAAGTTCCAGAGTTTAGGCGCGGAGATTATGGAAGAACAAATCATGATTCCTCTTGTAAAAGGAAACCAGCTTCTGGGCTGCATGATTCTAATTGGGGCATCAGGCTCTTTTCACACTTATCCAAAAAAAGTCTTTCAGGAACTTAGCGAAGAATGCGGGCAATTTCTTGATAAGGCTCAGGGTATGGCCAAAATTGCTTCTGAAGAGAAACGCTACAAACAGCTGTACCGGGTTACTGAGAAGTTCCATTCTTCAATGGATATGGATATGGTGCTGGGGGAAATTATCTTTACTCTCCAGGAGATGTACCCCACTTTTACCTATTATCTTCTGCTGTCCCAGGATAATAATAATCATGGGGATTTGCCTATTAGAGATCTTGAATATGACAGCGAAAATATCGCGGCCATGCAGGCTTATGTCACGGGGGCTGTTCAATTTGAAGATTCACTGCAGGAAGTTCGCTCCATCCTGTATGCTCCCTTAAAAGGAAAACAGGGGGTTTATGGCGTACTCCAGGTTATAGCACCTAATAATATCATATTCCCTAAAACTGAAATTGAATTTATAACGCTTCTGGCCAATACTGCAGGCAGTGCCCTGGAGAATGCACAGCTTTACCAGCAATCCAAGCGGCTTATAGCGGATCTTCAATTAATTAATGAAACATCCCATCGCCTGAACTCGAATTTGCGCCTTACAGAAACGATGAGTTTTATGGCAGACCAGATTCTGCAGTCTTTTGATGCTGAAGAAGCCGGTTTCATCCTGGTATCTTCTGATGGTTCTGATGTGAATGTCATTCAGGGCAGCACTGCATTCTTTCAGACCAGAGAGTCAGAAAGCTATATTCAATATATGAAGAAAAAGATCTTTAGGGAGAAAGAGTCTCTTTTTATTGGAGATTTTTCTTTACAGTCTGAGGATGAGACAGGTTGCTTTAAATCCATTATGGCGGTTCCGATGACCCAGTCTGGAGTATTAAAGGGATTTGCGCTTGTCATGCACAGTTCTCCTTATCATTTTTCATTTGAAACATTCAAGCTGCTGCAATCACTGATTCATCATTCTACGCTTGCTTTTACCAATTCAATGTTGAGAGAAGAGCTTGAAAAGATGGTTGTAACGGATCACTTAACAAAGCTGTATTCCCGAAGCTATCTGGATGATCGCATTCATAAGTCAATGAATGAAGATCATGAAGGAACATTTATGCTGGTTGATATAGATGATTTTAAAATGGTAAATGATACTTACGGACATCAGGTAGGCGATGAAATCATTATTCAAGTCGCTGATTTAATAAACAGCAATATTCGCGGCACTGATATTGGAGCAAGATGGGGCGGTGAGGAGCTGGCTCTTTACCTGCCCGGTGTTTCATTGTCAGCTGGTGCTCTTATTGCTGAACGTCTTGTCAAAAAGGTATGCCAGATTACAGATCCCAAGGTAACCATTTCGTGTGGTGTGTCGCATTGGAACAGGGGGAAAAAGGATTCCTATGCTGCTCTTTTTAAGCGGGCTGACAGGGCTTTATATACTGCCAAGAATACAGGGAAAAATAAAATGATACTCGAGTCTGCAGCAGATATTTAGGGGACTGCCTTATGAAGAGGCAGTCTTTATTAACAATTTTTACAAAACAAAATACTTTCAAAAAATATGCTATTATCATATGCTGAAAGAGTACCTTATTATAGTTTAATATGTAAGCGTTTTCAGTGAAGGAGAGAGTTATAATGGATAGAAAACATCGGTTTAACTTCGAGACGCAGGTCATCCATGAAGGATACGATGCAGAAAGCTTTAAGGGAAGCCTGGCACCGCCTATTTTTCAGACGTCGACTTTTACTTTTGAGACAGCACAGCAGGGAGAAAAGCGTTTTGCCGGTGAAGAAGAAGGCTATATCTATTCACGACTGGGCAATCCAACGGTAAAGATGCTGGAAGAAAGAATGGCCGCTCTTGAAAAGGGAGGAGCTGCCCTTGCTTTTGGTTCGGGCATGGCCGCGGTATCAGCTGTTTTGTTTGCTTTAACCAAGACAGGTGATCATATCTTATGTTCCCAGGGAGTGTATGGTTGTACATTTGGACTCCTGGAGATGATGGAGAAAAAATATAAAATCAGCCATAATTATTCAGCTATGGAATCAAAGCAGCAGCTGCTTGATCAAATAAAGCCTGAGACTGTCTGTATATATGTTGAAACTCCGATAAATCCAACAATGAAATTGGTGGATTTGAAGATGGTTGCAGAAGTAGGGAAGGAGAAAGGAATTCCAGTTGTGGTTGATAATACTTTCTGTTCTCCGTATTTACAGAACCCGATTGAGCTGGGATGCGATATTGTCATTCATAGTGCGACAAAATACATCGGGGGCCATGGTGATGTAATTGCCGGTCTTGTAATAGGAAACAGAGAATTTATAGATGAAGTAAGAATGACTACACAAAAAGATATTGGGGGCATAATTTCACCTTTTGATGCCTGGCTGCTGCTCCGCGGATTGAAAACACTCGCAGTCAGACTTGACAGGCACTGTGACAATGCCGAAAAGCTGGCATCATACTTATTGGCGCATCCAAAAGTGGAAAAAGTTTATTTTCCTGGAGACAGCAGTAATGCCGATTTTAATATTGCACAAAAACAAATGAGGAAGCCTGGCGGGATGATTTCATTTACTCTTAAGGGTGATAGAGAGACTGCACAGGAATTTATGAACAGGCTGAATCTAATAAAAATTGCCGTGAGCCTTGGAGATGCAGAGACATTAATTCAGCACCCTGCAACTATGACGCATGCAGTAGTTCCAAAAGAGTTCCGTGAGAAAATGGGCATTGAAGATACATTGCTGAGGCTCTCGGTCGGCCTAGAATCATGGGAAGATATCAGGGATGATCTGTCCCGGGCACTTGAAGAAATCTGATTTAAAAGAGATGGCCGTTATTAAATGGCCATCTCTTTTTTGAAATCTTTTATAGGAAGGATACAAGTGTCTCTGAGAATTGTTCCAGGTATTTTTGGTCAAGTTCATCAAACCGGTTTTTTTCCGGGGAATCAATATCCAGCACACCGAGAAGCTTGCCATCTTTGATAAGCGGAATAACAATCTCTGATTGTGATGCAGCGTCACAGGCGATATGGCCAGGGAATTGATGGACATCTTCAACACGGACAGTTTCCATTTGCTTCGCGGCTGTTCCGCACACACCCTTGCCAAGGGGAATTCTTACACAAGCAGGCAGACCCTGAAATGGCCCGAGAACAAGCTCGCCTTCTTCCACCAGATAAAATCCTACCCAGTTTGTACGTTCCAGAAATTGATTAAGAAGTGATGATGCATTGCTTAAATTGGCAATGCTGTTCGTTTCTCCTTCAAGAAGAGCAGAGAGCTGTTTAATCAATAATTGATAATTTTCTTCACGGGTTCCCTTGTATGATTCGACACTAAACATCACAAATCACCTTGCTTTCTCAAAGATAAATGAATTTCCTGGCAGATGAACAGGAAATTAGAAGGACATTGTCGAGAACTTTATAAAGGATAAGACGATTTTAGCAAGAATGTATAATTATCACAACAAATCCGTTTAAGAATCCACGTGTTGGGACAGAAACTTTACAAAAGAAAGTGAGGCGGGAACTTTGAAGAAAAATTCAAAAGAGGCAATTGTGTCTGCCGCTATCTCCTTATTTAATACGAAGGGTTTTTCTGGGACTTCCATCCGTGATATTGCAGGCAAAGCTCAGACGAATCCAGCGAATATCGCATATTATTTCGATAACAAACACGGGCTGCTTGAATATTGCTTTACGGCTTTTTTCGAAGGATATATCCAGGAGATAGAGAAGGGGTTTTCATTTCTTGAACAGGGGGCGGCTCTGAGCCTGAAAAAAATGGCGCAAAACATCATGGTTTATCAATTTGAGCATAGCCATTTAACAAGATTGATACTCAGAGAAATATCAATAGATTCACAGGTGGTAAGGGAAATCATGTCCACTTATTTAGCAAAGGAAAAGTTTTATTTTGGCAAGGTGCTCGATAGAGGCATGAAAACAAAAGAGTTCCGTAACCATTCAGCCAATTATATGATTATCCAGCTAAAAGGACTCCTGTCCATGCCATTTCTGAACACACATTATATGTCTGAAGTTTTGCATGTATTTCCTCATGAAAAATATTTCGCGGACAAATATACGAAAGAGATCTTCAATTGGGTTGATGGAGTCCTGTGTAATCATGCCGGAAAACCTTATGCTGCCGTACTCTGAGAATTTATAGGTGTTTCATTCTATTGAGGCCAAGACCCATGTCCTTTGCCTGATGAGAATCGGAACCATATACCATTTTAATGCCTTTTTGGGCCGCTGCTTCTGCAGCCCAGTCCGGAGGATAGGATTCCTTGCATAAAGGCTTGGCGAAACCGGCTCCATTATAGTCGAGTTCATAGCCATGAGTATGAACCTCATCAAGTATTTGGTTTATTTCCTCTCTAAATTCCCGATTAGCGGGATATTTTTTTTGAAATTTTTTCACCAGGGTGATATGCCCAATCCTTTTAGGTTTAAACGATCCTAAATCTGCTTTTATAGATAGGAGCAGGGTGCGGAAATAATTCATATAAACTGCCTCAATAGAACCATATTCTTCAATCATCTTTAAAAAAACATCCGGGCTGTAGTCTACGCATTCGTAGCGGCTGCCGTGTTTTAGAAAATGTACAGATAAAATAGAATCATCCATGTATTTTCCATTTTTATTAAGGAATTCTTTGATCTCCCGTTCAAAACCTTCAATGTAATCCACTTCAAGCCCCGCATTAATCCTGATTTTCCCTTGATAATCTGCTTTTATTTTTGTAATATCAGTAAAATATTTTTCAAGATTCTCCTTGCGCATGGCACTGTCCCGGGCAGGTGCCGGGTCCTCAAAGCCATCTGGAAGCGGAGCATGTTCAGTAAAAGAAATCTCATTAAAACCAAGACTTATTGCTTTTTCAACATAATCTTCCAATGAATCCTTTGTACCGTGCGGGCAAAAGGGTGTGTGGATATGGCCGTCCTTTAGCATTTAAAGATCTTCCTTTCTGCAATGGTTTAATGGATGCAGTACTCAAGTCTCTTTTTAATATATCTCTTAAATAAAGAAGGAAATCACTTATAAAAAGCGAATTGTTTGTAATTGAACAGTTCATATAGTTCAATTGAAATGGCGGTTTTCGATTGCTTTTTGTATATTTTTTTCTGAGTTGATTGCAGCGAGCAGTCTCTCGCTTCAATAAACGGACAATATTAAAAGGCAAAAACAATAATTTGTACGAAAAGAGCTTCGAAAAAAGCCATTTGCAAACACAGATGTTATAGTTATTTTTCGAAAATAGCATTTTACATCAGATATAAATGAAGAAATTCATAAAAAAATGAAATAAATAGTCAAAAAATGTCGTTTACATGGTATCATAAAAGCATTGAAAATAACATGTGAAATAAAGAAACGCCTCACACTATTAAATAAAAACTTTACATATACATACTGGCTCGGCAACAGAACAGGGGGCTTTAAAATGGAATACATACTTGGAGCTATAGTCATTCTTCTAGGCCTATATCTCACCGGATATTTTTTTAAGAAAAAACATTACAAAGAAATTGACAGGCTGGAAACTTGGAAAATGGACATAACCGACCGCCCTGTTCTAGACGAAATGTCTAGAGTGAAAAAGCTGAATATGACGGGGCAGACAGAGGAATTATTTGAACGCTGGAGAAATGAATGGGATGAAATAGTTACATCGCAGCTTCCGGATGTGGAAGAATTGTTATTTGATGCTGAAGAGAGCATAGATAAATACCGCTTTAAAAATTCCCATGAAATTCAGCAGAGAATAGAAAAAAGATTAACCGAGATAGAAGAAAACATCCAAAACCTGCTTGCTGAATTGAATGAACTGGTAGGCAGTGAAGAGAAAAATAGAGCAGAAATTGAAGAATTGAAAGATATGTACCGCCAATGCAAAAAGTCTCTCCTTGCACACCGCCATACATTCGGCAAATCTGAAAAAATTCTTGAAGAACAGCTGGATGAAGCATTCTCCAAATTTGAAGAATTCGATGACAAAACTGAAAAGGGCAATTACCTTGAAGCTCGTGAAACCGTTCTTGTAATTAAAGCTCTGATTGAGGATTCTCAAGCGAAAATGGAGGCTATACCGAGTTTGATGGTTGACTGTCAATCCAAGATCCCTTCCGAACTGGAGGAGTTAAAAGACGGATACAAGGAAATGCTGGAGCAGGGATATCTGCTTGATCACCTGCAGATCGATAAAGAAATTGAGAGGCTTGAAGAACAAGTAAATGTATATGCAGGCTCCATCGATCAGGCACAAATCGAAGAAGTTCAAACTGGAGTCGAAGAGATCAAAGATAATATGGAACATCTGTACGATCTGCTCGAAAAGGAAGTACATGCCAGACATTACTTAAGCCAGCAGGATGAAGCAACAAGAACCATGCTTTATAATAACCGTGATATGAACAATAAGCTAAAGACAGAGATAGCGGCTGTCCGGAATAGCTATCATGTTCCCGAAAAGGATCTTGAAATTCAAATCCACCTGGAGAAAAAAATAAACCAGCTGTTCAAAAAATTCGAAGTGCTGGAGCATAAGATTAACAGCCAAAATACTCCCCATACCCTTCTGAGAGAAGAACTTGCGGAAGTCAAGGAACACATTGAGGAGATTTCAGATGAGCAGACAGCTTTTGCCGAAAAGCTTCAGGCCTTACGAAAAGATGAAATGTCTGCAAGGGAAAAGGTAAAAGAATTAAGCAAGAAAGTGGCAGAGACAGTAAGGCTTATATCCAAAAACAACGTGCCTGGAGTTTCCCAGGAATATAAATATTTGATACAGGATGCAAAAGAAAGCATAGATAATGTACTGGCTAAGCTCGATGAAAAACCATTGAACATTCCTTCGGTCCAGCAATATCTTGAAGTTGCGGTGCTGACTGTTGATAAGGCTGCTGATTCTGTGAGTGATATGATTGAGACGATTCTTCTAGCTGAGAAGGTCATCCAATATGGCAACCGATACAGAAGCAGTTATCCATCTATTGATAATGGATTAAGGGAAGCAGAGGCCTCATTCAGAAGCTATGAATATAAAAAAGCATTGGAGCAGGCTGCCTCTTCAATTGAAGAAGTCGAGCCGGGTGCGATCAAGAGAATTGAAGAATTAATAACAGAACAATAAAAAAACAGATCCGATTATGGATCTGTTTTTTTAAAAGGAATCTATCAGGCTCCATACATCGATAAGCGAGCACATGGGAGCTTATCGATTATTCGTTTCCAGCAATTGTTTTTTTCGACTCCCCAACAGCAATTGCGAGAAAGTAGCCTATAACAGCTCCGGCAATGGCAGGCACAATCCAGCCAATACCTTCAGCAAAGAATGGGAGGAATTGAAGTGAATCTGTAATAAAGGATACGTCCATTCCAGCTTTTTTCAAGCCATCCACAAAACTAATTAACCCTGTTGGAATTAATCCCCCGATATATACCAATGAGTAACCGTTAAAGGCATTGTGCATAAACGATAGAAGTATCAGCACGATGGCCAGAGGATAAATAATGATTAAAATTGGCAATGAAAGGTGAATCAACTGAGTTAAACCAATGTTTGCAACCACCATACTGAATAGTGAAAGAATGATTACAAAGGTTTTATATGATATTTTTGGAAGCAGTTTATGAAAGTACTGCGCACAAGCGGAAACGAGTCCGATTGAGGTTGTCAGACACGCTACCGTTATGGCCAGCCCAAGGATAACTGCTCCCGCAGCTCCAAATAGATAATGAGAAGCAGCAGATAGGATAGCCCCGCCATTATCGAATTCACCTATAGCATCTATACTTGTTGCACCGATGTATGCAAGAGATAAATATACTGCCCCAAGGCCGGCAGCTGCTATCAGTCCGGCAGTAACGCAAATTTTCATAAGGGAATGTTTATTTGTTACACCCATGCCTTGTATGGAGCTGATCACGATAATACCGAATACCAGTGCTGCAATTGTATCCATTGTCAGATAGCCTTCAATAAAGCCTTTAAAGAACGGCCCCTCTGCATATGCCCCCACTGGGGCCTGCAATTCGCCCATAGGAGTAATGATGCTTTTTATAACCAGAACAGCAAGGATAATGAGCAAGGCAGGCGTAAAAATATTGCCGATTCTATCCACTAATTTGGATGGATTTAGAGAAAGCCAGGCTGTGATGCCAAAAAAGGCAATGGTATAAACCAACAAAGAAAAAGGACCATTGGAAGCGGTTTCAGATAAGAACGGAGTAACCCCAATTTCATAAGCAACTGTCCCAGTACGGGGGATTCCAAAAAATGGTCCAATGGCTAAGTACATAATAGTAGTAAAAATCATTCCGTATAAAGGATGTACGCGGCTTGCAATTGTTTGCAGATCTCCATTTCTTGCAATGGCGATAATACCCAGTAGCGGCAATCCAACCCCTGTAATTAAAAATCCAATAATAGCAGCCCATACACTTGTGCCGGCAGTTTGTCCCAGGAAGGGAGGAAAAATCATGTTTCCTGCCCCAAAGAATAGAGCAAATAACATGAGTCCGACGGCGAGAATTTGTTTGGTTGACAGTGTTTTATTCTCCATATATATCCTCCTGAAAGAGTTCCATATCATAATGTTTAGAACATTTTCATATTAGCATATGAACTAAAAAAAATGTCGAAAAAATACGAAGTCTTAATATTTAGTATCTTATAATAGCAGATTCAAAATAGTATTGCTTAAATTACAATAATATCAGCCTTTTCACGTAAGAATTATTCCATCCATTTGGTTAAACTGACCAAACTTGATTAATTTATATAGTATAGATTTGAATATTTGAATCTAATGCCTCCATTCCATTTTCCATTCTTCACTGGTTATGATAAGATTTAAAGTTGGCTAAAGGGTTATCGGAACTGAAAGGAGAATACCGTGATTTATTTAGATAACAGTGCAACAACTAAACCATATAAAGAAGTGCTTGATTCTTTTATGAAGGTTTCTGCAGAATACTTTGGTAATCCCTCTTCCCTTCACGAATTTGGAGGTAAGGCAGAAAGGCTGCTCATGCAGGCGCGTGATCAAATTTCTCAATTGCTGAATGTTAAGAGCAATGAAGTGTTTTTCACATCCGGAGGGACAGAGAGCAATAATCTCGCTATAAAAGGAACTGCATTAATGCATAGAAAAAGAGGGACCCATATTATCATCACCGGGCTGGAGCATGCTTCTGTAAGGGAAACTGCTGATCAGCTGAAGGAATTGGGCTATCGCATAACCGTAATTGAACCGGATAGTATGGGTATTGTCCATGCTGAAGACATTGAAAAGGAAATTACACCTGAAACTGTTTTAATCTCTGTTATGCACGTAAATAATGAAATTGGTTCCATTCAGCCAATTAATGAAATAGGCGAGATGCTGAAGAAGCATGCGCGGGTAATATTTCATGTAGACAATGTTCAGGGAATCGGCAAGGTGCCCCTGGATCTTTATGAGGCCCAGGTAGATCTGTGTACGATTTCGGCTCATAAATTTCACGGTTTGAAGGGGAACGGGGTTTTGTTCATTCGTGATGGACTTCGTCTTTCGCCGTTGCTCTCCGGGGGCAATCAGGAATGGAAAATGAGAAGCGGCACGGAAAACGTAGCTGGCATTGTAGCAATGGCAAAGGCACTAAGGCTTACGATGAATAATAAGGATAAGCACTTAAGCCGGCTTAAATCCATCAAAACCTATCTTATGGAGGAGGCGGGAAGAATTGAGGGGGTTACAGTTCATACCCCTGAAAATAATTCTGCTCCCCACATCGTCAATTTCTCCATAAAAGGATTCAAAGCGGAGGTATTTGTCCACGCTTTAGAAGAGCGCGGAATATTTATTTCTACTACAAGTGCCTGCTCTTCGAAAAAATCTGCTGCGAGCAGTACCCTGATGGCTATGGGAATCCCTGAAAAGGATGCAAAAAGTGCAGTCCGGGTCAGTTTGTCTTATGATAATACGAAGGAAGAGGCAGAAGTTTTTATACAGGCGGTAAAAGAGACCGTTATTAGGCTAAGAGAGGTTATGAAATCATGATAAATTATGACCGTATACTTATACGATATGGAGAAATTTCCACAAAAGGCAGAAACCGCAATATGTTTGTCGATAAACTAAGAAGAAGCATTTACAATGTACTGAATGAATTTTCCGGCATCAAGATAGAATCAACAAGAGACCGAATGTACGTTGTCTTGAATGGTGCAGATGGCAGAGAGGTTACTGATCGCCTTAGAGGGATTTTTGGCATTCAGTCTTTTAGTCCTGCTGTGAAAGTCAATAAAGATATCGAAGAAATGAAAGCTGCAGCATTGGCGTTATTTTTAAAACATTTTGAAGAAGGAAAGACTTTCAAGATTACGGCTAAGAGAGCCGATAAAAGCTTCCCTTTAAATACAGATGATCTTAATCATGAATTTGGCGGACACCTCTTGAAAAATGTGCCGAATCTACAAGTGAATGTAAAAAAGCCGGATATCAATCTGCAGATTGAAGTTCGCGAAGAAGCGGCTTACTTATCATGCGAAACCATTGAGGGAGCCGGTGGACTTCCTGCAGGCTCGAGCGGTAAAGCCATGCTCATGCTTTCCGGAGGAATTGACAGCCCGGTAGCAGGTTACTTGTCCATGAAGAGAGGATTGGAAATTGAAGCTGTCCATTTTCACAGCCCGCCTTTCACGAGTGAGCGTGCAAAGCAAAAAGTAATAGATTTGACAGAAAAACTTGCGAATATTGCTGGATCCGTCGTTCTCCATATTGTCCCATTTACAGAAATCCAGCAACTGATCCATCAGCAGGTTCCGGCTAATTATACGATGACAACAACAAGACGATTAATGCTCCGGATCACTGATGAAATCCGTGATAAAAACGATGGCTTGGCCATTATCACCGGGGAAAGCCTTGGACAGGTAGCAAGCCAGACGCTTGAGAGCATGTTTGCCATTAACGATGTTACGACAACACCTATCCTGCGCCCGCTGATCACAATGGATAAATCGGATATCATCGATATTTCTCAAACCATCGATACGCACGATATATCGATCAGGCCTTTTGAAGATTGCTGTACCGTTTTCGTTCCATCATCACCTAAAACAAAACCAAAACGGGACAAAGTCCGCCGCTTTGAAAGCTTTGTTGATTTTGAACCTCTAATTGCAAAATCAGTCGAAGGCACCGAAAGGCTGGTTATCAAACCCCAATCGCGAAATGAAAACTCTTTTGGGGAATTATTTTAATTACACTCTGGATAATGTTAAAAGTGCTATATGCAACAGGTTTTATTTTGCTGAGTTGATTGTAGCGTAGGTCACTTGACTTATCAAAATGCTAAAACAACAAATGCTAATTTAACTTTAAAAAAATACAACAATTACCAATTAATTAGTGTATATGGCCATGTGATTCTACACATTCTATACTCACAAGGAGGTGAAATCACATGGCAAACAACAACAGCTCAAACCAACTTCTAGTTCCTGGAGTACAACAAGCTCTTGACCAAATGAAGTACGAAATCGCTACTGAATTCGGTGTAAACCTTGGTGCTGAAACTACTTCTCGCGCTAACGGTTCTGTAGGTGGAGAAATCACTAAGCGTTTAGTTCAAATGGCTGAACAGCAATTAGGCGGTTCTCAAAGATAATTAAATAATATGGCTACAAGGAGCAGGAATCATTCCTGCTCCTTATTTTTGTGTAAATAACTTTTTAAATGGCTCTTTTCGTATATATTGTTGTTTTCCGCTTATCTAATATAAATAGCAACAAACTTTGCGAAAATAGCCTTTTAAATAATAAATAATTTTAAATTTTATAATAATTTAGTATAATATTCTATAGAACAAGTATCCAAGTTCTTGCAGCAGCAAATGAAATGGTCAGGGGGAGATTTGATGAAACGCGAAGACTTAATCGCACCGGAAAAGTACAACCTCGTATCGGAAATGGAGCGGTTTGCCGGGGATAAGGACAAACTTGCAATAAAGTGGGAAAACGAGCATGGGGAAAAAAAAGAGATTACATACAGTGACTTGATTCACAATGCGAACAGAATTGGAAACGTTTTCTTAGAAAATGGTTTGAATAAAGGGGATGTTATTCTTATCATTGTTCCAAGACTGATTGAAGCGTATCAGGTTTACATTGCATCACTAAAAACGGGAATTGTTGTTATACCAAGTTCTGAAATGCTTCGTTCGAAAGATCTGCAATACCGCATTAATCATGGCGATGTTAAAGCGATCGTAAGTTATTATCCATATGTTGACCAATTTAAAGATATTAAGGAAGCAGAAGTCCTGCCGAAATTTGTGATAGGCGGGAAAGCAGAGGGATGGATTGGTCTGGACGAGGAAATGAAAAAGGCTTCGCCGGAACTATCATTGGCTGATACCTCCAGGAATGACATGGCTTTCCTTTCCTATACATCAGGAACAACAGGAAATCCTAAAGGCGTCGTACATACACACGGCTGGGCATTTGCTCACCTAAAAACAGCAGCACCTAACTGGCTATGCATTAACGAAGGAGATACGGTATGGGCAACGGCAGGTCCTGGCTGGCAAAAGTGGATTTGGAGCCCGTTCCTTTCCGTTCTGGGTTCTGGTGCCACGGGAGTTGTCTACAATGGAAAATTTGAACCGAAAAAATATTTGCAGCTATTAGAAGATAATCAGGTTAATGTTCTTTGCTGCACGCCGACTGAATACAGGCTGATGGCAAAGGCTGACAATATTCATGAGTACAAGCTTCCGGCCCTTCATAGTGCTGTTTCGGCGGGTGAACCGCTAAACCGGGAAGTGATTGATACATTTAAAAAGCATTTTAACGTAAATGTCCGTGATGGGTATGGACAGACTGAAAATACCCTGCTTGTGGGCATTACAAAGGATATGGAGCTAAAAGCAGGCTCAATGGGCAAACCGACTCCAGGCAACAGAGTCGAAATAGTAAATGAACACGGTGAAGTATGTGCTGTAGGTGAGACAGGAGATATTGCTGTCCATGTAGAAACTCCTGCACTCTTTAAAAATTATTATAAAGACCCGGAAAGAACTGCTATGCAATTCCGGGGGGATTACTATATTACCGGAGATAAGGCAAAGAAGGATGAAGATGGCTATTTCTGGTTTGAAGGCCGCGGTGATGATATTATTATCAGCTCTGGCTATACGATTGGACCATTCGAGGTGGAGGACGCACTCGTAAAGCACCCATATGTAGCCGAATGTGCAGTTGTAGGAAGCCCTGATGAAGTTCGAGGATCGATTGTTAAAGCATTTGTTGTTTTAAGGGAGGGTGTCGATCAGAATAATCCTAACCTTGTTTCAGAGCTCCAGGAGCATGTAAAAGAGCTGACAGCTCCTTATAAATATCCTCGAAAAATTGAATTTTTATCTGAGCTGCCAAAAACGACGTCAGGAAAAATAATGCGTGTGGAATTGCGGAAAATAGAAGCGGAAACTGCTTCAGCTCAAAACTGAATGCTTTGAAAAGTACAGACGGAATTCATTCCGCCTGTATTTTTGTTATACTATGGTAAATGTGAACTTTTACTTATTAAAGGAGAAAAGATTATATGGGAACGCTATGGCACGGAGGGCCGATATATACCCTTCAGCAGGAAGGCCATCAGATAGAGGCCGTTTTTACAGTAGGCAGCCAAATTATTGAAATTGGTGTCTTGGAAGATTTAAGGGATAAGTATAAAGAAGAGATTCAAAAGGAGATTGATCTTGAGGGGAGCACCATGCTTCCAGGATTTGTGGATAGCCATATGCACCTTATCGGACATGGCGAAAGACTGATAAGACTCGATTTGTCTGAGTACACGTCAAAGCAGGAAGTTCTTCAGGCTGTTAAGCAATTTTCAGAGACAATAGATGAGGGAGAATGGGTCATTGGGGAAGGTTGGAATGAGAATTTATGGGACCAGCCGGAGCCGATATATGCTTCTGAGCTTGACCAATATGTCCCCAATCACCCTGTCATGCTGAAACGTGTGTGCAGACATGCACTTGCAGTCAATTCTCTTGGATTATCTAAAGCAAATATTACTGAAGATACTGAATGTCCTCCAGGAGGAGTAATTGAGAAAGATGAACTTGGAAAACTAAATGGACTATTGAAGGATCAGGCCCAAGAGCTATTATACAATGTGATGCCTGCTGTCTCAGAAGGGTATTTAAGGAAGGCGCTTCACGCTGCCATCAATGACGCCTATAAGCTTGGATTAACAGGAGGGCATACGGAGGATCTTAATTATTATGGAGGGTTCACCCAGACCTATCAGGCCTTCAGGCAGGTAATTGAGGAGGAGGGTCTTCTTTTCCGGGCACATCTGCTGGTTCATCATGAAGTTGCTGATGAAATGAAGGAATCAGGAGGAGGATTTTTAGCGGGAAGTAAACATATAGAGTTTGGTGCTATGAAGATATTTGCCGATGGAGCTTTGGGGGGGAGGACGGCTTTGTTAAGTCATCCTTATGCAGATGATCCATCCACTTCAGGAGTTGCTATTTTCTCACAGGAACAGCTTGATGCCTTAGTGGAGAAAGCCCGCAATCTTGAAATGCCGGTTGCCATCCATACGATTGGAGATTTGGCATTTGAGATGGCATTAAATGCGATTGAAAAACATCCCTTAGAAGGTCTGGGGCGAGACAGACTGATTCATGCTCAAATATTGCGCAAGGAACTTATTGAAAGGGCTAAAAAGTTGCCTTTAATCCTTGATATCCAGCCGAGATTTACTGCCTCCGACTTTCCATGGGTGATCGAGCGTATTGGTGAAGAAAATATGGAGTTTTGCTACGCATGGAAAACACTGCTGAAAGAAGGGGTACATTGTGCAGGAGGATCTGATGCACCGATTGAGCCTGTCAATCCATTCCTTGGTATTCATGCAGCTGTTACAAGAACAAACATAGATGACCCGCATAACACTGTCTATTATCCAAGTGAAGCATTATCTGTGTATGAAGCAGTATGCTTATTCACTAAAGGCAGTGCATATGCTGCTTCCCATGAAAATGACAGAGGTGTCATAAAAGAAGGGCATCTAGCAGATTTCACCATTTTAAATGAAGATATTTTTAAAATGCCAATAGGGCAAATTGCGTCAGTTACCGTAAACAAAACCGTTATTGATGGAAAAATAGTATACGAAAAATAAACGAAAATGTCAGGTGCCTATCGCATGGGTGCCTGGCATTCGCTTTTTGGCAGGAAAAAATGATTGCAAACATTTTTCTGGCAGACTTATAATATAAATATTTCGATACTAGAAAGAATTGAGGAAATGAAATGAAAAATAATGAAGTGCAAATGGGGGCTTTATACGCAGGGTTTGCTTACTTTTTATGGGGCATTTTGCCTGTATATTGGAAGTTAGTGGACCACGTGCAGGCAGATGAAATTTTGGCTAACAGGATTTTTTGGTCATTCTTCTTTATGCTGATTATTTTGCTGGTCTCAAAAAAGTGGAATGCCTTTGCTGCAACACTTAAAGGGTTTAAAACTAATAAAAAGCAGCTTTTCGCCCTTGTGATTGCCTCCATTCTGATCAGCACAAACTGGTTTTTATATATTTGGGCGGTCAATACCGATCAGATGATTGAGGCCAGTCTCGGCTATTATATTAATCCGCTCGTAAGTGTAATTCTGGGCATGCTGGTTTTTAAAGAGAAGCTGTCACCAGCGCAATATGTATCTTTTGGGATTGCGTTTGCGGGAGTGATGATTTTGACTTTCAGCTATGGGCGGTTCCCCTGGATAGCCATTGTTCTCGCTTTATCCTTTGGGCTTTACGGGCTGGCCAAAAAGCTTATTAAAGTAGATTCAGCTGTTGGCTTAACGCTCGAAACATTAGTAGTGACTCCGATTGCATTTATTTATATGGTTATGCTTTTTATGAATGATAAGCAGGCTTTTTTGCATGTTTCGCTAAGCACCGATTTGCTTCTTATCGGGGCAGGTGCAGCCACAGCGGTGCCGCTATTGTACTTTGCCAAAGGAGCTCAAAAGATACCGATGTCTATGCTTGGCTTTCTTCAGTATATTGCACCGACAATTACCCTGATTTTGGGGGTTTTCGTTTATCATGAGCAGTTTACAAAACTTCACATGCTTGCCTTTATGTTTATCTGGCTGGCTTTAACCATTTACTCAGTTTCGAAGACAAAGCTTTTTGCTCATCGGGAAACAAAATTAAAGCGCAGAAAAGGTGTTGGCATATAGAAAAAAGAGTTTCGCACGGACATGCGAAACTCTTTTTTTATAAGGCTCTTTTCGTATAAATTGTTGTTTTTCGCTTATCAATGTTGTCCGTTGATTTCCGTTCCAGGATGCTCGCTTTCCACGGGGCGGGCGGTGAGCCTCCTCGACGCTACGCGTCTGTGGGGTCTCACCTGTCCCGCTACTCCCGTAGGAGTCTCGCACCCTCCACTACAATCAACTCAGTAAATATAATATAAATAGCAACAAACTTTGCGAAAACAGCCTTTTATAAAAATGTCCTCTTCACTTTTTCCCAGAAGGAATTGTCCTTCAGTTTTACGGTTTTGATAATTTTGCTGCTCAGTTTAATATCAATTTTTTCGACATGCTGAATGCTTAGGGCTTCATTGTCCATTCCCATCGTGGGATGGTCATTGCCATCTTGAACTACTTTGAGGGTCAGCTGCCGGTCTCCGCTTAGAATAAAGGAGGATCCAAGTGTACGATAGCGGTTGTTATTCAGTGAAGCTAGTTCGCTCACCTGCAAGCATGGCAGCAGCGGGTCAACAACTGCTCCGTTTACTGATTTATTATAAGCTGTGCTTCCTGTTGGAGTGGCAACAATCATTCCGTCCCCTCGGAACGTTTCAAAATGTAAATCATCGATAAAGACATCGATTACAAATGTTTTAATTATGGCAGAGCGGATGCTGAATTCATTTAAGCACTGAAAGGATGTCTGTTCATCAACTGTAATATCAATAGTTGGATAGCGCCTTACCTCTACTTTTTCATTTGTCATTGCCTCCACCATCTTGTCTGTATCATCAAGATGGAAATCACAATACAGGCTAAGGCTTCCGGTCGTAGAAATTCCGGCATACAGACAGTCATCTCTATAGCCGGTTTTCCGGACAGCCTGTAAAAACGTACCGTCTCCCCCTATGCTTACAATGATATTGGCTTTTTTGAAATCACTCACAACCGTAAAGGCATGCTCCTCAGCCAGGCTGTAAAGAGGAGCTACTTTTCCCATCGTTTCTTCATCTTTTTTGTGATAGAAGTATATATTGCGTCTTTCAGGCATATTCATTCCTCCAAGCAGTAAGAAAATCTTTCCTAAATAATTCAAATTTTGCTATGATTATGGATGTTGAATTCAGTTTACCTTTTTTTGAAACATTTTTAAAGTTTTATACGTATGTAGAATATGTGACAACAACCAGGTTTTCTGGGAATCATAATCAGTCTAACAAAGCGGCTGATTATGGTAGAAGAGGGCATTTTAAAAGGAGGATTTCTTAATGAATGGAAAACGTTGGGCTGCACTGGGAATAGCAGCAGGATTGTTTGTATTTTCCGTTGTGCTGAATTTTGTGACTGCATTTGCATTTACAGATATTGAAAGCTCGGTAAATGAACTATTTGCAGGAGGCAATGAAGCATTTTCGGAAGAAATCATTGAAGAGGGCAATGCACAGAAAAAGATTGCTGTACTGGACGTGAATGGAGTGATCCAGGATACGGGTGATGCATCTTCTTTATTTGCAAGTCCGGGTTATAATCACAAAGCATTCATGGATAATCTTGACTATGTAAAAGAAGACAGTACGGTAAAGGCGATTGTCATAAAGGTTAATTCCCCAGGTGGAGGGGTAGTGGAAAGCGCCGAAATACATGATAAGATTACTGAAATCCAAAAAGAAACAAAGAAGCCGGTATACATATCGATGGGATCCATGGCTGCCTCAGGGGGCTATTATATATCCGCTCCTGCTGACAAGATTTTTGCCAGTCCTGAGACATTGACCGGTTCGCTGGGTGTTATTATGCAGGGCTATAATTATGCGGGGCTTGCTGAGAAATATGGTGTGGAGTTTGTTACGATTAAGAGCGGTCCATATAAAGATATCATGAGCCCGACCAGGGAGATGACGGATGAGGAAAGAAAGATCCTTCAATCCATGATTAATAATTCCTATCAGGGATTTGTTAAAGTTATTTCGGAAGGCCGTGGATTAACCGAGGAACAAGTAAAGGAAATTGCGGACGGCCGCATTTATGACGGGCGTCAGGCGAAGGAACTGAATCTGATTGACGGTTTTGGCTATAGCGATGATGTCATTGAAGTGTTGAAGAAAGACCATAAATTAAATGGTGCCCAGGTTGTAAAATATACTGAGAATTTCGGGTTCGGCTCCATGTTCAGTATGGGAGCGCGAAAAATCATGGGTGATGACCTGGAAATGGCAGGCGTGATGAAGTTGTTATCACAGCCAAACTCACCACGTTTAATGTATCTTTATGCTGAATAGGGAGGGGAAGAAAAGATGACTTCAAATGATCCTAATGAAAGAGAGCTTCCTCATCCTGATTTTAGTAAGGATGAAGGCGAGATTCAGTCATCCATTGATGAAGCAGCTCCGACTGGTAAGGAAACGGTCACACAAGCAGAAACTCCCCCCATTCAAAAAGCTTTATCACCACTCAGATTTGCTGGTTTTTGGATGAGATTTTGGGCTTATCTTTTAGATTTGGTTGTGGTTGGCAGTGTAGACCGGATATTGATCAATCCAGTATTTAGAGCATTGGATATTCCTTTGCATGAAAGCAGTTTGTTTGCTCCGATTTCCATAGCAACTGCCATTACGTTTTACGCCTATTTTGTGCTGATGACAAAGTTTTTTGGTCAGACGCTCGGGAAAATGGTATTTGGTTTAAAAGTAGTAGATCTTAAAGGGGAAAAGCTGACATGGGGCACAATTTTGTTCCGTGAATGGATCGGCCGTTTTATATCAGTGAGCATATTTATCGGCTATGTCATTGTAGCCTTCCTGCCTAAGAAACAAGGGCTGCATGATCTTTTTGCAGATACCTCTGTTGTCCACGAAGGGCAAAATGAACAAGCCATTTAATGGAGAAATAGAAGCCTGTCACCGCCTGGTGGCAGGTTTATTTTTGTTGAGTTGGGCATAATACAAAGCTGAAAGGGTGTGAAAAAAGTGAAGTGGCTCCTGATTGCCGTAATTGCCTTCATACTTCTTTTAATTCTAATTATGATAACAAAACTAAAGATATATTTTCATTTTTACCATGGAAACGATAATGATCATTTGAAAATCCAATTGAAAGCCTGGTTCGGGCTGATCAGGTACAAAATAGAAGTCCCTCTAATAAAAGTGGACGATAATTCGCCAACTTTAGTTGTTAAGGAAAAGACGGCGGCAGGACCACAGGAAAATCCATCCGGCAAAGATACAAAGCAATTCTCTGCGGTAGATCTTGTTAATGGTTACCATGATATAAAAGCTATGCTTTATCATGTCGTGAACCTCCACAAAATAATACAGAAATTTCTAAAGCGTGTAACCATCAGGAATCTTGAATGGCATACTTTTGCTGGCCTTGGGGATGCGGCCCATACGGGGATGATCACCGGGGCTCTCTGGGCGATAAAAGGGAGCATTATTGGACTAATAAGTCATTATATGAAACTGAAAACGCATCCCAGCATCAGCGTCACTCCTCATTTCCAATTTTCCGTCTCGCAAACAGCCATTTCATGTATGATTCATTTTCGTCTCGGGCATGCTATGTTAGCAGGAATTAAACTGATCAAATATTGGAAGGGCGGACGGCCGGATTTCAGGACAAAGCCGCTTTCTGCCTTATCTGATGATGGTACTAAAACTGTCTAATAGAGGAGGAGCAATGAATGTCTGACCATCCTATTCAAGGGCTTATGACAACTGCCATGGAAAACCTGAAAGAAATGATTGATGTTAACACAATAATAGGGGATCCAGTAGAAACCCCTGATGGCAGTGTGATTTTAACTGTTTCAAAGGTTGGCTTTGGCTTTGCGGCAGGAGGAAGCGAATTTATGCTTGATGGACAATCAGGCGAGGAAAAGGGCCATCCGTTTGGCGGAGGGAGCGGAGGCGGTGTCTCCATCACACCAATCGCCTTTTTGATTGTCAATTCTCACGGGGTAAAAATGGTCCATCTTGATGAAAGCACTCATTTGTATGAGAAAATTCTTGACCTTGCCCCCCAGGCAGTCGATAAAATTCAGCAGATGTTTAATAAGAAAGACGGCGGCTCAGGCAGCCAGCATAGCCAAAACCATCAGGAAAACAGTGATGAGTACAACGGACATAAGCAGGATCTGGATATCTAAGAATAGAAGGAAGTTAACTTTCCTAAGGAGAGTTAACTTTTTTCTTGGAATGCATCCTTAATAATTGCAAAAA
This sequence comes from Cytobacillus firmus, assembly GCF_023715565.1. GTDB lineage: Bacteria > Bacillota > Bacilli > Bacillales > Cytobacillaceae > Cytobacillus > Cytobacillus firmus_C. Next base: position 71,609 of record NZ_JAMBOJ010000006.1, on the reverse strand, counting down.
AGATTCTGAAAAGATATGATTTACACTGTACATAAGTGATTAAGGAGGACGATTTAAATGGCATCTATTACGTTCAAAGGAAATCCTGTAACATTACTGGGAAATGAAGTTAAAGCGGGGGATAAAGCTCCGGAATTCAAGGTGCTGGCAAATGACCTTTCTGAAGTTACACTTGCTGATTCAAAAGGGCAAGTACGTCTTATAAGTGTAGTGCCTTCTATCGACACGGGCGTTTGTGATGCACAGACACGCCGTTTTAACGAAGAAGCTTCCAAGCTTGATAATGTAAAAATTCTTACAGTAAGCGTAGATCTTCCGTTTGCTCAAAAGCGCTGGTGTGCAGCAGCGGGCATTGAAAATGTTCAAACTGTTTCCGATCACCGCGACTTGTCTTTCGGTGAAGCTTATGGGGTAGGCATCCAGGAACTTCGTTTATTGGCCCGTGCCGTTTTTGTTGTCGATTCGAATGATACCGTAACATATGCGGAATATGTCAGTGAAGCAACAGATCATCCAAACTATGAAGCAGCAGTCGAAGCAGCTAAACAAGCGAAATAATATAGAAAATTGGAAGCTCCGGATTCGTTCCGGAGCTTTAATTTTTTTATTCCTCAGCACGAAACTTGTGAATGAACCAAAAGCCCGTTAAAATAGGAAAAAGAATAAGGACGGGAGGAATATGCTGTGAAAATAACTCCGGTTGAGGAATTATTTACGATTTTAAACGAAACGGCTGTAATTATGCAGGAAGAACTGCATTGTACATACTTAGAAGCTCTTGCTGAAACAGGAGAGAATTTATTTCATGAAAGTATTCTTCAGGATGAGCTCAGCGAATTAACAGTTAAAAGGCTCAGGAAGAGTTATGAATCCATTGACTTAAGCAGCTGCACAAAAGAAGAAATCAGAAAATCCTTTCAGCTTGCAATATTAAAAGGAATGAAAGAAAATGTGCAGCCGAATCATCAGATGACTCCTGATGCAGTAGGAATGCTGATGGGTTACCTTGTGGAAAAGTTCATCCAGGATAAAAGCTGCCGCCTGCTTGACCCTGCGGTAGGAACAGGAAATTTATTGACCACTGTTATGAATCATCAAAGTGGTAAAGTGATTGAGGCAACAGGGATTGAGATTGATGACTTATTGATTAAACTAGCTTATATCAATGCCAATTTACAGGAGCACCCTATTCAATTCTTCAACCAGGATAGTCTCGAACCTCTGTTTATCGAATCTGCGGATGCCGTAGTAAGTGATCTGCCTGTCGGGTATTATCCGAATGATATCCGTTCGGCCGAGTATAAGCTAAAAGCGGATGAGGGGCATTCCTATTCTCATCACTTATTTATTGAGCAGAGCATGAACCATGTGAGATCAGGAGGCTATTTATTTTTTATCATTCCAAATGGAATGTTCGAAAGTGATCAGGCTCCAAAGCTTCACGAGTTCATCAAGGAAAATGCCTACATTCAAGGATTGATACAGCTGCCGCTCACTATGTTCAAAAATGAAAAAGCGGCAAAAAGCATATTCATCCTTCAGAAGAAAGGGGAAGGAGTCACTCCCCCTAAGCAGGCGCTCCTGGTCAACTTGCCAAGCTTGTCCAAAACAGTAGAAGCAGAAAAAATCCTCAAAAAAATTGATGTCTGGTTTAAAGAAAGTAAATAAGGATAAACGGAGAAGAAGCTGTGTATTTGCGGCTTCTTTTTAAATGAATAAATATAAGGAAGTATCAGAAAATATTTAATTTAGCATGTAAACGATATCATTGCAAGGTGATTCTTGAAATGTTTTGCATACAGTGTTTAAATGGGAAATTGAGAGATATTAATTGTGGCCGATGCACAAAATAAAGTTGTATGACTTTATATCGCCGTATCACACATTTTTATATAAAGTATTGGTTTAAAGTGACAGATCAGTCCCTTTGAACATTCTAAAGGAGCGGTAGCTTTATGGCAAAAATCATTGCAATTAACGCCGGCAGTTCATCATTAAAGTTTCAATTATTTGATATGCCGAGTGAAGATGTTATTACAAAAGGCTTAATTGAGCGTATTGGGCTGGATAATGCAGTCTTCAATATTTCAGTAGATGGAGAAAAAATCAAGGAAGTAACAGATATCCCGGATCATGCAGTAGCAGTTAAAATCCTTCTGGACAAATTAACAAATCTTGGGATCATTAAATCACTTGATGAAATTGAAGGAATTGGCCATCGTGTGGTTCACGGCGGTGAAGCTTTCAATGATTCTGTTGTTATTACGGATGAAGTGCTTGCAAAAATAGATGAACTATCTGAGCTTGCACCTCTACACAACCCGGCTAATATTACTGGAATCAAGGCGTTCCAGCAGGTCCTGCCAAATGTGCCTGCGGTGGCAGTATTCGATACTGCGTTCCATCAGACAATGCCTGAAAGCTCTTTCCTATATAGTTTGCCATATGAGTATTATGAGAAATATGGCATTCGCAAGTATGGCTTCCATGGAACTTCCCATAAGTATGTTTCTGAGCGTGCAGCAGAAATGCTTGGACGTCCGCTTGATCAGCTTCGTCTTATCTCCTGTCACTTAGGAAATGGAGCAAGCATTACAGCGATTGAAGGCGGAAAGTCAATCGATACTTCAATGGGATTCACTCCATTAGCGGGTGTTACAATGGGTACGCGATCAGGAAATCTGGACCCTGCTCTTATTCCATTCATTATGGAAAAGACAGGCTTGAACGCAATTGAAGTTCTTGATGTTCTTAATAAAAAGAGCGGTATGCTTGGTGTTTCCGGCTTCTCAAGCGATCTTCGCGACATTGAAATTCAAGCTGTTGAAGGAAATGAAAGAGCAGAACTGGCTCTTGAAGTATTCGCAAATAGAATCCATAAATATATTGGATCCTATGCTTCCCGTATGTATGGCGTAGATGCAATCATTTTCACAGCCGGAATCGGTGAAAACAGTGATGTCATCCGTGAACGCGTTCTTCAGGGACTGGAATTCATGGGTGTATACTGGGATCCTGCATTAAACAAAGTGCGCGGTGAAGAAGCATTCATCAACTACCCTCATTCACCAGTTAAAGTCATGATTATCCCGACAAATGAGGAAGTTATGATTGCACGTGATGTTGTGAGAATGAGCCGTTAACACAGTCATATCAACGACTTCATGGTTTGAAAATGACTGGATATTAACGACTTACAAACCATGACCTAAATTTTAAGCAATCTTTTTCATGTTATTAATTTAACTTGAAGGAGGTTGCTTTTTTCTTTGTCTAAAAATCCTAAATATCGAAAAACGAAAAGATACACGAATCGGTTAGCAACAAAAATTTTCACCATTGATGACGCTCGAAATATTGTACTGAAAATCAAACAATTAGAAGGCGTTTCCCAAAACACAATTTACAACTATGAGAAACTTTTTAATGACTTTGACCGTTTCTATGGTGATAAAACTGACATTGCTTCACTAACAAAGGATGATGCTAGAGAGTTTATTTATTGGCAGCTGAATGAGAAGGTTCAATTTCTGAATCACAAGTACAGAAAAGTTAAACCGAAAGGTGTTTCTGTAAGTAGTGCCAATACTTATGTGAGTTTTGCAAAAGCATCATTCACAGTCTTAGTTAATGAGGAAATTGTAGAAGAAAATATTTTTGAAAATGCAAACCATATCAAGGAAAAAGATAAGAAGATTGACACTCTTACAGTAAAAGAAATAAGCCAGTTTTTACGCTCGCTCAATAAAGGTTGGTATTCAGAATTTAGAATGTTTGTGTTAGTTCATACCCTCCTAGACAGTTTTGGAAGGATTAATGAGGTCTTATCTGTTCGTAAAGGAGATATTGACTTTGTGAAACATGCTATTACCTTTCAGAATACTAAAAATGGGAAATTACGCATTGTTCCAATCTCAAAGAAAACAGTAAAATTGCTTGAAGAATTGATTGAGGAAACAGATGACTTTAATAGTGAATATTTGTTTCTGACACACCATGGAAACCCTTTGTCACCTGATACGGCAAGAAAGCACCTTAGAGATTTATCTAAACGTGCAGGGCTAGAACATATCACAGGATTTCATATTTTCAGGCATACAGCCAGTGAAATGTTCCTTAGGCAAAATGGGTCAATGAGGGTTTTGCAAAAAATTCTCGGACATTCTGAAATTTCCACAACGTCTATTTACGCTCATGTTTTAGATCAGACAATTAAACAACAGCATGAACAGTTCTCACCTTTGAATTTAATTGATGATAAAGAAAAAAGAAAAACGAGAACTGGGAGGAAAAATAAATGAAATCTGAATCAGATCAAACAAGGCAACAATTATGCCCAAGTCGTTTTCCATAGAATCAACCAAAAGTTAAAATCCAAAAAGCATAAAGTCAAGTATGACATTCTAAAATAGATATGAACTTTTTTACTTTAGGGTTGTAAGAGGGCATGGTCTCGCAGCAAGTAGCGGCTATTCTGTAACTTGGTATTCCAAAAAAGGTCGGTAATTGATAACCAGATAATAATTAGTTGTTAAGTAGTTATCAATCAACTCAATTTTCCCACTTCTTTCGGGTAGAGGCGTACATAAAACTGGATAAAGGTCAATTTTGCTCTGTACCGGCTAATCTAAAAAACTCTTGCGGGATGTCTTATTAACGTGACTGTATAAGTAAAGTTGTATTTTGTTTACTGTACGCCTTCGCCAAGGAATAAGGCTGAAGAATGTTTCCGTTGTCAAGTTATTAACTAGCTCCTGATTTGAATATTTAGCTCTGTGCATATCTGTAATAGTATCAGCATAAACTTTAGCAGGAGCGATGCTTCGCAAGTGGAAAGCTAAAGTTAAGGTAAGCTAATCCAATCCTAATATTTAACTCTTCAAAGGGCATAATTGAAGTATCTTATCAGTGGAGGGATATAATATGCCAAGGTGGGAACGGAGAAAATTTACTCACGAGTTTGTAGGTAAAGGCGAAGAAGATTTAAAGGACATATTTCTAAGACAATTTGTTAGGTGGGTAAATACAAAAAAAGGGTATTCGTATATAAGGTTGAAAACAAAATAAAAAGATGCCCTTATAAAAGGACACCTTCAGCACTTATAATGTAGAAAATCTTCGAATGTTATCACGTTCGATAACTAATAGATTTTTTCGGATCAAGTCGTTATATTCGTTAAGCATATAACCAAAGTCGATGTCAGATAAGTTGTTTTCCTGCATCAGATTAGCGACTTTAGGGGATGAACTAGGATGCGAAGGGTTTAGAGTAATTTTCTTACTCTTCTGCACTAATTTGATAAATTGCTTAATGATATTTTCTTCCGTTTGTTTCTTGCCAGAGACATAAGAGAAAATTATATAGCCGCCGTTTCTTTTGATACATATGTTTTCTTTTGTAAGGTACGATTCAGTTTCATAGCGGTCTAATATCTTATATAAGTGACTACCGCTTACTCTTTGATATGTGAATTCTTTAATGCAGTAATCAGAAAGACGAACCGGATCATTAATATTGAATTTAACTTCACCATTTTCTTTAACAAGTTCGAGGAATTCTTTTATAATTTGATTGTCAGTTAAGGGTTTGTCGTTAATTAACATATTATTTACCTTCCTTTTCTAATTCATCAATGGTCGTATCAGGAAAAATTTGTCGAAACTCATTTAAAATGTTCATTTCTGGCTGGTTCAAAGGTTTATTTGCTGCTTTCTTCTTAAGAATTTCTAATATGCCTTTTTCAATAAAATGCTTTAATAATCGTGAATTTGCGGTTTCAAGTAGCTCAATGCCTTCAAGGAAACTAGGTGTTTCTTTTTCGGCAGCTAACCAACTTAGATCATTTTCATTAGATGCATATTCCTTTTCATTGTCTAGCTGCTCAATACCTTCTAACCAATTTTTATTATTTTGCATGTTCCGTTTCCTCCTTAATTAGTCGAGATTCTCAATTCCTTCAAGCCAGTTATTGGTGTTTTCAACCGATGCAATTTGTAGCCAATCTAATTTCTCAGCTTCCTTCTTTGCGGCTTCCCAAGTTAACGATTTAGAATATTGGCCGGCCGGATCAGTGACTAGAGCGTTACCGATGAATTTTATTCCTTTAAGAATTCGGCCATTAGTCGTTTGTTCTTCAGATCCATATGAACATTCCATGCTGCAAAAAAGTTGGCCGGTTAAATGAAGTTGTTGCAGAGAAGCTACTAATTCCGGATAGCGTGACTTATAGAGTTTCGCGGTTACTTCCAGATGCTCAAGGCCATCTTTTTGGATGATTCTTGAAGCTATATGATGTCCTACTATTACCGCCTTCTTATCGAGCTTAGGGAAGCTGTTAGAATGGTTTGTTGGCGTGTCTAAAATATCTGGTATGATAATCAAAGGAGTATCAATAATTGTATCCTTTGCCTTTAAAATCTCTTCCTTTGTGAAAATAGCTCCGTTGCCATTGGGGTAATCGAGAGTTATTAATATCAATGTAAGAAGCACATAATCATCCTTCGAACTTGTTTCGTAATTATCAAGCTTCTCGATTCCGTCTAAATAGCTCATATTCCTTTTCCTCCGTTCTATTTAGCTTTCTATTACCATAAATACGAAAATGTAAGAATTATTTCTCGTTAATCTACAAATAAAACGAAAAATTTAAAAACAGTAGAAGGAATAACAAAGCCGGCCGCGTTTTTATGACCGGCAATTTATATGAACATTGTTAAACGCCTTTTATAGCGCCACAATGAATTAATCTAGGGCTTTGATGCCTTTAATATACTTTGCATATATCTCGTCATTGTGATAGCTTGCAGCGTTAAGTGGGCTGTCTATTTGCCATTTGCGGCCAAGGAAGTAAAAACGTAAATTAGTCTTACCTTCGAATTGAGAAAGATCAGCATCGAAAGGGAATCTGATTAAAACCTGCCCTTGCTCAACCTTTCCCCATTCATATTCCACAATTTCGTCATTTGTTTTAATTACCTTGCCAATTCCTCGAATGCCTACCTTTACTGTTGTATCTTCATATTCCTCACAGACTTCATATATCTCGTTATATACTTTACAAACCCTATCAACGTATTCGAACTGAATGGTTGAACCGTCATATTCGACTATTTTCTTTAGATCATCTCTGAATGTCTGCAATGTGCTTTTTCGCCTTCTCATGTACCCAGGACTCCAAAGTAAGTTATTATATAGTCGTGTTTCTTTGTTACTTTATCGAGATGGTTTTTTGCTTTGATCCGTGAATACGATTTATATGTGAATACTCGTTCTGATTTGCCTCGTTTAACAATGGCATAGAACGTTTTAACTGGCTGTTTAGATTTATTAATCCAATCCATCTGTCTTTTTGGTTTGTTTCGATTAACGTTGCCTTTGTTTTGTTTCATTGTGGTAACCTCCATTCATTTATAGTAAGACGTGTTTGCCCTAGCCAAAGAAAAAGGTAGGGAAGGGGTGAGGAAATGAACATATCCATTCCTTAACTTTTTTCTAACCCTTATTCTCTGGAAAGGCATCCGTTACTTAAATTACTAAAGTCTTATCTTCTTCTTCAGTCGCTAAAGAAAAATGGTTAATACCTTTTATCTTCTTAACTCGAATGCCGGCTGTTTCTAACATGGACATTGTTTTAGAATCCTTTTTCCTCATTCGGAGAGAATCAGGACTTACGCCAAGATAAGCAGCAACTTCAAGAAAGGAAACTGCTGTGGATCCGTTAAAGGCGAATCTTCCCAATACAATAGTGCTTACGTGCTTTAAAAAGTCGTTACGATTGTAATAAATGTTCTTTTTTAATTGCGTCATTTCAATTCCTCCTATTAATTTTAATTTGAAGTTGCAGCGCTTTTATTGAGCTGCTGGCCGGCTGCCGAAGCCGTCTATATGTCAACTTGTACTTATTCAATTTTCCGTTACTCTACAGAGGGTAGGTCAACTTTGAAAAACGCAAAGTTTCCCATAAAAATCATTCTTCATATTAAATACATTAATTACCTTCGGTACTATTCAACTTGTGTTAATAAAACTTTCCGGTACTTAATAATGAATAGAATAAATCTACACTCAAAAAGTGACTCAATCCCTTGTTGCTCTAAGTTTAACCCCTATTTTAGAATGGACATATGAGTGTAGCTATGAGCAACAAAAGGACATATGAGTGTAGTTTTTTAATCAAGCATTAAAGAAAACTCCATTAGGATGAGCAATTTTTTCTTGAACTTTTGCAAAATCACCTCGAAAGAATGCATTAGGGTTTAACATATAACTTTTCTTTCTTCCTGCTTTAACTTGAGCAATTAAGGCCTGACCATTGTATGTTAATTTAGGTAAACGACTATAGATATAGTTTTGTGATACTCCCAAAATTTCCACTAAATCAATTGCTTTTAAAGTTTCAATCTTATCTATATTTGTTTCATCAGGATTCCTTACCAGAGCCATAGAATTTATGTGTACATACTTTTGGAGCTTGAATAATATCGCTAAATCAGTAGGCTTTAATACTTTGCTTATTTCTTTAATTTCCTTTGTTACCATTGAAACCACTTCCATCCCTTTAAACGCTCCTTTGAAAACGTATTTTTGATTAATGGAGTACGTTTTTTCCTCGCCCTTATAAATCAAAATCCCTTTTTCCAAACAATCTTTCCTGAATTTTTTAAAAGTTGATTCCTTTCCAACCAATCCTAATATCTTTAAAAAGTCGCTAGTCTTTAATGGTGTTTTATCTTTCTGACTATGAACCAGCTTTCCGTCATAGTCGATATAACATTGTAGGATCATAAGTAATCCTATTTGAGTATTCGTTAAGCTCTGGCAAATGTAATCAATCTCGTCCATGTTCGTATTTGTGAATTTGTTTTGCTTGCGGTTACTGCCTATTCTTGCGAATTTCTTTTTTCGTTCAATATCAATTTCACTTACATATTTGTATGTGTAGCCAGTATCCGGATCAACAGCTACACCTTTTGTTCCTTGAAGTGGTACAAGACTTTCTGGCCTATCTCTTTCTTTAAGAACCTTTCTTTTGTCATTCAATGAATTCAAACTCCTTTCTAAGGCTGTTAACGTTTTGATTGACTTTTAATTATGTAAGAATTGATGTTTATTGCTGCTCGTTTACTCGAAGGCAGCTTTCGAGGCTCTTTCGATGCTCCAATTTCGATGGTTTCGAGTGTTTCGGAAGGTGTTCGGAGAATCATTTTTGTTTAGGGACAGAATTGATAAAACAGTGTTGAAAATGAATTATCCGGTTCTGGATGATTCGGAAGGTGGATTTCTATTTGTAAAAAAAGAGGCTAAATCTGAAGTGTAGGAAGCCGGTTAATTTTTTGGCCTTCAGAAATAGCCTATCTAAGAAGGAAACTTGACTTTGAACAAGTCTAATGAAAGGACTGATAACCTTTCATCTAAGTACATTAATACCGATTGATCGTACTTTTTTCGCGCTAATTTTTACGATTAGATAAATAAAATTCAATAGAGAGAATGGGAGGAAGGGTTCCGAGAGGAGCAGAGACAGGGGACACCACCGCGCGCGTTCTGTTAAAAGGTAAGAAACGACATGGGAAATATACCGGAAATAAATAAGTAGAAACCGAATAATTGACAGTCCAATTTTGGACTCTCCTCATACACATTGAAATTTCAGCACAAAAAAGAACCGGCCAGCTCGATCGATTCCCGTTTACTGCTATTTATATAAATCTTCAACTGCTGCTTGCTTATCATCTTCAGAAGGCGCTGAATACCTTAATATCATATCTGCGGAGCTATGTCCTGTAAGAGATTGTATAAGAGCTATATCCTTACCAGAGCGTACCAGATCAGTTATGAATGTATGCCTTAATTGATGAACATTAAAGCCAAACTTATTAACAAGATGCTGAACACTTCTAACGCTAATCCTTTCGCCTCGATTGCTTAAGAACAATGCCTTATCATCGTTGCTTGATCGCTCATTTAAATAGTTGTTAATCGCTCTTCTCGTCTCATTGTTCAACGGAATGGTTCTTTGCTTGTTTCCTTTCCCAACAACTCTTAGCGATCCTTTACGCTCGGAAAGCTCAATGTCCGATTTATCTAAGCTAGTCAATTCTGATACCCTAAGGCCGGTATTAAGAAGGGTAGTAATAATAGCTATATCACGCTTATTACCTAGCCGGTCAACCTCCCTTATTAGCCTCATGCGTTCTCTCTGGCTAAGGCTACTTGGTGCTTCATGCTTTATATCTTGCTGCTTAATAACGTTAATTTCCTCAATTGTATCTGCTTTCTTATTCCACTTGCTGAACTTTTTGATAGCGTTCCAGACTTTATTAACTGTAGCTGCTGACTGCTTCCTTTTCTTTAAATAATCAATGTATTGCTGCACATCTGATCTAGAATACTCATTGAGGTTAGTTCCTACTTCGCCTAGCCATTGTTCAAACTGCTTTAATGCATGAGTATAAGTTCTAACTGTAGCTGCTGACTTTCCCTTCAGACCTTCAGAAACAAATTTATCAATCACCATAATCCCTCCTTAAATAATTCTACGCAAAAAAATAAGGCTGATAATAAAGTAAATAAGTACCGTTTCCTTAAGTTTGTAATTGAAATATAACACAGAATTATAATTCTACGCAATAATTCTACGTAAATATTCTTGGAATAGTTAATCTTTTATCAGAAAAAAGAAGAATGAGGAAGTTGAATTAAAGATTATCGTTCCTGATAGGTAGGAGGGTACTTTACATTCTGAAAAGGTAAAATGAAAATATTAACTGGTAACACCGAACTAGAGACTTCGGGACTTTAAGCACAATGAAATCTAAGGGGATTTATATTTTTATAAGTAATCCTTATAGGAAAAAGGTGGAGTTTAATGTAAAATGTTGTAAAGGGAAGTACGCTTATGGGGGAGAAAATATGCTAAAAAGTTATAATGAATTAACCGATATACAACAAGAAAACGTAAATTATTATCTTGATCAGGCTGATGGACACAGGTTAAATTACTTGCATAAAGACTTTGGCGTAATTAGAGGGAGATCTAATGCTGTTTTTAGAGAGAATATAATACATGGGTTAATGATGGAAACTATACCTTTTCCAGATTTTTTACAGTGGTTATCCCATGTCCACCTAGAGGGTAATAATACTTTTTTTGTATATGAACCTATAGAAGAGAAGTGCTTAAACAAAATAGAAGATCTGGATAAAATGTATACAAAAACAAAGGAGAAAATAACACCCTTATATGATATAAATAAGGATCATCTAAACGAAATAAAATTAGTTGATGTAAAAAAGGATGGGCAGAAAAATCAGTTGATTTTTACCATAGCAGCTCCTGCTCAAGTCCAGGTTAAGCGAGTGGAAAGTGGGCAGTACGAATTAAGGAAACATGTTTATCTAGCTTACTTTATTGTTGATTTTGATTTAAGATCCATAATATTATTAATGCATCCAACTCAAGGGCTTGCGTCTATTTATGGAGAAATTAGAAAAAGAGAAATTGATGAAGTTACTTGGATTATTTTACATTATTTTACTGAAAACATTCTCAAATTCACACTAAAAGAACCTGAATGGATTGTAAGTGCGTTGGCTAAAATATCCGAGGAATATTTTTATCATAATAATCCTATAATAGAAGATAAAAAGGAAAATTTTAGTGAATCGTTAATTTCAGAATTACTATTGACTCTGCAAGAATTTGATCCAACACTAAAACGTGAAGATACTCTTCTTAGATTAGAAAGAGGATTAGAAAGTTTATATGAGAGTGAATTAATTGTTATTCATAAACGAATAGAAAAAGATCTATCCTTTAATATTTTTCTACAGCAAGCGGACAGAGGTGCAACTCAATTTAAAGCAAACACCAGAGGAAAAGCACTAGGTCATGCTGAAGCTGGAGAATTTATTAGGTTAATGTGGGAGAACGGAGACATTTTTAATGTTGGATTAATTCACATTGAAAGTGGGAAGGAATATCCATATATAGTAAAGAAAACTGACAAATATTATTCATTTAAAAAATATAACACTTCAGTAACTGAAAAGGAGGTTGTTGACAATGTTTTACGAAAGCTTAATGAATATAAACAAAATGTTGAAACACCAACTGACTTTTCAGGAGTTGAAGAAATTGGATACAGAACTAACGATTCTCAGGCCTGATGAATCAATTTCTCCCCAATCCTTATCCAGAAAAACCCGAATACCTTATCCGATAATAGAAGATATACTCTCGTCATTGGTTTTTGAATCATCACTTGGAGTAAGTTTTATTATCTTTTGCACAAATGACGACCCTGACCTTGTTCACGCTTTCGAGTTTCCAGATAAAAAACTGTTAAGGGATTTTATTGTAAACAATAAATTTACTTGTCCTGATTGTGATTCTCAACTTAATACTAAAAATATTAGAGTAGCTTTTATTAAAAAAGATATTCCTGTGAGTGTATAATTTATGAAAAATACTGTTGGGTTTAACAAATTTATTAATTTAGCTCCTGACCATGAGATATGGACACCTATTCCTCTAGAAGAAAAAGAACATTTTTTATCACTTGTTGAACAAGTAAGGGTTACGTTAGAAAATGGCACCAAAAAGGAAAAAGGGGATGCATTAGAGGAACTAATGACTTATGTATATAGTAGGTTTGAGATCGCCTATGTACATCCGGATGTTCATCATGGTGACAATCAGATTGATCATATTGTAGAATTTATTGATGGAATGTCTACTCCTTTTCTCATTGAACATGTTGGAATGAGATTTGTAGGGGAATCTAAAAATCATAAAGAATCTATTGGTGTTCGTGAAGTGACAGATTTAGTAGAATTAGTAAGGTCAAAAAGAGCAAAATTAGGTGTTTTTAGCTCCTCAAAAACTTTTAGTCGTGGTCTAAATAAAAGTCCTTGGATAAACGCAGAAGGTAAAAGAAGAAAGTTAGCTTTAGCGTATAATAATGAAAAAATTATCCTTGGCTTCACAATCAATGAAATAGAAACTCTTGTAGAAAATAATTTCTATACATTATTAAAGCAAAAATATTTCTCTTTAATTGACGAAATTGAAGACGATACCACTGATTATCAAACTAGTGATTTAACAAGGCCTTACCATCTTCGACTATACGATTCATTGGTTCAGTTAAAAGAAAATGAAATTATAAATGAAGAAAGTTTTGATTTAGGGGCTAAGAAAATAACAGATCGTTATGGTCCAATTGATATTTAGCTGGAATAAGCATCCTCTAGGGTGCTTTTTTTGTCGGCAACAGAAGGAAAATATCTCCTTTTGTCGAAAGAATATTTTAAGGAGAGTGTTTTTAGTGAAAAGAGATATGGAAATAGTAAGAGATTTATTATTGTTGATTGAAAAAAACGACGATAGTAAAGAACTAATCATCCCGGAAGATTGGAATAGGGAAATAGTTGCATACCATTTAAAGATTTTAGATCAGGCAGGGTATGTAAATAACAACACCAAGTGGGCTGACAATAAGCCGATGTGGTTAATAGCCTCATTGACATGGGATGGACATGAATTCTTAGATTCGATTAAAAATGACAATGTCTGGGTGAAAACAAAAGATGGAGTGAAGAAGAAAGGTCTTGAACTTGGCTCTATTCCGTTTGATGTATTAAAAGAATTTGCGAGTATACAATTAAAGAGCATACTTGGACTTTAAGCATCCTTCGGGGGTGCTTTTTCTTGTAGGAAAATAACATGCTTTCAATATATAGCGAAAGGTTTCCTTTAAGTCTTCTCCGATAATTCATAACATTTGGTTATACAATTATTGGAGGCTGATCGTAATGGAGATTTGGAAGGACGTTGCCGGTTATGAAGGATTGTATCAGGTAAGCAACAATGGAAGGGTTAAAAGCTTATTGAGGACGAATACTGGATCAGACGGCCTTAATCGAACCTTTAAAGAGAAGATTCTAAAGCCTGTTCATGATGGAAAAGGATATTTTCAAGTATGTTTATGCAGGAACGGAAAGGCGAAAATGTTTCTAATTCATAGGCTGGTATCCTTGGCTTTTAATCCAAATCCCTATAATAAACCTGAAGTAAATCATAAAGACGGAGATAAAGCCCATAATTATGCATCTAATTTAGAATGGAATACTGGCAGCGAAAACATAAAACACGCATTTGATACAGGATTAATGAAGCCGACAAAATTAATAGGTGAAGAAAATCCAAGTTCCAAATTAACTGAAAAAGAAGTTCGATATATCAGGGAAAATTATATCCCTAGAGATAAAGAATTCGGAACAGAAGCATTAAGGAAAAGATTCGGAGTCAGTCAACAGTGTATATCGAAAATAGTTAATTTTAAGGTATGGAAGAACGTAATATAATTTACTTGAATAACAATAAAAGTTGATTATTATGACTGTACAAACCATTACCAAAATGATACCATCTAATCAGATAATATTGAAAAAGATTGATTTAATAAGGTTTTGGTTACTAAAATCTCACCAGTTAAAGTCATGATTATCCCGACAAATGAGGAAGTTATGATTGCACGTGATGTTGTGAGATTGGCAAAATAGTATTGATAAAAAGGCAAGGGCTTCCCGCTCTTGTCTTTTTTATTGGCTCTTTTCGAATAAAATATTATTTTTCCACCTATTAAAGTTGCCCGTTGATTGCTGCGGGAGGCTGCTCAGCGAACCGCGGGGCAGGAGGTGAGCCCGACGCACGATCTGCGGGGGTCTCACCTGTCCCTCCACTCCCGCAGGACGTTGAGTAAGCTTCCTTGAGTAAACACCGCACTAAGAAAATGCGATAGCATTTTCGAGGATCTCGCACCTTCCGCTCCAATCAACTCAGTAAATAATATATAAATAGCCACAAACCTTGAGAAACGGCCTTTTTATTTGATTATTGCCCATCATCCGGTAGGAGAATTTCCCATCCAACTTATGCTATACTGAGTCCAAGAAAAATGTTTTGGGAGGAATTGCGATGCCATTGAACGAACGGGAAGAAAGTGTTTTGGCCGGAATTCAGGAGTGGGAGAACAAGCTGCTGAATTATGAGCCCAATGACTTGGAGATGGTTTATGATAAATCATTGGAAAGGTCTTTTTCACTATTGCCTGAAGAAGTTCAGCAGCAATTTTTTTCAGCAATGGATAGCTGGCTGTTTCATCTGCATGCGCTTATTCAGGGTTCACAGCTTCAAATGGATGCGAAAGAGCGTATATTGACGGCAGGCCGTGTTTTTCATTCTGATATAGAGACGATTGAAGATCTGAAGCAATTGAATATCGACCAGCTTCAATACATAGCTCAACAGCAGATTGCCCGTCATCGTCTTTATTCGTTTGCACAGGGCGGTATCGCGGGTTCGGGCAGCTCACTCATGCTGGGTGCTGATATTCCTGCAATGGCGGTAATTAATCTGCGTGTAGTACAGCTGATTGCCATGACCTATGGCTTTGAAGTCAATACTCCATTCGAAATGATGAGTTCACTTAAGGTTTTTCACGCTGCCACATTGCCGCCCAGGATGCAGAGCAGTGCATGGGAAGAATTAATGAACGAGCTGAAGAACCAGGAGGAATTTTACTTTTATGAAGGAAAAGAAGAGTTGACTGATATCAGCTGGATTGAGCAGCCAATGAAGCAGCTTCTTAAAGGAATGGCTATTTACTTTTTCCGGAGAAAATCCATTCAGGGAATTCCCTTTATCAGCATGGCCATTGGAGCAGGGACCAACTACCAGCTGACAAGAAAAGTAACAGAATTTGCCCATAAATATTATCAGATGAGATATTTGCAAAGAAAGAATGATCAGCAGTAAACTCAGGTTAATTATAATTTTCAAGCAAAGGTGGTGCCAATATGAGTATATTTGAGCATAAAAAAGTAGCGCCTAAAAAAGTCAGATGTAAAGTGATTACCGTAAGTGATACGAGAGATGAAGAAACGGATAAAAGCGGAAAGCTGATGATCCAGCTGCTCGAAGAGGCGGGACATATTATTGCCGACTATGAAATCGTCAAGGATGAAGGAACTCTCATTCGTGGGGCCGTATTAAAAGGCTGCGAAAATCCTGGCATTGACACTATTCTGACAAATGGGGGCACAGGTATTGCTCTCCGGGACGTAACGATCGAGACGGTTAGAGAATTATTTGATAAAGAAATCGATGGATTCGGTGAATTGTTCAGGATGCTGAGCTACACTGAAGATATCGGGTCTGCTGCCATTCTTTCACGGGCTGCTGCAGGCACCGTACGAAATAAAGCAGTTTTCTCAACACCGGGATCATCCGGGGCTGTCCGCCTTGCGATGAATAGATTGATATTGCCTGAACTCGGGCATATCGTCAGGGAACTAAGAAAAGATTTATAAAGACCAAAAACCTTTCCCCAGCGGAAAGGTTTTTCTTATGAATGCATCTTTCCTGAAATATCCTGATTCGTTCGATACCATAGCCAAAGATCATTTATTACAGATGCCAGTTCTGAAATTTCACTGTTGAGTCTGCATGATCTTTCGAAATCTCCTTCATCCGATAGCTCAGCCTGTTTCCTGTTAATATCCGCTTCAAGCTCTGCAATGCGGTCAGGAATCCTGCCTCTTATTTTTTCCCATTCAAACAGGATCATCTGCTGTATTTTTGGTGAATATTCATCCCATTCCCGGTCAAAGGCGGGTATAGGAATGCCAAGACGGCCATTATGCGAAAAATGCTCCTCCATTATGAATCCCCCATACATTAATCTTGTTTTTATTTTACTATAAAGATGTTTTCGGTGCATGGATGTTTTAGTATTCAATGGTTTTCTGCAGATAATACTATAGGACTAATATGAAGATGAATGAACGTGGTTCACAAGAACTGATTTAATAGAAAGGCAAAGGTATTGGTTTACAGCTTAAATGGATATCGAATAACATATTGATTATTAAGAAAATTGAATAAATAAAAGGAGGAGAATATGAAAAGGTTTTTAGCACTATTAGCAGTTTTATGCCTAATGCTGGGTTTGCTCTTGCCTTACCCCGCTGCAGCCCTGGGAGAAGAATTGGACAGAACAGGAAGCAGCCCCTTAGAGCAAGTATCTAAACATAAAAAAGCTTTAGAATATCCAACCCTGTCAAAAGCAAAGCGCCCCGAGGATGCAGGCTTTTCTTCCAAAAAGCTCAAAGAGGTTGATAAGCTCATCAATGAGGAAATCAAAAATGGGTTTCCAGGGGCTGCTTTAGTCGTTATTAAAGATGGCAAGATTGTAAAAAACTCTGCATATGGTTCAGCCAAGGTTTTTGATGAATTTGATCCTTTAAATCACCCGCAGAAAATGAAAACAAAAACCATGTTTGATCTTGCATCAAACACGAAAATGTATGCCGTTAACTTTTCACTGCAGCATCTTGTCAGTGAAGGAAAGATTAATCTTGAAGAAAAAATCCAGTATTATTTTCCAGAATTTAAAGATTCAGCTGACGATGAAATAAAAGGGAAAGCAGAGCTCCGGATAATCGATTTGCTTCATCATACCGCCGGATTTCCTTCAAGCGTCCATTATCATAATCCTGAAAGGGCGGGAGAATTGTATTCCCAGGAACGCAGTAAAACCCTTTCCATGATATTAAAAACTCCCCTCGAGTATGAACCAGGAACCAAACAGGTATATAGTGACATTGACTATATGCTTCTGGGATTTATAATTGAAAAAATTACTGGAGAGCAGCTTGACGATTATACGGAGAACCATATTTACAAGCCATTGGGGTTAAAGCAGACTTTATTTAATCCGCTCCGCAAAGGTTTCAAGGAAAAGGATTTCGCTGCAACTGAATTGCATGGAAATACCCGGGATGGAGTCATTTCTTTCCCTAATATTCGGACCTATACTCTCCAGGGAGAGGTTCATGATGAGAAGTCCTTTTATTCAATGGATGGAATATCCGGGCATGCAGGTCTCTTTTCCACAACTTCAGATCTTGCTGTACTGATGCAGGTGATGCTTAATGATGGAGGCTATGGAAATATAAAGTTATTTGATAAACAAACAATTGATAAATTTGTAAAACCATACGATGTGAATCCTACATATGGGTTAGGTTGGCGTTTGAACGGAGATTCAAGTATGGAGTGGATGTTCAGCGAGTATGCCGGGAAAGAAGTATTTGGTCATACCGGCTGGACAGGAACAGTAACGGTGATAGACAGAGAAAATAATTTAGCAATCGCTCTCCTGACTAATAAAAAACATTCTCCTGTCATCGATCCATTAAAAGATCCGCACAAGTTTCAGGGTGACACATACAGTATCAGTCAATATGGAAGTGTAATTACAGCGGTTTATGAAGCATTAAAACATTAACCTATACTGCTGGCAAAAGCTGAATACAGGGCTTTTGCCTTTTTTTATTGAATAATTGTATTTATTTTTATACATTTTTAAGAATAAGTATTGATTTTTAAATAAAAGGTTGTTAAAGTAAGAGAATAATAAATGAATAAAAATATAATTAAATTGTATATTTATACGTATTATCTAAGGAGGAAAAATAAATGTCACAAAATAAAGTTGTTCTTGCATACTCAGGCGGTCTGGATACATCAGTTGCGGTTAAATGGCTGCAGGATCAAGGTTATGCTGTAGTTGCATGCTGCCTTGACGTTGGGGAAGGAAAGGATCTGAACTTTATCCAGAAAAAAGCTTTAACTGTTGGAGCAGTCCAATCATATGTGATTGATGCAAAAGAGGAGTTTTCTAATGAATATGCATTAATTGCGCTTCAGGCACATGCTTTATATGAAAACAAGTATCCATTGATTTCTGCACTTTCACGCCCGCTGATCGCCAAAAAGCTTGTTGAAGTAGCAGAAAAGGAAGGTGCAGTAGCAGTAGCGCATGGATGTACCGGAAAAGGAAATGACCAGGTTCGTTTTGAAGTGGCAATTCAGGCTTTAAACCCTGATCTTCAGGTTTTAGCTCCGGTTCGTGAATGGAGCTGGTCACGTGAGGAAGAAATTGAATATGCAAAACAAAACAATATACCTATCCCAATTAACCTGGATTCTCCATACAGCATTGATCAAAACTTATGGGGCAGAAGCAATGAGTGCGGAGTTCTGGAAGATCCATGGGCTGCTCCTCCGGAAGATGCATACGATCTTACCGTGTCTCTTGAAAAAGCTCCTGATACACCTGATACGGTTGAAATCGGTTTTGAAAAGGGTGTGCCAGTCAGCTTGAATGGCAATAGTATGAAACTTTCCGTGCTTATTGCCGAACTGAATGAGATTGCAGGCAAGCATGGGGTTGGGCGCATCGATCATGTGGAAAATCGCCTTGTCGGCATCAAATCACGTGAAGTTTACGAGTGTCCGGGAGCCATGACGCTTCTTAAAGCCCATAAAGAGCTTGAGGACTTAACGATGGTAAAAGAAATGGCTCACTTTAAACCGGTTATTGAGAAAAAAGTGGCTGAGCTTATATATGAAGGATTGTGGTTCTCCCAGCTTAACAATGCGTTAACGGCTTTCCTGAAAGAAACACAAACATTTGTAACAGGAACAGTCAGAGTAAAGCTCTTTAAAGGCCATGCAATTGTTGAAGGAAGAAAATCTCCTTATTCCCTATACGACGAAAAGTTAGCAACCTATACTTCAGATGATGAATTTGATCACAATGCAGCAGTTGGCTTCATAAAGCTATGGGGATTGCCGACAAAAGTGCAGAGCATTGTTCAAAATAGCAAGAAGGTGACAGTGTGAAAAAATTATGGGGAGGCAGATTTACAAAATCTGCTGAAGAATGGGTAGATGAATTCGGAGCATCGATTTCATTTGATCAGGAATTGGTTATGGAAGATATCGAAGGAAGCGTGGCCCACGTTTCCATGCTTTCTAAAACAGGAATTATTACTGAGGACGAAGCAGAAAAAATCAAGGCTGGCCTTCAGCAGCTTAAAGCGAAAGCTGAAAAGGATGAACTCACTTACTCAGTAAAACTTGAAGATATTCATTTAAATCTTGAGAGCCATTTGACTGAACTGACGGGAACTGTCGGCGGCAAACTTCATACAGCAAGAAGCCGAAATGACCAGGTGGCAACAGACATGCATTTATATCTGCGCAAGCAGGTGGAGCAGATTGTTGAATTGATTCAGGAAATGCAAGAGGAGTTAATCATCCAGGCTGAAAATAATGTGGAAACCATCATGCCGGGCTATACTCATCTGCAGCGTGCACAGCCGATCTCCTTCGGCCACCATCTTATGGCTTATTTCTGGATGCTTGAGAGAGACAAAGAGCGCTTTACTGAAAGTCTAAAGAGAATTAACGTATCACCTCTTGGAGCTGGGGCTCTGGCTGGCACAACTTTCCCGATTGACCGTGAGTATACGTCTGAGCTTCTCGGGTTTGAAGGCATTTATGAGAACAGCCTGGATGCTGTCAGTGACAGAGACTTTATTTTGGAGTACTTGTCTTCAAGTTCCATTCTGATGATGCATCTGTCACGTTTAAGTGAAGAATTCATCCTTTGGTCAAGCCAGGAATTTCAATTCATTGAACTCGATGACAGCTTTGCAACAGGCTCAAGCATCATGCCGCAGAAGAAGAACCCTGACATGGCGGAGCTAATACGCGGTAAAACGGGACGTGTTTACGGAAATCTCATGGGTCTCTTGACGGTATTGAAAGGTCTTCCCCTTGCCTATAACAAAGATATGCAGGAAGATAAGGAAGGGATGTTTGATACTGTAAAGACAGTCACAGGTTCACTTAAAATCTTTGCGGGGATGATCCGTACTATGAAGGTTAAAACCGGGCAGATGGAAAAAGCGACTAAAAATGATTTTTCCAATGCTACTGAACTGGCGGATTATCTCTCTGATAAAGGAATTCCATTCAGAGAAGCACATGAGATTGTAGGGAAACTGGTTCTTGTCTGTGTTCGAAAGGGATGCTTCCTTGGTGATTTGCCGCTTGAAGATTTCAAGGATGCCCATCCATTGTTCGAAGAAGATATTTATGAAGTGCTGGATCCATATACAGCTGTCAAAAGAAGAAATAGTGCAGGCGGAACAGGATTCAAACAAGTAAGCATCGCGATTGAAAAAGCGAAGGAATACATCGTCGGCAATAAAGAGTTTGCCAATAAATAATAAAAAAATGGCGCTGCATCAGGCAGCGCCATTTTTTCTATTCTTCTTCTTTATCCGTTCTGACTACGAGGACATCACAGCGGGCATAGCGGGTGATATGTTCAGATACACTGCCGATGATGAAGCGTTCAACCGCGTTCATGCCTGTTGCCCCGCAAATGATCAGGTCAACATTGTGCTTCCTGGCAATATCCTTTGGAACCTTCACTTTAGGAGAACCATAGTCAACTTCATATGTTACATTCTCAATGCCTGCATCCATAGCCGTTCTTTTGTATTTTTCCATTAATTCTGTTGCGAACCGGTCAGCTCTCTCGGCAATCGTGCGGTCATAGGCTTCGACAGTAGCAAACGTGCGGGTATCAATGATATGTGCCAATACCAGAGAAGCGTTATTGCGCTTGGCGATTTCAATTGCCTTTTTAAAAGCCCATTCTGCTTCAGTCGAACCATCTACAGCGACTAATATGTTTTTATACTTCATGCCCATTTGAATCTCCTCCTTTACTTATATTATACATCTATAAAAATTGAATATCTGTAACAGAAAATCGAACAATAGTAAGGCTGATAAAAATTTTATGAAAAGGAGCAGATGAAATGGAAAAGAGAGAGCCAAAAGCAGAATCCGGATATTTTTTTGACGAGCAGGGTACAAATGAGGTTAGCGCACAGATCATGAATGCGTATAACAGCGGTGTAATTGATCAGCCAAATGCCGAGTTTGACATGGAAGCTCACGAACGGAATGAAGGCAATCTGCAATAAGAAAAGCGAGCTCTCATAAATACTAAAGGGTTCCGTTTTGAGGCGTTTTTCGAATAAATGACATTGAAACTGACTTATGAATTGGCATAGGTCAGTTTCTCTTTATATCAAGCTTCATTAGGTTTTTAATGAGAAAATGCCAAGACAAATGGCAACACTTTTATTCTGGACAATAGCTATTGTCCTCGTAAGAAGAGGTTCCAAAATGAGTGTCATTTTCCTGGCCGTTTTGTCCGTCAAAGATAACAACATAAACTTTTAAATAAGCAGTCTAACCTGTGGTAAGGTAAGGATAGAGGAAGATGAAGAATATTCCAATAAAGGGTAGGTTAATTGAATAAGTTGAATGGTTTTTTGCTAAAGGCCCAAGGTTAAAAAATGAATCCTTAAAGGAAAAGAAAAAATTAATCAAAAAAGGTGAGAATAATGAAAATTTCAGTTCTTGGTTGTGGTCGTTGGGGCACATTTATAGCTTGGTATGCTAACAAAATTGGTCATAAAGTAATGCTGTGGGGAAGAGAAAACTCAAAAAATTACATTAGATTAGACGAAACTAGAAAGAATGATTATCTTACATTGTCTGAAGATATTGAGTTAAGTAATTCTATACATAAAGCAGTTTCATTTGCAGAGTTCATAATTATTTCTATTAGTGCTCAGGAATTACGTTCGTTTGGAAGTCAGCTAAGCCTCATTAATGAAATACAAGGAAAAACCTTCATCTTGTGTATGAAAGGAATAGAAGCTTCTAGTGGAAAAAGGTTATCTCAAGTATTCGGTGAAACAGTTGGGTACGATACCAATGTAGCTGTTTGGGTAGGACCGGGACACGTACAAGATTTTGTGAATAATATCCCTAACTGTATGGTAGTTGATTCCGAAGAGGTCAAAATCACTAAAAAAATTGTGCAAGAATTCAGTAGTGATTTAATAAGGTTTTACTACGGACAAGATATGATTGGAAACGAGATAGGGGCAGCTGCGAAAAACGTTATGGGAACTGCGGCAGGAATGTTGGATGGATTGAATTACGGCAGTTTAAAAGGTTCACTTATGGCGAGAGGGACTAGGGAACTTTCACGCCTTGTTACAGCAATGGGAGGCAATGATGTAACCATCTATGGATTGAGTCACTTAGGTGATTATGAGGCAACGTTGTTCTCTTTACATAGTCATAACCGGAAGTTTGGACAATCTTATGTTTCAGGTGAAAAGTTTGAAAAATTGGCAGAAGGAGTCTCAACAGTCAAGGCATTAAAAGAGTTATCTGAACAATATGATGTTGAACTTCCAATTTGCAAGGCTATGTACGATATTTTGTTCAACGATCAAGATGCAAAAGATACGTTGGAAAACCTTTTTCTAAGACCTGTCAAGTTTGAGTTCCAATAATAATGAAATAGATATTATGAACTTCTTGTTCCATTATAGGGGGCTTTAATTGAAGATCGTTATGCCGGTAACACTTTATATTACAAGACAAAAGACTCGTCAATTTGACGAGTTTTTTGTCTTTTTAAGCTGCCAGTTTGGCTGTCAATATGAGTGTTGTTAGGTCTTGTTTTTTGGGTTTGAGCACCTCAAAACGGAACACTTTACATAAATACATGAGGGCTTTTTATTTGGTTGTTTGGGAGGAGAAAAATAGGCAAAGGAATTGTATACTTTTCCATAAAAAATCCATATAAAGTTAATAGTGATATCACTAAAAATACGGAGGTGTGCAGAATGCGCATCGGAGTTCCCAAGGAAGTAAAAAACAATGAAAACAGGGTTGCCATGACTCCTGCCGGTATTATGAACCTTGTCCAATTTGGCCATGAAGTCTATATAGAAACGGGTGCCGGGGTCGGATCGGGCTTCTCTGACAGTGACTATATGAGTGCAGGCGCACAGATTGTTCAGACGGCAGAAGAGGCATGGGCCATGGAAATGGTCATGAAGGTAAAGGAGCCGATACAGAGCGAATATGTGTATTTTCGGGAAGGGTTAATTCTCTTTACATATTTGCATTTAGCTGCTGAACCTGATTTGACTAATGCTTTAATAAATAAAAAGGTTGCAGGCATAGCCTATGAAACAGTCCAGCTTCCCAACCGGACTTTGCCTCTATTGACTCCAATGAGTGAAGTAGCGGGAAGGATGGCAGCTCAGGTAGGCGCGCAGTTCCTTGAAAAAATACATGGCGGGAAAGGAATCCTCCTATCGGGTGTCCCGGGTGTACATCGGGGGAAAGTTACAATTATCGGCGGCGGTGTAGCTGGGACTAATGCGGCAAAAATGGCAATTGGTCTTGGTGCCAAGGTGACTATGATCGATTTGAATCCGGATCGCCTTCGGCAGCTTGATGATATTTTTGGAAGAGACGTAACAACTTTAATCTCAAATCCTTATAATATCGCTGAAGCTGTTGAGGAGTCAGACCTCGTTATTGGAGCTGTACTGATTCCGGGTGCTAAAGCTCCTAAGCTTGTGACAGAGGAAATGATCAAAACGATGAGTCCGGGTTCTGTTATCGTGGATATTGCCATTGATCAGGGCGGGATTTTTGAAACAACTGATCGAATTACTACCCATGACCATCCAACATATGAAAAACATGGCGTCGTTCATTATGCGGTAGCTAACATGCCGGGGGCAGTTCCGAGAACATCCACTATGGCACTGACAAACGTGACGGTACCATATGCAGTTCAAATAGCAAATAAAGGCTATAAACAGGCTTGCCTGGATAATGAAGCTTTATTAAAGGGAATCAATACATTAAATGGCTACGTGACATACAAAGCTGTTGCTGAGGCCCATAGCCTTGACTATTCAGATGCGAGAACACAATTAGAGCAGCAATAGGATAATCGTGGATTCTATCTAAGTGTGAATTAATAAAAAAATCCGGGGCAGGCTCGCTCCGGATTCTTCTATTGAAGTTGTTATTTAATAACCTGAAGTTCTTTCGGAAACTTTGTCAAAATTTCTACTCCATCTGCTGTTACAGCAAGGTCATCCTCAATCCTCACTCCGGCAACACCCGGGACGTAGATTCCTGGTTCGATGGTGAAGACCATACCTTCTTCAAGCAAAAGTGGGTTTGTTTCTGTTAATGAAGGGTACTCATGCACGCTCACACCCAGCCCATGGCCTAATCGATGAGGGAAATAGTCGCCGTATCCGGCTTCTGCTATCAGATTTCTTGCTGTCAGGTCAATATCTGCGCAAGTGACCCCCGGCCTGCTCGCTTCCACCGCTGCAAGCTGAGCTTTTAAGACGGTATCATAAATTTCTTTCTGTTTATCATTGATATCACCGTAAGCTACAGTTCTTGTAATATCTGAGCAATAGCCATTCCAGACAACTCCGAGGTCAAACAGGACTAAATCCCCTTTTTGAATCTTCGTCATTCCTGGTGTGCCATGAGGTGAAGCTCCGTTAGCCCCAGTCAGAACCATGGTAGAAAAAGACATTTCATTAATGCCTTTTTTCTTTAACGCATATTCTACTGCAGCCAGAACATCCAGTTCCGTTTTTCCTTCCTGAATCTCTGAACAGCCTGTTTCAATCGCAAAATCAGCCAGTGCACATGCTTCGCGGATGATTTCCAATTCTTTTTCATCCTTAACCATACGAAGCTGACGAAGCTTTGCTTCAGCCGAAACGAATGAAGCACCGCTGAACAGTCCGGAGATTGATTCATAGCGCTCCACATTCATATGCTCTTTTTCAATTGCTGTTTTATTTATTTTTCCAATTCTTTTATGTATGGATGTTTGAATAAATTCCCAAGGGTTTTGAATATCGCTGTACCCAATAATTTCATGGCTCCAGCCGGCATTCTTAGCATCTTCTTTTTCCATAGCCGGGCATACGAGGAACGGCTCCTCTTCCTGGAAAACAGCCAGTCCAAGCAAGCGCTCATGAGGGTCGCTTAAAAAGCCACTTAAATAAAATACATTATCCGGTGATGTGACAAAAGTGACCTGAATATCATTTTCCTTCATCCACTGTGACAGTTTCTGCAATCTGTTATTCATAGTGAACCTCCTTATGTATTAATACTTTGAGAGTAGCAACTAAATAAGATATTGTAAACTTTTTAAAGATTGCCAATTCGGGTATATATTAAAAGAAAGCAGGAATAACCTGTTTTTCGTTGAAGTAACTTACATAACTTAAAATAGGAGAGGAGCATCCAATTGAAAGTATCATTTCATGGCCATTCAGTAGTAAAAATCGAATCACAGGGGAAAACCATTTTAATAGACCCCTTTATTACCGGAAATAGTTTGACAGACTTAAAAGCTGAGGATCAGAAGCCGGACGTCATCATTGTCACACATGGACATGGGGACCATCTCGGAGACACAATTGAGTTGGCAAAGCGTAATGATTCTCTTGTCATTGCCAACTTTGAGCTAGCCACATATCTTGAGTGGCAGGGAGTAAGAGCGCATGGAATGTCGATCGGCGGAGGATATAATTTTGATTTTGGAAGAGTGAAGCTGACACCTGCATTTCATGGAACAGGCCTCGAGACGGATAACCAGGAAATCATCTACTTGGGAATGCCTGCCGGTGTGCTTATCACATTAGAAGGAAAAACCATTTATCATGCAGGGGATACTGGACTTTTCTCTGATATGAAGCTAATTGGCGACCGTCATCCGATCGATTTGGCATTTCTGCCGATTGGAGACAATTATACAATGGGACCGGATGATGCAGCATACGCAGCAGAACTTTTGGGTGCCAAAAAGGTTGTTCCCATTCACTTCAACACATTTCCGCCAATCAGGCAGGATCCACATAAATTCATCAGCATGCTCGATAGTGGAGTCGGGCAGGTTCTCGAAACAGGGGAATCAATTGAAATGTAATGACAACGCAGCTTCTGATGGAGGCTGCGTTTGTTTTTTTATAACTAAATCCCGGCCTGTCCGCATACATATTAGGGAAGACAGGATAAAGGAGGAAGCGGAATTGAACAAAAATAGATATTTGCTATGCTTGCTGCTTTGCGGCTTGATGCTTTATTATGCAGCTCCAAGAATGGGCATATATAATGGAGGGACGGAAGGGATCTTCGCCATCAGTTGGCTGTCCCTTGCGCTATTTGTCATTGCCGGAAACCTTACTGCATTGCTCTATGCACCGAAAAAAGCGGCTGTTTCGGGGAAGCAGGTGCGCAAATTGGCAGACAGGAAGCGGGCGCACTCCTTAGGCAGGTAATGAAGATTGCCGGAGTCAATTGTATCAAGGCCTCTTTACCCTTATAATGAAAATAAGGAATAATTTGTAGAGGGTGAAAGTCTTGGCTACTAAGCATGAGCAAATATTACAATATATTGATGAACTGCCAATTGGGGAAAAGATATCGGTCAGACAGATCGCCAAGGCGCTCGCTGTGAGTGAAGGGACGGCATACAGAGCGATTAAGGATGCTGAAAATAAGGGATATGTCAGTACTATAGAACGTGTTGGGACCATAAGGATCGAGCGAAAAAAGAAAGAGAATATTGAGAAGCTTACTTTTGCAGAAGTTGTTAATATTGTTGACGGTCAGGTGCTCGGTGGAAGAGCAGGTCTTCATAAAACTTTAAATAAATTTGTTATTGGCGCGATGAAGCTTGAAGCGATGATGAGATACACAGATGCCGGAAACCTGCTTATCGTCGGAAACCGGACACAGGCACACGAATTAGCTTTGAAGGCTGGCGCTGCTGTATTAATTACCGGGGGATTTGATACAGAAGACCATGTCAAAAAACTGGCTGACGATTTGCAGATGCCTGTGATCTCAAGCAGTTATGATACCTTCACAGTTGCGACTATGATCAATCGGGCAATTTATGACCAGCTGATTAAAAAAGAGATTGTACTTGTTGAAGATATCCTCACTCCTCTGCAAGAGGCGGTTTTCCTGAAGACAACCGATACAATTGCAGATTGGATGACATATAACCGAGAGACCGGCCACAGCCGATTCCCGGTTGTCGACAATACTCTCAAGGTGCAGGGAGTAGTTACTTCCAAGGATATCATGGGACATGACAAGGAAACCCTTATCGAAAAAATCATGACTAAAAACCCAATGACAGTTGGCGGAAAGACGAGCGTTGCTTCTTCTTCGCATATGATGGTGTGGGAAGGAATTGAATTGCTTCCAGTGGTGGATGAAGGGAATAAACTCGAAGGCATTGTAAGCCGCCAGGATGTTTTGAAGGCTTTACAGATGATACAGAGGCAGCCTCAGGTGGGTGAAACAATTGATGATATTGTCACCAGCCAGCTGGTTATGACACGGGGGAAGACTAAAGGTGATGACGTATACCGCTGCGAGGTTACTCCGCAGATGACCAACCACCTTGGAACAATTTCCTATGGAGTCTTCACAACCATTGTTTCGGAAGCTGCAAACAGAGTGTTAAGAAGCTATAAAAAGGGAGATCTCGTAGTTGAGAATATGACTGTCTACTTTATAAAACCTGTGCAGATTGAAAGCATGCTTGAAATCAATCCTAAAGTCCTGGAAGTAGGGCGAAAGTTCGGTAAAGTGGATGTGGAAGTTTTTAACGAAGGCGTCCTTGTTGGCAAGGCGATGATGATGTGCCAGCTGATTGACAGGCATTAGTATTGAAATGCAAAAAAGCCGCTCAAATTGAACGGCTTTTTTGCATGGCTTCTTCCGGAAGTCAGGGAATCTTTAATTCTTCCTTGCTGCTTCAGCTTCTTTCACAGCATGAGGCGTGTAAAACTTGTATGCTTTAATGCCGCCCCATATGCTTAATCCGCCAATTAGTATAAACACAATCGCCACAATGAGAGCAGTGGTCGTGTCGTATAAAAACAGCTGGTTAAGGCCAAATATGGCAACAAATGTCCCGAGGGCAATTCTGGACTTCGCTGATATCCATTGTTTTTCAGCCGGCTGTCTGCTTCTGAAAAATTTTACTTTGTAGAAAATATAGAAAGAAAAAGAAAGTATAATCAGGATAACCAAAATAGGCATTTCATAACCTCCAAGTTTCGACAATCTCTTATTATTCTACCTTCATTAATAAAAAAATGCCATAAGCTCGGAATGTTTTCTTTTTCTTTTCATGGTGGTATGGTAAAAATATAGTAATCAGAATAAAAGGAGCGCGCCATGAAACAGAAGATATTTGATGAAATAATAAAATATGAAACAATCATTATTCATAGGCATGTCCGTCCGGACCCGGATGCATACGGTTCACAGGGAGGGCTTGCTGAAATCCTTAAGGCTTCATTTCCGAAAAAATCGATCTTTACTGTCGGGCAGGAAGAAGAAACACTTCATTTTATGAGAAGGCTTGATGATATATCTGATGATACATATAAAAATGCGCTGGTCATTGTCTGTGATACAGCAAATGCAGAACGGATTTGTGGTGAAAGGTATGGAATGGGCAGTAAGCTGATCAAAATTGATCATCATCCCAATATGGATCCGTATGGAGATTTAATGTGGGTGGATACAGATGCAAGCTCTACAAGTGAAATGATTTATGAGTTTTATCTTTTCGGCAAAGAACAGGGCCTGAAAATGTCTGATGAGGCGGCCAGGCTGTTATTTGCTGGAATAGTTGGGGATACCGGCCGATTCCTTTATCCAAGTACGACAGAAAAGACGTTTGCGTATGCAGGTGAATTGATTCACTATAATTTTTCACGTCCGGACCTGTTTGATAAGATGTATGAGCTGGACGCAAATATTGTTAAATTGAAGGGCTATGTGCTGCAGAATTTTGAGATGAGTTCCAGCGGGGCTGCTGTTATGGTCCTGAAAAAGGAATTGCTCGAAGAATTTAACGCTGTCCCTTCCAAAGCATCCCTGCTTGTAAGTACTCTTGGTGATGTTAAAGGTATAAAAGCATGGGTTTTCTTTATCGAGGAAAGCGATCAAATCCGAGTGCGGTTCCGTTCAAAGGGTCCAATCATTAATGAAATTGCAAGGAAGTATAAAGGCGGAGGACATCCTCTTGCTGCCGGTGCTTCAATATATTCATGGGATGAGATGGAATCCGTTGTAAAAGACCTTGAGGCTGTCTGCTTAGACAGCTGACATAAGATGCCCGGCAAAATAGCCGGGCATTAATCCAGCATTATATTCAATTCAATTGAGACAGTGGTATAGATGACCAATTCTTTAACTTCCACCCGGTATCTTTTTTCGTTTACGCGGTGTGACTTATTCTCTATGATTTTCTTGATCAGTTCACTGCTTTTATATACAGTATCCATGTCTTTAGCAATCATCATGCTAATATCCTCTTTTATTTTATCTTCCAGCTGGAAAACGCTGAAGGAATCCAGTTTATACTTTTCGCCGTTGACAATTTTAATGGAAATATCCTGGACAGTCAGTTTTTTTTGGTTTTCTTTATTCAGCTTTTTGAATTCCTCCTGCCAGATTTCTTTATCTTTCTCCAATTCATAAATTGCATCCTGCTGAAGCTTGATTTCTTTGCTATATCTCTCCTGCCATTGCCCAAAGATAAATAAAAAAATAAACCAGCTGATGATGCCTCCCAGGGCCATTCCTGCAAAAAAACGCTGCCAGGATGGCAATCGGTAGTAAGGCGGTATCCTCATACTGAAATGTTCTCCTGAGTCAGCCAGTTAATAAGCATGGCGCCGGTCTGGGCCCCTCCGAGAGCAGATAGAATTAGCATCAGTTGTTTAAAGATGTCTTTAGTCTGTCCATCCATAACGCCTCTTTCAAAGCTGTAAACGGTATCGAAGGTGCCTCCTATAGCTGCAATGATGGCCCATATGCGAATCATATTAGAAATCTGGAAAATTTGATTTAAAGGAGGCTTTCCTGTCAGAAAGGCAGCCATGCCGCCGATGATTGAACCTCCAATCAAAACACCGAACGCAATGAAATAGCTCTCAATTAAAGTGGAGAAAAAGGGCTGAGTATTCATATCATCCATCCTCGCTGCAGGAATGGTCCTGCCAGAATTATCTTGATACTTCATCATATGGACAAACTTAATAAAATATGTTTTTTAGGTGCTGTTAAAAAGAGAACATATTTTCTTTTTGGAAACGGGCGTTCTATAATGAAAATAGCAGAAATTAAGGGTGTGAGAAACGTGTCATTTATTCACCTTCATGTTTATAGCGCATATAGCCTACTGTCGAGCACGGCAAGAATAGAGCAGCTTGTGTCAAGCGCCAGGGAAAACAGGTTTCCTGCCCTGGCTCTAACAGACCGGAATGTCATGTACGGGGCGGTAGCCTTTTACAAAGAATGTCTTAAGAAGTCTATAAAACCAATTATGGGACTCACTGTGGATGTATTAAGCGAGAGATCGGAAGGCGAAGCTTATCCTTTGGTCTTATTGGCTAAAAACCGGCAAGGGTTTCAGAATCTATTAAAAATCACAAGTACGGTACAGACAAAATCGCCTGAAGGCATTCCTGTTAAATGGCTTAAACACTATGCCGGAGGATTGTTTGCTTTAACTCCAGGCACGGATGGGGAGATCGAACAATCTCTTATGGCAGATGAATACGGCCAGGCAAAAAGAACAACTGACCTTTTCAGCAGTATTTTCGATCCAAATTCTTTCTTCTTAGCTTTACAGGATCACGGTCTGCATGAAGAAAAAAAAATCCATGGCACTCTTGTTAAGCTTTCAGAAGAAACCGGGATTGGCCTGGCGGCTTCAAATGGTGTCTGTTACATAAAAAAAGAGGAAGCGTTTGCCCATGAATGCCTGCTGGCCATAAAAAATGGAGAAAAGCTACAGGATGAAGAAAGAGAACGGCTGAAGAGCAATGAGTATTACTTAAAGTCATCCGGGGAAATGGCAGAATTGCTATCGGAGTATCCGGATGCTTTAGAGAATACGATCATGATTGCTGAGCAATGCAATGTAATGCTTGAGTTAGATAAACAGAACCTTCCTAAATATCCTGCCGCCGAAGGCATGAGTGCCGACGAGCAATTGGAAGAGGTATGCTGGCAGGGCTTTGCTGACAGATATCCGGATGCCAATGATGAGCATAGGAATCGACTAAAGTATGAGCTGAATATAATCAGAAAAATGAAATTCAGTGATTATTTTCTAATCGTTTGGGATTTTATGAAGTTTTCGAGGGAAAATGGCATCCTAACCGGACCGGGGCGGGGATCTGCAGCCGGTTCCATGGTTGCTTATGTTCTATACATAACAGATGTGGATCCCATTGAGCATCAGCTCCTATTTGAGCGGTTCCTTAATCCGGAGAGAATCTCCATGCCTGATATTGATATCGATTTCCCGGATCACAAAAGGGATGAGGTAATACGGTATGTATCCCAAAAATATGGAGAACTGCATGTGGCTCAAATTCTTACATTTGGGACCCTTGCTGCCAAAGCGGCACTCCGGGATGTCGGCAGAGCATTTGGGCTTAATCCTAAAGAGCTTGACATGCTTTCAAAAAGAATACCTTCCAAATTGGGCATCACCCTCGAAGAGGCCTTTAAAGAATCTGAGCCTTTAAGAAGATTTACCCAGGAATCCGATTTAAATCGAAGACTATTTGAAACAGCTGTCAAACTGGAAGGACTCCCTAGGCATACATCGACCCATGCTGCAGGGGTTGTCATCAGTGAGCATCCGCTTGTGGAGGCCATTCCTATTCAAAAAGGGCATGAAAATGTTTATTTGACCCAATATTCTATGGAGCATCTCGAGGATGTCGGCCTTTTAAAAATGGATTTTCTAGGTCTTAGAAACCTTACATTGATTGAGAATATTTTAAGCTCTATACAGAGAAGGACTGGCACACAGATTGATATCAAACAAATTCCCCTGGATGATGAGGATGTATACAGTCTGTTGGGAAGAGGAGATACAACAGGTATTTTCCAGCTTGAATCTGACGGGATGCGCAGTGTCCTGACAAGGCTTCAGCCAACGCGGTTTGAGGATATTGTGGCTGTCAATGCTCTTTATCGACCGGGCCCAATGGAAAATATCCCTATTTTTATTGACAGGAAGCATGGAAGAAAGCCAATTATATATCCTCATCCAGACTTGAAGCCTATTCTTGAAAATACGTATGGTGTCATTGTGTATCAGGAACAAATTATGCAAATCGCTGCAAAACTGGCCGGATTTTCATTGGGTGAAGCAGATTTGCTTCGGAGAGCGGTCAGCAAGAAACAAAAAGAAGTGCTTGACCGTGAGCGTGTCCATTTTGTTGGGGGTGCAGTCAATAAAGGCTATGATGAGCAAACTGCTCACGAGATATATGACTTAATCGTCCGGTTTGCAAATTATGGATTCAACCGGAGCCATGCTGTTGCATATAGCTTCATAGCTTATCAGCTGGCTTATTTAAAAACTCATTATCCTCTTCACTTTATGGCTTCACTGCTGACTTCAGCTATCGGAAATGAAGGCAGGATTGCCCAATATATCGGAGAACTGAGGCAGATGGGCTTAACGCTCAGCCCGCCTTCCATTAATAAAAGCGGCTACTCCTTTCTGGCAGAGAAAAATTCTATCAGATATAGCCTGGCTGCTATAAAAGGAATCGGTGCTGCAGCTTTAAGAGATATTTTTCAGGCGAGAAAATACAAGCGCTTTGAAGATCTGTTTGATTTTTGCATAAGGGTTTCCACAAAAGCAGTAAATCGCAAAATCCTTGAATCGCTTGTTCATTCAGGCAGCTTTGATGAATTTGGAGAAGATCGAGCTGTGCTTCTGGCCAGCCTGGATGTAGCTGCGGAACATGCCCAGCTTGTTTTGCCGGAAGATGATCAAGCTGATTTCTTTGAAGATGATGAATTTTTTCCTAAGCCTAAATATACAGAAGTAGATCCGATCCGTTCAGAGGACAAGCTGAGATTTGAAAAAGAAGTGCTTGGCCTGTATTTATCAGATCATCCTGTTTCAATTTACGAATCCTATTTTTCCCTTCTGGATGCCTGTACGCTGACTGAACTCGAAAATACGGATAAAAAGCCAAAAACAGTTGCTTATTTATCTGAAGTGAAAAAAATCCGTACGAAAAAAGGCGAGCCAATGGCGTTTCTTTCCTTGAGCGATCAGACGGGAGATATGGAGGCAGTTGTGTTTCCAAAGGTGTTTAACCGAGTTTCCTTGCTCTGCTCTCAGGGAAACATCGTCTTAGCGGAGGGGAAGCTTGAGGAACGGGACGGAAAAAAGCAGCTGATTGTACAGCACCTCGATAATGTGAAGGAAGCCATTGAAAAAATGCAAAATAAAGATCCCGTATTGTATTTAAGAATTACTGAGGATCGGGAGACGACGGAAAATCTTCGTTTGCTCAAAGAATTATTTAAGAAAAATGAAGGCAGTGTTCAAGTGGTTTTGTATTATGAAACCTCCCGAAAAACCATTCGCCTGGGTGAAGAGGACCTGGTCTCTCCGACAGAGGATTTCCTGAATTTACTTATGAAGCATCTTGGCCGGAATAACGTCGTTTTAAAGTAATTACCCTTTACAACAATAACAATTATGGTATATTTGTAAGAAGAAAAATAAACTGGTCTGACCACTGTGAGCGAAAGAAAAGCCCTGTTTAGTCTGATACTGAAACAGACTGCAGCAGGGTTTAAAGCATGTATTCGTCAAGTCTATGTTTATATATAATCCTATCCGGAATATGAGGAGTGAAAATTTTGACCTTACGCGAAGAAGCTTTGCATATGCATAGAGCTAATAAAGGGAAATTGGAATCTAAATCTAAAGTACAGGTGCGAAATGCCAAAGACTTAAGTCTTGCTTACTCACCGGGGGTTGCTGAGCCCTGCAAGGAAATTTATGATAAGCCCGACACTGTCTATGAATATACGATGAAAGGCAACATGGTCGCGGTCGTTTCCGATGGAACAGCAGTGCTGGGGCTGGGGAATATTGGGCCGGAAGCTGCCCTGCCTGTAATGGAAGGAAAAGCTGTACTTTTCAAAAGTTTTGCAGGAGTGGATGCATTTCCAATTTGCCTTAATACGACAGACGTAGATAAAATTGTTGAGACTGTAAAACTTCTCGAGCCTACATTTGGAGGCGTAAACCTTGAAGACATTGCTGCTCCAAATTGCTTTTATGTAGAAGAGCGATTAAAGAAGGAAACAAACATTCCCGTTTTTCATGATGATCAGCATGGGACTGCCATTGTAACTGTTGCAGGCCTAGTAAATGCCCTGAAGCTTTCCGGGAAGAAAATGAATGAAATTAAGGTAGTCGCAAATGGTGCCGGTGCTGCCGGGATTGCCATTATTAAACTTTTATACAGCTACGGTGTTCGCGATATCATTATGTGTGACACTAAAGGTGCTATTTATGAAGGCCGGCCGCAGGGTATGAATGAAATTAAAAATGAAGTTGCAAAGTACACGAATCGCGAGAATGTGAATGGAAGCCTTGCAGATGTTATTAAAGGTGCTGACGTATTCATCGGGGTTTCTGCTGCCGGAGCACTGACGGCTGAGATGATTGGCACTATGAATCAAGATCCGATTATATTCGCCATGGCTAATCCAACTCCTGAAATTATGCCTGAAGAAGCGAAAGCGGCTGGAGCAATGGTGGTTGGAACTGGAAGATCTGATTTTCCAAACCAGGTAAACAATGTATTGGCTTTCCCTGGAATTTTCCGCGGAGCACTGGATGTCCGTGCAACTCATATCAATGAGAAAATGAAAGTGGCTGCTGTAGAAGCCATTGCTAATCTGGTGCACCAGGATGAATTGAATGCAGATTATGTCATCCCGGGGCCATTCGATTCCCGTGTCGCACCTGAAGTTGCAGCTGCTGTAGCAAAGGCAGCTATGGAGACTGGCGTTGCCCGCATTAAAGTTGATCCTGAAGAAGTGAAGGAAAAAACGAAGCAACTTGCAGTCATTGGAAAAGGTGAGTGAATCCATAATTGAATTCACCTCAAAATAACACGAAGGTTTATATAGGCATTGTCAAACAGCTTAGGACCATGATTGAACATGATGGCCTTAAGCCTGGAGATCGATTGCCTTCCGAAAGAGAGCTGTCAGAGCGCCTGGGTGTCGGGCGCTCTTCCGTTCGGGAAGCATTAAGAGCCCTTGAACTTCTTGGCTTAATTGAGACAAGGAGAGGCGAGGGGACTTTTATGAGGGATTTTAGGGGGCATCAGCTCGTACAGCTGCTCAGCACGTTCATTCTTCAGGATAAGAAATCTATAAGAGATGTTAAAGAAACCAAGTTTCTGATCGAACTTGATTGTTTATGGCTAATAATTCAAAAGGCTAGTGAAGATCGGCTTCTCAGGTTCAAAAAATGGACCCTGGAGGCAGACTACACAGATGATGACTTTTTTCTTGAAATCGTCACACTTGCAGATAATCATCTGTTCCTCCGTATTTGGATCATTCTCAAAGATTATTATAATTCGTTGGATTTAGAGAAAATGATGATAACCAAGCAGCAATATGCAGAGCTGATTGATACCTTGATTTCCAGAAAAGATTCCGAAGTTGTTCGTGTATATAGAAATTTAAGAAAATTGTCGAAGAATTAACGACAATTTTTTGCAGAATTTATTTATCATATCATCTATATTTAAATAATCAGTCAAGCATAAATGAAGCCTAGAAAAGTTAGGCATTCATTTTTAAATCAGTGGTCTGACCACTTGTGAAATTAATGGAAATGATTCAGCGATTATCAGGGAGGTTTCATCTTGCTTAAAGATATTTTTACTAAGACGAAGAAGAAGAAATATGCAACCATTCCATCGGAAACGGCAAAGCAGGATGTGCCGGAAGGAATCATGACAAAGTGTCCAAACTGCAAGAAAATCATGTATACCAAAGAATTGGTCAAGAATCTTAAAGTGTGTTTCCACTGTCATTATCACCACACCATGAATTCAAAAGAGCGCTTGGCAAGCTTTTTGGATGCTAATAGTTTTGAAGAAATTAACGCGAACATGATTTCAGAAAATCCTCTGAATTTCCCGGATTATATTGAAAAGCTGGAGAAGGATCGGGAAAAGACAAAGATAAATGAAGCGGTAGTGACTGGGACAGGCACTGTAGATGGTCAAAAGATTGCAGTAGCTGTTATGGATTCCACATTCAGAATGGGAAGTATGGGTTCAGTAGTCGGAGAGAAAATTACCCGTGCCATTGAAAAAGCTGATGAATTGCGAGTTCCCTTTATAATATTTACTGCTTCAGGCGGTGCAAGAATGCAGGAAGGCGTCTTAAGCCTGATGCAAATGGCAAAGACAAGTGTAGCACTAAAAAGATTCAGTGATAATGGAGGTCTTATTATTTCAATCATGACTCATCCGACAACAGGCGGTGTGTCTGCAAGCTTTGCTTCACTAGGGGACTATAATTTGGCAGAACCTGGTGCTTTGATTGGATTTGCGGGGCGGAGGATCATTGAACAAACGATCCGTGAAGAATTGCCGGAAGACTTCCAGACAGCAGAATTCTTATTAAAATGCGGTCAATTGGATGCAGTAATTCCGAGAACAGAGTTAAAAGGCAAGATATCAGCTATTTTATCCATACATCAACCAGGAGGTGACTTCCAATGGCAGGAGAATTAGAATTCGAGCGTCCGGTAATGGAACTGAAAAAAAAGATTGCTGAATTAAAAGAGTTTACCAAAACAGCTGATGTAGACCTATCTTCTGAGATAGAGAAACTGGAAGCGCGCTTGGAAAAATTAGAAGCCGATATATATGAAAATATGAAACCGTGGGACCGTGTGCAGATTGCAAGGCATCCCGCAAGGCCGACTACACTGGATTATATCTCTCATCTTTTTGAAGATTTCTTCGAGTGCCACGGGGATCGTGCTTTTGGTGATGATGAGGCGATTGTTGGCGGTATTGCAAAGTTTAAGGGGATTCCTGTTACTGTCATCGGCCATCAGCGTGGAAAAGACACAAAAGAGAATATCCGCAGGAATTTTGGCATGCCGCATCCTGAAGGCTATCGCAAAGCATTAAGGCTTATGAAGCAGGCCGATAAATTCCGGAGGCCTATTATCTGTTTCATTGATACAAAAGGTGCCTATCCTGGAAAAGCAGCAGAGGAACGGGGACAGAGTGAGGCAATTGCCAAGAACCTGTTTGAAATGGCAAGCCTTAGAGTCCCGGTTATCTGTATCGTCATTGGTGAAGGCGGAAGCGGAGGAGCTCTGGCTCTTGGTGTAGGAAACCATATTCATATGCTAGAAAACTCCACATATTCCGTTATTTCTCCAGAAGGAGCGGCAGCCATTCTCTGGAAAGATGCATCTCAGGCAAAAAAGGCTGCAGAATCCATGAGAATCACTGCGCCGGACTTAAAAGAACTGGGTGTGGTGGATGAGATTATTGAAGAGGTAAAGGGCGGAGCACACAAAGATGTCAAGGTTCAGGCTGAGGAAATCAGAGAAGTCCTTACTCACTCACTCAAGGATCTGATGGATCTATCTGAAGACCAGCTGATTGATCACCGGTACAACAAGTTCAAATCTATTGGCCAATATTCGTTTTTAAAGGAATTTATTGGGGTAAAATAAAAGCGTGCTTTCGGGCACGTTTTTTATTTTTGACTCGCGGTGCAGAATCCCCTCCTTATAGTGAAAATATGCAGTTTCTTCTATATAAAACGCTTTCAGTATCCCGACAATTCTGTATTTCTTTGAAATTGTCTGATTAAGTTGAGATGCTCCCTTCTTCATGGTATTTTAGAAATATTCAATAGCGTTTTGTTCAATAATAAGATAAGCAAAATATGCTTTGCTTTACATAAAAAGCCTGCCTGCAGATTTTTGAACATCATGCAGATAATGTTTAGGCCTGTTATAAAACAACACAGCAGATAACAGCTTTCTTATGATATAAATTACATACGGGGTGATTATTGTGAAAAAAATAGGAGTTTTAACAAGCGGCGGCGATTCTCCTGGGATGAATGCAGCTGTACGTGCAGTTGTCCGTAAAGCGATCTATCATAATATTGAAGTATATGGTGTATATGGCGGATATTCCGGCTTGATGTCAGGAAATATTAAGAAGCTTGACCTCGGTTCGGTTGGTGACATTATCCATCGCGGCGGTACTATCTTACAATCGGCTAGAAGCGAAGAATTCAAAACAAAAGAAGGTCAGCAAAAGGGTATCGACGAAATGAACAAGCACGGTTTAGAAGGTCTTGTCGTAATTGGCGGGGATGGTTCATTTCGTGGTGCAAAAGCTTTAACAGAGCAGGGATTTCCTTGTGTGGGCGTACCCGGCACCATTGATAACGATATTCCGGGAACGCAATATACTATTGGATTTGACACAGCTTTAAATACGGTTATTGATGCAATCGATAAAATTCGTGATACAGCTACTTCCCATGAAAGAA
This sequence comes from Cytobacillus firmus, assembly GCF_023715565.1. GTDB lineage: Bacteria > Bacillota > Bacilli > Bacillales > Cytobacillaceae > Cytobacillus > Cytobacillus firmus_C. Next base: position 32,322 of record NZ_JAMBOJ010000006.1, on the reverse strand, counting down.
CATTCATCATTGAAGTAATGGGAAGAGATGCAGGAGATATCGCTTTATGCGCTGGATTAGCAGGCGGTGCAGAAACAATCCTCATTCCTGAAGCAGGATATAATATGGATGAAATTGCAGAGAGACTTAAAAAAGGGCATGAACGAGGCAAAAAGCACAGTATCATTGTAGTTGCAGAAGGAGTCTGCAGCGGAGTGGAATTTGCCAAGCAAATTAAAGATTCAACTAATTTTGATACACGTGTTTCCGTGCTTGGCCATATGCAGCGGGGCGGTTCCCCAACTGCATTCGACCGGGTTCTGGCCAGCCGCCTTGGAGCATATGCAGTAGAGCTTATTCTTGAAGGAAAAGGCGGACGTGCAGTAGGAATTCAAAATAATAAACTGGTTGACCATGATATAATTGAAATATTGGATAGAGAGCATACACTTGACCTGGATCTCTACAAACTCTCCAAAGAGCTATCTATTTAATTTTGCCGCATATAAACCCGCACACGGCTCCCCAAAGTCGTATGTGCCGGTAATCTAGCTGCACTAATTCAGGAGGTAATTTATAATGCGTAAAACGAAGATCGTTTGTACTATTGGACCTGCCAGTGAAAGTGTTGAAAAGTTAACACAGCTTATTGAAGCAGGAATGAATGTTGCCCGGCTAAATTTTTCCCATGGTGATTTCGTGGAACATGGCCAGAGAATTCAGAATATCCGTGAAGCTTCAGCAAAGACTGGCAAGACTGTAGCCATCCTTTTAGACACTAAAGGACCTGAAATCCGCACAAATAATATGGTGGATGGCGCGATTGAACTTAGAGCTGGAGAAAACATTATTATTTCCATGAACGAGGTTGAAGGAACAGCAGAAAAGTTTTCTGTTACTTATGCAGGCCTAATTGATGATGTGGACACAGGAAGCAAAATTTTGCTTGATGACGGTTTAATTGGTTTGGAAGTGACAAAAATTGATAAGGCCAACAGTGAAATCTACACAAAAATTTTAAATAGCGGAACGCTTAAAAATAAAAAAGGCGTCAATGTTCCAGGTGTTTCTGTGAATCTTCCTGGCATAACAGAGAAAGATGCACAGGATATCATCTTTGGTATTGAACAGGGCGTCGATTTCATTGCCGCTTCTTTTGTCCGCAGAGCTACTGATGTTTTGGAAATCAGACAGCTGCTTGAAGAGCACAATGCATCATATATCAACATCATTCCTAAGATTGAAAATCAGGAAGGTGTGGATAATATTGAAGAAATTCTTGAAATTTCTGATGGACTAATGGTAGCGCGCGGAGACCTTGGAGTGGAAATTCCAGCTGAAGAGGTGCCACTCGTACAAAAGCAATTAATTAAAAAATGCAATGCACAGGGAAAACCAGTCATTACTGCTACGCAAATGCTAGATTCCATGCAGCGTAACCCGCGTCCTACACGCGCAGAAGCAAGTGATGTAGCAAATGCCATTTTTGATGGTACTGATGCGATCATGTTATCCGGTGAGACAGCTGCGGGCTCTTATCCTGTTGAAGCTGTGCAGACTATGCACAACATTGCTTCAAGAGCGGAGTCTGCATTAGATCATAAAGAGATTCTGTCAAATCGCAGCAAAGATAACGAGCATAACATTACTGATGCCATCGGAGAATCAGTGGCACATACAGCTCTAAATCTGGATGTCAACGCAATTATCACTCCAACTGAAAGCGGCCATACAGCAAGGATGATTTCCAAGTACCGTCCTAAAGCACCAATCGTTGCCGTTACTTCTAATGATCATGTGTCAAGGCGTTTATCTTTAACATGGGGGGTATACCCTCAAATTGGCCAAAAAGCGGCTACAACAGACGATATGCTTGATATCGCCGTTGAAGAAAGCTTGAACAGCGGAATTGTTGCTTCAGGAGATTTAGTTGTAATTACAGCAGGTGTTCCTGTGGGTGAAGCGGGAACCACCAACTTAATGAAAATTCATGTAGTGGGAGACATTCTTGCTAAGGCGCAAGGAATCGGACGGAAATCAGCCTTTGGAAAAGTAGTTGTAGCAAGAAATGCAGAGGAAGCATTAGCGAAGGTAACAGAAGGCTCTATTTTAGTTACGATTGGCTCAGACCGTGAAATGGTGCCTGCGATTGAGAAATGCAGTGCGCTTATTACAGAAGAAGGCGGGCTTACAAGCCATGCCGCTGTTGTCGGGCTTAATATTGGCATACCTGTCATTGTAGGAGTTGAAAATGCAACAACCCTTTTAATGGATGGGCAGGAAATCACTGTTGATTCTCAGCGGGGTGTAATTTATAACGGCCACGCAAGTGTATTATAATTTGGATTTGTAAAAGGAAGGGGCACCCTTCCTTTTTTCTATGCAGGACAAATAGTTATATTCTCAGTGCCTAGTTTGATATAATAATGGTAAATCTAAAAAAAATAGAGGTGGCTTCATGCGCTACATTCTCTTGCTGATGATTATCGTTCCAGCTGCTGAAATTGGATTTTTACTTCTTTCAGGCAATACCATTGGGCTATGGCCTACACTTGCGATTATCCTGCTTACAGGTGTTCTCGGTGCTTATCTCGCTAAAAAACAGGGTCTGGAAACAATCAGAAAAATCCAGGAACAGCTGCGCTGCGGGCAAATGCCTGGTGACACTATACTTGAAGGAGCCTGCATCCTTATTGGGGGTATAATGCTTCTGGCACCCGGTTTCATTACGGATGCATTAGGATTTACTTTGCTTCTTCCTTCTGCAAGAAAAGTCCTTAAAAACATGCTTTATATAGGGCTGAAAAAATGGATGAACAAAGGAACAATCACGATAATCCGGTAAAAGTAACTATATATAAAGCCGCTCCGATGTACAGGAGCGGCTTGTTAATTTTAATGGAGGATTATAATCATATTGACTGATGGCGATGCACAGGTTTTCATCCTAATCGGCTTCTTCAGTGCCTTTTATAAACATCCAAATATCCCTGAATACTCCAGCTTTATGAAGAGTAGTGATGAGTACAAGAGTAACCGGGCCTGCAATTAGGCCCAGAAAGCCAATCAGTTTAAAACCGGCAAATAAAGCAATCAGGGTAGCTAAAGGATCAAGCCCGATGCTTGAAGAAAGAATCTTTGGCTCCATTATCTGGCGCTGGACCAAAACGATGATATAAAGAATGCCGAGCCCGAGTGCCCTGCTCATTTCTCCGCCGATTGCCTCATATATAATCCACGGCACAAAAATCAGTCCTGTTCCAAGATAGGGAATAATATCGACAAGGCCAGTCACTAGTGCTATTGTGATGGCGTAATCGACACGCAGAATCAGAAGCCCGATAAGTATGATAACTGTAGTAATAGATACTAAAGTAGCCTGTGCCTTAAAGAAACCAAATAAAGCCTTCTGCAGATCAGCAAATATGGTTCTGCCACTTTTCTTTGCGCGGCTGGGCAGCATGCGGCTGAATATACCTGAAAGTCTGTGCCAATCCTTACTGATAAAAAAAGTGGCCAGCAGCGAGAAGATCAGGACAGTGGCAGCATTGGGAAACCATGAAAGAATGTTAGGGATTTTCTCGAAAAACGCCTGGATAAAATCTCCCAGTGTAGAGCCAAATTGCTTCCCGACGTTTTCTATATTCGTCATTATGGTATCCTGCTGTCCTGTTCCCAGATTATTAAATAAACTTGCCAGCTGATTATAAAGAGGGATGATCTGCCCTGCAAAGAACTGCTCAACAAAATCAATTAAGGTATCGAGGTGCTGCGGAACGACTTCTGCCAAATAATCCGCACCTGATACGATCTCTGCGACCAGTAAAGTGATTAATCCGGCAAAAATGGCAAAGATAAGAATCAGTGCAATGAGGACTGCGAGAACCCTTGGAATTTTCCATTTAACCTCCATTATATTAACCAAGGGGTTAATCAGAAAGGCAATAGCCAGTCCGATAATAAAAGGATAAGTCACTTTGGATAAATATAAGAAAGCATAGAGACTTAAGATCACCACTCCAATGACAAAGAAAAATCTTACGGTCCGATAGATATATGCCGGGTTCAAGTAATAGCCTCCTTATTTAATTTGAACAGACTAAGTCATAGCAGGTTTATTTTATCGCAGTCTAACGGGCAGTAAGCCCCCACTTTAAAACTCAGAGGAACCAAAAGAGGATAAGTGGGCGGCAAACTGCCCGTAAAGGCCCGATTGGTTCAACTAACAATCAGTGGGGGATAAGGATCCCCCCCACTGATTGAAGTTTCACCTTATCGCAGTCTAACGGGCAGTAAGCCCCCACTTTAAAACTTAGAGGAACCAAAAGAGGATAAGTGGGCGGCAAACTGCCCGTAAAGGCCCGATTGGTTCAACTAACAATCAGTGGGGGATAAGGATCCCCCCCCACTGATTGAAGTTTCACCTTATCGCAGTCTAACGGGCAGTAAGCCCCCACTTTAAAACTCAGAGGAACCAAAAAGAGGATAAGTGGGCGGCAAACTGCCCGTAAAGGCCCGATTGGTTCAACTAACAATCAGTGGGGGATAAGGATCCCCCCACTGATTGAAGTTTCACTTTATGTAATGTTATTAGTAATATCATACATCATTTTTTCAAGAGCTAAAAATAATTAGATATATTCTATTAGTACTTATTCTATTTTAAAATATCCGGCAAAGAACCCGGAAATTATTAAATTGATTTAAATTATGTTACGATAATATAGAAAGCTGGCAGGTGAATTAGCAGATGTTTTCCCAATCACTCATTTTTTTGTTTCTATTGCTGGGGATAGGTTTAACTGCAAAAAATCAATCACTGATCATTGCTGTCTTTGTTTTGATTATCCTTAAAGTAGCCGGCCTGGATTTAAAAGCCTTTTCATTCCTGCAGTCCAAGGGAATTAACTGGGGTGTAACTATTATTACCATTGCTGTCCTTGCACCTATAGCCAGTGGTGAAATAGGCTTCCGGGATTTAGGAGGGGCATTTAAATCCCCGTATGCGTGGGTTGCTCTAGTCTCAGGGATTGCAGTTGCTCTTCTGGCAAAAGGCGGCATCGTATTGCTGGCTGAAGATCCCCATATTACAACTGCTCTTGTCCTGGGGACTATTCTTGCTGTCTCCCTTTTTAAAGGCATTGCTGTTGGTCCTCTAATAGGAGCAGGGATCGCATATATGGCAATGAAAGTCTTTGAGCTTTTTAAATGAATGTTCTTAGATTCCTTCATTGCCATCGGGCAAAAATGTAAATAAACTTTTCTTGAAAAATAATATTTTTTAACAAATTAAGTGCTTTTCATTCACAAAAGTCAGATAATTGTTTATAATAGGACTTGTAAGCGCAACCTATTTTACGGTATCTATTAAATTCAGTTAAGCTCTATTAAAATGTTATTAATATATTTATTTTTCATTTTTGGAAAAATGTAAGCATTTTCTTTTTTTTTCAGAGAGTACCGAGCAACCGCTCGATTAAACCAGTTTATTTCTTCCATATATCGGGAGTTCGTGAAGGTTTCACCTTTCATAAATTTGGTCTGTAGATCGGCTATAAAGCCGGCTTTTAATGGCTGTCCTGCAGCCCTATAAAAGTGTCCCAAATAGATAAAACAGAATGTGGACATGACGAGGAAGCTTTTCTGAAAGATGAAAGACAGGTTCGGCTTACTTATGTTTAATGTACAGACAAAAATGGGTATGGGGAAATTTTATTATGTAAAGGAGAGATTCGGTATGACAGTAACACGCGGTCTTGAAGGGGTAGTAGCTACTACTTCGTCTATCAGCTCCATCATAGACGATACATTAACCTATGCTGGCTACAATATTGATGATTTGGCTGAAAATGCAAGCTTTGAAGAGGTTATTTATCTTTTATGGCACAGAAAGCTTCCTACTCAAGCCCAACTGGATGAGTTAAAGAGTCAGCTTGCAGCAAACTACTCTCTTCCAGAGGAAGTTCTGAACCATTTTAAAACATATCCAATTGACAAAGTGCATCCAATGGCTGCCCTTCGTTCTGCAGTATCTCTATTGGGACTTTATGATGAAGAAGCAGACCAGATGGATGTAGAAGCAAACTATAAAAAAGCAATTCGCCTTCAAGCTAAAATGCCTGCTATCGTTACGGCATTTGCAAGAGTAAGAAAAGGTCTTGAACCAATTGCTCCTAGAACAGATCTTGGATTTGCAGCCAACTTCCTATACATGCTTGCAGGCGAAGAGCCAGAAGCAATCGCAATTGAAGCATTTAATAAAGCGCTGGTTCTTCATGCGGACCATGAATTGAATGCCTCCACGTTCACTGCACGGGTATGTGTAGCTACTTTGTCTGATATTTATTCAGGAGTTACAGCGGCTATTGGCGCATTAAAAGGACCCTTGCATGGCGGTGCCAATGAGGCGGTAATGAAGATGCTTACTGATATCGGCACTCTTGAAAATGTTGAGCCGTATATTCGTGAAAAGCTTGAAAAGAAAGAGAAAATCATGGGCTTTGGCCACCGTGTTTACCGTCAGGGCGATCCTCGTGCCAAGCACTTAAGGGAAATGTCTAAAAAGCTTACAGAGCTTACCGGAGAACCACACTGGTACGAAATGTCCACGCAAATTGAAGCGATCGTTACCGGGGAGAAAAAACTTCCGCCAAATGTCGACTTCTATTCTGCGTCTGTTTATCACAGTCTGGGAATCGACCATGACCTGTTCACGCCGATTTTTGCTGTAAGCCGTGTATCTGGCTGGCTGGCTCATATTCTCGAGCAATATGAAAATAACCGTCTGATCCGCCCGCGTGCAGACTATACAGGCCCGGGAATGCAAAAATACGTGCCAGTAGAGCAAAGAAGTCTTTAATAGGCTGAAAAAACAGATTAAAAAAACTAAAATAACTACTCAGCATTTTACTTTTTATCGAAAAATTGCTGTAATAGAGAGAGCAGGGAAAAGGTTAGGGGCAAATGCTTTCTAGCCTTTGAATCTGATATACTGATGCAGCATTGAGCCGAACGGAAGACTAAATAAATAAAAAGGCTGATGCATGCACTTTTCAAAATGGAGGGTATAACAATGCAAGGTGAAAAAATCACAGTTACTAATGGTGTACTAAACGTACCAAACAACCCAATCGTTCCTTTTATCGAGGGAGACGGAACAGGTCCTGATATTTGGGCGGCAGCTTCCCGTGTATTGGATGCATCTGTAGAAAAAGCATATAATGGTGAGCGCAAGCTTGTCTGGAAAGAAGTGTTAGCAGGAGAAAAAGCATTCAACCAGACTGGCGAGTGGCTTCCTTCTGAGACACTTGATATGATCAATGAATATCTTATTGCTATTAAAGGTCCATTAACAACACCAATCGGCGGCGGAATCCGTTCTCTAAACGTTGCGCTTCGCCAAGAGCTTGACCTGTTTGTATGTCTGCGTCCGGTTCGCTGGTTTGAAGGTGTTCCTTCTCCAGTCAAGCGCCCTCAGGATACTGATATGGTTATTTTCCGTGAAAATACTGAAGATATTTATGCGGGCATCGAGTATGCTAAAGGCTCTGATGAGGTTAAAAAACTGATTTCATTCCTTCAAGATGAGATGGGTGTTAATAAAATCCGCTTCCCGGAAACATCAGGCATCGGCATTAAGCCTGTTTCAGAAGAGGGAACCAGCCGCCTTGTACGTGCTGCTATTGAATATGCCATTAAAGAAGGCCGTAAATCCCTAACACTTGTACATAAAGGCAATATCATGAAATTTACTGAAGGTGCCTTTAAGAACTGGGGTTATGAGCTTGCTGAAAGAGAGTACGGAGAAAAAGTATTCACTTGGGCTCAATATGACCGCATTAAGGATGAGCAGGGTGTTGAAGCTGCAAACAAAGCACAGGCAGATGCAGAAGCAGCCGGCAAAATTATTGTTAAAGATGCGATTGCTGATATTTTCCTTCAGCAGATCCTTACCCGTCCAAAAGAGTTTGATGTTGTTGCAACAATGAACTTGAATGGTGATTATATTTCTGATGCACTTGCTGCACAGGTAGGCGGAATTGGTATTGCTCCTGGAGCCAACATTAACTATGAAACTGGACATGCGATCTTTGAAGCAACACATGGTACAGCTCCGAAGTATGCCGGTCTTGATAAGGTTAATCCTTCATCTGTTATTCTTTCAGGTGTATTAATGCTTGAGCACCTTGGATGGAACGAAGCTGCAAACATGATCGTTAAATCTATGGAGAAATCTATTGCTTCTAAAGTTGTAACATATGACTTTGCACGTCTAATGGATGGAGCAACTGAAGTGAAATGCTCTGAATTTGCCGACGAACTAATTAAAAACATGGAATAAAGTGAAACTTATAATCAGGGGTGGTTTTCCACTGATTGTTAGTTGAACCAATCGGCCTTTACGGGCAGTTTAACCCCACTTATCCTCCTTTGATTCCACTGACTTGAAGTGGGGGCCTTACTGCCCGTTAGACTGCGATAAAAAAGTATTAAAAGCGCCTTTAATAAAAGGCGCTTTTGATTAATATATTATTCATGCAGGATACTTTGTGTGTACTTCCCTGAAGAAACTTCTTTTGCCGGGCAGCTGGCGATTCTCTGAAATTGTGTATATAGGAAGGCTGTTCCTTGAAACAGCCTCTTACATACAAGATGCAAATCCTGAAACTTTCATTTCCAAAAGGAGGAACTGCTCATGTCATTGAAACGCAAAAAGATTTCTGTAATCGGTGGAGGATTTACTGGAGCAACGACTGCATTCTTACTAGCTCAAAAGGAACTTGGGGATGTCGTATTGGTAGATATTCCGCAAATGGAAAACCCTACAAAGGGAAAAGCTCTTGATATGCTTGAAGCAAGTCCTGTTCAGGGATTCGATTCGAATATCACAGGAACTTCAAGTTATGAAGATACACAAGACTCCGACATTGTAGTTATTACAGCAGGCATTGCACGAAAGCCGGGCATGAGCCGTGATGACCTTGTACAAACGAACCAGAAGATCATGAAAAGTGTAGCTCAGGAGATTGCAAAACATTCTCCAAATAGCTATATTGTTGTGCTGACTAATCCAGTAGATGCAATGACCTATACAGTTTTCAAGGAATCAGGCTTCCCGAAAAATCGTGTAATTGGGCAGTCAGGTGTTCTTGACACAGCCCGTTTCCGGACATTTGTCGCGCAGGAACTGAATTTGTCTGTTAAAGACATTACAGGATTTGTACTTGGCGGACATGGTGATGACATGGTTCCGCTAGTCCGCTATTCATATGCTGGCGGTATTCCTTTAGAATCATTAATTTCTAAAGATCGTCTGGATGCGATTGTCGAGCGTACACGCAAAGGCGGAGGAGAAATCGTCAACTTATTAGGCAATGGGAGTGCATACTATGCTCCAGCAGCTTCCCTTGTGGAAATGTGTGAAGCTATCCTTAAAGATCAGCGTCGCGTACTGCCTTCTATTGCTTACCTTGAAGGAGAATATGGCTACGAAGGAATCTATCTGGGTGTGCCTGCAATCCTTGGAGCAAACGGAATTGAAAAAGTAATAGAGCTTGAACTGACAAGTGAAGAAAAAGCTGCCCTCGATAAGTCGGCAGATTCAGTTCGCAAGGTAATGGAAGTATTAGCTTACTAGGATGATCTAATCTAAGTGAAGAAAATCCGGGAATTTTCTCCCGGATTTTTTTTACTGGAAGCCCTTTTGGGAAATAGTATAAAATGATATCATAGAGCGAATAGACTGAATAATTTAAAATATTTAATAGTCTATTTTTTACAGAAATTATGTAAACGGTTACAACACTCGGAGGTGCTTAGCTATGCTGCTTGGAAAAAAAAGAAAATTGGGAAGAACCATTGAAGAAATATCTGTGGGCGAAAAATTGACGCTAACAGAAAAAATAGAAGATAAGGATCTTTTGCTGTACCTGGGCCTGACAAACGATGCAAACCCTTTATATATTCAGCATGATTATGCTTCACAAACACCTTATAAAAAACCAATTGTACCAAGTGTTATGCTGAATGGCATCATAAACTCTTCCATATCAAAATATTTGCCGGGTCCCGGAAGCCATGTTCTAAAACAGGAAATCGAGTACACGAAGCCCGTCTATCATTATGGTACGGTTCAATTTTTATTTGAAGTAACAGAAGTGAACGCATCAAATCATACCGTGCAAATTAAGGTCCAGGGAACAAATGAAGAGGACCAGACGGTTATTAATGGTCAGCTCCTTGTATGCCCGCCATATAAGCCTCAGCCTATGGATGGAAATGCTTTGGATAATTTCTGATAGTGAAAAGATGTGCAGCATATGCACATCTTTTTTGATGAAATCCTTCCTTTCCAGCAATTGACCCGAAAAAAATCATGAATTATATTATAATAAAGATATGTGGAAAATAAGGGTTTAATAGGCAGGAGGGATACCTGCTTTATATAAGTGAAAGTCAACCAATTGTAGTACAATGAGGGGTAATTCATTCACTCGGAGGATCACATGGATAAGAAAATTCTAGTTGTAGATGACGAACAATCTATCGTAACTTTACTTCAATACAACCTTCAGCAAGCGGGCTATGAAGTACTTACAGCCATGGATGGCCAAGCGGGCAAAGAACTGGCCATTTCTGAAAAGCCGGATCTTATTGTACTTGATCTTATGCTGCCAAAACTTGATGGAATAGAAGTATGCAAACAGCTTAGACAGCAGAAAATAGCGACGCCTATTTTAATGCTGACGGCCAGGGATGATGAGTTTGATAAGGTTCTTGGTCTTGAACTGGGTGCAGATGATTACATGACAAAACCTTTCAGCCCGCGGGAAGTGGTTGCCAGAGTTAAAGCGATCATGCGGAGAACACAATTTGTGCCTGAAGCTTTCGAAGAGAAAGCAGAAGTGGGTGATTCTTTTAGGATTGGCGGTCTTAAAATCTTTCCACAGCATTATGAAGCTTATTTTGAAGAAGAACTCCTTGAATTAACTCCGAAGGAATTTGAATTGCTATTGTATCTTGCCAAGAATAAAAGCCGTGTCCTTACAAGGGATCAGCTGCTAAGTGCAGTCTGGAATTATGATTTTGCAGGAGACACGAGAATCGTTGATGTACATATTAGCCATTTAAGAGAGAAAATTGAAGCAAACACCAAAAAACCTGTATATATTAAGACCATTCGCGGACTGGGCTACAAATTGGAGGAGCCTAAAGGCGAATGACTACCTTTCGCACCCGACTCCTCTTCGCATTGCTATCATTAATTCTGGTTGTATTAATTGCATTAGGCCTTCTTTTAGGCCAGCTTTTTAAAAGCTATTATTTAAATACATTTGATGCACGTCTCCAAAAAGAGACTGAAATGGCGGCCAGCTATATTGAGGGCAATGGAGGAATTGGATCCATCAGTATTGAGAGAATCAATGAGCTTGGTGACATACTTGATGTGCATGTAACTGCTACTGACAGCAAGGGCAGAATATTAATGGATAGCAGCATAACAAGTGAGACAACGCAAAACAGGCACCAGGAAATCATATTTGAAGTGTTAAAAAAGAAATCAGCACATGAATCAGGATGGGAAGTGGCAGGAGGGTTTAATCTGCACTATTATTGGCATCCGGTCAGGGTAAATGGCGAGATGGAAGGCTATATTTTCTTGAGCACAAAGCTGGCTGAATTCCAAAAAGCTTATCAGCAGATTTGGTGGATTTTAGCTGTCAGCCTTGGGCTGTCGTTGTTTATGATTATTCTGCTCGGATCAAGAATTATGGCACGATATACAAAGCCTATCGAGTCTGCAACACAGGTAGCGATTGAACTTACTAAGGGAAACTATCGGGCAAGGACATATGAAGATCAAGAAGATGAAATAGGTATGCTGAGTAAGTCTATCAATGTACTGGCGAGAAATCTTCAGGAAATGGTGAAATCCCAGGAAATGCAGCAGGACAGACTTGGTGCTCTAATTGAAAACATGGGAAGCGGTTTGATTCTAATTGACAGCAGAGGCTATATTAATTTAGTGAACCGGCCTTATAAAGAGGTTTTCAATGTCAATCCCTCCGAATACCTTTACAAGCTTTATTATGAAGTGATAGAACATAAGGGTATAACCGAAGTGATCGAAGAAATTTTCATGACCGAGCAGAAAGTAAAAAAACAGCTCATTATTCCGGTCAATATCGAAAGACGTTATTTTGAAGTATATGGAGTTCCGATTATCGGCACGAATGATGAATGGAAAGGGATATTGCTGGTTTTTCATGATATTACAGAACTGAAGAAGCTTGAGCAGATGAGGAAGGATTTTGTAGCGAATGTTTCTCATGAGTTGAAAACACCTGTTACCTCTATAAAGGGCTTCTCTGAAACTCTTTTGGATGGTGCAATGGAAAACAAACAGACTCTTAATGAGTTCCTCAACATCATTTTAAAGGAAAGTGATCGCCTGCAATCTCTTATTCAGGAATTGCTGGATCTGTCGAAAATTGAAAAACAAAGCTTTAGCTTGTCCATTCAGCAGCTGGATCTGGCTGATGTGCTCGAAGATGTGGTAGCCATCATGAAAGGAAAAGCAGCGGAAAAGGAAATAGTCTTGGAATATAAGAAAATGGATAAACCTGTATGTATTGAAGGGGATGTTCACCGGCTTAAGCAGGTATTTATAAATATCATATCAAATGCAATTTCATATACGCCAAATCAAGGGGTCGTCTATATTTCGTCCGCAGATACAGGCAGCACAGTTTTAACCGAAATAAGGGATACGGGGATTGGAATTGAAGCAAGAGAAATTCCGCGAATCTTTGAACGTTTTTATCGGGTTGATAAGGCCAGAAGCAGGAATTCCGGCGGAACAGGGCTTGGGCTTGCTATCGTAAAGCATCTCATTGAAGCACATAAGGGAACCATCTCAGTAAAAAGCGAGGTCGGCAAAGGCACCGCCTTTATTATTGAACTTCAGAAAAAGCTGTAGGAAAAAATGGATGGAGTGGCAGGATTAACTTAACATTATTTTTACAGGAGATTTATGTTCCCTTTACATTTTGCTGATAAAATCATAATTGTTAAACCCCCTTCAACCAAGAAGCATAGACAAAGGTGAGAGCTGACCCCGCTTTCGCCTTTGTCATTTTTTTACGACTTTCCCTCTTTTTTTAAACTTTTGTCATATTTATGAAACCTTTACGTAAATAAATCGTATGAAAAGTTATAGAAAGTGCATGGAAGGGGAGAGAGAGATGATCAGTTTAAAGCGGATTTATACAATCGCAGGGCTAATTATCGCAATTGTTATTTTAAGTATAGTTGCCTTTACAACATGGTATACCGTCGATGAATCAGATCAGGCAGTCATTTTAACATTTGGAAAAGTTGAGGAAGGCATTACGGAGCCGGGACTACATTTTAAGCTGCCGTGGCCTGTCCAAAGCGTGGAGAAGCTTTCGAAGGAAACCTTTTCACTGCAGTTTGGATATGAAGAAAAAGATGGAAAAATAAAGGATTTTCCAGATGAGACAAAGATGATAACCGGGGATGAAAATATCGTTCTTGCAGATCTGGTTGTACAATGGAAAATTACTGATCCGGAAAAATACCTTTATAATGCTGAAGCGCCGGAAGAAATTCTGTATGATGCTACTTCCTCATCCTTAAGAAGTATTATCGGAGGATCTAAGATAGATGACGCGCTGACTTCAGGTAAAGCAGATATCGAAGCGGATGTCAGAGAACTCCTAACCACTTTAATTGGTAAATATGATATTGGCATATCCATTCTTGCTGTAAAACTCCAGGATGTCGAACTGCCGAATGAGGATGTAAGAAAAGCTTTTACAGATGTAACCGATGCGAGGGAAACCGCTAATACTAAAAAAAATGAAGCAAATAAATATAAGAATCAGAGAATGAATGAAGCAGAAGGTGAGAAAGAAGCCCTTATCTCTAAAGCAAATGGGGAAAAGGCAGCCAGACTCGAAAGAGCACGTGGAGATGTAGCAGTCTTTAATAAATTGTATGGGGAGTATAAAAATAATCCTGATATAACAAGAGAGCGTCTTGTTATTGAAACGCTTGAGCAGGTTCTTCCGGGTGCAGAGATTTACATTATGAATGACGATGGAAACACTATGAAGTATTTCCCAATCAGGCCTCTAGAAAAAGAACAGGCTAAACCGAAAGAGGAGGGAGGCACGGATAATGAGTGATCAAAATATTGTGAATATCAATGAACGGGGTGGAAATTTCAAGTGGAGAAGCTATTCCAAACTAGGAATTATCTTGGTCCTCATCATTGCAGGATTAGGGATATTGTTCAGCAACCTGTTTATTGTAAAGGAAGGGGAATACAAGGTTATCCGTCAATTTGGAGAGGTGGTCAGGATAGAGAAAGAACCTGGATTAGCGTTTAAAATACCATTCATCCAAAGTGTTACCACACTTCCAAAATATCAAATGACTTATGACGTGTCTGAAGCTGAAATCAATACAAAGGACAAAAAAGTCATGATTATCGATAACTATGCTGTCTGGAAGATTGAAGATCCGAAGAAAATGATCTCAAACGCCAGAACATTGGAGGGAGCGGAGGCCAGAATGGAAGAGTTCATCTACTCCGTGACCCGCTCCGAACTGGGCCGGTTGAATTATGAAGAAATCATTAATGATGAAAAATCTTCACGAGGATCATTGAATGATCAAATCACCACAAAAGTGAATGAATTACTTGCAAATGATAATTATGGAATCACAGTAACAGATGTTCGGATTAAAAGGACTGACCTGCCGTCTGAAAATGAACACTCTGTGTATACTCGAATGATTTCCGAGCGCCAGTCTACAGCCCAGGAATATCTGTCCAGGGGTGATGCCCAGAAGAATGTTATTATTGCTGAAACAGACAGGACCGTAAGGGAAATGCTTGCGAAGGCCCAGGCAGATGCTGAAGTCATTCGGGCAGAAGGGGAAGCTGGAGCTGCGAAGGTCTACAATGAAGCCTTCTCAAAAGATCCTGAATTCTATTCCTTATTCAGGACACTTGAATCCTATAAAAAGACCATCAATGGTGAGACTGTAATTGTTCTGCCTTCTGATTCACCATATGCCCGTCTGCTGATGGGGAATACTAATTAAATAGCATTTAAATGGAAGCCGTTATTTTTCTTTCTCTATCTGCTCATGATAGAATAAAGGAAAATAACGGCTTATTTATTGTGGGCAAGGTCACTTGCGCTTTTCATGTTAGACCAGTGTCTAGCTGCAGCGCCTACCCCCTCGAGGTCACAAGCCAATCCTCCAAAAAGGCAAAGGACGCCTTTCCGGGAGGCTCGTCTTGTGCTTGTCGGGGGTGGACAAGGCGCTTCCGCTTTTCTAATAAGGAGGAGATATTAGTTGGATAAAAAAAAGCTTGTTCTGATAGATGGCAACAGCATCGCTTATCGGGCGTTTTTTGCTTTGCCGCTCTTAAACAATGATAAAGGAATACATACCAATGCTGTTTACGGATTTACCATGATGCTGCAGAGGATTCTGGAGGATGAAAAACCGACTCATCTCCTTGTGGCGTTCGATGCCGGAAAAACAACCTTCCGCCATAAAACCTTTAGCGAATATAAAGGTGGCCGGCAGAAAACCCCGCCTGAACTATCAGAACAGTTTCCTTATATAAGAGAGCTTTTGGATGCTTATGGAATCTCCAGATATGAACTGGAAAATTATGAAGCGGATGATATCATAGGAACACTGTCCCTGCATGCCGAAAAAGATGGCTATGAAGTTAAAGTTATATCAGGGGATAAGGATTTAACACAGTTAAGTTCCGATTCTGTCACAGTCAGCATCACCCGCAAAGGAATTACAGATATTGAAGAATACACGCCGGCTCATATAGATGAGAAATACGGAATCACACCTGACAGGATTATTGATATGAAAGGCCTGATGGGTGACAGTTCAGATAATATTCCGGGTGTGCCGGGAGTTGGCGAAAAAACAGCTCTTAAATTGCTGAAAGAGTTTGGGACCATTGAAGAGCTCTTGGAATCTGTTGATAAGGTGAATGGAAAAAAACTGAAAGAAAAGCTGGAAGAATACAGAGATCAAGCTTTAATGAGTAAAGAACTTGCTACTATCACGAGGGAAGCCCCCGTTGAAATAAAAATTGAAGACATTGAATATGAAGGTTTTGAAAAAGAGAAAGTTATAGGCATCTTTAAAGAACTTGGCTTTAACTCGCTGCTTGAAAAAATCGGCGGGGACACTGAAGCAATCGAAGAGAATTTGGATGAAATTAAATTTAGCATAGCAGATGAAATTAAAGAAGATATGTTTTCTGATGAAAATGCATTTTATGTCGAGCTTCTAGAGGATAATTACCACTATGCAGACATCATTGGTTTTTCCGTTGCGAATGAAAAAGGAAATTTCTTCTTCTCCAAAGATAAGGCACTGGAGTCAGATGTTTTTATAAGATGGGCTGAAGATGAAACGAAAAAGAAGACAGTGTATGATGCAAAAAGGTCTGAAGTGTCACTGCGGCATCATGGGGTTCATTTAAAGGGAGCAGATTTTGATCTTTATATTGCTTCATATATTATTAACCCGTCTCAGACTATTGAGGATATAGCGTCTATAGCAAAAAATCATGGCTATCATGCTATTCAATCTGATGAAGCATTCTACGGTAAAGGAGCAAAAAGACGGATTCCGGAAGAAAAAGAACTTGGCGGACATTTAGCAAGAAAAGCAGCAGCCTTGATGACATTGAGGGAAAAGCTTGATAGTGATTTAAAGGAAAACCAGCAATCCGAGCTGTTTTATGACCTGGAAATGCCACTTTCTTTAATATTAGCAGATATGGAATCAACTGGAGTTAAAGTGGATTTAGGACGCCTGAGGACAATGGGACAGGATCTGCTCTCCAAATTAGATGAAATTGAAAAGCGGATACATGGTCTTGCCGGAGAAGCCTTTAATATCAATTCTCCCAAACAGCTCGGTGTAATCCTTTTTGAAAAATTGGGGCTGCCAGTCATTAAAAAAACGAAGACAGGCTATTCCACTTCGGCAGACGTTCTGGAAAAACTTGAAAATGATCATGAAATAATCCGGGATATCCTGCACTACCGCCAGCTTGGCAAGCTTCAGTCCACTTATATTGAAGGCCTGCTGAAGGTAGTTAATAAAGAAACAGGCAAAGTCCACACGAGGTTCAATCAGGCTCTTACACAGACAGGAAGATTAAGCTCAACAGATCCGAACCTGCAAAACATTCCCATCCGTCTGGAGGAAGGGCGAAAAATCAGGCAGGCATTTGTCCCATCAGAACCCGGCTGGGCTATCTTTGCTGCAGACTATTCACAGATTGAATTGAGAGTGCTGGCTCATATTGCAGATGATGAAAAGCTGATCGAAGCCTTTATAGAAGATATGGATATTCACACCAAAACGGCAATGGAAGTATTCCACGTTAATGCCGATGAAGTTACGTCCAATATGCGGCGCCATGCTAAGGCAGTCAACTTTGGGATAGTATACGGAATCAGTGATTACGGTCTTTCCCAGAGCCTTGGCATCACACGGAAAGAAGCCGGAAAATTTATTGACAGGTATCTTGAAAGCTATCCGGGTGTTAAGCAGTACATGGACGATATCATCCATGAGGCAAAACAGAAAGGATATGTCTCAACCCTTCTTCACAGAAGGAGATATCTGCCTGAAATTACAAGCCGGAACTTCAACCTGCGAAGCTTTGCAGAACGCACCGCTATGAACACACCAATTCAGGGAAGTGCTGCAGATATTATTAAAAAAGCCATGATTGACATGGCTGACCGCTTAAGAAAAGAAGAACTCAAAGCACGCCTTCTGCTATCCGTTCACGATGAACTGATCTTTGAAGCACCAGAGGATGAAATAGAAACACTCATAAAAATCGTGCCGGAGGTAATGGAAAATACAGTAGAACTGAAAGTTCCGCTCAAAGTTGATTACTCCTATGGCCCCACATGGTTTGATGCGAAATAACTGTAAACTGTATTTTGTATGCAGAAAATGCATGACAAAGGAGGGATAACCATGCCCGAACTTCCTGAAGTGGAAACAGTCAGAAGAACATTGCAGGAATTGGTGGTCGGCAAAACCATTTCACATGTATCGGTTTTCTGGCCAAAAATGGTTAAGCATCCCGAAGAGCTTGCGCAATTCAAGGATGCTTTAGCATGCCAAACCTTTCAGGATATTGGGAGGAGAGGGAAATTCCTAATCCTCTATACCAATGAGTATGCACTAGTATCACACCTGAGAATGGAGGGCAGGTACGGCCTTTACGCTAAAGAAGAACCTGTTGAAAAACACACTCATGTGATTTTTCACTTTACAGATGATACTGAACTCAGATACAAAGATGTCCGTAAATTTGGAACGATGCACCTATATGCAAAGGGTGAAGAACTTAAGACACTACCTTTGTCACATCTGGGACCGGAACCATTTGCAGAAGAATTTACGGTGGACTATCTGGCTGCCAGACTTTCCAGGACCTCCCGCCATGTCAAAACTGCGCTTCTCGATCAGAAAACGATCGTAGGGCTTGGCAATATATATGTGGATGAGGCTTTATTCCGTTCACGTATTCATCCTGAAAGAGCGGCAAATAGCTTAACAAGAAGCGAATTTGAGACACTTCACAAAGAAATTGCAGATACCCTTAGAGAAGCGGTAGATAAAGGAGGGAGCACCATTCGCTCCTATGTTAATTCCCAGGGGCAAATTGGCATGTTCCAGCTAGAGCTTTTTGTTTACGGGCGAAAAGGGGAAGATTGCAAAGTCTGCGGAAGCACACTTGAGCGGATCATAACTGGAGGCAGGGGAACAGTCTATTGTCCGGCTTGCCAGAGAAAATAATAATTCCGAATAGAGCTTAACTGTGTTTCGAATAACATTGGATGGGCTCCTTCCATATACTATCGTAGCGATTGACAGGGAGGAGCTCTATTCTATGGCGCATATTTTCTCACTTTTGATACTTGCTTTTGCTGTCAGTCTTGACAGTTTCAGTGTCGGTTTAACATATGGTTTAAGAAAAATGAGCATACCATTTAAATCGATCAGTATAATCGCTTGCTGTTCAGCACTCACATTAATGGCCGCCATGACAATCGGCCATTTAATAGAAGCCATTCTGTCTCCGGCTTCAGCTGAAAGTTTAGGGGGAGTCATTCTGATTTGTCTAGGTGCCTGGGTCATATATCAATTTTTTAGGCCGGAAAAGGTGAAGGATGTCCTCCCGCATGAAAAGACAATTGTAAATCTGGAAATCAAATCTCTTGGGCTTGTCATTAATATTCTAAAAAAGCCAATGTCCGCCGATTTTGACAAATCCGGTGCCATTACAGGAATTGAAGCACTAATGCTCGGGCTGGCCCTATCACTTGATGCATTTGGAGCGGGGATTGGTGCAGCTATGCTGGGGTACTCACCTTACTACCTGGCAATAACGGTCGCCGTTATGAGCTCTCTGTTTGTGTTTATGGGAATGCAGGTGGGGTCCATATTTTCTAAAAGCGGATGGGTCCATAAATTTTCATTCATTCCTGGCATTATTTTGATTGTAATCGGGATTCTAAAAATCTAGTATTTTATGGGAAAGGAACTCACTATGTCACTGACTGTAGGTTTGACAGGCGGGATTGCTAGCGGTAAAAGCACCGTTTCATCCCTCCTAATCGAAAAAGGATATACTGTAATTGATGCGGATATAGAAGCCAGATTGGCGGTTGAAAAAGGAGAGGAAGCTTATCAGGATATTGTCCGCCATTTTGGGGATAGGGTTCTTCTCGATGACGGTTCTATAAATCGGGCAGAACTGGGCTCTATAATTTTTCATGATGAAAAAGAGCGGCAGGTCCTGAATAGCATAGTACACCCTGCAGTCCGAAAAAGGATGACGGCCAAAAAGGAACAGGCAATCAGCCGTAATGAACAACTGATCATACTCGATATACCGCTTTTATTTGAAAGTAAATTACAATATATGTGCGACAAAACTTTATTAGTGTATGCAGATGAAGATATTCAGCTCAAAAGGTTGATGCAGAGAAATCAGTTATCTGAGAATGAAGCGATGGCAAGAATTCAATCTCAGATGCCTTTAAGAGATAAGAAAGTATTGGCCGATGCTGTAATCGATAATAATGGCACCATTGAAGAAACAGAAAAACAATTATGGACGATATTAAAAAAATGGAATGCTGTCTAAGGAGCCTGTGATATAGGCTCTTTTTTAATGGCTGTTTTCGCAAAGTTTGTTGCTATTTATATTATATTTACTGAGTTGATTGTAGTGGAAGGTGCGAGATTCTCGAAAATGCATGCGCATTCTCTTCGTGCGGTGTTTACTCAAGGTAGCCTATTCAAGGTCCTACGGGAGTAGCGGGACAGGTGAAGACCCCACAGACGCGCAGCGTCGAGGATGCTCACCGCCCGCCCCGTGGTTCGCTGAGCATCCTCTCACTGCAATCAACGGACACCATTGATAAGCGAAAAACAACAATTTATACGAAAAGAGCCTTTTTAATATACTTAAAGCCTAATTAGTATGACAAAATTAATCAGGATGCGTCTGTACATAGATCATTACCTAATAAAAATTAGAAAAAGCGTGGGTAGATATTTCTGAATTATTGAACATTAAAAAATCCGCATTTTATTCATCACAAATGTTCTTCAATATGTTATACTAATTACATCATAGGGTAACAAAAAGTATAACACTAATGCGGAAGGGGCCGTAACATGAAGGCGAAAATAGCGATTAATGGTTTTGGAAGAATTGGACGTATGGTTTTTAGAAAAGCCATCCTTGATGAAAATCTTGAAGTGGCTGCCATAAATGCAAGCTATCCGGCTGAAACTTTGGCACACTTAATTAAATATGATACCAACCATGGACCATTCGAGGGAATCGTAGTCCCGGAAGATAATGCTATTGTAGTGAACGGTAAAAGAGTTCAGCTTGTCAGCAGCCGGAATCCTGAAGAACTTCCCTGGAAAGAAATGAATATCGATATCGTTATTGAAGCTACAGGAAAGTTTAATTCCCGTGATAAAGCGGCGCTGCATCTTGATGCCGGAGCTAAAAAGGTCATACTTACTGCTCCTGGAAAAAATGAAGATGTAACTATTGTTATGGGCGTAAATGAAAGCGCATTAAAAATTGAAGAACATGATATTATTTCAAATGCATCATGTACAACAAACTGCCTTGCACCTGTTGCAAAAGTCCTTGATGAACAATTTGGCATTGAAAACGGACTTATGACAACAGTTCATGCATATACAAACGATCAAAAAAATATTGATAACCCGCATAAGGACCTGCGCCGTGCACGTGCTTGCGGACAGTCGATCATTCCGACCTCCACTGGTGCTGCCAAAGCTTTGTCGCTGGTTTTGCCTCATTTAAAGGGCAAATTGCATGGAATGGCACTGCGTGTGCCAACTCCTAACGTTTCCTTAGTGGATCTCGTGGTGGACTTAAAGCGGGACGTTACAATAGAAGAAGTGAATGCGGCATTTGCTGCAGCTTCACAAGGATCGCTGCATGGCATCCTGGATATTACTGACGAACCGTTAGTATCAATTGATTTCAACACAAATGAACATTCTGCCATCATTGATGGATTATCTACAATGGTAATAGGCACCAGCAAGGTGAAAGTGCTTGCCTGGTACGATAATGAGTGGGGCTATTCTTGCCGTGTTGTAGACCTGACTAAATATGTTGCACAGGAACTTTTTCAGGCATCTGCCGTAAAGGTTGGATAATTGCCAATCTCTTTTAATATAAAACTACCCATACCTTTAAAGCCTGCCATCCCCGGCAGGCTCCTTTTATTGGACAAAACTAAATCCTGAGAAGAAAAAGTCATCGGTAATTTTGCCAAAAAAAATGTAAAACAATGTGTTGCAAAAAGAAATTAAACAAAGTATACTAATCCTCGTGAACTTCTCCGAGGTTTTGGTATGGTAGCTACTTAAAGGGTTAGGACCTCTCTGGACTAACTTTCCCCCGTGGTAGTTATAGACCAGTATAAATCTGGAATTTCATTAATTAATAGCTTAAAAGTTTAAAGGGGGAAATTTGAATATGGAAACTATGGGTCGTCACGTTATCTCAGAACTTTGGGGATGCGATTTTGAAAAGTTAAATAATATGGATTTTATTGAGCAGACATTCGTAAATGCTGCATTAAAATCTGGTGCTGAAATTCGCGAGGTTGCATTTCATAAGTTTGCGCCACAGGGTGTAAGCGGAGTGGTGATCATCTCTGAATCTCATTTAACTATTCACAGCTTCCCGGAGCATGGCTATGCCAGCATTGATGTGTATACGTGTGGAGATCTTGACCCTAACATTGCTGCAGACTTTATTGCAGAAGCGTTAGGAGCTCAAACGCGTGAGAATATCGAAATTCCTCGCGGTATGGGTCCAGTTCAAGTTAAACAAGCTCAAGTACTTTAATACTAGAATGATCTTAGGCAATCCAGAGGTGTATCTAATACACCTCTTTTTATTTTGTCTAAAATCTATTGCCTTTAGTATCTTTATTAAAAATAGTACAATAAGGATACAAATAATATACGGAGGAAAGAGAATGTCAATTTTCAAGCAACTTGCCAGCCGCTATAAAAAGCAGTGTGAAACAAATGAAAATCACTCTGACCCTGAGCTCACAACGAGATATTATAGAACCAATACAGCACAAATGCTGCAGACGATTGAAGAGTTATTCAAAGCAGATCATAATGTGAACATTCTCAGCATTTCCAAGGAACACGGCGAGATTGCAGCCGAACTTAAAAAAGACAAATCTTGTTTTGCTATTGTGACAGTTGTGACTGTCCGGCCATTTGAAACGGCTGTGGATATCAATATTTCAACGGAGCAGTCCTCACCGGCAGGTGTACATCCAATTCTTAAAAGAGAAGTTCTATCGATATATGAAAAGTTAAATAAACGGCATGATTTTCTTGGTTCTGCAAGAAACGCAGATAAATAGTTGTACTTGTACTGTCAACTCCTTTTTTATAAGATAAGAGTATCAAATATTATTCGGTAATTAGTCTAATGCCAACTTATTAAAAAAAATTCGGAGCTGATTGTATGAGATGCCCTTCATGCCAAAACAATAATACCCGTGTGCTCGATTCCCGTCCTGTGGATGACAGCCGGTCCATCCGCCGCAGAAGGGAATGCGAGAAATGCGGATACCGGTTTACGACTTTTGAGAAAGTGGAAGAAATTCCGTTAATCGTTGTGAAAAAAGAAGGTACGAGAGAGGAATTCAGCCGGGAAAAAATTCTAAGAGGCCTTATTAAAGCATGTGAAAAGAGGCCGGTAGCCCTTAAAGATCTGGAGGATATTACTTTTGAAGTGGAGAAAGAACTCCGCAGCAATGGTGTCTCTGAAATAAAAAGCGATGAAATTGGCGAAATGGTCATGGACAGACTTGCCAATGTGGACGAGGTCGCATATGTCCGTTTCGCATCAGTATACAGGCAATTTAAAGATATCAATGTGTTTATTGATGAACTCAAGGAACTAATTAAAAAAGAGCAACAATCATAAATCAGGTCAGTTTTGTCGTTGCCGCTGATTTTTGATGAATTAGGCTGATGGGCTGAAGGTTTTTCTTTGGCTCTTTTTTTTGCGGAATATGTTTTTGATGAACAGCCTGAAAAATTTAAATAGAAAAAGGTGAACACCATGGCCAAGCATTGGCAGGAGATGCTCCCTATTGATCGATATACAGTAGCAGCCAGCGGGCTTTTGCATGATTATGACCGGAAAGTGCTGACACTGTTATACCAGCCGCTCATTGGCTCTGTGTGCTTCAGTTTGTATATGACTTTATGGGCGGAGCTTGAAGAAAACCGGTTATGGTCATCTTCAAATTCACACCATAGTTTAATGAATTTTATGGGGATGGGGCTTAAGGATATTTATGAAGCCCGTCTCAAGCTCGAAGGAATAGGACTCTTAAAGGTATATGTTAACAAGGATGAAGAGACAAGATCGTTCATTTACGAACTTCTTCCACCGCTGACACCTGAACAATTCTTCCTTGACGGCATGCTCAATATCTATCTTTATAAGAAGTTAGGCAAAAATCAATTTATGAGACTGAAGCGCTTTTTCTCAGATCAGAAGGTGCAGCCGGCCGGAGGGTATAAGGAAGTAACGAAGGCTTTCCAGGATGTATTTCAATCCGGGCACCCTGGTTCATTTGACGATGAAGTGGTGCAGCTGATGAATGAAACAGATGAGGAAGGGTATATTGGAAGGCGGGAGCAGGAAGGAATTCAAATCGGAAATGAAAATTTTAATTTTGAATTGCTTCAGGCAGGACTGAACGAATCGCTTGTACCAAAAAAAGCCCTTACAGTTAAAGTAAAGGAATCCATCAGCAATCTTGCCTTTCTATATGAAATTGACCCTATCCAGATGAAAAACATTGTCATCAGTGCAGTGAATGAAGATAATGAGATAAACATTGATGAATTAAGAAAATCGGCACGTGATTGGTATCAATTCCAAAACCAGGATATGCTTCCATCCCTGATTGACAGGGTTCAGCCTGCCATTCATCAGGCTCAAAAAAAACAGCCTGAAACACAGGAAGAAGAATTGATCCGTTATTTGGAAATTACCTCACCAAGGCAGCTTTTAAAAGATATATCCGGGGGAGCAGAACCTTCGAAAGGCGATCTGCAGATTATAGAAGATGTCATGTTCCAGCAAAAGCTTTTACCCGGAGTAATTAATGTGCTGATTCAATATGTTATGCTCAAAACAGATATGAAGCTGACCAAAGGGTACGTAGAAAAAATAGCTGGTCACTGGGCAAGAAAGAAGATTAAGACACCCCAGGAAGCCATTGAATTAGCTAAAAAAGAACATCGCCAATACCTTGATTGGGCAGAAGGAAAGAAAACAGCAGGCCCAACGGGGAACAAAAGGAAGCCGATCAGGACAGAGATGCTCCCGGACTGGTTTGATGAAAATAGCAGCAAAGCCGCCAAGAAGCAACAGGCCCAACAGGAAAATAGCGAGAAGGAACAATATGAGCGGGAATTGAAAAAAAGGGAACTGAAAGAAAAATTAAAAAAACTGCGATCACAGGAGGTGACTGATTGATGAAAAAAATTAACGAAACATTAAGGCGCCTTGCGGGCAATGAAGGTTTTCAAAAAAGATATGAAATGATGAGGGACCAAACGCTTAATCACCCTGAAGTGAAGGCTTTTATCCAAACTCATCGGGATGAATTGACATCTGAAATGGTTGAAAAGAGTCTTAGCAAGCTCTTTGAATATACTCAGCAGAGCAAGGAGTGCAATAAATGTCCGAGCCTGGACAGCTGTATGAATTTTATGCAGGGCTATCATCCGGAATTTGTGATTCAAAGAGGGTCAATCGATCTGAAGTATGATAAGTGTCCGCGCAAGATCATGCACGATGAAAAGCGGAGAAATGAAAAATTAATTCAGAGTTTATATGTGCCAACAGATATCCTTCATGCCACTTTTGATTCGATATATGATGATGACGACCGCATTGAGGCTGTGGATAAGGCTGCATCCTTTGTAATGGACTATCAGCCGGGTTCCAAGCAAAAGGGGATTTACTTTTACGGCAAGTTTGGTGTAGGCAAATCTTATTTGCTTGGTGCTATTGCCAATAAGCTTGCAAGCCGGAAAGTACCTTCCATGATTGTCTATGTTCCTGAATTATTCAGGGAATTGAAAAATTCAATTGGAGATCAGACTCTGAACAGCAAGATGGAAACCATTAAAAAAGCGCCTGTTTTAATGTTTGACGACCTTGGTGCAGAAACTATGTCCAGCTGGACAAGGGATGAGATTTTAGGGCCGATTCTGCAGTTCCGAATGCAGGAAAGCCTCCCAACCTTCTTCACTTCCAATTTCGACCTGCAGGGCCTCGAACATCATTTATCATACAGCCAGCGCGGCGAGGAAGAGAAAATGAAGGCAAGAAGAATCATGGAACGCATTAAATACCTTGCTGAACCGGTGCTTGTAGAAGGACCGAACAGGAGAGTATAATCTAAAAGCTGCCGATAAAAATATCGGCAGCTTTTTTAGATCAAACCCCACTTCTAAATTGGCCAAGTCCGCCATATACATAGAACAGAGATTTGTATAAAGGGGGGATTTGGTTGATCGAAATCATTTTCCAGAGCAGCACGGATGCGAGGAACTTCTATGAGCATCTTTTTGAACAGCTGCAGTCTTTTTGTCAATGTGATAATAATACTCTTCATTTTGAAGATCAACATATAGTCAGAGTTTCAGCTGGAAATAGCAGCAATATCCTGAATACTGTTAAGACAGCATTCTTTCAATTTATCGTGAACCAGAAGCAGGATGATTGGTTTAAACGGATACTGATGGAGCAATATTATTATGATGATGAAGGCGAGCAGCAGCAGATCCTTGAAATTATTCACTCTATTCTGGAAGGAAGCCGCGAGGATCTTGCTGCGTTTGTCAGCGGACTAGATGTAAAAGAAGGCTTAAAAAGTGCAATTGATCAGCTTTTTCAAACTAACATTTCCTTTTCTTTTGATTCATTCGTAAAGTTTCGGATGCGCCCGCTTATGAATGAAATGACCAAGTATGTGGAAGTCTCCATCGATGAGTACAAAATGGAACAGGAATATCAGATGTTCATTCATACATTGAGAGATTTCCTGTCAGGCAGGCAGCCGAAAATGGATACGATCCATGTCCTCATGGATGAAGGTATTTATTTTTATGATGAGCAATTGTGTGAAATTAAACGAGGAGAGCTCCTAAGGATGATTGACCGTAAGCTATTATCCAATCATCCTGTATATGTGGATTCTGTTACAATTGCGCCGCTGCTCTCTATAGCGCCTTCAGCTATTTATCTCTATTCAGATGATTTTGACCAGCCGCTGGTCAGAACAATCCGCAATATTTTTGAAGAAAGGCTTCAATTAAGCCCTCTTGCAGCTTTTTATCGTTATCAAAACGCCCATTCTTATGCCGTTGATGAAAAATGTAAAAGATACCCTTGATTTTCCTGAAATAACAAACTATAATAACGTACATATTACAATAATCAATCAAAAGTTGCGATGAGGATACGGGTATTCTAATACGGTTTAAAGAGAGGGAAGGCAAGGCTGAAACCTTCCTAACACGATTTGAATGCTTACCGCCTCTGAACTCCAGTCAGGAAATGGGCTGGCGGGAAAAGACCGTTATCTTACTACAGAGTCGTTTGTCTTTATGAAGGCGAGAAGTAGGGTGGAACCGCGTGTTAATAATAACTCGTCCCTTTTTTTAGGGGCGGGTTTTTTTGTTTTTTGTGTAAAACGCGTTTTAGGAGCAAAATCTGAATCCAGCTCCAGCGCTTAGCCCCTCGAGGTCACAAGTCAATCCTCCAAAAAAGGAAAGAACGCCTTTTTAGGAGGCTCGCCTTGTGCTTTACGGGGCTGATCGAGGCGCTTACGCTTTATAAATAAGGGAGGAAATATCTCATGTCAGAAGTTGTTAAAGTTTCGTTTCCAGATGGAGCTGTAAAGGAGTTTCCCAAGGGAACGACAACAGAAGATATTGCAGCTTCGATCAGCCCGGGCCTAAAGAAAAAGGCAATTGCCGGCAAGCTGGATGGAGAAATGTATGATCTTCGCCGTCCAATCGAAAAGGATGGAGCTATTGAAATTGTAACCCCGGACTCAAGCGCTGCGCTGGAGGTTCTTCGCCATAGCACTGCCCATTTGATGGCCCAGGCGATCAAGCGCTTATATAAAAATGTAAAGCTTGGGGTAGGACCAGTTATTGAAAGCGGCTTTTACTATGATATCGACCTGGAAGAATCTCTTTCACCAGAAGACCTTCCGGTGATTGAAAAAGAAATGAAAAAAATCATTAATGAAAACCTTGATATTGTCCGCAAAGAGGTCAGCCGCAAAGAAGCTGTAGAAATGTACAAGGAAATAGATGACGAATATAAGCTTGAACTGATCGAGGCTATTCCTGAAGATGAAACAGTGACAATCTATGAGCAGGGCGAATTTTTTGACCTCTGCCGCGGTGTTCATGTTCCTTCTACAGGCAAATTGAAAGAGTTCAAACTATTAAGCATTGCCGGAGCATATTGGAGAGGCGATAGTGATAACAAGATGCTTCAGCGAATCTATGGAACAGCTTTCTTCAAGAAAGAAGACCTGGCAGAGCATTTACGTCTCCTTGAGGAAGCAAAAGAACGTGACCACCGTAAAATCGGCAAAGAGCTTAACCTGTTCATGAATTCGCAAAAAGTAGGCCAGGGCCTTCCTATGTGGCTTCCAAAAGGGGCGTCAATCCGCCGCAATATCGAGCGCTATATCGTGGATAAAGAAGAAAGACTGGGTTATGACCATGTTTATACTCCAATCATGGGAAGCGTGGATCTTTATAAAACATCCGGCCACTGGGATCATTACCAGGAAGACATGTTCCCTGTAATGGAGATGGATAACGAACAGCTTGTTCTGCGTCCAATGAACTGCCCGCATCATATGATGATCTATAAGAATGGCATCCACAGTTACCGCGAACTGCCAATCCGTATCGCAGAGCTTGGAACAATGCACCGCTATGAAATGTCAGGTGCCTTATCAGGCCTTCAGCGTGTACGAGGAATGACTTTAAATGATGCACATATCTTCGTTCGGCCTGACCAGATCAAGGAAGAATTTAAGCGCGTAGTACATTTGATCCTTGAAGTATATAAAGACTTCGATATCAATGACTACTCATTCCGACTTTCCTATAGAGATCCTCAGGATACTGAGAAGTACTTTGATGACGATGAAATGTGGGAAAAAGCACAGGCGATGCTTAAAGAAGCGATGGATGAAATTGGCCTCGATTATTTTGAGGCAGAAGGCGAAGCGGCTTTCTACGGTCCTAAATTGGATGTACAAGTTAAAACTGCGCTTGGCAAGGATGAGACATTATCTACTGTCCAGTTGGACTTCCTGCTTCCTGAACGTTTTGACCTGACATATGTAGGGGAAGATGGAAAGCCTCATCGTCCGGTCGTTATCCACCGCGGAGTAGTTTCCACTATGGAGCGTTTTGTGGCATTCCTGATTGAGGAGTACAAGGGAGCGTTTCCAACTTGGCTTGCCCCAGTTCAAGTCCAGGTCATTCCGGTTTCTCCTGATATTCATTTTGATTATGCGAAAAAAGTCCAGGAGCAGCTTCAGGCAGAGGGCTTCCGCGTTGAGCTGGATGACCGCAATGAAAAAATCGGATATAAGATCCGTGAAGCGCAAATGCAAAAAACTCCATACATGCTTGTTGTTGGAGACAATGAAGTAGCTAAAAAGGCTGTCAATGTCCGCAAATATGGAGAGCAAAAATCAGAAACTGTTTCATTTGAGGACTTCATTTCAGCGCTAAAAGCTGAAGTTAAAAGATAATAATGAAAAAGGGCTGCACGTGCTGCAGCCCTTTTTGATATGCTAATCCTTAGAATATGTATGAGGCGGATGAGACAAAGGAAAGAGCTGGCATTTAATTCATTTTGAAAAAATACTAAATACGTATTGCCAAAATCAATTAAGTTTGTTATGCTTTTCTTCGTTGTGATAAAAGTTATTCGTTTGACACGGAATCATTCTTTGTGATATAGTTGCTAAGGTAAATTGAATACAGTTTGAGGAAAAGAAGAAGCACCCGCTTCTCACCTGATTGACGCAAAGCGCAGTTGGCAGGTTTTACGTGAACATTTTCTGTTTATATACGTAAGTGTGGGTGATTTCATCCGCACTTTTTTATTTGGTTAAAACAGCTCTGATTCCGTCACGGAAGAGAAATGTTGCATAACTTGCGATTCAGCTTTGGTCCGGTGCAGCTTACAGCTTTAAAGTTGTCTGTTAAGCAGGCGCTTGCGCTTTTCTTGACCCAAACGTTGTGTTCGCATTAAACCTTGGAGGTGTCTAGCTATTAGCAAAGATATGTTGTTAAACGAGGGCATTCGCGCCCGCGAAGTCCGTCTTATTGACCAAAACGGCGAGCAGTTAGGTATTAAATCAAAATTCGACGCACTTGAAATTGCTTCTCGTGCCAATCTTGATCTTGTTCTGGTTGCACCGAGTGCGAAGCCTCCGGTAGCCCGTATCATGGACTACGGAAAGTTCAAATTCGAGCAGCAGAAGAAAGACAAAGAAGCTCGCAAAAACCAGAAGATTATTAGTATTAAAGAAGTTCGTCTTAGCCCGACTATTGAAGAGCATGACTTTAATACTAAACTTCGCAATGCTATTAAATTCCTTGAAAAAGGCGATAAAGTAAAAGCATCGATCCGATTTAAAGGACGTGCCATTACGCATAAGGAAATTGGCCAGCGTGTACTAATTCGATTCGCACAAGCATGCAATGAAGTTGCAATAGTGGAATCACATCCAAAAATGGATGGCCGAAGCATGTTTATGGTGTTAGCACCGAAAAACGACAAGTAAGAGGAGGAATTCCCATGCCAAAAATGAAAACTCACCGCGGCGCTGCTAAGCGTTTCAAAAGAACAGGTTCTGGTAAACTGAAGCGCTCTCACGCTTACAGAAGCCATATGTTCGCGAACAAATCACAAAAGCAAAAGCGTAAGCTTCGCAAAGGAACTCTTGTTTCTTCAGGCGATTACAAGCGCATCCGTAACTTATTAGTAAATCTTAAGTAATATCTTGAAATTAGGAGGGAAATAATATGCCACGTGTAAAAGGCGGTACAGTTACTCGCAAACGTCGTAAAAAAGTCATCAAATTAGCTAAAGGTTATTATGGTTCAAAACATACATTATACAAAGTTGCTAACCAGCAGGTTATGAAATCTCTAATGTATGCTTACCGCGACCGTCGCCAGAAAAAGCGCGACTTCCGCAAACTTTGGGTTACTCGCATTAACGCAGCAGCTCGCATGAACGGTCTTTCTTACAGCCGTTTAATGCATGGTTTAAAGCTTGCTGGCATCGAAGTTAACCGCAAAATGCTTTCTGAATTAGCAATCGCTGACGAAAAAGCATTTGCTGAATTAGCATCAGTTGCAAAGCAGCAGCTTAGCAAGTAATAATGTTCACAATAGCCATTCCCTATGGGATGGCTTTTTATTTTGCTTTTAATGGACAGTAAGCTTCCGATTCGTTTAAGCTCAGGTATAGACTTAATACATAGAAAAAGGAGAAAGCTCATGATTAAAACAATTGCTCTTTTCTATTTGATTATGAATGTGATTGGCTTTTACCTGATGAAGCTTGATAAAGAAAAAGCCAAACGGAATGAGTTCCGTATAAGCGAGAAGAACCTCTGGATCACAGCCTTTTTGAGCGGTGCAGCTGGAATGGCTTTTGGTATGAAGACCTTTAGGCATAAAACGAAGCATGTTCAGTTTAAATGGGGGCTGCCTTTCTTAGCATTGCTTGAAGCAGGCTTGCTTGTGTACCTGATTATTCAATTGTCATAAACAGTCAGCGCCATCCATAAGCTTTAGTGAACAGCAAGAAAGTCATCAGGGAGAGGTGAAGGCATGAATGATCAATTGACCTTATTGTTTGTTATGGCAGAGACTGCTGGCATTCTTGCTCCCATTGCTTTTGTTTTTTTTCATATCATCCGTCAGTTTCTATTTATTCCGGTACCACTTGTCTGTATAACAGGGGGAGTTATGTTTGGAAGTCTTTTTGGCTCTATTTTCTCTCTGGCAGGGTTAATGGTCAGCAGCATTCTTTTTTATTTTTTGATCGCAAAAATGCCGCGGACACATGAAAAGCTATCTTTATTAAAGAAGCGGTGGTTCGGGGAGTATCGGAATTTAACTGTCGGCCAGGTTGCAGTTTTAAGGCTAATCCCTTTTATTCATTATCATTTATTGAGCTTTTGTCTGATGGAAAGAAACAAGGGATTTAATCAGTATCTGAAAAGTTCATGGATCACCAATTTACCGCTGGCTGTGTTTTATACCGTTTTCGGAGAGTTTATCAGCAGATTTACTCCTTCAATGATTGTCCTGATTTTGCTGTCACTTTCTGTTTTGGTATTTGTACTGAGAGAAAAGGTTACAGTTATTAAATGGAAGGAATTCTTCAAAACAGCATAAAAAAACGTTCGGGGGTGCCGAACGTTTCAGACTGTCGACAAACTCGATGAAAATCGTACTTGTCGGGAGTCTTTTTTGATTTAAAATAGAAGTAATACAATGCTTGAGGTGATTAATATGCTTTCTAAACATAATCCAATTCAACGGGAT